>CAYJFL010000035.1:0-2085 GCA_964369865.1 uncultured Muribaculaceae bacterium | reverse complement strand
TAAGTTCTATAATTCTATAGGTATTAGCTTTACTAAAGGACAAATTAATGTACTTCAGTAAGAGATACTTTATTTCCTTAATTATTTAAGTATTTTTTGTTTCTTTAATGGCTTCAAAAAATATCTTTTCTGTCTGTAACTAGTATATAAATATTTTTAGTATTTTGAAATTAAATAGTCAAAAAAGTCCTTATCTCTAGAATATATCGTTAATCCATCAATTTCTTTTATAAACACATTAGCTTCTTCCAACATAATTTTACCTGGCATTATATCCCAATCTCTTTTAACGGATGAAATTATTGCATCATTTCTACCTGATAATAAATTTGCAAATGCAACACAACATGCATTTATATGCATATAACCTACTGCTTTATTATTATATTCTCTAATATAGTTAAATATTTTTATTTTCTCATCTAGCTTTTTTTCTAGCGAACCAGCAAACTCAATAATTAGTTTAGGAGTTTCTTTATTTAATTCTATTTTAGATTCATTTAAAAATACACCAACATTTTTAATTGAATAATAAATTTCATTTAATTTTGGCAAATAAATAATAGAAAACTGATTATAATCGTCAACAAATCCTACTTGAATACCCCAGAATTTAGAATTTTTCATATAATGTTCTGTTCCATCAATTGGATCTATTATCCAAGTCCTATTAATTATAGAATTACTGTTGTTAGATTCTTCGCTAACAATATTATCATTTGGAAATATTTTTTTTATTTCATTAATGATGTAACTTTCTACAATTAAATCTGATTCGGTTACGAAGCTTTTATCTGATTTTCTTTTTATTTTAAAGTTGTTAGATAATAACTCATATGCATTCATAATAGCTTTATAACATAGATCAAATTCTTTTTTATATTTAAAATTATTGGTATTATAATTTCTTATATATTCATTTAATTGTTCATAATACGGCATACCTTTTTGTGCTGTTTTAATTTGAATTTTCATAGCTGATGCAAACTGTGCTCTAACTATTGCATCTTTTAATGTAAATTTATTAATTAATCCATAAGCTAAATTACCGTTAAAAGTATCTCCAGCTCCTACTGTATCAACTACATTATTTACGTTTATAGCTTTTAGATGAATTACTTTTTCGCCATCACTATACATTACACCTTCTGCTCCAAGTGTTACTATTAATTTATTAGGATATTTTTCTACACATGATTTAATATCCTTTGTATTAAATATAGCTTCACACTCAGTTCTATTAGCTGTAATAAAAGTTATTTTATCAATTAATTCTATATTTTTTTTATCACTTACATTTAACTTGTTTGGACGACAAGGTGTAATAATTAATGGAATATTATTATCATAACAAAAATTAATTAATCTTTCCATAACATGAATAGGCGCTTTCATTTGACCAAGTACCATTTTAGAATTTAATAATAAATTTTTATTTTTATCAATCATGTCAATTGTGAAATTATCAATCGCTCCACTCGATCTAACAATTTTATTATCTTTTTCATTTCTTTCAATAAAAATTTTACTAGTATCATTATTTAAATTGTTTTCGATTTCGATTGCATCAGTATTTACATTATTTTTTATTAAATTATTTAGTATTTCTTTCCCTATTAAATCATTACCAATCTTGCTTATCATAGCAACTTTAGCTCCTGCTCTTGAGGCAGCAACTGCCTGATTGCTTCCCTTACCACCAGGAATATCCAACTCTGCTTCATCATTATAACTTCCATCAATATTTTGGTAATACATTTTATCAAGTGAGCAACCACCAAATACACTAATATCATATTTCATTTCTTATTCTCCTTTTATATTATTTATTATATCATACTAAAATTTTTACTACAATTAATATCAATAGAAACTGAAAAAGTATTATTAATAAGACTTAATTTATTACTTCTATTTTATTACCATTGTAAAATATAGATACTTGAAAACAATTTTTAAATATAAAGTACCAATTTTTTTTTGACAATGTTTTATTCTATCTTCATCAAATATATTTAATATTACATTATTTTATAATATAAAAAAGCTACTATTCATTAGTAACTTTTTCCATTAATTTATAAT
>CAYJFL010000034.1:0-3065 GCA_964369865.1 uncultured Muribaculaceae bacterium | reverse complement strand
TGTTAGAATTATTAAGATTGAATATTCAATTATTTGCACATAAAAAAGGTCAAGGTTCTACATCTAACGGACGTGATAGTGAATCTAAACGTCTAGGAGCTAAAGCAGCTGATGGAGAATTTATCACAGCGGGAAGTATAATTTACCGTCAACGTGGTACTAAAATTAATCCAGGTACAAACTGTGGATTAGGAAAAGATCATACTTTATTTGCTCTAATTGACGGATATGTAAGATTTGAACGCTCAGGAAAAGATAAAAAACAAGCTAGCGTTTACGCAACTAAGTAATTTAAAACCCAATTAATTTAAATTGGGTTTTTTACTAGGTAATTTATAGTATTTAGTGTATAATAATAATGAATTAGAGGTGATAATATGTTTATAGATGAAGTAGTAGTAGACTTGATTGCAGGTAAAGGTGGAGACGGTTGTATGGCCTTTCATCGTGAAAAATATGTTGAAATGGGAGGTCCTAGTGGTGGAAACGGAGGAAATGGTGGAGACATTATTTTTGAAGTTGACGAAGGACTTAATACATTAATAGATTTAAGATTTAAAAAGTTAATTAAAGGTAATAAAGGAGTTAATGGTCAAGGTAGTGGTTGTCACGGTAAGAGTGCAACTGATATCATTATCAAAGTACCACCTGGTACAGTAGTAACAGATGCTGAAACTAATTTAATTATCGCTGACTTAACTAAACATAAACAACAAGCAGTAATTGCTAGCGGTGGACGTGGAGGAAGAGGAAATATAGCTTTTGCAACACGTAGTAATCCAGCACCAAGTTACAGTGAACATGGTGAAGATGGAGAAGAAAAAAGAATTAAAGCAGAACTTAAATTATTAGCTGATGTGGGATTAGTAGGATTACCAAGTGTAGGTAAATCAACACTAATTTCTAAAATCTCAGCAAGTAAACCAAAAATTGCAGCATATCACTTTACTACATTAAAACCAAATTTAGGAGTAGTAAAAGTTGCTGATGGTAAATCATTTGTTGTTGCTGATTTACCAGGACTTATCAAAGGTGCATCTTTAGGTGAAGGTCTTGGAGATAGATTCTTACGCCATGTAGAACGTACAAGAGTTATTGCTCATATTCTTGATATGAGTGGATTTGAAGGAAGAGATCCTCTTGAAGATTATGAAATTATAAATGAAGAACTTTTAGCATTTAATAAAAAAGTACTTGATAAACCACAGATAGTTATTGCTAACAAAATGGATATTGAGGGCGCTATAGAAAATTTAGAGCGCTTTAAAGATAAATATCCTGATACTGAAATTTTTACAATTTCAGCTATTAATAGTGAAGGGTTAGAACCAGTATTAAAACGTATTAGTGAACTTTTAGAAACTATTAGTAAACAGCCACTTTATGAAGAAGAAAGATTTGAAACACATGTTCTTTATAAATTTAAAGTTGAAAAACCATTTGAAATAGAAAAAGATTTTACTGGTACATGGGTTATTAAAGGTAAAGAAATTGAAAAAATATTTAGATTAACTAAATTTACAACAGATGAAGCCTTTTATAGATTTTCTAAAAAGTTAAGAAGACTTGGAATAGATGATAAATTAAAAGAATTAGGTGCTGTAGATGGTGATTATATTAGAATACTAGACTATGAATTTGAATATAGAGAATAATCTCTATATTTTTTTTGCCATAATTTCCCATACTTTAAAAATAATTTAAACACATTTATCTAGTATATTTAAAGTACTGGAGGTGATAATAGAGAATAATTAAAAAACATGTTATACTAATAATGAGGTGAGCAAGATGTATAAAATTTGTTTAGTTGAAGATGAAGTTAATTTGAATAACTTAATTAAAACTTACTTAGAAAAAGAAGGGTTTGAAGTAATAAATTTTTATAACGGAAGTGATGCAGTAGAATATATCGGTAATGATGTTAACTTGTGGATCTTAGATATTATGCTAGGAGATAATATAAGTGGATATGATATTATTAAAAAGATAAAACTAACTGATAAAAAAGTACCAATAATATTTACTTCTGCCCGCGATCAAGATTTAGATAAAATAATCGGTTTAGAGCTAGGAAGTGATGATTATATTACTAAACCTTATTCACCTAAAGAATTAATTTTAAGAGTAAAACGTATATTGGATAGAGTATATGAAGTTAAAAATGATATAGTAAATTATGAAAATTATACTATCGATATAAATACACGTACAGTATTAGAAAATGATAGTGAAATCATATTAACCACACTAGAATTCGACTTACTATTATTATTTTTAAATAATAAAAACAAATCTTTTAGTAGAGATGAAATTTTAAAATTAATTTGGGGGGAAGATTATTTTGGGAGTGATCGTGTAGTAGATGATTTAGTAAGAAGATTAAGAAAGAAATTGCCTAAAGTTAGAATTAATACTATATATGGGTATGGATACCGTTTTATATGAAAAATATAAGTTATAGTTTATCCAAACAATTAGTAATTATAAGTATTATAATTTTTGGGATAATTACTTTATCACTTGGAATAATATTGCCTAACGTACTATTACCTACATACGAAGAACATTTATACCAATATTTAAAACAACCACTAGAATTAATTGATGGGACAATAAGTGAATCATCGGTAGATGCTGATATTGCCTACATATATATTTCAAATGAAAACGAAATTGTTGTATCAGAAAATTTAAATGAGGTTGTTGATATAAAACTAGACAAATTAGTATCATTAATTACGGCTGATCAAGGAAAATTTATATATTTAGGAGATACTTATTATTATAGTACTAATAGTCCTAAAGAAGATGCTGTTAAAAAGATAAGTCTTGCTAATGACAACTATATAAACACAATGCGAAGTAAAGTGTTGCTTAATATTTTACCACTTATGATAATTACTTTTATAATAGTATTAAGTTTATTAATAATGTGGAATCATAAAATTGTAAAGAAAATAGAAATGTTAAAAAATAAAGTTAATAATTTATCAAATGATAATTACAAGATTAATTATAAATTTGATGAAGATGATGAACTCAAGGGTTTATCAGATACAATA
>CAYJFL010000033.1:0-3528 GCA_964369865.1 uncultured Muribaculaceae bacterium | reverse complement strand
TTGTTTTCCATTTATATAACCTCTATGTCTTTTGTTCGGAATAGTTCTTAATAATTCTACTTCTTTAGCATCGTCTCCAGAGTGAGTATGTCCAATTATTCTAAATTGATATGGGTTATGAAATTTTAAAAATGTTATCGGTACTCCCATGGTTTTCTTATAGTCAGAAGGGATGGCATCATATCTCGGAACCTCTATAGCATTGTAATTATCAAATTTTGGATAATCATTAACATTGTAATCTTTATTTAATTTATTAATTAAAGGTTTATTATATCTAAGATTATCTTCTCTAGTCATTAATTTCAATTCAGTATGTCTTCTTCTTAAGTCTATATTTGTATACCAACAAATATTTCCCATACTACGCCATTTTTGACCAGATGCATCGATCCAAAATCTTGTTTCTCGAGGCTCAGATGAACTTGGAACTTTAAAAGCCATATCCCCAGCATTTTTTCCCAACCATATTTTGCCTTCTCTTATCATAGGAAAGGTATCTTTTGTAGTTGCATCATTTTCATTCCCTATTATTATAAATTGTTTGTTTGATTCTATAAGCCATGCTAGAAATTCTCTAAATAATGAAAATGGTGGATTCGTTACAATAATATCTGCTTCATCTCTTAATTTTTTTACTTCATCTGATCTAAAATCACCATCACCTTTTAAATATTTCCATTTTAAATCATTAATATCTATTCTGCCAGAGTAATCTTTATCATTATCTAAGGTAAATATTTTTCCATGTGATTGTGATTTACTTTTGTCAAATTCTGAAGAATTTTTTTCAAATAAAGATAATTGTACATACACAGCAGACTTTTTATCATTTGCATAGCTAGTGCTAATTAATTTTTTTAAACCTAATAATTCAAAGTTTTGTGAAAAATATCTTGTAAAATTACTCCATTCTGGATCATCACATGGTAATAAAACAGTTTTATTTTTAAATACATTGGGATTATATTCTAAATAAGCATTCATTTCTTTTTCTATATCAGAATACTCAGTATAAAATTCATCATCTTTTTCTTTCTTAGCTCTTTTTAAACTTTCGTTATTTGACATATTATACCTCCAAGCAATTCAATAACACTATTATACTACAATTCGACTTTTTTTACTACAATTCGATTTTAAATCTCATTATGTCTTAAAACTATAGGTTTTATAAAATTTATATTTTATATTTTTAATAAAAGATATATCTATTAATTATTAGGTTTTTTTGATCATAAAATTGACACTTTGAATAAAATAAGATATAATATTGTTGCTAAGAAAAATTCTAGGCATATATTATATTAAATGGGACCATAGCCAAGCGGTAAGGCATGAGTCTGCAACACTCTGACGCGCCGGTTCAAATCCGGCTGGTCCCTCCATTTTACAAATAAACTCACATGTTTTGTGAGTTTTTATTTTGTCTAAATAACTTTATATTATTTTTAGCAATTTATCTTTCTTTTTTTGTAGAAATGAAATTTTTTTTCGTATATTAAATTAATAGCATAATGCTATTAGATTTGCAACATGGAAATCCTTTAGATTTCATTACAACTTAGATGACAGGATGCTACCCTAGAAAAAGCACTAATAATAATACTAATACTAACATTATTAATTTTAAAACAATAATTTTAAATTAAACATCAAAAGAATAAGATACATATGAAAGAAAACTTAGAATTATAAAAAAAGATAAGAATAGTATGGTGGCTATCATTAAGAGAAGAGATTAAGTAAGTAATAATATTTAAATTATCTATAACAAGTATTATTATTGGTGTAGAAATTTGTGGATGATAGTTTTATTGATTGACGAGAAGGTTATAGAGAAGAAAAGGTTATTATATTTAACGCAGTATAATGATTGAAGTAATTTTGCATTGAATTATTGATAATATTTAATGTACACAATTATATGAATAATATGCGTCAAAAATGGCTACAATTCACATTTTTATCTATGGGTTGTATGTTTCTATTACAAGGGTTTGAAGAAGGCACAAAATTGCTCTTTTGGCCTAAATATTTTTAAAAAGAAGATAGATATAGTAGTCTGATAAGCTTTTTGAGATTAAATATCTAATTCACTTTCAAAGTGTACGTATTAGATATTAATCAAAACGAGAAAAATTTATTTTGAATATTTAATGAAAGGTAGTGTTTATATATGAGTATATCGAATAATTGGGTTCTAAAGATTCAAAATCCTTTTACAGGTTACGTATTAACTTTTTACGAAGATGGGAAAATTTTCGGGAACGATTCTGGTTTATTGTTAATAAAAGTAAATTCATTAGCAATACAAATAGTACAACTTTTAATTGATGAAGATATTTCAATTATTAAGTCATACGGATATCATATTCAGAACTCTGATGGATTTATCGTGAAATTTTGGGATAATAGCAGAAAGAAACGTTCATTAAAAGTTAAAGGTTGGAAATACGCAGAAGAAATTCTAAAACTTTTTTTTAAAGATTCTAATATAGAAAAGTTCTATATAAGCATGGAACAATTGGTTATAGAATTAGAGCAAATTTATGCTACACCTTTAGATTAGATTTATTTATAACTATTAGGAGGACAATATGACGATTGACAAAAATATTAAGAATTACAAATTCTTCGAATTAAGACATAAAAATAAGTCACTATATGTGTTATCAAATGGATATATTTATAGCAATAATACTTTAGTGTTAATTCTAAATAAAAAAGCTATGGCTATATTAAATGATATGTTGACTTATATTGTTTTATCAAATGAATATATGAACGATAATAATTTCAATTGCAAATTCATCGTCAAGTTCAAACTTAATAATGGTAAGCATATTTTAAAATCTAAAGGTTTGTATATAGAACTTCTAACTTTTATATTTAATGAACATAATATCAAAAAATGTCTTTTCGTAATATCTAAAGATGTTGATCATATAGTTACTTTATATAATAATTTAGAACATGAAAACATTTCTTACATCTATAATGATACTGAGAAGAAAAAACTGCTCAATGTTTATTTAAATCATTTAATAGTTTAATTAATTAAAAAACAACCACTATTTACTAGCTGGTTGCCTACTGCGTCAACTAATACATCAGCTGACAGTAATATTGTAGCATATTTAATTTTTATTTACAAGACCCTTATTAATTTTTTTATATTTTATTCTTATATACTAATGATTTGACTTTTTTTTATTATTAAGTGATTAATATAACATCAAAGTGAGGTGTTAATAATGTGTGAAGATATGACTGATAAAGAATATGATAACTTAATGAAATTTTACGAGGATAATTTAGATGTTTATATAGTTAAATATATAGCTCCAAAATTTATTTCATTTGGTATTGCATCTAGATTAACTAGAAATGCTATATTTAATATTACATATCAACAATTGTTTAAATATTTAATTGGTTTTTTTAACCATAAATTTAATGAATCAGAACTTAAAGAAATAGAAATCTTAGTTAAAGATATACTTAAAATTCAATATTCAATTACAG
>CAYJFL010000032.1:0-3835 GCA_964369865.1 uncultured Muribaculaceae bacterium | reverse complement strand
AGGATAATTTTATAATGGGTATTTACAAAGACAAAGAAGTAACTAAAGATGGGAAACAATGGTTTTTCAAAATTAGATATGAAGATATAGATGGATCTAAAAAACAAAAGAGATCCAAAAGATATATGACTAAGAAAGAAGCTGAAGAAGCAGAGTTTGATTTTAAGATTAAACTTCGTAGTAACGAAAATCAATCTAATTTAACATTTGAAGAAATGATGAATTTATTTATTGATTATAAAAAAGATAAAGTTAGAGAAACTACTAAACATAATTACTATAATAATAAAAGATATTTAGAGCCTCTATATAAAATTAAATTAAAAGACTTAAATATAATTCAGTTTGAAAGATGGAAAGATTATATACATCAAACTACCCTTTCTACTAAATATAAAAATGATATATATAAGTTTTTAAAATCTATTTTAAATTATGCTACTGCATGGTATGAATTTAACTTTGTTAAAGTATATCCTAAAATGACTAACTTTAATAATCCAAATGAAATAAAAAAAGAAATGTTATATTACACTTATGATGAATTTAAACATTTCTTATCATTTGCTAAAGATAACAGAGTTAAAATAATATATGAGATACTTTACTTCTGTGGTTTAAGACGAGGTGAACTTATTGGTCTTCAGTGGAAAGATATTAATTTTACTAGAAGAACTATATCTATTAGTAAACAAATTACAGCTAGATCCGGATCCGTTAAAACATTCGTTTTCTGCGTTCCAAAGACTAATAGTAGTATAAGAACCTTACCTATCCCTAAAACGCTTCTTAAAAGCCTTCAAACGCTTAAAGAAGATGCTATGAAGGTTAATGGATTCAATGATGATTATTTTGTTTGTGGTGATGCTTTTCCAATATCATCATCTGTTATTAGAAATTCTAAAAGAGATATGGCTAAACAAGCCAATCTTAAAGAAATAAGAACTCATGATTTTAGACACTCTTGTGCTTCTTTACTTATTGATAAAGGAGCTAATATAACTATGGTGGCTAAATACTTAGGTCATACTAAAATAGAAGAAACACTAAATACTTACTCTCATATGTTTACTAATACCATGACTGGTATAGTAGATACATTTGATAGTTTAGATATAGAAGAAAGCTAGGAATTAATTTTCCTAGTCTTTTTATTTTAATGGTCTATACAACATTTTTTATATTTTTTACCACTTCCACATGGACATAATTCATTTCTTCCGACTTTTTTATTTCTTATTTTAATTTCTCTTTTCTTTTTTAGCTTTTCAGAAAATTCTAGCACCTCCTTAGAACCTGCTAATTCATCTGTTGCGCTTAATATATTTATATCAATCATTTTTATTTTTTTATCTTTATTATAATAAATAAAAATCATTAATACTTTATTCGTTTTAGAAAGATACATATCAGCATATGCATTGATATAAAGATCGGATTTATCGAATTGATCATCATCATATATAGATGTGATATTGAGACCATCAATATCATTTTCATATGTATTTTTCAAAGATACAAAACCAAATTTTGGTCTTTTATACATTCTATAATACTCTCTCGAATTTTTTACCATTTTCTCAACTATATCCATAGTTTGTTTATCTAAATCTAATAAGAAAGTACTGAAATATGTTTTTTTGCTAATATTATTTTTTTCTAGATAAGAAATTATTTTTGTTAATTCTTCAGGCATTATTCTAAATGGTTTATTAATTTCACTTTTATTAAAATACAAATTATTATAATATTTATTCAATTCTTCCATCCAATCTTCACCAATAATAGTTACCATATCTAAAGGTTTATTAATATTGTTTTCTGCAATAAAACTATCTAGCATATTATTTGTATGCTCATTATAAAAATTATAATCTAACCATAATCCTAAATGATACAATTCATCGCATAAATCAATATTTTTATTGCCTATCGTTTTTTTTCTCTGAAATAAATATTGTAAGAAATAACAAGGATGATCCGAAAAATAATGACTATATACTCGTAGGTCATCTAAACAAATAACAATAGTATCTTTGCTCATTGATAAAATCTTCACTTTATCTGCTCTAGCTTCTATATCATTAAACGACTCTGCTGTGATTATAATTTTAATAATTTTAGTTTCTTCACTTAGTTTTAATCTGAATTTTTCTTTTCTTTTTTTCTTATTATTACTATCAAAAATTATAACTTCTTTTTTTAATTCTAATAAACTTTCTAAATTATTTTGTTGAATATTAGCATGAGCAATCAAATGGTCTAATGATTTTTTATGGGAAGTTAAATCATCACGCGCCAATTCCGGTGTGAAATTGCCTGACTTTACTTCTATTATAAAAATATTGTTATCAAATTCAATTAAAATATCATTTTCCATTGTTTTACCGTTATAATCATAAAAATTATTAATATAAGCATTCTTTGAATTTAAAATTTTATTTAAATAATTAACAATTAAATTTTCTATATTAGATGTGTATTTTTTTCTGATAATATCTTTTTCCTTCGAATGATGATTACAAATTTCTCTCATAACACTTCTATCAAAATTATCATAAAAAAACTGTTCTAAACACAAATAATATTTGTCTCCAATACTCATTATGGGTTTATATTTAAGTTTGTTTACTAAACTGTTCCATGAATTAATACTTACATTTTTTAAAAAAACATCTATTTCTGTTTCCTCTAATATAAATGTTTCTATAAATTTGTTGTTCCAATTAGTAGCGTTTAAAATATCTATTAGCTCTAATTTAAATACATTTTTAAAAAATTGGTTTATTCTGGTTTTTTCTTTTTTTGAGATACTCTTAGCAAATTTCACATTCCCATTTTCTTCTATTTCAATTTTTCCATCATTAATTAAACTACGTATTTCATCAAAATTTTTTTCATATACAAAATAAAAGTTGTTCTTTAAACTTGATATTCCAGCATACAATTCTTCTATTGAAAAATCAAAAGTATTTTCAAATTCTTCTGAAACTATTGATAATAAATCTTTGTGATGTTGAACCTCAAAGATATCATACCTTTTCCCAGAAAATTCACCAAATGAATCAGAATGAATTAAATAATCCTTTTCTTCTTCTGTATAATTATCGTCTAAATTTTCTATTTTCTTTCTAAGTATTAATTCATTTATTTTACTTAACATTTTATCAATTTCAACTATCTTTTTTTCTGTTAGTTTTATTTTATTTGTTTCATCAGATTTAACACACTTAAACAATATTTGTAAATACAATATTTTTTTTCTATTTAGACATAAACAATCTCTATTTTGATCAAAGTGAAAACCTTTTTTATATTCAAAATAAAAATATGACATTAGTTCATAATGATCTACTACTTCCAATTTTTTTATTAACTGCTTAATTATATCATTAAACTTAACATCACTATTAATTACCTCTACTTTCATACCATACTACTCCTTTATTTAGTTATATATCCTACCATAAAAAAGCAAAATAATAAACCTTTTTAGTTATATTATTAATCAATCGTCCACACTTGTCCGGACACCCTCCGATTATGGCTGGACACTTATATTTGCTCCCCTTCAGGTATATAATTATAACAATATCAATAAGTAAGTTATAATTAAAGTATCCTAGTTAATATAGGCTTCTACAACATCTATAATAAATTGTAAATATACTCTATTTACCGCTTAAAAAGCTCTTTAAAATAGTTATTGGTACCTAAATGGTACCGGAAGACTTTAAGTAATAATATGTAATTATAACACCCCCTTTATTTAAGGGCATAAAAAAACGGAGAACTATTACTAGCTCTCCTTCAGGGGGTTTCGGTTGAATATTCC
>CAYJFL010000031.1:0-4985 GCA_964369865.1 uncultured Muribaculaceae bacterium | reverse complement strand
GTGGTAGAACAGTTGGTGCTGGTAACGTTTCAGAAGTTGTTGAATAATAACTAATTAAAAGAGCTTTTGCTCTTTTTTTTGTTTATAAATTACAAAAAAAGATATATTACTATATCTTTTATTTACCTAATAATTTTCTGATTGGATTTGTATTTTGATATGCAAAGTATATTAAATCATTTGTTTTCAGTTCTAAATCACCAATATATTCATAAACAATAGGGGAGAAACCTAGCTTAAATCTATTTAAACCATTATATTTACTATGATCAACATTAATGCTCATCATTCCACCCAAGTTAAATTTTTTGTAACCAAGTTTAGAATATCTTTCAATTAATTGCCATATAAGTAGATGTTTTGAATTGAATGATGAATATTTTTTATCATATCCATCCATAAAGATACTAATCTCATCTTGGTGTCTTGTTACCATCATTGAAGCAGTTATAATTCCATCAGGATAAGTACTAGCATATTTAGTTGCTTTAACTAAATCTTGTTTAATAATATTAAATTCTTTATCAATGTTAATTTTTTGATCTAGTAATCTTAATTTAGTTTTTTCACTACCACTGTTTATCATTTCATTAATATTATTTAATTTATTTTCAATATCTTCATAAATTTTTTTAACATATTTTATATAATGAGTTGTATTTAATTTAGTGTAGTAGTAATCAACTGAGTTATTTCTATTAAAAGAATTATAAGCATCAGTAAAGTATTTTAAATCACGAGGATAAATATCTTTTGTTTGTTTATGCAAGTATTTTAAATCTTCTTCAGTACCTTTAATAACAGTAACACCACGTTTAGCGGCACTTCTAATTTTAGTACGTACTTCTTTTTTAAAACTATTAAATATTTCATAAAAAGGTTTATTAATATTAACTACAGCTTCAAAACGAGGTTTTAATGCTTCAAAATAGTTATTATATCCCATATGAAAATATTTGTTTTCAGCTAGATTACTAAACATATTATCAAAATCATGATTTTTAAATTTTTCATTTTTTATATAGGTGTTTTTTACAATCATTGGATTGATTTTAAGGGCCATAATACCTTTATTACCTAAGTACTTTTTTATACCTATAGTAAAGTTATTTAGTAGTTTTTTATCACTAAAATCTAACAAGAATCCACGAGGTGCATAAGCATAATAAAAACCTGAGACTTTAGAAATATATATCATTGTAGCAGCAACTAATTTTCCGTCTATTTCATAACCAATCAAATGACTATCACAACCTTGTTTATTCATAACAAAAGAATATTCGATAGTTTGAAAATTATTGTATAAAGGATAAGTATTTGCGAAATTTTTAAATTCTTCATTAGTTAATATTTTAATACCCATATATTTACCTCCTAGCACTTTTTCATTATATCAAAAATATTTATTTCTATCAATAACATTACTTTACATATTCTATTAACATATTATATAGATAATGGTATACTATAATAGAGGTGACATATGAAATATAAAAATAAAAAAGTGTTTGTAATTGGACTAGCAAAGAGTGGAATTGCAGCATGTAAATTACTTAGCAAATATAACAATTCTGTATTAGTAACAGATCGTTGTGAACAAAGTGAAGAAGTGGTTGAACTATTAAATAGTTTGGGAGTTAATTTTATTGTATCTAATGATAATACAGATATATTAGATGATAGCTTTGATGTAGTGGTAAAAAACCCTGGAGTACATTCGAGTAATCCATTAGTACAAAAAGCTAATCAATTAAATATTCCAATTATTAATGAAGTAGAATTAGCTTATGATTTTATGCCTAAAGGTGTAAAAATTATTGGAATAACTGGATCTAATGGTAAAACAACGACAACAACATTAATTTATAATATTTTAAAAATGAGTAATAAAAATGTTCATTTAGGTGGTAATATAGGATTTCCAATATCAGATATTGTTGGAGATATTAAAGAAAACGAAATATTATTAGCAGAAATTAGTGATCATCAATTACATGATATGTATGACTTTAAATGTGATATTAGTGTTTTAACAAATCTTAGTGAAGTGCATTTAGATTTTAATGGAAGTTATGAAAATTATAAAAATATTAAAAAAAGAATATTTAATAATCAAGATAGTAATAGTATTGGTATTGTTAATGGTGATGATGAAGATGTTATGGAATTAACTAATGATATAGTTAGTAAAAAAATCATTTTTTCAACAACTAAAAATAATGACAGTAGTGATATTTATTTAGAAGATAATGCGATATATTATAATGGTGAATTTATAATTAACATTAATGATATCCGTGTTAAAGGGGAACATAATTATCAAAATATTATGTGTGCAATTGCAGTAGTAAAAGAGTTTGGAATAGATAATGATATTATTAAACAAGTATTAATTAATTTTGGTGGTGTAGAGCATCGTTTAGAATTAGTTGATAAAATAAATAATAGAATTTTTTATAATGATAGTAAATCTACAAATAACACATCTACTATTGTTGCGCTAAAATCATATAATACACCAGTTATATTATTATTAGGTGGATATGATAGAGGTCAAAGCTATGATGAATTATATGATTATATGAAACATGTTAAATTAGTAGTAACATATGGAGCAACTAGTGAAACTGTAAAAGAATTCTGTGAAAGATTTAATGTTAATGTTATTAAAGTTGAAAAATTAGATGAAGCAGTAAAAGCAGCTTATCAAATGAGTGAAGAAAATGATACTATTTTATTATCACCAGCTAGTGCCTCTCAAGATCAATACAAAAATTTTGAAGAGCGCGGTAAAGATTTTAAAGAAATAGTAAGTAAATTAAATAATTAAAGAGGAGAATATATGATAATAAAAGATATTATAGGAAGAGAAATAATAGATTCACGCGGGAATCCAACTGTAGAAGTTGATGTGATTTTATCTGATGGAACAGTTGGACGTGCAGCAGTTCCAAGTGGAGCTTCAACAGGGGTTCGTGAAGCATTAGAAATGCGTGATGAAGATAATAAAAGATACTTAGGTAAAGGAGTATTAAAAGCAGTTAATAATGTTAATACAATTATTAAAAATAAATTAGTTGGAATGGATGCAAGTAATCAAAAAAACATTGATGAAACAATGTTAGAGTTAGACGGAACTAAAACTAAAAGTAATTTAGGTGCTAACGCAATATTAGGAGTATCACTAGCAACATTAAAAGCAGTTGCTAAAAGTAATGGGATGGAACTTTATGAATATGTAGGAAATAACTACAGTATACCTGTACCTATGATGAACATTATAAATGGTGGAGCACATGCTGATAATAGTTTAGATTTTCAAGAATATATGATTATTCCTCAAGCTGATAGTATAAAAAAACGTTTACAAATTGGTGCGGAAGTTTTTCATAATTTAAAAAATGTACTTAAAGCTAAAGGTTTTGTTACAAGTGTTGGTGATGAAGGTGGATTTGCACCAAGTTTATCTAGTAATAAAGAAGGTTTTGATTTAATAATTGAAGCAATTAAAATAGCTGGTTATGAACCAGGAGTTGATGTTAAATTAGCAATCGATGTCGCAGCTAGTGAATTTTATAAAGATGGTAAGTATATTCTTAGTGGTGAAAATAGAGAATTAACTAGTGAAGAATTAATTGAATACTACATTGATTTAGTAAATACTTATCCAATAGTTAGTATTGAAGATCCAGTTGATGAAAATGATTGGGAAGGTTTTAGATTAATTACTGAAAAATTAGGTGATAAAATTCAAATTGTTGGAGATGATCTATTTGTAACTAATATAGAATGTTTAAGACAAGGTATTGAAAATAAAAGTGGTAATGCTATTCTTTTAAAACTTAATCAAATAGGTACTTTTAGTGAAACAATAGAAACTATTAACTTAGCTAATAAATATAACTATAAAACTATAATTTCTCATCGTAGTGGAGAAACTGAAGATACGACAATTGCTGATTTAGCAGTAGGTCTTAATTTAGGACAAATAAAAACTGGTTCTTTATCTAGAACTGATAGAGTTTGTAAATATAATCAATTAATAAGAATTGAAGAAAAATTAAATAAATAATGTAGGAAACTACATTTTTTTATTAGTTGTAAAGATTATAAAATATGATATACTAATAATAGAGTAAAGAGTAGGAAGTGACTTATGAATAGAAAAGCTTTTACATTAATAGAGTTGATTGCAATAATATTAATTATTGGTTTATTAATAATTATAACAGTACCAATTATTGGAGATGTTATTGAACATAGTAAAGAAAGAAGTTATGAAGAACAGGTTCATAAAATTGAAACAGCAGCTTTAAGTTATGCAGCTGAAAATACGGGTATATTATTTCCGGAAAATACGACTAGTGCTATTGTTAGTGTTGCAACTCTTCAAGATGAAAAATATTTACCTAAAGCTGATATTTATAGTCCGTTAGATGCTGATATAATGGATGGATGTGTAACTATAAGTTTAGATAGTTATAATCAATTTAAAGGGGTGTATGATGAAAACTGTTAAAGGATTTACACTTATAGAATTATTAGCAGTACTAGTTATTTTAGGAATAGCAATGGCTGTCACTATACCACTAATTTTAAATCAATTTAATCAAAATAAGGATAAGACAACTGATACAAATATTGATGTAATTGAAACAGCGGCATTATTATATTTTGATAATGATATAAATATAAATGCTACATATTGTGTTACATTACAAACATTAGTTGATTTAGATTATTTAGATAAATCAATCGTTAGTTATACTGGTGAAGTTGAAACAAATTTAACACAGTTCGTACAACTTAAAATAAATTCTAGTAGACAAATTACAACACAAGTATTAAGCAGTGGAATAACATGTACTTCAGTTAATAATTAAAAAACACAATTTATGTGTTTTTTTACTTGGTTTTAGTAATATTATTATTGATTATAAATAGAATATATGGTATATTATTAATAGCTTTTTAAGTAAGCACAT
>CAYJFL010000030.1:0-5789 GCA_964369865.1 uncultured Muribaculaceae bacterium | reverse complement strand
GTAATGAAAGAATGTATGATGCTAATAATTTAACAATGCAAGAAGAAAAATTCTTAAAGAAAAAATTAAAAGAAATTAATAATACTAATGAAAAGTTTTAAAAAAATCTTACTTATGATACAATAATTCAAAAGAGAAGAGGATCTTTATGAAAAAGTATAATGTATTAATCAGTCTTGAACAACTTAATATAGGAGGGATAGAAACATTTGTTATAAATCAAGTATCAGCTTTATTAACTAAGGATATTAATGTTACTGTACTAGCTAAAGAAGGTATCTATACTAAAAAATTAATTGAAATGGGAGCAAATGTAATTAATTTTGAATTTGATTTAACTGATTCAGTTAATCCTGCTAAATATACAAAGTTAAGAAAAATAATTAAAGAGTGCGATATAGATGAAATTCATATAAATCAATTTTTACTTATTAAATACTTATTGCCAATATGTTTAGAATTTCAAATTCCCTATATAGCATACTTACATACAGCAACCGCTACATTAAAAGATGATGAGAACAATGTTTACAATTGGTACGAAAGTCAATTTACAGAATTTAAAAGCATGTATGAATTGTTTTTTAAATATGCTTACAAAATAATATCTATAACAAAATCAGCTAGTGAATATGTTATAGAAAGATACAAAGTAGATGTAAATAAGATCATAATAATAAATAACAGTATTGATTTTAGTGATTATAAAAGTACAATAAAAGTAAATAAGATTAAAAATATAATGCTTATCAGTAGAATGAGTCATGAAAAATATCAATCAATTATTAGTGGTATTAAATTTTTTAAACAATTAAAAGATAGTTTTAAACATCAAATTCATTTAACAATAGCAGGTGACGGAAAAGAAACAGAAAAAATCTTAAGTTATCTTAAAGAAGCATTAAATGAAGAAGATTATACATATCTAGGTGCGATAAATAATGTTAAAAAGCAAATGGATAAAAATGATTTAATCATTGGTGTTGATAGATGCATATTAGAGGCAATTGCTCTTCAGAAAATCAGTATTATTTCTAGCTATGAGGGAAACATTGACTTGGTTCAATTAGATAATATTGATGAGTGTATTGAATATAACTTTTCAGGAGAAAACATCAAAAAAAACAACAGTTCAAATATTATCAAATATTTAAAAGAAATAAACATAAAAAAGACTAACGAAAATCTAAAACAACTTTGCGTTATTGCTTATTCAAAACTAGATATTAATAAAAATGCAGTAACCTTTAATATAAAAGAGTATCAATATCCATCATACTTTAACAATATTATATTACAGTATTTAAAAATAATAGAGGTTAAAAATAAAAAATTAATAGAACAAAGCAAAAGAAGCGATGAAATATATACAGCGAAACTTGATCTTGAAAAAGAAAATATATTATTAAAAAAGAAATTAGACCAATTAGGAATAACAAAAATATATAAGTTTTTTAACTTCTGTAAAAAAAGAAATAAAAAGTAATATCAGTATTATCAAAAAAAGACACATCAATCAAATCAGTATTATCAAGTACAAAAAAGGAGTAACTTAATGTTAGAACATATTAAAAAAAACAAGAAAGAATATATAATTATTAGTATATTAATAATATTATTTTCAATTGTATTTATAGGGAATAGATATGCAAGTGATACATATATTTTAGAAGCATATGGATACAGAAATAATGCTATTGATCCTTATTTTTCAGCTGGAAGGTTTGCAATGACTGCCTATTTAGGAATAATGGGTATTTTAAACATTTCTTTTTCAACAATGAAATTAATAACTTTTATTCTATCAGTTATCTTTTTAATTATCAGTGCCAGTTTAATGTATAAGATAATCGATAAACATAGTTCTACCTCTAAAATTTTGAAAATTATATTGAGTTTTATGATGATATTTAATGTTTTTGTAGTAGAATATTTTTATTTTACTGAATATACAGCAATACAAACATTAGGTGTTTTATTATCTACTATAACTACTTATTACATAATAATTTTTTTTGCTAAGAAAAATAAAAAAAGTCTAATAATTGGATGTGTTACAGCATTTTTATCTACGTTTTGTTACCAAGGAACATACTCGTTACTAGTATTATTACCCATAAGTTTTACTTTTTTATATGCTAAAAATATTAAGCAATTTATTTATAACAATAGTTTTATAGCTTTAATATATGCAATACCATCTGTCATAACGCTAATTATAACTAATATATTTCAAAATGATAGAATAGGTAGTGAAAAAAGTATTGTTGATGGTGTCATAGATGTAATTAACGGAACTAAAAATTTGTTGATAAATACACATGAATTTTTACCTAGAGGATTATATATAAGCATATTTTTTATTTTAATAATAACAATTATAATAATTATAAAAGTTAGTATGAAGAAACTAAAATTAAAACAAGTCATGTTTTTATTGTATATTATCACTGCAGTTATTATTGTAACGCTTCTTCCTAGTTTATTGACAAAGGATGTATGGATAATGCCAAGAAGCAATATAGGATTAGGATTGTTAGTTCCCATTGTTGCTTTATACATAGTTTTATATTTAAAAGAATTGAGATATACAAGAATAATCTTAACAAGTATTTTAACAGTATTTTTATTATTTCAATTGCATGGAAATGTTTCGTTTGCTATTAAACAATATAATAACAATATTTTGACAAATTATGAAATGACAAAAATAGATAACGAAATAAAGTTATACGAAGAGAAAAATAGCATTACAATTGAAAATATATTAATATATAAATCAGAAAACACAGTGTACGCATACAATTCAATTACGCCTACAGGAGACAATAATCTAAGAACTTTTAGTATCCATTGGGCGATTAAACCAGTATTTGATACATACTATAAAGATAAAAATTATGATATAGAAGTAAACGAAATAGTCAGTGATACATGTGAAACTTGGTTTAGCAGTACCCACCATGAAAATAATATTTATTTTGACGATGATACAGCAAATATTTGTATTTATTAAAAATAATTAACTATTTAAAAAGATAACAAAAAAATGCATAAAATTTTGTTATTTTTTTCTTTTATGATATACTAATTATGGAATGGTGATAGTATGAAAAGAGTTATGTTCATATCTAGTGCAGGTGGACATTTATCAGAAATGTTACAACTAAATAGTTTGTTTGATAAATATGACTATCAAATAATTACTGAAAAGACTAAATCAACACTTTATCTAAAAGATAAATATAAAAATAAAGTTGATTATTTGTTTTATGGAACAAAAGATCATATGTTAGTGTATCCGTTTAAATTACTTGCTAATTGTTTTAAAAGCCTGTATTATTATTTTAAATATATGCCAAAAGTAATAATTACAACAGGTGCTCATACAGCAGGGCCTATGTGTTGTATAGGTAAAATTTTTGGTAGTAAAATTATTTTTATTGAAAGCTTTGCAAACATTGAAACAAAAACTATCACAGGTAAACTAATTTATAAATTCGCCGATATGTTTATTGTACAATGGGAAGAAATGTTAAAACTATATCCCAAAGCTACGTATGGAGGTTGGATATATAAATGATATTAGTATTATTAGGAACCCAAGATAAGAGTTTTGAAAGACTTTTAAAACAAGTAGAAAAATTAAAGAAAGAAAATATAATTAAAGAAGAAATAATTGTTCAAGCAGGTTATACAAAATACGAAAGTAATTGTATGAATGTATTCGATTTTGTTTCAAATGACGAGTTAAACAACTTTATCAAAGCTGCAAGTTTAATAATAACTCACGGTGGAGTTGGATCAATTTTAGATGGACTTCGTAAGAAAAAAACAATGATAGTAGCGCCAAGATTAAAAGAATACAAAGAACATACTAACAATCACCAATTACAAATAATTAAAAGATTTGCTGATATGGAATATATCCTACCACTGACAAATTTTAATAAATTAGAAAAAACATTAGACAAAGCTAAGTCATTTAAACCGAAAAAATATAAAGGTAACAATGACAAAATACTTAATCTAATAGAAGATTTTATTGATAACTTATAAGGAGAGTACAATGTCTAAAGAGCATAAAGAAATAGCTATAAAGGTTGAAAATGTTTATAAAGATTTTAAACTTTTTTATGACAAAGCTAACACATTAAAGGAAAGAATATTATTTTTTAAAAGAAATTCAAAAAATAGTGTTCTACATATTTTAAAAAATATCGATTTGAATATTTATAAAGGCGAAACTGTAGCATTGATAGGTACTAATGGAAGTGGAAAAAGTACTCTTTTAAAACTGTTCACAAAAATCATTTATCCTAATAAAGGTAAAATCACTGTTACTGGAAGATTAACGTCATTATTAGAATTAGGAGCAGGATTCCATCCGGATTTTACAGGAAGAGAAAATATTTATTTTAATGCTTCAATCTTTGGAATGACAAGAGAAGAAATTGACAAAAAAATAAATGGAATTATCGACTTTGCAGAATTGGATGAATTTATTGACAATCCAATTAGAACTTACTCATCAGGTATGTATTTAAGATTAGCTTTTGCCGTAGCAATTAACGTTGAAGCAAATGTCTTGTTAATTGATGAAATTCTAGCAGTAGGAGATCAACACTTTCAAGATAAATGCTATAATAAATTACAAGATTTAAAAAAAGAAGGGAAAACAATAGTTATTGTTACCCATGCTATGGAAACAGTTAAAGATTTTTGTGACCGCGCTATTTGGTTATATGAAGGTGAAGTTAAAATGGATGATAGTCCAGACAAAGTAATAGAAGAATATTTAAAGGTGTGTGGTTAATATGTTTAAAAATTTATATCAATATCGTGAATTACTAAAAACCAACATCCAAAAAGAAATACGTGGTAAATATAAAGGAGCTTGGTTAGGTTTTATCTGGTCATTACTAAATCCTATATTACTACTACTAGTTTATTCAATTATTTTTCCCTTTATTTTAAAAATAGAAATAGAAAACTATCCAATGTATTTAGCAGTTGGTTTACTTCCTTGGACAGCATTTACTGCAATTATACAAACAGGATCATTTTGTGCTATTGTTAATGGTAATATCATAAAAAAAGTTTATTTCCCAAGAGAAATATTACCTATTTCAGTTGTAACAAGTGGAACAATAAACTTTCTTTATACATCAATTGTTTTATTTGCTTTCCTAATATTTGGAGGAGTAGGACTTAGTTGGTACGCCTTGTTTTTCCCACTTATATTGCTTGTTCAATATCTAGTCATGTTAGGGATTACTTTCATTTTATCATCAGTTACAGTTTATGTTAGAGATTTAGAACATCTAATAGGGATAGCTCTAATGGTATTGTTTTATGGAACCCCGATTGTCTATACAATGGACTCAATTCCTAGCAATATAGCTTGGATTCTAAATTTAAATCCAATGACCCATGTAATTGAAGGGTATAGAGCTATACTGTTCACCCAAGAGATGCCCAATTGGATTAATTTAGGTATAATAGCAACAATAGCATTAGGAGTATGCTTTATTGGATATAATATATTTAAAAAATTAGAAAGAGGATTCGCAGAAGAATTATAGGTGTTTATATGAAAAAAATTTCAATTGTAGTTCCTTGTTACAACGAGGAAGAATCGTTACCTTTATTTTACGAAGAAATAATTAAAGTGACAGACATAATGAAAAAGTCTGCTTCTTTTGAATTTATTTTTGTAAATGATGGAAGTAGAGATAAAACATTAGAAATATGTCGAAATTTATCAAAAAAAGATAAAAGAGTAAGGT
>CAYJFL010000029.1:0-6166 GCA_964369865.1 uncultured Muribaculaceae bacterium | reverse complement strand
CCCAAAAGGTACACCGAGAAAAGAAACTATGTTTCTTTTTTTTGTATTATTTTATTGATTAAAGATATATAATGTTTTATAATTAAGTTGGTGATATATATGGAATATAAAGTAAAAACAAACAGCATAAAAGAAACAATAGAATTAGCTCAAAATTTTGAAGCAGAAAAATTTCCTAATATGATAATATGTTTAAATGGAGAAATGGGAAGCGGCAAGACTTTATTTACTAAAGGAATAGCACAAGCTTTAGCAATAAAAGAAAATATTACTTCTCCTACTTTTACCATTATAAAAGAGTATGAGGGAGAACTCCCTTTATACCATATTGATGTAGATAGATTAAATGGTAATTATGAAGGTATTGGTTTAGAGGAATATTTCACAAAAGGTGGAGTAGTAGTAATCGAATGGGCTGATACAGTAAAAGAAATTTTACCTAAAGAGAGATTGGATGTATATATTAAAGTTACTGACGAAAATATTAGAAGATTTAAATTTATTGCTCATGGCAAAAAATATGAAGAATTATGTGAGGCAGTAATATGGTAGAGTTGTTCTTAGATACATCAAACACTATCGCACATGTAGCCATTATTAAAAATAATACAATAGTAGCACATAGAAAAGAAGTTAGTGGTAATACTCTTTCAATTAGTTTATTAGAAATGATAGATAATTTATTTATTAGTATTAATATGGATATTTCTGAAGTAGATAAAATCTATGTTGTGAATGGGCCTGGTTCATTTACAGGTATACGAGTTGGGGTTAGTGTTGCTAAAACAATAGCTTGGGCACTAAATAAGGATATAATTGTATTGTCAGAATTAGAAGTTATGGCTACAACAAAATTTGAATCTGATTTAGCTATTTCAATTATTGATGCAAGAAGAAAAGCTTCATTCAATGGAATATATAATAGTAATTTAGATATAATTGTAGAAGATAAATATTCAAATAATTCTGATATAGTGAAATATATTCCGGACAACAAAACTTTTACATATATTTCATATACAGAAATTGAAGGAATAGAAACTATATACCCTGAAATAGATATAGTGAAAATAGTTGAAAAATATCGTAATTTTCCGAATATAAATCCACATAAAGTTAATCCTAATTATTTGAAATTGACTGAAGCAGAAGAAAATTTGGAGCAAATATAATGATAATAAAATGTGAACAAAAACATACAGTTGAAATAAATGATATTATAAAATATTTTAATACTTCGATAAGCGATAATCACTTTGATGACAATCCTTATAGTATTTTTCTTGCTCATATATCTAATGAAGAAATGACTGGATTAATTAACTTTAATTTACTATATGATCAAGCTGAAATAAATTATTTATATGTGAAAGATTATTTTAGGGGTATGAAGTTAGGAACAATTTTGTGCAATGAAATGATTGAATACTGTAAAAAAGAAAGTGTGAAGTCAATTACTCTAGAAGTAAATAAAAATAATGAATATGCTATAAATATTTATAGGAAATTAGGATTTATAGAAGTCGGTGTTAGGAAAAAATATTACAATGGCGAAGACGCTTATTTAATGGAGAAGGTGTTATAATGAGAGATACTTATATACTAGCAATTGAAACTAGTTGTGATGAAACTAGTGCAGCGATTGTAAAAAATGGTAATACAGATGTTGCTTCTATAGTTTTAACACAAATGGACATTCATGCTTTATTTGGTGGCGTTGTTCCGGAAGTAGCAAGTAGACACCATGTAGAAAATATTACAATAGTTATTGAAGAGTGTTTAAATAAAGCAAGTATGACTATGGATGAAATAGATGCGATTGCTGTTACAAATGGACCAGGCTTAGTAGGCTCGCTTTTAATTGGTGTTCAAGTAGCAAAAACTTTAGCGTATATTTATAAAAAACCTCTAGTACCTGTACATCATATTGCTGGTCATATTTATGCGAATAATTTAGTAAATAATATGGAATTCCCTTTAATAGCTTTGGTTGTTAGTGGGGGACATACTGATTTGATTTATATGAATGAAGATTACTCATTTAAAAAAATTGGTGGTACTTTAGATGATGCTATAGGTGAATGTTACGATAAAGTAGCACGTGTTATGAAAATGGGGTATCCTGGTGGACCTAAGGTAGATAAATTGGCAGCTGAAGGTGTTCATGAATATAAATTACCAATTCCACTAGATGATAACAGTTATAATTTTAGTTTTAGTGGATTAAAGAGTGCAGTTATAAATTTAAATCATAAATATAATCAACGTGGAGAACAATTAAATACTGCTAATTTAGCAACATCGTTTCAAAATACTGTTACTGATTTATTAACTAAAAAAACTTTAGCAGCACTAAAAGAATATAATGTTAAAAATTTAATTTTAGCAGGTGGAGTTGCAGCAAATAAGGGGCTAAGAAAAAAATTAGAAATAATGTCTGAGGAAAATAATATAAATTTATCAGTGCCTGATTTTAAATATTGTACCGATAATGCAACAATGATTGGAGCAGCTGGATATTATGCATATAAATTAGGCGTAAGAGCAGGAATAGATTTAAACGCTACTCCTACAATGAACTTAAAGTAAACTATTGTTTACTTTTTTTGTACAAATGCCTATACTAAAAAAAAACTAATTCATATAATAATTTTGAATGGAGGAATTAATTTGAAAAAGTTTTTAATAGGACTATTTTCTATACTGATTATAGGAATTGTAATCTTATATACTGTGACTAATACTAAAGATACGGAATTGACTAAAGTTAAAGTTGGAGAAGTAACTCGAAGTGTTTTTTACGCACCGCAGTATGTAGCTATAGCAAATGGCTATTTTGAGGATGAAGGAATAGATATTGAATTATCAACGATACCAGGTGCTGATAAAGTAACAGCAGCTGTTTTATCAAATGATGTTCAAGTAGGTTTTTGTGGAAGCGAAGCAACAATATATGTTTATAATCAAGGTGAGAAAGATTATTTACAAACATTTGCAGGTTTAACTAAACGTGATGGTAGTTTCATAGTATCAAGAGATAAATTAGAAAATTTTGAGTTAACTGATTTAATTGGAAAAGATGTCATTGGAGGTAGGGCTGGAGGAATGCCTGAAATGACATTTGAATATGCATTGTCAAGTAATGGTATTGATCCTAAGGAAGATGTAAATATAAATACAAGTATAGATTTTTCTGCTATGAGCGGAGCATTTATAGGTGGAGAAGGTGATTTTGTAACATTATTTGAACCGCAAGCATTACAATTAGAAAAAGAAGGATATGGTTATGTAGTAGCTAGTGTTGGTGAATATGGTGGAACAGTACCATATACTGCTTATAATGCACGTAAAAGTTATATCGAAAAAAATCCTAAAATAATTGAGGGGTTTAATAAGGCAATTGATAAAGGGTTAAAGTTTGTTAAAGAGAATGATAGTGAGAAAATAGCAAGTATTATAGTAGATTATTTTCCAGATATTACACTGAGTGAATTAGAGGAAATAGTAGAGCGATATAAAAAAGCAGATAGCTGGTATGAATCTACATATATTTCGGAAAAAGATTTTAATCATATTCAAACTATAACAATGGCTGCTGATATGTTAGAAAACAAAGTAGATTATAAAGATCTAGTTGCTGACGATTATATGATAAAATAATGAAAAATAATTTAAAAATTAGTAATTTAAAGAAAAACTATCATTCATTAACTAAGGAAGTTATAGCTTTAGATGATTTTTCTCTTGTTTTAAAAGATAAAGAATTTGTATCTATCGTAGGACCAAGTGGTTGTGGTAAATCTACAATACTATCTATTTTATGTAATTTAGAAAGTAGTAGCGGAGGAAGTTTTAAAATATATAACGGTAAGAGTATTGGTTATATGTTACAAGATGATTGTTTATTAGATTACCGTACAATTTTAGAAAATTGTTTGTTAGGTTTGGAGATAAATAATACATTAAATATTGATAATAAAAAATTTGTTGTTGATTTATTAAATAAATATGGATTATCTAGCTTTGCTAGTAGTAAGCCATCTTCTTTATCTGGTGGTATGCGACAAAGAGTAGCTTGAGTACTGAATAACAAAAAGTATATTATAATATACTTTTTATGGTATAATTAATAAGATAGGAGATGATAAAATGTTAGAAGTAAAAAAGATAACTAAAGTATATAAAACAGGTGATTTTAATCAAATAGCATTAAATAGTGTTAGTTTAAAATTTAGAAAAAATGAATTTGTATCTATTTTAGGACCAAGTGGTAGTGGAAAGACTACACTGCTGAATATAATAGGTGGTTTAGATAGATATGATGCTGGTAATTTAATTATTAATAATAAAGAAACTAAAAATTTCAAAGATCAAGATTGGGATAGTTATAGAAATAACTGTGTTGGTTTTATTTTTCAAAGTTATAATTTAATTAGTCATATAACAGTTTTACAAAATGTTGAGCTAGGTATGACTCTAAGTGGTATTAGTGCTAAAAAACGTCAAGAAAAGGCTATGGAAGTTTTAGAAAAAGTAGGTTTAAAAGAGCATGCTAAAAAACGTCCTAATCAATTATCAGGAGGACAAATGCAAAGAGTTGCTATTGCAAGAGCATTAGCAAATGATCCTGAAATTATATTGGCTGATGAACCAACAGGAGCATTAGATAGTAAAACTAGTGTTCAAATTATGGAGTTAATTAAGGAAATAGCAAAAGATAAGTTAGTTATTATGGTTACTCATAATCCCGAGTTAGCGCATGATTATGCTAATAGAATAATTGATATGAAAGATGGTCTTGTTGTTAATGATTCTAATCCAATAACAAACAATGTGGATAGTAAAAGTTATAATATAAAAAAAACAGCAATGAATTATTTAACTGCACTTAAATTGTCTTTTAATAATATCAAGACTAAAAAAGGAAGAACATTTATTACTGCTTTTGCATCAAGTATAGGAATCATTGGTATTTCACTAATTTTAGCATTATCAAATGGATTTGATATTCAAATAAGTGAGTTTGAAAAATCTACATTATCATCGATGCCAATTATGATAAACGAACAAGCAATGAGTTCTGAAAATATGATGATGCCAGATATAGAGGTTAGAGATACTTTTCCAAATGAAGATAAATTATACCCAATCGAATCTATTGAAGAGCAAGTGACGCATACAAATGTTATTACATTAGATTATGTTAATTATATAGAAAATATTGATTCAGAATTATTAGATGGAATATCAACTACAACAATAGCTTCAATGAATTTAATGAGCTATAATAATGGTGAATATGAAGTTGTAACTGATACAACAGGAATTGCTTCAATACCAGTTAATACAGATGGGACTATTGCTAATTATGTTACTAAGAATTATGATGTTATTGAAGGTACATTACCGGAAAATAGTAATGAAATAGTACTAGTTGTTGATAATACAAATAGTGTAGAAGAAGAACTATTAACATTATTAAATATAAATATTGATGAAAAAGAGATAGATTTATCTGATGTTATTGGAACTGAATTAAAATCTGTTAAGAATAATGACTATTATTTGTCAGTAAACAATTTTTTTGTTCCAAACCAAGACTTAGAAGCAGTATATGAAAATGATAATAATATTACTTTAAAAGTAGTAGGGGTTTTAAGAGGAAAAGAAGGAACAGAAAATTTAACTAACTCTTCTAGTATTTTATACATGCCAGGTTTATTAGATGAAATTATCATAGAAAATAAAAAATCAGATATAACTTTAGCTCAATTAGATAGTGATACAAATGTATTAACAGGAGCTAATTTTTCAGAAACTGGTAATAACTCTAAAGATATGTTTTTATCATATTTAGGATATGATTCAGCTCCGGTATTAATTCAAGTATATCCGAAAGATTTTGAAACTAAGGAAGAAATAACAAAATATTTAGATGCATATAATGAAAGTAAGGATGAAAAAGACCAAGTATTATATACTGATATGGCTGAAATGATAGCATCTTTATCTAGTAGTATTATGGATGCTATTACAATTGTACTTGTGGCATTTTCAGCAATTAGTTTAGTTGTATCTAGTATTATGATAGGTATAATTACTTATATTTCGGTTCTTGAAAGAACAAAAGAAATTGGTGTATTAAGAAGTTTAGGAGCTCGTAAAA
>CAYJFL010000028.1:0-6622 GCA_964369865.1 uncultured Muribaculaceae bacterium | reverse complement strand
ATCACTGGTTGTGGTGCTACTGCTTGTACTACCTCTGGCATCACTGGTTGTGGTGTTACTGCTTGTACTGGTTGAATTATATTATTATTGTCTGTTTCATTTTTACTTAATGATTGAAATTCATTAAGTAAACTATCTAAATCATTATTATTATTCATAAATAACCTCCTATTATTATTCTTTCATTATAATAATATCATAAATTTCAATTAAAAAAAAGATATATTATCTTTCTTTATATTTCTTTTTATTTGCATGTATAAGATGAATTTTTCATACGTTGTAAAAAATCTTCTTTTGAAGTATCTATGTCAAATGAATGATTCAAAATTATTTCTTCTCCTTGATAAACAATTTTACTATTATCAACAAAAGTATTTAAATCATAAATATATCCTACTATAACTCCATGATTAATCTCATCACAAGTAAGATTTAATCCTTTCACATGTCCATTAATAACTTCTTTGTAATTTGTACATAAATTTTTAATACCAACTACTAATAATTCATATTCTGAAGAAGTTGGTGATATTTTTAAAGTTGTATATAATTTGATTTCTTTTAATTTTTCATTCAGAAATATTCCTGTTATATCAAGTTTAGTAATAATATCTTCATCAATTGTAGAATTTTCAGTAACACATTCTATTATATTATTTTTTGAACTTGTATGGGCCTCTATTGTGGTAGAGTTATCAACATTATCATCTTTATTGAATAATTGATTAAAAGCATCAATTTGTGTTATTAATCTTAAAAGTGCCATAATTATAATTATTATTATGATAAAAATCAAAAATCTATTATTTTGAAGTTTATTTTTTCGTTTTTGTTTATTTATAATAGGACCATTAACTCTTAAACTGTTTTTGATAATATTTTGTGCTCTCTCACTCAACTCTTCCGGTTTTGATTCAATTATTTCCTTTTTTTCTTCATCTATTTTTGTCACTGAATCATTCATTAGAGAACTTTTTACCTTAAAACTTTGTGACATTGTAGGAGATGATTCAAGTTCTGTCGGAATTACACTTTGTTGCATTACTACTTGTTCAGTTGATATCGATATTTGTTCTGATTGTGGTACTGTTGATTGTACTGCATCATTTACAGTATCATCACTTGATACTATAACATTTACTTCTTCTTCATTTACCATAGGCTCTGGTTCTTTTTTGCTCAAGGCTTTAAATTCACCAAGTAAATTATCTATATTATCATTGTTATTCATAATTCACCTCATATTATTGTACTTTCACAATAATAATATCATATTTTTATATATAAAAAAATATATTACATTATATGATTACTAAAGTATACAAATTTAGTAATAAAAGCTTACATAAATGATTATTGTTTGTATTTTACGAGAAATAGTTATTTTTTATAGTCATAATATAAATATACTTTATTATCATAACTGAATTCTTATATATAAAAACCTCATTTCTTATTTAAAAAATGGGGTTTATTTTATACTATATCTTTTACTATATTAGTTGCTAGAAATGGAATTTTTAATAAAAGACATCTTTTAAATAAAGTCCTTCTGGATTTGCTGTTCTTCCTGCTTTTGTTCTATTTTCTGCCTTCAATATATCTATGATTTCTTCACTCTTGCGTTTACCTTCACCAATTTCAATTAAAGTACCCACAATATTTCTTACCATATATCGCATGAATCCTGTACCTAAAAAAGATATTGTTATTTTATTTACAGTTTTTAAATCTCTAATAATATTAGTGTTAACAATAGTCCTACAATAATCTTCTTTAACATCGCTCGCCTTAGTAAATGATTTAAAATTGTGAGTTCCCTCTAAAAATTTTAGCGCTCGCTGCATTTCAACAAAATCTAATTTTTTATTATATTGGTAAATATAGTTTTTCTCAATCGGATCATATTCACCCATATTAATTTTATAAATATATTCTTTAGCTTTTACATTATATCTGGCATGAAATGTATCACTAACCTTTTCTATATTTTTTATATAAATATTATCTGGAAGTAAGCTATTAAGTGCTCTCATTATATTTGATTCATTCATTTTAGTATCAAAATCAAAGTGAGCTTTTTGATTAATAGCATGCACTTTAGCATCTGTTCTACCACTTGCATGTATCTCTATTTTTTTATTAGCTAAAGTTTTTAGAGATTTTTCTATTTCAGCTTGAACTGTTTTTACTTTAGGTTGTTTTTGATATCCATTATAAAAAGAACCATCATATGATATTGTCATTAAAAATCTCATAAAATCCCCCTACTAATTAATAATAAAAATAAAATAAATACAATTAAATAATCTTTAAAAGTAGTTTCACTTTTATTATATAATGTTCTATTACTATTTAAATTAAATAATAATAATTTTAATTTTTCTTCATAAACTTTTAATTGATAATTAATAATATAATTATATTTATTAATTTTTTTTAAAGTGTCTATAAACATATTATCATCTAATTTTATATATTTGTATAAAAACTTCATTTTTTTAACAAATAATACTATATTCCATGATAAATAATTACTATTAAGATTAAAAAAATTAGAAAAACTAAAAATATAATTTAAACTATTATATAGTTCTATATCACTTGATTCAAAAAAATATTTTAAATTTTGTATCAAAAATAATATTTTAAGCCAAGTTATAAATAGGTTAATAAAATCTAAAAAAGGAATAAACAGAATAGTGAAAATTGCTGATAAAATAACATTAAATTTGTTAGGCGATAAAATATATTTGTCACACTTAATATATGTTAAATATATAATCGTACTTATAAAAGATAAAAAATTACTAGATACAATATAAATTAGCGCTAATAATATTGTACATAGAAATTGAATTTGCTTATTATTTTTTACTAATGCCCCATTCAGCATGTCTATAAATATCTTTCAATAAATCATTAATACTAGTACGATAACCTAACTTAATTTGTTTTTTTCTAAATACTCTATCTGCAAACTCTATTGTTAAAGGTAAGTTTATTCCAACTTTTTTTAATTGTTTAGCATCTTTTATTACACTGCTTTTGCGGTTTGATACACTAATAACATTTTTATTAAATACAGCAATATAATCTGCTACTTCAATTACAAAATTTAAGTCATTTGTAATTATAATTATTGTTTTATTATATCTGTTTTTCATTTTCTTTATCAAAGCTATCATTCGTTTACGATCAAATGAATCAAGAGCAAATGATGGTTCATTTAAAATTATAATTTTAGGATTTTTTATGATAGCAAGCATAATTGACAATTTAGTTTTTTCACCTAAACTTAGTAAATTTGGATCTCGATCAATAACATTATCATCTAATCCTACAATTTTAAATGCATCATAAATACGTCGTTCATTATCTTCACAATTTATTACCTTTTGTATAAGTTTTCTAATAGTATTTTCGTTATAAATTTTATTATTATCAGAATATACAACATTTTCACTAGTAAATTTTTCTGAATTCATAAATATATTTCCGGAAGTAATTTTATACTCTCTTAGCAAAAGCTTAGGTATAATAAACTTTGAAACATCCCCAATTAAAGCATGAACTGTTTTATTTTTAATTGTAAAGTTTATATCTTTTAATATGTATCTATTATTTTCTTGATAATAAACATCTTCAAATATTATTTCCATATTGCTTTCACCAACCTATCAATATCTAATATGATTTTATTTATCATATTATAACACTTTAATTTATTTGACAAATCAATTATATTTGGTAATTCATAATGATATTCTTTAAGTTTTTTTTCATGTTCAATTATATTATTTATGTTACAATCTATAACTATTTTATCATTAAATAAAACTTGTAGTTGTTCCCCATATAACGATTCGTTGATATCATGAGTAATATTTATAATAGTTAAATTATAGTTCTTATTTAGTGTTTTTAACGTATTTAACAATTGTTTTGTTGTTACTATATTTGTATTAATAAAAAAGTCATCCAATACTAATAATTTCGGTTTACTAATCAAAGCTGATGCAAGAATGATTTTCTTTTGGACACTATAATCAAGGTCAACAATATTAGAATCCAAATATTTTTCTATTTTTAATAATTTCACAACATCATTCAAACTTTTCCACATTTCTTCTTTTTTGTATTTTAAATTTTCCAGTGGAAAAAGTAATAGTTCTTTTACATTTACATGTGTAATATTATTATTATAATCTCCTATGACAACCGATACTTCATCGGCAACATTTAATTCATTATCATTTATTTCTTTATTTAAATATTTATAACTACCATATCCACTTATAGTTCCTGATAATATTTTAGCTAAAGTTGTCTTTCCACAACTTGTATTACCAACTATTGTTAAAAAAGTATTTTTGGGCGCAGCAAAATTAAATTTATTAAAAACATTATTTTTTCCATCATAAGAAAAATAATAATTCTTTAATTCAACAATATTTTTCATACTATCACCACCAAAGACTTCCCTTATTATAATACAAAGAACCTTATTTTACAAGAAAAAAATAAAGAAATATTAATATATTATATTTGACTATAAATTATAAAAAGTTTATAATTTATAATAGGAGATGAAATTATGAAAGTAAATAAAATTATACTTATTTCCTTAACGGCAATAATATTTTTGTCAGGATGTGGAAATGATTCTAAAACCGAAGAAAAAGCAGAAGAAAACGTGGTTACAGAGGGTAAAAAAATTGAAGATGTTACTGGTGAGGAATTTATAATATCTAATTTAGGTGTTATATATGATGAGGACGAACAAGTTTCTACTATATCTGGTAATGTTGAAAATATTACTAAAAGTGAAATTGCTCTTTCTAGTATTACTATTTCTTTATACGATGAAGAAACACTATTATTAGAGACAACAGCATATATTGGTACAACAATTGCTGCTGGAGAAATTAGTGACTTTTCTACAATTGTTACAAAAGATTTAAGTTCAACTACTGATATCAAATATACAATCAATAAATAACACACGTGTGTTATTTTTTTTTATAAAAAAAGATACTATTTAGTATCTCCTTCTACTAATTCTAAAACTACCATTAAAGCATCGTCTCCACGACGTTCTTTAAGTTTTAAAATTCTAGTGTAACCTCCATTACGGTTAGCATATCTAACTGCTAAGTCATCAAATACTTTTTTCGCAGCTTCTTTATCATTTTGTAAAAACGCAACACATTTTCTTCTAGACACTAATGATCCATTCTTACCGTATGTAACCATTTTATCTAAAAATTTACGTGCTTCTTTAGCTCTAGTTTCAGTTGTAACGATTTTTTCGTTAGCAATTAAATCTTTAACTAAGTTAGCAAGCATACTTCTTCTGTGTTTGCATGTGCGTCCTAATTTTCTATAAGCCATTATATTTTCCTCCTAACTTTTAATCTTCTTCACGGAATTTAAGTCCCATATCTTTAATTTTATCAATTACTTCTTTTAAAGATTTTTTTCCTAAATTACGTATTTTCATCATTTCTAATTCAGATTTTTCAGTTAAGTCCCCTAGTGTATTAACACCTGCTCTTTTTAAACAGTTGTATGCACGAACAGAGAAGTCTAAATCATCGATAGATGTTTCTAGTTTCTTTAACTTACTATCTTCTTTTTTAGCATTCATTATACCAGTAGTGTCAGCGATTTCACTTAAATTTGTAATAACATTCATATGTTCAATCACTATTTTAGCAGCTAGTGCCATTGCATCTTCTGGTTTAATAGATCCTTTTGTGTTAATATTCATAATAAGTTTATCGTAATTAGCATCTTGTCCAACACGAGCAGTTTCTACAGTATAGTTAACTACTTCTATTGGAGAAAATAATGCATCCATAGCAATATATCCTATTTTGTTATTTTCCACATATTTTTTATTTTCATTAGTTGGAACATAACCACGACCATTTGCAACGATCATTTCCATTTCCAGTTTACCACCTTTAGAAATTGTTGCAATAGTTTGCTCAGGATTAATTATTTCAACATCCCCTTCACATACTATATCGGCAGCAGTTACTTCTCTTTCTTCAGAAACAGAAATACGTAAAATACTTTCTTCTTCTGAATTATTTCTAACAACTACGTCTTTTAAATTAAGAATAATTGTCGTAACATCTTCAACAACACCTTCAATTGTTTGAAATTCATGACTTACACCATCAATTTTAACAGCGACGATTGCACTACCAGGCATACTTGATAACATTACTCTGCGTAATGCGTTACCTATAGTTGTACCAAATCCTCTTTCAAGTGGTTCTAATTCGAATTTACCATAATTATTTTTTTCTACATAATCAGTTATTTTATATATTGGTTTTTCAAAGTTTAACATTTTAACACTCCTTTTATATAATTATCCACGTGGACGTTTTGGTGGACGACATCCATTGTGTGGAACTGGTGTTACATCTGTAATAGTAGTAATTTCAAGTCCAGCAGTTTGTAATGAACGAATTGCTGTTGTTCCACCTTGACCAATTCCTTTAGAAAATACTTCTACAGATTTCATCCCCATTTGAACAACTGCTTTACCAGCAGCTTCTGCAGCCATACCAGCAGCAAATGGAGTAGATTTTTTACTTCCTTT
>CAYJFL010000027.1:0-7035 GCA_964369865.1 uncultured Muribaculaceae bacterium | reverse complement strand
TTCCCATCTTTAGTTACTTCTTTGTCTTTGTAAATACCCATTATAAAATTATCCTTTCTTGCCTAAACAAAACGAAAATGCTATAATGAATTTAGAAACCAATTGCATTATAACTATAGTGTATTAAAGTGTGCTAAACTTTTGATTTGTGTTTCTGATCTAACTACCATTGCAGTGGTAGTTTTTTATTTGCTAGAAACTATTATTTTATTTATCTATAGTAAATAAATTATCTCAAATTTATCCTACTGGTACCATTTTTACATAAATTTTCACTAATTACAAGTGACATTTACTGACAAAGTGAAAGTTGGCAGTAAATGTCAGTAAACTTTGTGTTATAGTGGTATTAGTAGTAAGCTAGGAGGACTGATATATGAATTAAAATAACTCAAAAGTTTAGCACACTTTAAAACAGAAAATGAATAGAAAGGAAAGATAAAATGAATAATGAAATAATAAGTGCAGAAGAAATTTTAGCACTATCAGTAAGTCAGTGGGCATCAACAAAAGACATTATGAAAATAGATAATGTTGGTAGAACAAAAGCATACACAATAAGAGATATTATTGCGATGGAATATTATAAAGATAATAAGATTAGAAATAAAGGTTTAATACCTATGTCAGAAGTAATAAAATACTTTGATATTAACTTAAACTACTTAAAAGAGGTTACATCATATGAAAAAAAATCAGTATAAATTCACTTTTATTAATAAATACGCATGGGATATAATAAAACTATAAATTACTATTTTCAAAAGCCAAGTAACTTTTATCAAAGAGATGATATAAGAAAATTAGAAAGAACTGAAAATGGCTATGAATTAATAACTATTTATGAAAAATTATTAATAGATACTTTAAATAAAGAAGGTAAATTAGTTCAAATATTTGGGAATAGAGAAGAAGAATATAGTATTGACGATTTAGCAATAATTTTTAATCACGACCGTAATACAGTAGAAATTGCAATAAATACCTTTATAGAACTTGGAATGATTGAAAGACAAGATAATATATTGTTTTTTCCAGATTCAAGTCATTATACTAGAAGTTCTACTGTTGGTGCAAATAAAAAAAGAATGTACAGGGAGGAAAAAAATAAAGAAGTAAAGGTGGACATCTGTCCTCCATTAGTGTCTAACTCTGGTCTAACAAAATTAAAATTAGAAAAAGAACAAGAATTAGAAATAGAAAATAATAAGAATATAATTAGAAATAAAAAAGAAATAGAGTACAAAGAAATAATAGATTATTTAAATTTAAAATCAAATTTTAATTATAGACATACTACACCAAAAACTAAAGAATTAATAAAAACTAGATATGATGAAGGGTTTACTTTAATTGACTTTAAAATAGTAATAGACAATAAAACAAATGAATGGATAGGAACAGAATATGAAAAATATTTAAGACCTAATACACTTTTTGGAACAAAATTTGAAAGCTACTTAAATCAAAAAAGTGCAAACAAGATAAGAACTCTTAAAGATATATCAATGAACGAAATAGAAGAAGCGATAAAATTAGAAAGAAATAAAGCTTATGTCTGAGTTAGAATTTATAAGTGGTATGAAAAGATTATCTACATTATATTTTAAGGATTTATCAGAAGATCAAATAAAAATATGGTATGAAATGTTTAATAATATTCCTTACAATATATTTATAGAAGCTATAAAAAAAATATCAAGAGTAAGCAAGTATATGCCTAATGCTAATAAGCTTTTAGATAGTTGTAAAGAGTTGAATGTAGAAAAAGTATCTTATATACTAAAAGCAATGTATGAAAACAGATATTTCCATAAGGGTTATAAAGAACTTAATGATAGGCAAGCAAATTTGAATTATGATAAATGTTTGAAGTGGATAGAGAATGGTATTATACCTTCGTTTTTAGAAGATGATATTCAAACTTATTTAAATAAAGAACAAAAAATAAACAAAGAAGATTTGTATTATTTAATTAGCCCCCCTAGGGTGATGGATATAAAATTATAATAATTGCTATACCCACAGCCCTCCAACATTCACACAATTTTAAATGTTCCGTGAGTTTTTTGGAAAATGGGTACAAAAAAAGATATCAGAAGTTATCGGAAGTGATAAAATATTTTAATAATAGACCTAATATGGCTAAAAGAAACTATTAATTATAAAGAAAATTTAAAAATTAACAAAACTAAATCAATGTAAAAACAATTGGAAAACTACTTAAAATCAAATATATATCAAATTTGAATTAAATCTAAATCAAAAAAAATCAAATTTAATTCAAAACTAAATCAATGACCTCATGAATAAGGATAAGGATAAGGATATGAATAAGAATATAGAAGATATTATTATTAAGTAATAATATAACTAATAGTTGTTTTTAATGTTTAATGATTATTTTAGAAAGTAAAAAAAATAAAGAAAGAAATTTATAAAAGTGAAAAGATGAAAAGAGTACTAGCCCATAGTAAGATTAGTACTCTATTTTTTTAAATTCAAGTGGATTTTCATTTACAACAATTAGTGCATATTTAACTCTCAATAAATTAATAACTTCACTTTTGACTTTGGTTTTATTTTCATGAAAGATATCAACTAAGTCTTTAGCAGTTTCGTACTCTAAATCAAAAGCAGATTCATACATAGAACTTCTGTAATATGCATTAGCAATGTAATAAGCAATCATTTCAGGCATGATATAGCTTTCAATAAATTCATCATAGTTATCTAGAAATGGTCTTAATATGTTGTTGTATTCTTCATCAGTGTTTCAGGTCTTATCAATATTATTCCTCCTAACAGATGTATTAATCACTTAAAAACTAAATAAAATCAAGTATTTTAATAATTATCGCAGATCGTATAATTTAAATAAGAAATCGTCTAAGTCGTTATCATTTAAATTTAATATTTTATTTTTTTCATCCTCAGAAAGAGTTGGTATAGAAAAGTTTTTAATGTATTTTTTTTGAAAACATTTATAACCTCCTGAAATACTATAACTTGTATGAGAAATATAATATTTCATAACACTAGAATTTATTATTTTCAACAATAAATTAATATTATCATTATAACCAGAAATACAATATCCATTTGAAAATAAAGCGTTATCATTAGGAGAAATAAAAAAATTTGGTATAGAATTGAATGTAGAAAATAAAATTTTTTCATTGAAATTGCTAATTCCTTGTGAACGACCATAGATATACCATGGTATTATTTCTTTGCCTTTATCTCTTTCTGATAAAATATTTTTAACTTTTTTTAAATAATAATATGTTAATGGAAACTTTATTTTCAATTCGTTTTCATCATAAGGAATTGTTTTACCATTTAATATTTTATAGGGAAAGATAATTTTTTCTATTTTTTTTGCAGATTTATATTTTGAAATTTTAATAAAATCTCTAACAGATGATTCTTCAATATAATATTTTTTAGAATTATGTATTTTATAATACATTTTATTATCTTCATCATAATTATCTATTATATAAATATTATCTCTCAAAGTAGCTATACCAGTTTTGATGTACGGACCTAATTTCGAAGGAAAACTTTCAATGTTTTTAATATTGTTTGTTACAATATTATTCGTTAAAATCCATCCATCTTCTTTTAAATCATCAATGCTTTTTTTTTGAAATTTTAAGTTCTTTAAAATTAAATTGATATTTGAAGATTTATCGATTTGAGCATAATTAAAGTATTTGTTGTTTTTATTTAGAAATATTATACAATTATATGTTAACACTGGTGAAAATACAGTATTATCTTTAAAATCAATAATTTTATATAAAAGATTATTTTCTTTTATATAAGCTCTTAACTCGCTAGCTGATTTGATGTGAAGAAAATTATTTGGAATAATATATCCTATTGTACCATTCTTATTTATGTAAGCGTCACTTTTTTCTATAAAAGCATAGAATATATTGAAAGTACCTTTTTTAGTTGTTTTAAATGTTATTTTTAGTTTTTCAATATAATCATTATCTAATTCATGATTATTAACATAAGGAGGATTTCCAATAATATAATCAAATTTATCTATATTAAAAATGTTATCCCAATTAGTAAATAAACTATCAGAGCATACTAAATTAAATTTTACTTTTATACAATCTTCATTATTTATTATAGAAAACAAAGATAATAAAATCTTTACTCTCTCAATATTTTCTGATTTAATATCCAGTCCATAAAGATTGTTTTCTATGATATCGATAATTTTAACAGAATATTTATTGTGTAAGTATTTAATAGTAGAAATCAAAAAAATACCACAACCGCAAGAAGGGTCGATTATTTTGCAATTTGAGTTATAATTTAGAACAGTATTTTTTACAATGTAATCAGCAATGTATTCAGGTGTGAATACAATTCCGTTCTTAGCTTTTTCTTCATCATCAAATAAATTTTCAAAAAAAATATTCAATGCATCAAACGTATTCAAGTTGAAGTTTTTATCAATAATGGAATAAACTTCATCATTATAGTTTTCTATTTTTTCCTTAATAAAAATATTTTTTACATCGATTATATTGTTTTTATTTAAAAATAATTTTATAACTGAATTTTCAATTGTATTTAAATCATATTTATTTCTTAAATCTTGTAATATTTTCATTATTTAATACCAACTTTCATATACCATTATACCTTAAAAAAAGTTTTTTTACATCAATATTATAAAAAAATATATAAATAAATATAAAAAAATGTTAATATATATGTAGGAGAGTATATGAATTTAAATAATTGTGTTGCTATAATAAAAAAAGAAATCGAACAATGTATTTCATCTGGAGAAAACATGGGGAACTCTTTTGCAAACGGATCATTAGCGAAAGAAAGTCTAATTAGATCATCAAGATTGATTGGATACTTACATGAATGTGTTAAATACGAGTTAATTAAAAATAATGTTAAAATCGGAAATGTGTTTCCACCCTTAGGAAGTACAACTCCTGAAATGAAAATTACAGGGTTCTTAAAAAAGAAAGATCAAGACATCACGGTTATACCTTCTAATATTGCTAAAGAAGAAATCGTTATTGATTGGGGTCCTCTAAAATATGAAAATATTAAAGATTTTTATGGAATTGAATACACATCCAATTGTTTAGTGATTAATGTCAGAAGTCAACTAAGTAGTTTAGCTAAAAATGCTGATACATTATTTGAAAGAACGTTTGCAGAGGCTATGAATTTACATACCATTTATCAAAACATTGTATTAGGTGAAGTATATCTAATTCCTGTATATGAATATAACGAATCTGATGCTAAAAATAACATTGTATCATTTTCAAACAAAAGAACAAATTTAGAAAAGTATATTAGTTTTTTTTCAGCTATAAATAATCGCTTAAATAGCGATGATGATGAATATAAGTATGAAAGGTGTGCACTCTTAATAGTAGATTTTAGTAAAGAAACTCCAATTATATATAATTCTACATCAGAACTTAAAGAGGCTAATTTAATTGCAAGTGACTTTTCTTTAGAATTAAGTAGTTTGTCATTTTCGAATTTTGTTAGTGATTTATTAAACAAATATGAATCAAGATTTAATATTTCTAATATATTAAATGAAGATTCAAATTAATTAATTTATAAACATACTCATTATACTAAGGTTTAACATTTACTTAAAGACGATTGCACAAAAAATTATAATGTGTTATGATAAAATTCCAATTAAAGAATTAAAACTTAAAATAATAAAAAACTATAAAAGGAGTGATTTATAATGTTAGAAGCAAATGATGTGGCTAAGTATTTTCTTTCGAAAGATCCTGAAAGAGTAATATTTAATAGGAAAATTATAGAATATAATGGTAGAAAATCATATGAAGGAAATGTCAGAATTAATAAATATTTATTTTTAGCTCAAGTTGTATATTTAGCCAAATATGAAAGTAAATTGTTTTCTGATGAATTTATTGCATATGATAATGGACCGATAATAAAAGAAATTATGGTTAACTTTCAAAGAATGACAAATGATTATAATGTTTCTAAAATAAATACTGAAACAAAAACATTTCTAGATAAAATATATTTTTCTCTAGAAAATGCAGAGTGCGAGGAATTAATAGAAATTAGTCATGATGATCCCGAGTGGCAGAGATTAAGTAATATTACATACAATGGACCAATTATGAATTTGGAACAAAATATTGATAAATATAAAAAGAAGTATAAAGGACTAATAGACGCGTTAAAATTATGAAATCAAAATTAGAAGTTGGTCAAATTTTATGGTTAAAAGTTAGATATCAAATTGATAAGGTGGCTGATACAAAACATCCTATGTTAATAGCTGAAATAAAGGATAAATATATAGAAGTAATTGCAATCGATAAGTCAGCTGGCAAACTTCAAAATCTGTATTTAGAATGTAACAAATTTATTAATTCTTTAAATCTGAAAGAAACAGTAATATATGAAGATAGTTATGCGCAATTAAATACAAAGCTTACGATAGAAAATTTTGCTGGATTAGAAAACTTTAGAAAAATTAATGATAAATTATCTAAATCTAAATTATCTGAATTGTTAAAAGATTATGTTGATTATCAAAGTACTTATGATATAAAAGAAGAAAGAATAGTTCATATGTCAAAAAATAGTTTATTGGAATTAAACAGTGATTAATCTGATATCGTGAAGTATTGATATTTCATTCTCTCAATACTACCTAATAAATTATTTTAGGTACCACTCCGGTACCAATACACTAAATAACATCGTATTATCTAGGTATTAATCAGAAAGTATTGGAAACAAAGGAAATAAGTAGTCAGTGTTTAAAAGGAATTAAAAAAAATATAATATAAAAGGGGTAGCCCCCTGAAGGAGAGCGAGAGCTCTCATTTTTTTGTTATAAAAAAATATTCGATTTTACTATTTGGCTCATAAACGTTAAATCGAGCATTTATAAATAGTAATTTATACATAAATAATTTTTGTGAATATTATAATAATTGTTGCATATATTAAAAAAAGTGTTATAATAAC
>CAYJFL010000026.1:0-7180 GCA_964369865.1 uncultured Muribaculaceae bacterium | reverse complement strand
TAACTGCAGTAGCAAAAATGAAGTTGTTAATTTCAATATTTAATATTTTAAATATAATATATTCAATAATACTAGCTGATAATATTCCGTAAAAAAATAACTTCATATGTTCAAATATACTTTCATTTACAGGGAATATACTTTTAAATAGTACAACATTAAAAATATCATTCATAAAATGAAATAGCACCGTTAATAAAAAAGTTAAAAAGATTGTAAAAAATTTAATTTTATTTATCATTATAAAAAGTTCCTTTCTAAACATAATAACTGTAGGTGATAGAATGAAAATAAGATTAGGTTATGCATGTTTACCAATAACATTAGAAAAAGTTACAGCTAGTAGTACTATGACTTATAGTTATTATCAAAAATTAGAAACTACTGGACTAGCTATATCAAGGTTAAACGAAATAATATTATCTAACTTTAATGACTTAAAAAAGATAATTCATTATAACTATAAAAATGATATAGAATTTTTTAGATTAACATCATCATTAATTCCGCTAGACACTCATCCACTTGTAAATTATGAAATATATAATAGATATAGTAAAGAATTCATTGAAATTGGCAATCTAATTAAACAATATAATGTTAGAATGGATGTTCATCCTGATATTTTTTGTGTTATAAATAGTGTTAATCCTGATGTTGTAGCTTCTAGTATTAATATACTTAAAAATGCTTATAATATGTTTAAAGCGATGAAATTAGATGGAAAAATTATATTACATGTTGGAGGTGCTAGCTATGGTAAGAAAGCAGGTATTAATAGATTTATAAAAACATTTAAAACATTACCGGTTGAATATCAAAAAATGATAGTTGTTGAAAATGATGATAAAACATATAATGCTGAAGATGTTTTATTTATTTGTAAAACATTAAATATACCCATGGTCTTTGATTACCATCATCATATTTGTAATCCTTGTGACAAAGAAGATGAACTGTTATTAAATGAAGTAATTGATACGTGGAATAAAGAAAATGTTGTTGCAAAGATGCATTATTCTTCTCCTAAAAATAGTCGTGAAAAAAGAACTCATCATGATTATATTGATTTAGAAAACTTTATTGAATTTTTAAGATTATTGAAAAAAGCAAATAGAGATGTGGATGTTATGCTTGAAGCTAAGAAAAAAGATGAAGCTTTATTTAGATTGGTTAGAGGGTTAAAATATAAAAATTTAAATGTAGTTGGAACGAAAATTATAATGTAAACATTGATATTTCAATGTTTTTTTGTTAAAATACTAAGAAATTGCAAAAAATATAAAATAAAAAAAGGATATGTTTAAAATATGTCGTATATAACTATTAGGGGGTGTAAACTATGATTAGCGCTGAAGAAATTAACGAGATAAGAAGTAGTGTTGATATTGTAGACGTTATTTCTAGTTATATGCCACTTACACCTAAAGGTAAAAACTATTTTGGAGTTTGTCCGTTTCATGATGATCATGCTCCAAGTATGAGTGTTAGTAAAGATAAACAAATATATACTTGTTTTTCTTGTGGAGCAACAGGAAATGTATTTAAATTTATTATGGATTATGAACATGTTTCATTTACTGAAAGTATTAATATTGTAGCTAAGAAAGCTGGGCTTAATTATGAGTTTAAAACTAATAGTCGTCCACAAGCTAATAAGGAATTATACGAAATATATGATATTTCTACAAAGTTATATCAAAATAATATAAATACTAAAAATGGTAGTAGTGCTATGAGTTATTTACGTGAACGTGGAATTAGTAATGAAGCTATTAAAGAATTTAAAATTGGACTAGCTACTAAGCAAAATAATTTAGTGCTTAATATTTTAAAAAGTAAAAATTATTCAGACAAAGATATGCTTAATAGTGCTATTATTACATCTAATGAAAAAGGTATGCATGATATTTTTTATAATCGTATTATGTTTCCTATTAGTGATGCTAGTGGAGCAGTAGTAGGGTTTTCAGGACGTGTATATAATGGTGAAGATAATTTTAAATATATTAATACTCGAGAAACGGAAATATTTAAAAAGGGTGAAATATTATATAATTATCATTTAGCAAAAGATCATGCTAGAAAGCTTGATCAAATAATAATAATGGAAGGTCAGTTAGATGTAATTAGATCTTATAGTGAAGGTGTTAAAAATGTTGTTGCTACTATGGGAACTGCAGTTACTAAAAATCATGCGTTATTAATTAAGAGATTAGCAAATAATGTAGTATTAGTGTTTGATGGAGATAAAGCTGGATTAAAAGCTACAATGGCCTGTATTAAAGAATTAGAAGGCGTTGGCATTAACCCTAATGTAGTAACACTAGAAAATAATTTAGATCCTGATTTATATATTAAAGAAAATGGTGTTGAATCATTTAAACGTATCATTGATAATGCTATAAGTAGTATTGAATTTAAATTGAAATATTTAAAACAAGGTAAAAACTTTGATTCAGCTAATGAACTTGGTAGTTATGTAAATGCTATAATTGATGAACTAAAAGATATTGAAGATGAAGTAGTTCGTGAGTTAACTTTAAAAAAAGTTAGTGCTGAATCAGGTTTAGAATTAGATTTTTTAAAAAAACAACTGATGGAAAAAACAGTAAAAATAGAAAAACCAATTGTAATTAAAAAAGTAATAAAAAATAATGAACGTGAAACTAAATATGATAAAGCTCAAAGATATTTAGTTTATTATATGTTAAAGAGTCCAGATGTTATCAAGATGTATGATAGAAAAATAAATTATATTCCACTTGATAAATATCGTATATTAGCACGTGAAATAAGTTATTTTTATAAACAATATAATACAATTAATATAGCTGACTTTTTATCTTTTATTAATGATAATGAAACTAGTAATCAAGTAGTAAGTGATCTTATCAATAGTAATTTAAAAGAAGAGTTTAGTGAAGAAGAAATCGAAGATTATATTAATATAATTAATGATTATAATATTAATATGGAAATTAATAGATTAATGGATTTAATGCGTAAGGAAAATGATCCTTTGAAAAAAGCAGATATATCAAATAAAATATTAGAACTTAGAGTTAGGAGAAATAATAATGATTAATGAAATAAAAACATTTGAAGAAAGAAAAAATGAGTTAATAATTATCGGGAAAGAAAAAGGAATTATTACTTATGAACAATTAGCTAAAGGATTAAAAGGATTAGAAGTAGATGCTGATTTATTAGATGAATTATATTCAGCTTTTAATGAAAATAATATTACTATTGTTAGTGAAGACGAGAAAGATACAGATACAACAGATGATAAAATTATGTTAGATGATGAGACTTTAACTAAAGATTTAACTATTAATGACCCAGTACGTATGTATTTAAAAGAGATAGGTCAAATTAAACTTTTAACAATGGATGAAGAGCTTAGTTTAGCTGATAAAATCGTTGAAGGTGATGTAATGGCTAAATCACGTTTAGCTGAAGCAAATTTACGTTTAGTTGTTAGTATTGCAAAAAGATATGTTGGGCGTGGGATGTTATTTTTGGATCTTATTCAAGAAGGTAATATAGGGCTTATGAAAGCAGTAGATAAGTTTGATGTAGGAAAAGGATTTAAATTTTCTACATATGCTACTTGGTGGATTAGACAAGCTATTACTCGTGCTATTGCCGATCAAGCTCGTACTATTCGTGTACCCGTTCATATGGTTGAAACTATTAATAAATTAGCTCGTATTCAAAGACAATTAACACTAGAACTTAATCGTGAACCTAGTGAGGATGAATTAGCTGAAAAAATGGGAATTACAGTTGAAAAAATTCGTGATATTTATAAAATTAGTCAAGAGCCTGTTAGTTTAGAAACTCCAATCGGAGAAGAAGACGATTCTCATTTAGTAGACTTTGTGCCTGATGAGAGAAATATGTCTCCTGAAGATTATGCTACTAACGAACTATTAAAAGATGAAATAAGTGATGTTTTATTAACATTAACTGAAAGAGAAGAAAAAGTTATTAGATTACGTTTTGGGCTTGAAGATGGTAAAAGCAGAACTCTTGAAGAAGTAGGACAAATGTTTGGAGTAACTCGTGAGAGAATACGTCAAATAGAAGCTAAAGCATTACGCAAACTTCGTCATCCATCTAGAAGTAGAAAATTAAAAGATTACATGGGTGACTAATGAAAATAAGTAATAGATTAAAAACTGTTTGTGACATGGTTGAAAATAAGGCTTCAGTAATTGATGTTGCTTGTGATCATGGATATGCTGGTATTTATTTAAATCTATATAAAGATTGTGAAGTTATTTGTAGCGATATTAATCAAAATGCATTATCTAGTGCTATTAATAATGTTAAAGAATATAAATTAGAAAATAATATTAAGACAATTATAGCTGATGGAGTAGAAGGTATTGATATAAAAGATAAAACTATTTTGTTATGCGGAATAGGCCTTAATACAACAATCGATATTATTAATAATATAAAAACTTATAATATGAAAGAAATTATAATTGGTTTAAATAGTGACTGGGATAAATTAAGAGAATTTATGTTTAATAAAAAATTTATAATTACTGATGAAAAATATGTTTATGAAAAAGGTAAACATTATGTAATTATTAAATTTATAATTGGTAATAAAAAATACTTGAATGATGATATCTTGATAGGTCCTATTTTAAAATATGACCGAGAATATTTAAAATATTTATTAAATAATTATACAAAGATAAATGATAGTATTCCACCATCTTATAAAGAGTTAAAAAAAGAACTTGCTTATAAAATAGAAATAATAAATAAATATATATAAAAAACTCCTTAATGGAGTTTTTTTATATGAAAAAAGTTGGCAAATTAATATTTTCTTCAGTAGATGAAGCATTGTTGTCGTTCTCTATGTTACTTTCCTTTTTGTTGTTATTGCGTGCAGAGTTTATGTTAGTTTGAATAGGTTTGTTTGGAGTATCAATTTTTTTAAATTCATTCATTACTTTAAACATAGTTTTCGCATTATTTACAATTGGTGTAACTTGTCTTATCATGGGTATAGTTTGATTAATAATACCTAATGTTTTTGAAGTGTTAGCAATTATATTAGAAAACCCAACATTCTTTAAACTACTAAAAATTGAAGAAAATAAACCTGTTTTTGCAGGAACACTACCTAGTGCACTATAATATGGATAATAATTCATGTGTACTCCCTTCCATACATTATATTCAATTTAATTAAAAATGTTTTACAATTATCTATAATATGTTATAATTATAGAAGAATAAAAGAATAGGCGGGTGTGACAATGAAAATACTTAATCTTTTTCTGGTGCCATTTAAAACTATTTTAAAAGCTTTTATAATGTTGTCACACTTAGTCTATCTAGCTACTGACATCATATTTGTTAGAGTTCCTATATATATATTAATTGGATTTAGAGTAATAGTTTTTTTAATTACTAGAACTATCCATGGTATAGGAGATATGTTTTATAGTTGTTTAGTTAAAATTGCTGAAGGTACTTATAAAAGTAGAGAAACAAAAAGGCTTAAAAAAGAAAAGGCTGATGCTAAAAAAGAGCGTCAACTACAAATAAAAAAAGATAAAAAAATCGCTAAAAAAGCAAAAATAGAAGAAAAAAATAAGTTAGCTAATGAAAAGAAAGCTAAACGTCGTAAAGATGCTAATGAAGTTTATGTAAATGATAAAGTTAAATTAGAGAAAAAAAGTCTTGGTGAAAATTTAAAAATATTTTTTGGTAAATTAGCACCAAGTAATTTAGTTAAGCATCTAAAAGATGTTTATAAAAATTCATCAGTAATTAATTATATTAATAATAAAAAAGCAATCGATAGTGAAGCATTATTGATAAACTTTGATAGTAGTGATGCTGAGAAGAGTGAGGCTAAAGTACTTTATGAGTATATAGCAAAAGATCCTGATGGTAAAGTAATTAAAGGTTATTTTGAAGCATTTTCAAAAGTAGAAGTGCATTCATTTTTACTAAGTGAAGGAATGACTGTATATCAAATAAGAACTAATCAATGGATATCATTGTTTAAAAAAGGTGAGACAGCTACTAAACAGAAAATTAAAACAAAAGATTTAATCTTCTTCTTAGATCAGTTATCTACATATTTAAAAGCAGGGATACCGTTAGTTGAAGCTTTAAAAATATTATCAAGACAATATAAAGATAAAAATTATAAAAAAATATTTAGAACAATTGTATATGATTTAACTATGGGAGATAATTTTAGTGAAGCGCTAGAAAAACAAGGAATGGCTTTCCCTAGATTATTTATAAACATGGTTAAAACAAGTGAAATGACTGGGGAGTTACCTGAAGTACTGGATGATATGAGTGAACACTATTCTAAGATAGATAAAACTAGAAAAGAAATGGTTAATGCACTTATGTACCCGGCATTAGTATTTGTAGTAGCAATCGGGGTAATTATATTTATAATGTTATTTGTAATACCTAACTTTGTTGAAATATATGAAAGCATGGATGCAGCAGCAATCCCAGCGTTTACATTATTTATAATGGATCTTTCAACATTCTTACAAAATTATATAATATTTATATTAATTGGAGTAGTAATATTTATTTTAATATTAATTCAAATGTATAAAAAAATTAAACCATTTAGAACTGGTGTACAATGGGTATCAATGCATTTACCAGCATTTGGTAATGTAATCATATATAATGAAGTAACAATGTTTACTAAAACATTATCATCATTATTAAAACACAATGTTCCAATTACTCAAAGTATGGAAATATTAAATAAAATGACTAACAATGAAATTTATAAAATGTTAATATTAAATACTATTACTAATATATTAAAAGGTGATAAAATTTCAGATGCATTTAGGAATCAATGGTCATTTCCAGTTTCTGCATATGAGATGATTTTAACAGGGGAACGTACGGGGGAATTACCAGAAATGATGGAAAAAGTTGCAATTTATTATGGTACTTTACAAGAAACATCAGTCGCAAGAATTAAAACATTTATAGAGCCAATATTAATTGTATTTTTAACTGCAACAGTAGGAGCAATTGTATTAGCAATTATAATTCCGATGTTTAATTTATATTCATCATTATCATAAAAAAGGAGTACAATATGGAAGTATATTATAGTGTAGTATTATTTATTTTTGGTACCATATTTGGT
>CAYJFL010000025.1:7404-8500 GCA_964369865.1 uncultured Muribaculaceae bacterium | reverse complement strand
TAAAAAAATATTACCAATAATTTTATTTGTTATTCTTTTATTAATATTGTTAATATTTGACCCTTTATCATTAATGAAAAAAGAAGATAATGATGAATCAGATGATATTAATAAAAAAGTAGAAGAAGAAATAAAAATAATTGAAAAATCTAAATATGAAGATTTATATTTAGATTATAAAAGTAAAAATGAAGATACAATTGGATATATTAGTATTGAAGAAGTTAATATTGCTTACCCAATAATGTATTCTAATATATCTAACGATTATTACTTAAATAAAGATGCTAATAATGAAGATTCAATATATGGATCAATTTATTTAGATTTTCATAGTAATGGTAGCTTCAATAAAATCAATATGATTCATGGACATAATGTATATAAAGGAAGTACGATGTTTACTAACTTAACTAAATATAAGAATGAAGATTTCTATAATAAAACTAGTAAAGAAATAACTATTTTTAATGGTAATGAAGAAGAAGTTTATCAAATTTATACAGTTAATGTAGTAGATTCAAAAGAATTAAAAATACCAGTAGATTATAATAAAAACAAAGATTGGTTAAAGGAAGCTTTTAATTTATCTAAAGCTGAATATTTAGAAATAGTGGAGTATGAAAATTTACTAATATTGAATACTTGTGACTATTCATTTTCCGGAGCTAGATTTCTAGTATTAGCTTATAAAATTAAATAACTCATCTCTATAGATGAGTTTTTATTTTGCAAATTAAGTTTTTTACAAATATAATTGATTGAAAAATAATAAAATAAAGTGTAAAATATATTTTAGACTTAATAGTAAGTTATATTTAAAGAAAGGATTATATATAAAGATTTATGATGTAACTCCATATACTACTACCAACATATATGCTATTGATAGCTTATGAAAAATATTTTACTAGATTAGAATTAGAAGAAAAATTAAAGTTTTATGCTATTACAACTTTAATCAATTATATAATTACAAATGTTATATTATATTTTGCAACTAATAATTATTTCAGTTACAATTTACAATTATACCCACCATCAACTCTTATTAAATTGACTTTAGTTCAATTGGGAGTTTCAGCAATAATGTTTT
>CAYJFL010000025.1:0-7394 GCA_964369865.1 uncultured Muribaculaceae bacterium | reverse complement strand
ATAAAATTCTTTAAAAAATATTTTAAACAATTTAAAAAGAAATTAATAAATCATTTTAATTTCAAAAAAAGATTAAAGAGTTTATTTTTTAAATTATTTTTAATTTTTATTTTGTTCTTTGTTTCTGAAATAAGTACTTGGATACCTGAAACTTTTGGAGAAGTAACTTTTTCTCAAGCAATATTTACAATTAATACCTCAGTAGAAGGTACTGAAAATACTATTATATATTCATTTATTTATAATTGTATTTTATTATCATTATTATATACAGCAATATTATTTATATTTTTAGAAACGCTTATTTGTATAGGGGTTTGTTGGATTTCTAAACTTAAAATAAAAATAAAGTTTAAGAACAAGTTCAAGTTAAATTATGATAACTTAATAAAAAAAATAACTATTGTTTTGTATATATTAATTATGATATTAATATATACACGTATAAACAAAGTTGGAACAAATATAGGATTTTTTGATTATATTAAATATAATAATCAAACTACTAATATTTATGAAGATTATTATGTAGATGCATCAAAAATAGATTTTGATTTTCCCGAGGAAAAAAGAAACTTAATTTATATTAATGTTGAAAGTCTTGAAACTACATTATTCGAAAAAAGTAATGGTGGAAAATTTGATAAAAACTATACACCATATTTATTTGATTTAGCAAAAGAAGAAATAAATTTTAGTCAAAAATATGATGTTGGTGGTTTTAGAGTAGTAGATGGTTCTAGTTGGACAGTAGCTGGATTAACTTCTCAATTAATGGGAGTTCCCCTTAATGTTCCTATAGATGGAAATTCATATGGTAATGATAATTTCTTACCTGGTAGTTATGGTCTAACAGATATTTTAGAAGATAATGATTATAATACTCTTTCTATAATGGGTAGTGATGCATCATTTGGGAATAGAGATTCGTTATTACAGGGACATGGAATTAATAGTATAATAGATTTGTTTGAGGCTAGAAAATTAGATTATATTGCAGATGATTATAGTGTTTGGTGGGGATATGAAGATTCAATATTATTTGATATTGCCCAACAAGAATTACAAAAATTAAGTGAACAAGAAGAACCTTTCTTTTTACATTTGTTAACTGCAGATACTCATTTTATTGATGGATATTTAGATAATTCTTGTAGTGTTACAGGAGATCCACACTTACTAAATGTTTACAGTTGTGCAGATATAATGTTAGAAGAATTTATTACATATTTATCTTTACAAGATTATTATGATAATACAACAATAGTAATCGCAGGGGATCATTTAAATATGAATCAAGTTCACTTTAATATTGATGATGAAGATAATATTACCAGAAGAGGTTACTATACCATTATTAATGGTAATATAGATGAAAAAGTTAGTACTAATCGTGAATATACATCATTTGATTTATTACCTACTACGTTAAATAGTATGGGAATAACTTGGGATGGCAATAAAATAGCTTTAGGTACTAGTTTGTTTTCTGAAGAAGAAACTTTAATTGAGATAATGGGATTTGATAAATTAAATAGTGAATTGTTAAAAAATTCTGACTATTACAATGATAATATATTGAATTGAGGCTTAAAGCCTTTTTTGTGTTATAATAAAATTTATAGAATAATAAAAAGAAAGGTAATAATAAAATTAAATAGGAATTATGAAATTAGAAGATATAAATAAACAATATGACTTGATGCAAATAAAATATGGTGCTAGTGAACTTAATTCAGTCTTAAATGGTGGAAAGATAAATAATCCTGATTACTGTTTTATATTTATGAACCCGACTAAACGTAATATTGCTACAAATAAAAATTGGAAAGGTATTAGAAGTCCTTGGATTGGAACTAAAAATATTTGGTCATTATTTTATGAAATAGGACTTTTAGACAATAAGTTGTATGAAGAAATAAGAAATAAAGTTGGTCCTAAATGGGATGAAGATTTTGCATTGAAAGTATATGATGATGTTATTAGTAAAAATTACTATATAACTAATTTAGGTAAATGTTCACAGTTAGATGCAAGACCTTTACCAGATAGTGTTTTTAAAGAATATTTAGATTTATTGTATAAAGAAATTGAGATTGTTAATCCAAAGAAAATAATATTATTTGGAAATCAAGTTAGTTCTATTATATTAGATAAAAAAATAACAGTATCGACAGTTAGAAAAGAAAAATTCTATAAATATATAAACGGTAAAGAATATTTGTTCTATTCAGTTTATTACCCAATAGGAAACGGTGTTTTTAATTTGCCAAAAGCAATAGAAGATCTTAAATATATAATAGATGAAGAATAGATAGGGAGAAATAAAATGGAAAACAAATTAAATGAATATGAATTTTTTGCAAAAGAAATAGCATTAAAAGCTGGAGAAATAATGCGAAAATATTTCATTGTCGATAACGGAGAATATTATAAAGAAGATAATACAATTGTTACTAAAGCAGATAATGAAATAAATGCTTACTTAATAGAAAAAGTGAAGGAAAATTTCCCGACACACGCTGTAGACGGGGAAGAAGAAAAATTTGGTAATAGCAATTATGTATGGATTTGTGATCCAATTGATGGGACAAGTCCATATTCTAAGAAAATACCAGTATCAGTTTTTTCATTAGCTTTAGTTGTTAATGGGGAAAGTGTTATAGGGGTTGTATATGATCCATTTATGAAAAATATGTATAGTGCTGTTAAAAATCAAGGAGCTTATTTGAATGGAAAAAAAATATCGGTAAGTAATATTCAACTTGATGATAAAAGAAGTGTTGCTCATTTTGATCAATGGCCAACTGCAAAATATAATGTACATCCAGTAATAGCTGAGTTAGGGAAAAAATCATATTTTTTAAGTATTGGTAGTGTAATAAGAGCATGTATGTGTATAGCAACAGGAGATTTTAACTTAGCGATATTTCCAGGAACAGTAAGTAAAAACTGTGATATAGCAGCCATAAAAGTTATTGTAGAAGAAGCCGGTGGTAAAGTAACAAATCTTTTTGGAGAAGAACAACGATATGATAAAGAAATTAAAGGAGCACTTATTAGTAATGGTGTAGTTCACGATGAAGTATTAAGTGTAATTAATAAATTTATAAAAAAATAATAAATACTTATGAGAAGATTATAAAACTTATTTAAAAGTTACTAATAGTAACTTTTTTTGTATACTCATTTACATATTTTGTATATTATTTTACATTTGTGTTGAAATGATGTGAATTAAGTTTTATACTTATAATAAAGGAGGAATATATGAAAAGAATAATATTGAATGAAACAGCTTATTTTGGAAGTGAATCTAGATTTGCATTAAAAGATGAGCTAATTAAACGTAAATTTAAAAAGGCTTTAGTAATTACTGATGGTATATTAAAAGATATTTTGTTAAATAAAGTAACAGATATATTAGATGAAATGAATTTTAGTTATGAAGTTTTTACTAACGTTAAAGCAAATCCAACTATTACTAATGTATTAGATGGTTTAGAAGTATGTAAAAGTAGTGATGCTGATGTTATCATAGCCCTAGGTGGAGGAAGTGTAATAGATTGTTCTAAAGCAATAGCAATTATTAAAACTAATCCAGAATATGGTGATGTTCGTAGTTTAGAAGGGGTTGTTAATACAAAAAACCGTTGTTTACCTATTATCGCTCTTCCAACAACAGCTGGTACTGCAGCGGAAGTTACAATAAATTATGTTATTACGGATGAAGAAAATGAAACTAAAATGGTATGTGTAGATCCTAACGATTTACCAGTGTTAGCTATAGTAGATACTGATTTTTTAATGACAATGCCAAAAAGTGTAGTAGCTGCAACTGGGATGGATGCACTTACACATGCTATTGAAGGTTATATAACTAAAGGCGCAAATGAAATAAGTGATATGTTTCATCTACAAGCTATAAAAATGATTTATGCTAATTTATATGATGCAGCTAATGGATCTGTTGATGCTATGGAACAAATGGGAATGGCACAATATATAGCAGGTATGGGTTTTAGTAATGTCGGACTTGGAATAGTACATTCAATGGCTCATCCGCTAGGAGCGTTATATGATACACCACACGGAGTAGCTAATGCGTTATTGTTACCATATGTACTTGAATATAATGGAGTGGGATTAGAAGATAAATTTTTACAAATAGCTAAATGCTTTAATTTAGATACCACTGACGATTGCTTAAGCGATGTAGTTAATGCTATTAGAGAATTATCTATAAGTTTAAATATACCTCAGAAATTAAGTGAAATAAATGTATTAGAATCTGATTTTGATACTTTAGCTAAAAAAGCTTATAGCGATCCATGTACAGGAGGTAATCCACGTCAAGTATCTGTTGAAATTATAAAAGAATTATATGAAAATGCGTTTTAAGAAGGAGTTAATTATGAAAACAAAAGTAGGTTATAGTCAAAATACAAATGCATACGAATCAGGAATTGAAACTGCTAAAATGGCAAAATTAAATGAAATGAATGCTGGGTTATTATTCACTTCAGTTGTTTATGATCAAAATGAGTTAATTAGAGGAATTAAAAGTGTTACTAATGTACCATTTTTAGGATGTACATCATCTGCTGCTATTTGTACTCATGATGGATATTTAAATAGTGAAACTGGATATGCTGGTATGATGAGTTTTGGTGGAGATGTTGAAGTTGTTATAGCAGGTAGTGAAAAAACAGAAGAATCACCACGTGAAATTGGTAAACGTATTGCACTAGAGGCAATTAATAAAAGAAAAGGTGAAGATAAAGAACCAGATTATTTCTTTATGACAGCTAATCCTGGTGAAGAAGAAGAATACTTAAAAGGGATTCAAGATGTTATTGGTGATATACCAGTGTTTGGAGGTTCTGCTGCTGATAATACTGTTACTGGTGAATGGAGTGTAATTTGTGACGATAAAGTGTTCACATCTGGTTGTGCTGTAGCAATTTTTTATACTGATAGTGACATGAAAAATATATACAATGGTGCTTATGAAGAAACAGAAAATGTAGGAGTTATTACTAAACTTAATGGTAAGAGAACATTAGTAGAAATTAATAATGAACCAGCTGTTTTAAAATATGCACAGTGGACAGGAAAAGATGTTGAAAGTTTAAAAGAAGGTGGAATTTTAGTAGAAACTATTTGTCAACCACTTGGAGTAAAAGATCCAATTGGTAACATAGTGGCAGTAAGACATCCAATGTTTGCTAATGCTGATAATTCTATGAATATTGGAGCTGATTTAGCACTTAATACTGCTGTAATATTACTAACTAATTCACCAGAAGGAATTTTAAAAGCAAATGCTGAGACTGTTAATAAATTAAATGATATGATGGATGTTAAATCTTACTTCTTAGTACACTGTGGAGGAAGAAGATTAGGTTTAGCATTAAATAAAATTGAAGATAAAATTTATCCTGAAGTAAAAAAAGCAACAGGTGATAGAGAATTTTTAATGGTATTTACATTTGGAGAATATGGTTCACTAGAACATAGTTCTAATACTGTTGGAGGATTATCACTATCATATACAGGGTTTGGTGAATAATGAAAAAGAATTTAATTGGGAGTGATTGGTTAGATGCTAGTGATAATGCTGTAATAAATGTATATAATCCTGCAACAAATCAATTAATAGATACAGTTCCAGAAAGTACAGTTGAAGATTGTAATAATGCAGTCGAAAAAGCAAAAGAAGGATTTAGAGTATGGAGTAAAAGACCTATTCATGAACGTGCAGATATATTGTATAAATTTAATGAATTAGTTATTAAAAATAAAGATGAACTTGCTAAATTACTTAGTATGGAAACAGGTAAACCAATAACTGAAGCTATTGGAGAAATTGCTAATGTTAATATTGGGCTTAGAGCTTTTGTTGAAAAAGCTAAACATGAATATGGATCATTAATTCCATATGGACAAGAAAAAGGAAATGAAAAAAACTTACAATTTACAACACGTGCTCCTCACGGAGTAGTTGTTGCTATAATTCCTTTTAACTTTCCAAGTGACTTATTTACACAAAAAGTGCCATCAGCATTAATTATGGGGAATTCAGTTATTTTAAAACCATCTCCACATAATCCATTAACATTAAATAGATATGCTGAATTATTACTAGAAGCAGGTGTAGATCATGGAGCTATTAATGTAATAAATGGTACAGGTGCACTAGCGGCACAAACTTTAGCTAAAAATAAAGATGTAAATTTAGTTAGTTTGACTGGTTCAACAATTGCCGGTATGGAAACTATGAAAACATGTAGTGATAATTTAACACATGTTATGTTAGAACTAGGTGGTAATGATGCATTTATATTACATAAAGATGGTGATATAGACCTTGCAGTTGATGAAACAATCTGGGGAAGATTTTATAATACTGGTCAAGTATGCTGTGCATCAAAAAGATTTTTAATTCACAAAGATGTTAAAGAAGAATACTTAACTAAATTAGTAAATCGTGTATCTAAAATTAAAATAGGGGATCCTAGTTTAATGGACACTGAACTTGGTTGTTTAATTAGTGAAGATGCAGCTAAAAATGTAGAAAAACAAGTTAATGATATGATTGCACTTGGAGCTAGATTAGTTATTGGAGGTAGAAGACATAATGCTTTTTATCTACCAACTATTATTGATAATGTTACTAGAGAAATGCCAGTAGCAAAAGATTTAGAAATTTTTGGACCTGTAGTATCAATTATAGAGTATGAAGATATTAACGAGGCTATTGAAATAGCTAACCAATCATCATTCGGATTATGTGGAAATATAATCTCAAAAGATATGAAAACATGTTTTAATGTTTCAGAGAAATTAGAATGTGGTGGAGTTGTAATTAATGGTGCTTCATTCTTTAGATCATTTGAAATGCCATTTGGTGGTTGGAAACATTCTGGAATTGGTAATGAAGGAGTTATGTCAACATTAAAAGAAATGAGCAAAACCAAAACAATTATATTAAAAAATATAAAAAACTAGATAATCTCTAGTTTTTTTATATACAGTAAAACAATATTATAACGACAATCTTTAAATAAAGATTTTAATATAAAATAAGTAATGTAACAAATATTTATAAAAATAATAATAGTTAAATAAAATTTAATTAAAAGATATCAATTTTCTTTGATATCTTTTTTGTTTATTATAACTAGTGTTTATGATATAATATGTTTGATTAAAATTAATTTATAAAAGGAGATGGAAATATGCCAAAAGCAAAAAATAAAAATAAGAGAAAAAATATTGACGAAATTAAAACTGATCATGTTGAATATGTAAGTAAAGTAAATAAAACACATATAAATTGGGGTATACGGATTTAAGAAAAACTCCTTGCAAACCCTTTATTTATAAGGGTT
>CAYJFL010000024.1:0-11344 GCA_964369865.1 uncultured Muribaculaceae bacterium | reverse complement strand
TATATTTCAGTTCTTGAAAGAACAAAAGAAATTGGTGTATTAAGAAGTTTAGGTGCTCGTAAAAAAGATATTACAAGAGTATTTAATGCAGAGACATTAATTATTGGTTTCACAGCAGGGGCATTAGGTTTATTTATTACTTGGTTATTAACATTTCCAATTAATATTGTAATTGAATCATTAACTGATTTACCTGATGTAGCTAAAATGAATCCAATGCATGCGTTAATTTTATTATTAATAAGTATGTTTTTAACTTTATTAGGTGGATTTATTCCAGCTAAAATAGCTAGTAAAAAAGATCCAGTAGAAGCATTAAGAACTGAATAAAAGACTAATATAGTCTTTTTTTTCTTTAATAAAATATAATTTACTAGGTGATTTTTAATGAATAGTAAAAAAAATGTAGCAATATATGTTAGATTGTCAAATGAAGATAATGATAAAATAAATAAAAATGATAATAGTGAAAGTATAAAAAATCAAAAAAATATGTTGATTGATGAAATAAATAAACATTTAGATTGGAAACTTTATAAAATATACTGTGATGAAGATTTGTCTGGAGCAGGTATTTATAGAAAAGATTTTGAATCAATGATTAAGGATTGTAAAAATGGAAAAATAGATATTGTTTTATGTAAAAGTCAAAGTAGATTTTCAAGAGATGTAGAAGTTGTTGAAAAGTATTTAAATAATAAATTTATTGTTTGGGGAGTAAGGTTTATAGGTTTAGTAGATAATGTTGATACAAGTGATATTAATAATAAAAAAAGTAGGCAAATTAACGGTTTGGTAAACGAATGGTATTTAGAAGAAGTATCAAACAATATTAGATCAGCATTTAAAATTAAAATGAAAAAAGGTGAATATATATCTCCTTTCGCTCCATATGGATATAAAATATCTACGATGAATAAGAATATTTTAGAGGTAGATATATTTGCTTCAAAAGTAGTTAAAAAAATTTATGAGTTATATATACAAGGTTATGGATATGGTAAAATTGCTGATTATTTAAATGAAAATTTTATATCTTCCCCAGCATTATACAAAAGAGAAAATGGTTGTAAATTAAATATAGTGACTAATAGAAGTATAAGTAGCTTGAAGTGGAATTCTAGTTCAGTAAAAACTATACTAACTAACGAAGTCTACACAGGAGTATTGATTCAAGGCAAAAGAACAACAGCTAGTTATAAAAATAAAAAAATTATAAAAAATAATGAAAGTAAATGGATAAAAAAAGAAAATACACATGAATGTATAATAAATAAAAATAAATATAATAAAGTTCAGTTGTTAAGAAGTTTAAGGAGCAAAAGCACCGGTAAAAGTAAAGAAGTTCATTTGTTATCGAAAAAAGTAGTTTGTAAAAATTGTAGTAAGTATATGTGTAAAAATTCATCAAGTATGTATGATTATTTAGTATGTAGAAATAAATATTGTACTAACAAAATATCTATTAGATATGATTTATTAACTGCTGAAATATTCAAAAAAGTTACCAAAAATGAAAATCGATTATTAGATAAAATGAGTCAAATAGTTAAAGATGATGATAATAGTATAAGTTTAAATGAGAATAGAAAAATAAAAATATTGAAAGATTCAATTCATAAATATAATGAATATATTTGTGAAGCTTATCAAGATAAATTAGAAAATTTAATAAATGAAGAACAATATATGTATATTAAGAAAAAATATGAAAATATAGTTAAAGAAAATAATAATAAAATAAATTTAATATATAAAAGAGAGCAAAGTAAAATGTATTCTAAAGCTAAAGAAGAAATTATGATAAATAGATTTTTTGTTGAAAATACAATAGATAAAATTATTGTTGATAAGAGAGATGGGAAATATATTATTATAATTAATTGGTTATAAAAAAGTAGCAGTGCTACTTTAAATTATTAATAAGCTGATTGCCATAACAATCATACCTAGAATCATTCCATATGATACTAGTGTTTGTCGACCATATTCTCTAGCTGATGGTAATAATTCATCAATACTAATAAATACCATTATTCCAGCTACAGAAGAAAATATAAAACCAAAAACTATTTCATTCATAATTGGAAGTAGTATTAAATAACCAATTATTGCACCAATTGGTTCTACAATACCAGATAAGAATGAATATTTAAATGCTTTTAATTTACTATTTGTGGAATAATAAATTGGAACAGACACTGCAATACCTTCAGGTATATTATGAATAGCAATAGCAATAGCGATAGCTATTCCAAGAGATGGATCTTCAATTGCTGAAATGAAAGTTGCCAATCCTTCAGGAAAATTGTGAATAGCAATGGCAATAGCTGTAAAAATTCCCATTCTATACAGCTTATCTTTGTTATTATCAGCAGATATATTATCAGTATCTACATTTGGTAAAATTTTATCTATTATAGCAATTAATATTATCCCAGTAAAAAATCCAGCTGCAGTCAGCCAACCTCCTAAATAATCACCTACAGCTATATTTAGTGAAGAATTAGCTTTAGAGTATATTTCTACTAATGATACATAAATCATTACTCCAGCTGAAAAACCTAGTGATAATGATAAAAATTTATTATTTTGTTTTTTAACAAATAAAGCTATTATACTTCCAACACCAGTTGCTAACCCAGCAAATAATGTTAAAGTCAAAGCAAAAAACATATTATTCATATAAGCACCCCTTATTGTTATATTATTAAAGAAACTTATAAATGTTAATATTAAATTTGGTTATATAATATTCAAACAGTAGCTTTAATTAGAACATTAGCAATGAAACCAGATATTCTTTTATTAGACGAACCATTCAGTGCTTTAGATTATCAAACAAGAATAGCTGTAGCAGAAGATGTTTACAAAATAATAAAAAATGAAAAGAAAAGTGTTATTATGGTTACACATGATTTAGCTGAAGCTATAACAATGAGTGATAGAGTAGTTGTTCTTACTAAAAGACCTGCTAAAGTAAAAAAAATATTTGATATTAATTTTGATGATAGAAGTAATACTATAGAATTAAAGAAAACAAAAAAATTCTATGATTATTATGAAAAAATATGGAAAGAAATTGATATTCATGATAAGTAAAGAACATAAAATATATTTAAACAATATAAAGAGACAAAAAATAATTGTAGTGTTTTTTCAAATATGTATTTTATTATTTATAACTATAACTTGGGAGTTAATGGCACGAATGGAATTAATAAATACTTTTATTTTTTCATCACCTAGTTTAGTACTAAATACAATATATGATTTAGCTTTAGCTAATAATCTTTTCAATCATATATTTATTACTGTTTATGAAACTCTTATTAGTTTTTCTATTGCTAGTATATTAGGAATATTAATAGCTTCTATATTTTGGTGGAATAGAATTCTACTCAAAATATTTGATCCATATCTAACTATTTTAAATAGTATGCCTAAGGTTGCGTTAGGACCGATAATTATTATTTGGACTGGAGCAAATATGAATTCAATAATTATAATGGCGTTATTAATTTCGTTGATTATAACCGTAATGTCTATTACAGAAAGTTTTATAAATACAGATGTTAATAAAATCAAAATGTTTAAGTCTTTAGGAGCAACAAAATATCAAATTTATAAAAAATTAATTCTACCAATTAATAAAGATAACATAGTTAGTTCTTTAAAAGTGAATATAAGTTTAACTTTAATTGGTGTAATAATGGGAGAATTTCTAGTTTCAAAAGAAGGAATAGGATATTTAATAGTTTATGGTTCACAAGTATTCAATTTGAATTTAGTGATTAGTGGTATTATAATATTAGCTATACTTGCTACAATAATGTATTATTTACTATATTTTTTAGAAAAAAAGTTAGTTAAATAAAAAAGGAAAATTGTATTTATTAAAATACAATTTTTTTATTTTGTTCGTTTAAATATATCAAGTAATGTGGTAAAATGGTGATAGTAGAAAAGAGTTAGATATATGAATATAGATTTATTGAATGAACAACAAAAAAAAGCTGTTACAACTACTGAAGGTCCGTTATTGGTACTAGCAGGAGCAGGTAGTGGAAAAACAAAAGTTTTAACTACTAGAATAGCTTATTTAATAGAAAATATTGGTATTACATGTGATTCTATTTTAGCAATCACATTTACTAATAAAGCAGCAAAAGAAATGAAAGAACGTGTAATTGGTTTATTAGGACCTAAAGCATGGGATATTCAAATTTCTACATTCCACTCATTTGGATTAACAATTTTAAAAGAAAATTATGAAGAATTAGGATTTTTAAAAAATGTTACTATATTAGATAGTGATGATTCATTAACTTTAGTAAAAAAAATAATGAAAGAAATGAATATTGATATTAAAACAATAACACCTAGATTAATTAGAAATAAAATTAGTGGTGCAAAAAATGAAATGGTTAGTGTTGAAGATTATAATAGGATTGCAAATACTAAAGAAGAAGAAATAGCAGCTACTGTATATAGAAAATATGAGGATAAATTAAAAAGAAATAATTCAGTTGATTTTGATGATTTATTAATTTTACCGCTTAAATTATTTACATCTTTTCCAGATATATTAGCTAGATATCAGGATCGCTTTAAATATATATTAGTAGATGAATATCAAGATACTAATCATGCACAATATTTACTAATTAAAATGATTAGTGCTAAATATAAAAATATTTGTGTTGTTGGAGATAATGATCAAAGTATTTATTCATTCAGAGGAGCAAATTTTAGAAATATTTTAAATTTTGAAAAAGATTATAAAAATCCAGAAATAATAATGCTTGAAGAGAATTATCGTTCAACTAATACTATATTAGGAGCAGCGAATGATATTATAAAAAATAATAAAGAGCGTAAAGATAAAAATTTATGGACTCAAAATAATGATGGTAAGAAAATTAAGTATTATAGAGCTATGGATGAAAAAGATGAAAGTTATTTTGTAAAACATGAAATAGATAAATTAATTTTAGAAGGTATTAGTTTAGATAAGATTGCTATATTATATAGAACAAATGCTCAAAGTAGAAACATGGAAGAAACTTTGCTTCAAGCAAATATACCGTATAAAGTAGTTGGAAGTTTTTACTTTTATAATAGAAAAGAAATTAAAGATTTAATTTCATATTTAAAATTAATATTTAATACTAATGATGATGTAAGTTTACTTAGAAGTATAAATACTCCTAAACGAGGAATTGGTAATAAAACAATTGAGAATATTACTATTAACTCTAATATGAAAAATTCTAGTTTATATGATGCGATAGAATCAGGTAAAGAATTAGAATTTAAAAAGATAATTGAAAAATTAAGAGAATTATCAAATGATTTATCATTAACAGAATTGGTTGAAGCAGTATTAGATTTATCTGGTTTAAGAAAAGAGTTAGAAAATGAAAAAACTTTAGAAGCAGATGTTAGAATAGAAAACTTAGAAGAGTTTAAGTCTATAACTAAAAGTTTTGAAGAACGTAATGGTATTATATCACTTGAAGATTTTTTAGGTGAAATAAGTTTAGTGGCTGATATGGAAGAACATAAAAATAATACTGATGTTGTAACAATGATGACTGTTCATAGTGCAAAGGGTTTAGAATTTGAATATGTATTTATCATAGGTCTAGAAGAAGGTATTTTCCCTCATTCAAATGCTTTTATGGAAAGTGATGGAATTGAAGAAGAACGTAGATTATGTTATGTTGCTATAACAAGAGCTAAAAAAGATCTTTGGATTATCAATGCTAAGCGTAGAACAATATACGGGATGGATTCAGTTAATCCTCCTAGTAGATTTATAAATGAGATAAATATAGAATTATTGGATAAAAAGTTTGAAGAAAAAACAAGTAATGTTATAAAACCAGCAAGTATTACAAACAATATTAATACACATGAAACTTATGTGGTTGGTGGAAAAGTACATCACGATACATTTGGTAATGGGGTTATTGTTGAAGTTGCAAATTCGATTCTTACAATCGCATTTCCACATCCACATGGGGTTAGAAAATTAATGAAAGGTCACAGAAGTATAAAGAAGGTGAATTAAAATGAATATATTATTTTTTGAAGACATTTACAATTGGTTAAATAGTATTGGAGACGAAATTAAAGAATTCGTTATTGAACATGGTTCAAATCCATTATTTTGGGCATTTATAATTATAGGATTTTTCTCTGTAATTACATTTGCAGCTCAAGCATTAAACAAAAATATTTCATAACAAATAAAATAAGGGTGATAACATGCAAGAAAATATAGAATTAAGAATTAAAGAATTAACAAAAATTATTAATGAGGCTAATTATTTATATCATACATTAGATAAGCCTAATATTACTGATCAAGAATACGATAAGTATTTTAGAGAACTAACTGAATTAGAAGAAAAATATCCGGAATTAATATTACCTGATTCTCCTTCTAATAGAGTTGGTGGAGAAGTTATAAAGGAATTTGATAAAGTATATCATAAAGTTCCGATGTTAAGTTTGAGTAATGTATTTAATGAAGAAGAAATTATAAATTTTGATGATAAAATAAAAAAAGTAATTAACAATCCATCTTATATATGTGAATTGAAAATTGATGGATTAAGTGTTTCACTCTTATATGAAAATGGTAAATTAGTCAAAGCAGCAACTCGAGGTGATGGAGTAGTTGGTGAAGATATATTACATAATGTAAAAACAATTAAAGATATTCCAATGACTTTAAACGAAAATATTTCAGTTGAAGTTAGAGGAGAAATTTATTTAAGCAAACATAATTTTAATAAGATAAATGAAGAAAGAAAAAATAGTGACAAAGAGTTATTTGCCAATCCTCGCAATGCTGCTGCAGGTAGTGTTCGACAGTTAGATAGCAAAATAGCAGCTAAAAGAAATTTATCAGCATTTATTTATAGTATGCCAAATGCAAGTGATTATAATTTGACTACTCATGAAGAAGCTCTTAATTATATGAAAAAATTAGGTTTTATAACTAATGATGTTAATTATAAATCAGATAATATAAAAGATGTTATAGCATTTGTTAATAAGTGGACTATGAATAGAAATGAACTAAATTATGAAATAGATGGTATAGTTATTAAATTAAATGAAATTAGTGCTCAAAAAGAAATAGGGAACACTATTAAATATCCTAAATGGGCAACAGCATATAAATTTCCAGCTACAACAGTACTGACTAAATTAAAAGATATAAAATTTAGTGTTGGTCGAACTGGGCAAGTAACACCAAACGCTATTTTAGAACCAGTTATTTTAATGGGATCTACTATTAGTAAAACTACATTACATAATGAAGATTATGTAGTTAATAGAAATATTAAAGTAAATGATATTGTAGAAATAAAAAAAGCAGGAGATGTTATTCCTGAAGTAATAAGACCAATAGTTGAAAGACGTACAGGAATAGAAAAAAAATTTGTTATGACAGACGTATGTCCTGTATGTAATCATCAATTAGAAAAAAAAGATGCAGCTCATTACTGCGTCAATATGCACTGTGAAGCTAAAAAAATTGAAAGTTTAATTCATTATGCATCTAGAGATACTATGAATATTGAAGGTTTTGGTGAAAGATTAGTAGAAGATTTTTATAATTACGGTTACTTAACTAAATTTAGTGATTTTTATAAACTAACTAACCATTATGAAGAATTAATAAATCTTGAAGGTTTTGGTAAAAAAAGTATTGATAATTTAATTAATGCTGTTGAAAATAGTAAAAATAATAAATTAGATAAACTATTGTTTGCTCTAGGAATAAGATATGTAGGTAAAAGAACAGCTAAAATATTAGCAGAACAATATAAAAATATTGATAAATTAATTTCAGCAACATATGAAGAATTAGTTAATATTAAAGATGTAGGAGAAGTAATTGCTAAAAGTGTAGTTGATTATTTTAATAATAATATTAATGTTGAAGAAATTAATTTGTTAAAAAAATATGGAGTAAATACGACATTTGAACAAAATATAATTACAGATGAGTTATTTAGTAATAAAAAGTTTGTAATTACTGGTTCATTTGAAAATTATAGTAGAGATGAAATAAAAGAAATAATTGAATCTAAAGGTGGACACACAGTTACAAGTGTCAGTAAAAATACTGATATTGTTATAGCTGGTGATAAAGCTGGAAGTAAGTATGATAAAGCGAAATCTTTAGATATTATGATTTGGAACGAAGAAGAATTATATAAAAATATAAAATAAAAGATAGGAGTAAGTTATGAAAGAATGGAATGGGTTCTTAGGAACAAAGTGGAAAAACACTATTGATGTTGAAAATTTTATAATTGAAAATTATACTGAGTATAATGGGAATGAAGAATTTTTAGCTAATACTAGTATTAAAACAGAAAGAATAATGGATGAATTAAAACCATTATTAAAAGAAGAATTAGAAAAAGGTGTTTATAAAATTGATACTAAAACAGTATCAGGCATAAACAATTTTGAGGCAGGATACATTAGTCGTGAAAATGAAGTAATAGTAGGTTTACAAACTGATGAACCGTTAAAACGTATTGTTAATCCATTTGGAGGTATGAGAACTTGTAAAGGTGCTGTTGAAAGTTATGGATATCAATTAGATCCATCTATAGAAGAAAGTTTTAAATATCGTAAAACTCATAATGATGGAGTTTTTGCAGCTTATACTACTGATATTAGAATGGCTAGAAAAACAGGATTATTAACAGGTCTTCCAGATGCTTATGGACGTGGTCGTATAATTGGTGATTATAGAAGAGTTGCATTATATGGAACTGATTTATTAATAAAAGCTAAAAAATATGATTTAGAGCAATTGAATACTAATGTAAATACAGTTGTAATAAGATTACGAGAAGAAGTTACTGAACAAATTAAAGCTTTAAAAGATATGCAATTAATGGCATTGAAATATGGTTTTGATATATCTAAACCTGCTAGCAATTCTAAAGAAGCTATCCAGTGGGTATATTTTGCCTATTTAGCTGCTATTAAAGAAAATAATGGTGCAGCAATGAGTTTAGGTCGTACTTCAACTTTTTTAGATATATATATAGAAAAAGATTTACAATCTGGTGATATATCTGAAGGTGAAGCACAAGAAATGATTGATCAATTTATTATTAAGTTAAGAATTGCTCGTCACTTAAGAACTCCAGAATATAATGAATTATTTGCTGGAGATCCAACATGGGTTACAGAATCAATTGGTGGAGTAACTAAAGATAATAAAAGTTTAGTAACAAAAAATTCATTTAGATATTTACATACGTTAACTAATTTAGGTCCTTCGCCAGAACCTAACATGACAGTACTATGGAGTGAATTATTACCTGAAAACTTTAAAAAATACTGTAGTAAGATGAGTATAGATACGGATGCTATTCAATATGAAAATGATGACTTAATGCGACCAATGTATGGAGATGACTATGCAATTGCTTGTTGTGTATCAGCTATGGAAGTTGGTAAGCAAATGCAATTTTTTGGGGCACGTTGTAATTTAGCCAAAGCTTTATTATATGCTATAAATGGTGGAGTAGATGAAATTAAGAAAATAAAAGTAGTTGATTCAATCGAACCATTAACAGATGAATATTTAGATTATGATAAAGTGATGATTAATTTTGATATTATGCTAAAAAAAGTAGCTAAAACATATGTAGATGCGATGAATATAATTCATTATATGCATGATAAATATGCTTATGAAGCTGGTCAAATGGCTCTTCATGATACAGTTGTAGATAGACTTATGGCATTTGGAATAGCTGGTTTATCAGTAGTTGCAGATTCATTATCAGCTATAAAATATGCTAAAGTTAAACCTATTCGTGATGAAGAAGGAATAACTGTAGATTTTGAAATAACTGGTGAATATCCTAAATATGGAAATGATGATGATAGAGCGGATACAATTGCTGCTTTAGTTACTAAGAAATTTTATGAAGAACTAAAAATTAATCCATTATATAGAAATGCTAAACATACATTATCTGTTTTAACTATTACTTCAAATGTAGTATATGGTAAAAAAACAGGAGCAACTCCTGACGGTAGAAAAGCAGGAATTGCCTTTGCACCAGGAGCTAACCCAATGCATGGAAGAGATAATAATGGAGCGCTGGCGTCACTTAATTCAGTAAGTAAAATTTCATATAAAGATTGTTGTGAAGATGGGGTTAGTAATACTTTCTCAATTGTGCCTTCAGCACTAGGAAATGATAGAGATAGTCAAGTTACTAATTTAGCTAATATTTTAGATGGTTACTTCCAAAAAGGTGGACACCATTTAAATGTAAATGTGTTTGACCGTGAAACTTTAGTTGACGCTATGGAAAATCCTGATAAATATCCAAACTTAACAATAAGAGTAAGTGGGTATGCTGTTCATTTTAATAGATTAAACCGCGAACAACAATTAGAAGTTATTAGTAGAACGTTCCATGACAAAAAATAATTTAGGTTATATACATTCGGTAGAAACTGCTGGATTATTAGATGGGCCAGGAATACGTTATGTTGTATTTCTACAGGGATGTTTACTGAGGTGTTCTTATTGTCACAATCCTGATACATGGTGTACTAAAAGTAATAGTAGTTATACACCAGAAGATTTGATTAATAAAATATTAAGTTATAAACCATATTTTAAAAATGGTGGTGGAGTTACATTTTCTGGTGGTGAACCATTATTACAAAGTGAATTTTTATTAGAGTGTTTGAAACTTTGTAAAAAAAATAATATTCATACAGCTATTGATACAGCTGGAATATATAATACAAATATTGAAGAAATATTAGATTATGTTGATTTAGTAATATTAGATATTAAAGATTATAGAGAAAAAGAATATAAAGAATTAACTTTATATCCAATTGAAAAATCATTAGAGTTTCTTAAAATATGTATTAATAAAAATAAGAGGTTATGGTTAAGACAAGTAATTGTTCCTGATTTTAATGATAATGATACTTATGTTAAAGGATTAGCTGATTTTATTAAAGATATTCCTAACGTAGATAAAATTGAATTTTTACCATATGAAATATTTGGAGTTCATAAGTATAAAGAACTAGGACTTAAATATCGACTATCAGGTGTACCACCAATGGATAAAGACAAATGTAATGATTTATTTAAAATTTTAAAAGAGAACTTATAGTTTTCTTTTTTTATTTTAAAAATACTTTTTGTAAACAAAAAGTAAACCTCTCTTGACAAAATCGGGGGGGGGGGGGGTTTTTTTTTTTTTAATATTAAATTGGGGAAAAATTTTTAAAAAAAATTATTTAAAAAAATAATTTT
>CAYJFL010000023.1:0-12493 GCA_964369865.1 uncultured Muribaculaceae bacterium | reverse complement strand
ACTAAAAAAGTAAATGAAATGAAGTAATTAATACTTCTTTTTTTGTGCTATAATAATATTAGGTGATAAGATGAAAACATTAGCTGTAGTACTTTTAACTATTATTAGTTGTTATATCGGATATACATATAATGAAGAAATAATGGATTTTACTTTAGATAATTTTGTGCATAATAAAAATATTACGATTGAAAATAATATTTATTCTAATGAAAATAATTATAAATATATAAAACTTAGTGAAGATTTTGTTGCGAATGATAAAAAAGATTTAGAAAATATATTATATTCAATTATAAATAGTGGTAATAATTCTTTTAGTTTTTACTGTGATACTAAGTATGATAAATGTATTGATGACTTTAATGAAATAGTTATTAATAGTAATACCTTTAGTGAATTAAGTAATTTTACTAGTCCTTATAATTCATATCGTGAAGTTGAAACAATATATAATAATTATGGTAAGATAAGTGTTAATATTGATAAAATATATACAACTGATATGATTGAGTATGTTGAAAATGAAGTTGATAAGATTATTAACGAAATTATTACTGAAGATATGAGTAATCAAGATAAAATATATGCATTTCATAACTATATAATTAATAATACTAAATATGATAGTAGTGCTGCACAAAAAGTTAGAAATGGAGCATCTGTTGAGGAACTTAATAATTCTAATAACGCTTATGGTTTATTACAAAATAAATTAGCTATTTGTGGTGGATACAGCGATATTACCTCTATCTTCTTAACTAAGATTGGATTAAATAATATTAGAATAAGTAATGATTTACATGTTTGGAATTTAGTTTATTTAGATGGCGAATGGGTACATTTAGATCTAACGTGGGATGACCCAGTTATAAGTGATGGTAGTAATGCTTTACTCTATAATTATTTTTTAATTACAACAACTGAGCTAAAACTTCTTAATGATACTGAGCATCACTTTGATAGTAATATATACTTAGAAACAAAAAATAACTAGATATCTAGTTATTTTTTTATATAGTTATATACTTCATTAATTGTATTATTAAAATCATTATAATCTACATCAAACCAATTAATATCCATACTATTATTGAAAAAGGTATATTGTTTTTTCGCATATCTACGACTATTTTGTTTAATTTGTTCTAAACAAGTTTCCAAACTTTCTTTTTTTTCAAAATATGGAAATAATTCCTTATATCCTATTACCGTATTAATAGCTTTACTTCTAATTTTGGTATTATAAATATATTCAGCTTCTTTTAACAATCCATTTTCAATCATTATATCTACTCTTTTATTTATTTTATGATATAAACTTTCACGTTCAGTAGTTAATCCTATAAAAATAGTATCATAAAGTAATTTTTCATCTTTATCTTTCTCACTAAATTTTTTATTAGTTTCTAAAAAATAATTATATGCCCTTACTACTCTTTTTCTATTATTCATATGAATATCAGTATTAGGATCAACTGATAATAACTTATTATATATCTCTTCACCACTTAAATCATCATATGTATTTAATATAACATTATTATTAAATTTATAATCGTATAATGCTGATTTTATATATAATCCTGTTCCCCCAACTAATATTGGTGTTTTACCTCTACTAAGAATATCGTCAATGATATTTCTAGCATTTACTTGATAATCATACACTGTATAATCTTCATCAAAATCTTTTATATCAATTAAATGATGAATAATATTCTCTTTTTCTGCCTCTGTAACTTTAGCAGTAGCAATATCAAGTTGCTTATAAACTTGTGTGCTATCTGCATTAATTACTTCACCATCTAATTTCTTTGATAATTCTATACTTAATTTTGTTTTTCCAACACAAGTTGGTCCTGTTATTACTATTACTTTTTTCATAATTACCTCTTATATTTTATAATCAATATTTAAATGCTCATAAGCTTTTTGTGTTACTACTCTTCCTCTTGGCGTACGTTTAAGTAACCCAGTTTGTAATAAATATGGCTCATACACATCTTCAATAGTAGTACTTTCTTCACCTATACTAGATGCAATTGCCTCTAATCCTACTGGACCACCATTAAACTTGTCAATAATACTTTTTAGTAAATTATAATCTGTATTATCTAATCCAAGTTTATCTACTTTTAATTTATCTAAAGCATATTTCGTAATATCTAAAGTAAGTTTTCCATCTCCAATTACTAATGCATAATCTCGTACACGCTTTAATAATCGATTAGCGATACGAGGAGTACCACGACTTCTACGTGCCAAATCAATAGCCGCTTCTTCATCTATTACTACATCTAACACCTTACTAGTTCTTTTAACTATAGATGTTAATTCTTCTACAGTATAAAACTCTAATTTTGATACAATCCCAAATCTATCTCTTAACGGTCCTGTTAAATCTCCAGCACGAGTAGTAGCTCCTACTAAAGTAAAAGGAGGTAAATCAATTCTTATATTTCTACTAGTAGAATCTGTTCCAACCACTATATCTAAAGTAAAATCTTCCATTGCTGGATATAAAATTTCTTCTATAAATCTAGGCATACGATGAATTTCATCTATAAATAATACATCTCCTGCTTCTAAAGTAGAAAGAATAGACGCTAAATCACCACTTTTTTCAATTGATGGTCCACTTGCTGTTTTTATATTTGAATTTAATTCATTAGCTATAATATAAGATAATGTTGTTTTACCTAATCCAGGAGGACCATATAATAAAACATGATCTAATGCTTCGTTACGCATTTTAGCTGCTTTTATAAAAACATCTAAATTTTCTTTTACTTCACTTTGTCCAACATAATCTTTAATAGATTGTGGTCTTATATTATATTCATAATTATCGTCAACTAATTCATCATTAGTTATTATTCTATCATCCATATTATGCCTCTTTCTAATTATTTAAGCATCATTTTTAAAGATTGTTTAATTTGATCATTAACACTAAGAGTTAAATCAATATTTTCTAATACTTTATTTATTTCTGCTTGTTTATATCCTAGTGCTTTAAGTGCCTCTACAACTTCATTATTTACATTATTTAAAACAACTTCAGCACTAACTAATTTTCCTTTTAAATCTAATATAATCTGTCTAGCTACTTTTTCCCCTATTTTAGGAAACTTTTTTAAATAACTAATATCTTCAAGTTCAATTGCTTCAATAATATGATTACTATTAGAACTAAACATTCCAAGAGCCATTTTACAACCAACACCCTTAACATTAATTAATTTCAAAAATAAATTTTTATCTTCTTTATTACTAAAACCATATAAAGTATTTTCATCTTCTTTTATATGTTGATATAAATATATTTTCATCTCACTATTAAGTTTATATGTACTAGGATTAGCTATATAAATTAAATAGCCAACTCCATTATTTTCTACTACTACATAATTATTTGTTATTTCTGTTATTAATCCTTTTATATAAGCATACATTTTATCACCTACTTCATTGTAACAAATAAGCGAACATTTGTCTACTTTTTTTAAAAATTAAAAAGTTAAGCCGAGCTTAACTTAATTATATTTCATATGGACTATTTTTCATACCATTTCCTGCAGTAACTTTAATTTCAGGTTTTACTACTATTACAGGCTTAGTATACCAAGAATTTGTCATTTCTTGCAGATAACCATGATCTGATACAGCTATTTGATTAGATAGACCTTGATTTAATGTCCATACGTAATATTGATCATTCGGGTCATAAACTGTAAACAAATCACCAATTCTAGGCGCTCCGACTAATGATTCAACCGGATTACTTTTACTATTTAAAAATAATTCATATGAACTTTCTTTATTTAATTTGTCTCCTTTATACCATGTATAATTAACAAGTTTTTCTTTTTCACCTTCAGTAATAAAAGAACTAGAAAAAATTTGTGAACTTGTTACAGCACTATGTTTAGTATCCATAATTAATTTAGTACCATTTTCATCTTTACTTATGATACGATAGTTTCTACCATCAAATAAAACATATTCACCATTTTTACTTATTGTATTTAAGTTTCCACTTTGATCATCCCTTGGAGCTTCTAGAGCAAAAGGATATTCTAAAGTTCCCATTCCATAAGTTACTTCAACATTAGGATTAACTGTGATGACTGGTCTTAATGGATAAGCTAAACTTGAGGTAGATAATCCACTAGTGAATTTTATATTATAGCTTCCAGATATTGTCGAATTATTTTTAAGTGAAAATATTCCATGATTTAAATAACTTCCATTACCTCCGGCAAGATTATATTCATCAACTGATAGTAATGTAACATGTGATAATGTTTTATCATTACAAATTGTTCTTGCACTTGACATTGTTATGGGAGTATCTCCTGAACAATATTCTTCATTTAAAACATAATCTTTCTCATCAAGTGAATTATAAAATTCATTGTTAAGCCATTTATATTGATCACTTAGTGTAAATAACTCATTAGCTCTTGAAATTGTTGAGATCGGGTCATGCATAATTAATCTTACATTCCCTTCTTTAGTAAGTCCCATTACTCTCCACAAGTGTCCTGAAAACCAAACATAATTAGTAGTTTGACTATTTTTCAAATAAGTACCTTCATCGTAAGTATAAGTAGCACCTAGAGTAAATCGATACTCAGCTAATTCATGCAGCAAAGCTTTAACACTTATGTTTCTTACAATAGATTGAGTTACTCCATTACTTGTTACACTATACATAACTGAATAAACTCTCCCAAATGTCATTGTTCCTAGTGTACTAACTTTCACTCCATCAATATAATAAGTTTTAACAATAGAAGAAGAGATATTCACTCCAGAATCATCATACGCTAGTACTGTTACATTATCATTTAAAGTACTACCATTCACTACTTCAGTTACTAAATCACCTTCTAATTTTAAAGTAATATCTTCTTTAGTTAAATCAGAACCAATTTTTGAATTAGATGATGAAGATGATTCTATATACTTAGCAGTATAATTTGAACCTGTTTTAGTGACTTCAATTAGACTATCATTATTAAACCATTCTTTATTATCTGTTTCATCATTCATCTCAGTATACGGATTAGTTAAATCTTTTCTAATATAACCACTTTGTTTTAATTGACCAAGAGTAATATAAAACTTATCTACAACACTAGTTAATTTATTATCAATAGCATAATCAATTGCTGCTGATTCTATTGTATCTAATTGACTATCATATGAGTCTTTATTAAAATTATTAATTGTATTAAATATTAATGGTGTAATTAAAAAAGCTAGTACACCTAATATTACTATAACACTTAATAATTCTACTAATGTAAATCCCTTTTTTTTCATTGCTTATCTCCTTTTTTTAGTAAAGAAAAATTTAATTAAATATACTTCAAATAATATATATACAATAACATATCCTATAACTAAAATTGTATTGAATAACCCTAAAGAATAAGTATTTATAATTTCTAATACACTACTTGGTATTGCACTTGTAATCATTTCATAAAATTCATATGAATATGGTTTTAATAATGTAGCTAGATAAGTTAATATTCTAAATAAAATATCTATAATTACTAAAAAATAAACAAAACTTTCAAAAGTTCTAAAATACAACACTACTACAAGAAGTAGTAAAATCAGTATTATTAAATCCATTTGATTCACCCCTATCTTAATATAATTTTATCATATAACTATGATTTTATCTATTTATTTTAGAAATAAATGATATTGGTAGACACTATCTTTATCACTTACTAAATAATATTGCTCATTTTCATAAACTTGAAGCAATGTACCTAAGTCATCTGGCTCATATTCTATCGCTTCACTTAGTTTTGATATAATATTATCTATTTCTTTATCACTATAATCTAATTTCGTACTACTAATAATATTAGTAAAGTGCTCATTTAAATTGTCTATTAAATAACTATCTTTATCTACTTGATAAATAACGTTAGTTACAATATTATTATCATATTTAATTACTAATAATTCATAATCACTTAAATGATATATTTTTACATTATCTCTATTTTCAAGTTCATAATTATTTAAATTATCAATTTCATTATAATTATCAATAAAATTATTTAAACCTACATTTACTTCTACAGGTTCAATAATTTTTTCTTCTTTATTCATTACTATTACATTTAATATTATAAATATAATCAATATAATAAACATTATTAGTAATACTAATTTTTGTTTCTTTGTCATATTTCCTCCTAAAAAAAGAAGATGATTAACTCATCTTCGCTATTTCTAACTTATCATTTGAATGAATTAATGTTAAAGTTGCTGCTTCTTGATATCCTAAATCTTTTTCATATTCAATAGCAACATCTAAAATATACGCGTTATCATCAGTCTCATCACCATATTCAAATTCATCAGTTGTTATGTTAGTTATTTCAACATTACTAACTATCGGCAATTCTTGAACACGGTCACCATAAATATTACTTTCTACAGTTTTATAAACACTATCCATTGATAATAAAATAAAGTCTTCTTGAAATTCTGTATATACGTACTGTGTTCCACCAATATCATTCTTATTTAATTTATTATCCAAGTTAAAATAATCAGCAATAAATAATTGAGAAATTAATGAAGCATATTTTTCTTCATCTATTTCATCAGCATTTAATACTCCTTTTAATTCATCAAATAAATTATTATAGTACTCTGTTTCATTATCTTCTAGATGATAATCATAACCATCTAAACTTTCTAAAACTTTTACTTCTTCAGCAACTTTCTTTTCTTCTTTAAAAGAACCTAGCAAGAAAGTTGATATAACTATTGCAAAAATTACGAATACTACTAATACTATAATTAGTTTCTTTTTTGATTTTTTATTTTTATTCTTTTTATTCATTATAATCCACCTTCTAGCTAATTTCTTCCATTACTTTTTCTGTCTCAGTTGTTTTTTTAATTAAGTCATAAACTATTATTGAATCTGATATTGTTAAAATTTCATCTGCTAGTTTATTTCTTTGTTCAATATAGTCTATACTAACTGGTTCTTCTGTTAACGGCTTACCTTCTTCTTTTTGTCCATTATAATACATTTTATTAGTAACCCAGTTTCCATCCGGGAATATTACTGTATTATCATTAGTACTAAATATATCATTACCTAGTGCATAAGGATTGTTGAATCCAAACATGTTTCCTAGTGTAGGCTGAACATCAATCATTCCCATTACTTGGTCAATTTCTTTACCAAATAAATCATCTCCAACCATATCTTTCGACCATATAATAAACGGTACATTTCTATTTAATTCATAATCGTAAAAATCCATTCCTACATAATTAGGATCATCTTCATCAATTATTGAATCATTAATTGGATCATAATTATATAATCTTTCATAATGCTCTGATTTTATTTTTGCGTCATGATCCCCATATATAACAATAACTGTATTATCTAAAATTCCTTCTTGATCTAATTCTTCTAAGAAATCACCAAGTTCTTTATCAGCATAATTAACATGTCTTAAATAATTACCCATTGTAGTACCTTCTAAATAAGGTGCAGTGAGTGTTTCTATAACACCTGTTTCTTCATCTACATGGTCATATTTCATAGTCACATCAAATTCAGGTAATTTATCTAAATCATTACTCCAAGGAGTGTGATTTGTAAGCATAATCATTGTTCCCATAAAATTTTGTTCTGTTTCATTTATTTCTTTAATGTATGGAACTGATTGATTAAAGAATAACTCATCTGAAATTCCTAATCCAATTGTTTCTTCTATATCATAATCTACTGAACTAAAGAAACGATCATATCCAAGTTGTGGATGAACTACATTTCTATTCCACATACTACCATTATTACCATGCATACTAAAAGTATAATATCCTTTTTCTTTAAGTAAATCTTGAGTAGTTAAGAAGTCTCTATCCCAATAAGAAATAAATACTGTACCACTACTAGCTGGCATTAATGATGAATTGATTGTAAATTCACTATCACTAGATGTTCCTACACTCTCTTGTGCATAAAAGTTTGAAAAACTTATTCCTTCACTAGCTAGTCTATTTAACGTTGGAGTAACTTCGTTACCATTCATTTCTAAATCCATTGTAAATGATTGAATACTTTCAGCATGTATATATAAAACATTTTTTCCAGCAAATATATTCGTATAATCATTTACTGTAGGTACATTTTCATTTAACTCATAATATTCTCTAAACTCTTTACTAGCTTCATCATAACCAAACAAAGGACTTATTTGAGGTTTTATTGATGCGATAACATCATTAATTTGATATGTGAATATACCAAAACGCATTACAATAAATTCTCTATTCCATTGTTTTCCTAAACGGCTAATATCAGTACTATTTAAAGTTGATATGAAAAATCCTATTATAATTAAACCAACAACCATAGTATTTAAAGCTCTAACTTTTCCAATTTCTATTTTAGCTGCCTTTGAATAATAATCTTTTTTCTTAAGTGATCTATTAATTAAAAAGATTGCTAAAACTTGCCATAAATATGCAAAATCTTTAATTTCCATAATATTTTCTACTAGTGCATCACCTACATCTACAATTTGTGATGATGTTTCAAGTAATGAAAGTGAAGCAAATGATAAATAATTAGTATAATACATTGAATTTATAATACACAATGCACTGAATATCACAGTCCATATTAAAAAGTATTTATATTGATGCTTAGGCTTAACAAAATATCCAAAAGCTCCTATTATAATTACTACCGATAAATCTCCAATAATTGGATAGATATCAAAAGTATTACCTACTGTTAAAGTTCTAAGTAATACTGCATTTAATACTGTAGTAATAACAAATGTCATAAATAGTATATTAGTTTTTAAGTAAACCTTCCCCTTTTTACGCGAAGATTTAACTAAATTTTTAAAGTTGTTTTGTATTTCTTCTTTTATATTTTTCATTATTTTCACCTCTAATTAACAATCATAATTATATCATGGTTTGATATATTTGACAAATAAAAAAAGCTTGATGATAAGTTAGCTTTTTTTATATAATTACATAGTTTTTTGACTATAATTGATTTCTACTTCTTCACTTGTATTAACTAAATTTCCATTGCAAGTTTTTAGTAGTGCTTCTTTGTTATATGTATTTATAAAATTATTACAAACTGTATTATAAGCTTTATTTTCCTCAATATAATTAGGCATTTTAATTGATACTTTAGTTGCATTTGTATTAGTTGATGCGAATGCATAAGTGTTAAAATCAGCTGATTTATTACATATTCTTACATCCATTATTCCGTTATAAAAATACTGGCCTAATATTTCTAATATATCCATTGCATTTTTAGAATGGTTTTTTTTCAAATTACCATCTTTATTTACTTCTATAAAATTTCTCACTATAATCACCCTTTTTATTATATATTAAGTTTATTATAATAACATTTAACAGTCAATATAGATGTAAATAAAAAACATATACTTTACATTATATGTTTTTTAACTTTACAATATTTACATTGATGTCACCATTTACAATAAATGAACCACTAACAACTATATCAGCATTTAAAACATCATTTATAGTTTTATCATTTATGCCACCATCTACTTCAATTAAATATTTGTAATTATTTTGTTTTCTAAGTTTGAATAACTCATCTATTTTATTTTTAGAATTAGAAATAAAGTCCTGTCCTCCCTTACCAGGTTCAACAGACATTACTAAAATTAAATCTAATTCATCTATATAACTATTTATAGCATCTAAATTTGTACTAGGTTTAATTGCTACTCCTACATTAATATTTCTAGATTTAATATATTTAATTATTTTACTAACATTATCTAATTCAGCATGAATAGTAATAAATGACGGCTTATAAAAACTATATTTATCAATATACTTGATTGGATTATTAACCATTAAATGAATATCTAATGGTTTATTATTATATTTTAATAATTCATCCATTTTTTCAATAGAGTTATTTTCAACAAATAAACCATCCATAATATCTAAATGAAAATAGTCAGTAAGACTACCATTTAAGTCATCCATATATTTTTTATAGTTATCATTAATGCTTAACATTGATGTAGATATTTTCATACTTCACCTCTAATATTTTTTTTCTTCGATACTGTTTATAAATTTAACGTAGTTTTCATGTCGATCTATTAATATAACATTTTCTTCTACTAAACTTTTAATATAACATTGATCTTCTTTATCATGAAGACAATCTTTATATTTACACATATCACGGTACTTATTAAAATCTCTAAAATTATCTCTAATATCTAATTTAGTCATTCCATGAAAACTAATATCAGAAAAACCTGGTGTGTCTGCGACTAATCCATCAAACAACTGAATTAATTCAACATGTCGTGTAGTATGTTTACCACGACCTAGTGCCATTGATATTTCATTAGTTTTTATATTAAGACGATTATCTAAACTATTTAATAAAGTTGATTTCCCAGCTCCTGTTTGACCTGTAAATACTGTGATTTTATTTTTAAATATTGTTTTTAATTTATCTAATTCATCATTTAAATAAACATCATAACCTATTTCTTTATAATAGTTAATATACTTATTTATTTCTATTAATTCTTCACTATTTAATAAATCCATTTTAGTAAAACATATTATAGGTATCATATTATTATATTCAACAATAGTTAATAATTTATCCAGTAAGTTAGTAGAAAAGTCTGGATGTTTAACACTTGTTATAATTATAACTTGATCAACATTACTAACTAACGGTCTTATTAATTCATTTTTTCTTTTTTCTATTTTCAATATATAGTTATTCTCAATATCAACTGATACTATATCTCCTACTTTAGGAGATATATTTTTATTTCTAAATTGACCTCGAGCTTTACAAACATATTTTTTATCATCTATTAATACAGTGTAATCATTACTTATTAATTTTATAATTCTACCAATCACTATTCAGTTACTCCATCAACTATAGGTTCATCAAGATTTTCTTCTGGAAGTGGTTCTGGATTAGTTGGTACTTCTACTGCTTTAGATACTACAACCTTTAAAGTCGCACCTTTAACTACTTTACTACCAGCATTTCTACTTTGATTTAGTATATAGTCTGGTAATGTAGAACTTGATTCTTGGTATTCTATTTCTAAATTAAGTCCATGCTCATTTGCAAATGCTTCTACTTTATCGATTGTATAATTTTCTGAAATAAAATCTGGATATTCCGTATAATTTTTAGCTATTAAAAATGTTACTGTATCTCCTGCTTTTAATTCAGCTCCAACTTCTAATTCATGATATGCCCCAACACCTTTGTATTGAGCTAAAATAGTATCTTCTTTTACATTGTCAGTACTTGATACTTCTTCTATTTCACTTTCAACAACAATTCCTTTTTCTTCTAGTAATATTTTTGCAACTTCAAATTGCTTTCCAACATAACTATCTACTTCAAAAGTTTCAACACCAGTTGATATTACTAATTCAACAGTATTACCTTCTTTTATTTTTGATTTAGCTTTAGGATCACTACTTATAACATATCCATCTTTAATGGTATCACTAGCTTTTTCAGAAATTTTAACTTTTAATCCTAAATTTTCAAGTTCATTTGTAGCCTCATTTTCACTTTTTTCAACTAAGTCAGGCATTATAACTTCTTTTGGCCCTGAAAACATTGGAATAATAAATACAAAAGTTATTAAACCAAGTATTAATAAACCTGCAATTATTGATATTATTAAAATCTTTTTATTATTTTTTTTATCTTCATTTTCTTCGCGAATACTATTATTGATATCACTACGACGCATTTTTTTAGTTTTTTCTGTTTCAGATTCATTATATTGATAAACTAACTTAGGTTCACGACTACGCTCTTTATCTAAACAAGTTTTAATATCCTCATGCATCTCAAGAGCACTATTGTATCTATTTTTAGGATTTTTAGCACAAGCTTTCAAGATAATATTTTCAAAACTTTGTGGCAATGACTCATTAATATCTATAACACTTGGAATTGAATCACGCATTTGTTTAATAGCTATTTCAACAGCATTTTCTCCCTTAAATGGTAATTTACCTGTTATTAATTCGTACATTAATATTCCCAGTGAATAAATATCGCTTTTAATTGTTACATCTGCACCATTTGCTTGTTCTGGTGGTAAGTAATGTACACTCCCCATTACTGAATTTGTTTGAGTTAATTCAGTAGCTCCTAGTGCTGTTGCGATACCAAAGTCAGTTATTTTAACTGTACCATCTTCTAGTATTAATATATTTTGTGGTTTTATATCACGATGGATTATGTAGCTTTCATGAGCATGAGCTATACCACTAGTAAGTTGAAGCATAATATCAATAACTTCACTGATAGTTAATGCTCCTCTTCTTTTTATTAATGATTTAAGTGTTTGCCCTTTTATATATTCCATAACAATATAATGTTTATCATTACTTTCACCAA
>CAYJFL010000022.1:0-13549 GCA_964369865.1 uncultured Muribaculaceae bacterium | reverse complement strand
CAATGATGTATAAAATTGAAAATGAAGATTTATATTTAATTGGTACTAGTGAACATTCTATGATTGGTAAATTTAAAGACCAAGTATTAAAAGAAACAGAATTACCAATAAAACTTACAAGTTATTCACCTTGTTTTAGAAAAGAAGGTGGAGCACATGGACTTGAAGAGCGTGGTTTATACCGTGTTCATCAATTTGAAAAACAAGAAATGGTAGTACTTTGTAAAGAAGAAGATTCTATGAAATTTTATAATGAAATGTGGAAACATACAATAGATTTCTTTAGAAGCTTAGATGTTCCAGTAAGAACATTAGAGTGCTGTAGTGGAGATTTAGCTGATTTAAAAGTAAAAAGTTGCGATGTAGAAGCTTGGAGTCCAAGACAACAAAAATACTTTGAAGTTGGAAGCTGTTCAACACTAGGAGATGCTCAAGCTAGAAGACTTGGTATTAGAGCTAAAGGAAGTGAAGGTAATTATTTAGTGTCAACATTAAATAATACTGTTTTAGCAACACCGCGTGGTTTAGTAGCGTTTTTAGAAAATAATGTTAATGAAGATGGAACTGTAAATGTACCAGTAGCATTGAGACCATATATGGGTGGTAAAGAAAAATTATACCCTAAAACAAAATAACAACTTATGGTTGTTTTTTTATGCTATAATTGTAGTGGTGATGTTAGTGAAAAAAATATTAATAAGTGATTTTGATCAAACTTTTTATAGAAATGAAATAGAAGTTTATAATAATGTGAATTTAATAAATTATTTTAAAGAAAATAAAGAAAATTTGTTTGTAATCGCAACAGGAAGAAGTTATGAAGAATTTAAAAAAGTAGCAAATAAATTTAATTTAACTTATGACTATGTACTATTTAATAATGGTGCAAATATAATGAATAATAATGATGAAATAATTAATTCTATATTTATTGATAATAATGTATTAAAAGACTTGATAGATAATTATCTAACTAATAATAATGATATAGATTTTAGCTATACTTGTTCCAATAAACTTGAAAGTAGAGTTTTAAGTAGAAAAAATGTTAATAGAGTTGGAGTATATTTTAAAGATGATATTAATAGTGCTACAGAAAAAAATAAACTATTACATAAATATAATGAATTAGAAATAACTACTGGTAGACGTTCACCAATGATTGAAATAACAAGTAATTTAATTAATAAGAGTACAGCAATAGATATTTTAGTTAACTTAGAAAATTTATCAGATTATAAAATATATGCTATTGGTGACGGAGATAACGATGTTGAAATGATAAAAAATTATAGTGGAGTTACTCTAAAAAATGGTACTGATGAAGTAAAGAAAGTTGCGAAAAATGTATATAATTCTTTAGAAGAATATATAAAAACGATAATATAAGGAGATAATTATGCCAGAATTACCAGAAGTAGAAACAGTAAAAGAAACATTAAAAATAAAATTACTTGGTAAAGTAATAACTAAATGTGAAATTAGTCACTTAAATATGATTGCTTATCCAACTAGTGATGAATTTAAAAGAAAAGTTATAGGACAAAAGTTTAATGATATCAAAAGACGTGGGAAATGGCTCATATTTTACTTAGATAATTATGTACTTTTAAGTCATTTAAGAATGGAAGGGAAATATTTTTTAAAGAATATTTTAGAAGAAAAAAGTAAACATGAACATGTTATTTTCACTTTAAATGATATAGAAGAGTTACGTTATCACGATACTAGAAAATTTGGTAAGATGTATTTATATAAAAAGGATGAGTTAGAAACATGTAAGCCATTAGTAGATTTAGGATTTGAACCTTGGGATAATAACTTAACTAGTACATACTTACTTGATAAATATAAAAAGAAAAGATTACCAATTAAAACAGTATTATTAGATCAAAGTATAATAACTGGAATAGGTAATATATACGCAGATGAAATATTATTTTTATCTAATTTAAACCCATATACTAAAAGTTATGATTTAACTGAAAAAGATTGTGATAATATTATTTCTAATACAAAAATAACATTAGAAAAAGCAATTAAACAAGGTGGTACTACTATAAGATCATACACTTCAAGTGAAGGAGTAAGTGGTAAATTTCAACATGAATTATATGTTCATAGTAAAGAAAATGATGACTGTTTAATTTGTAAAGAAAAAATAGTAAAAGTAAAAATTGGTGGGCGAGGTACTTATTACTGTCCAAATTGTCAAAAAGATTAATTAAATTTAGTCTTTTTTTGTTTAAATAGTTAAAAAATCAATATTTTTCTTTGATTTGCAATACTCCTATGTTAAAATTAGTAGGAAGGTGGTAAAAATGAAAAAGACAAAAATAGTATGTAGTATTGGACCAGCTAGTAGTGATTACAATGTTTTTAAAGACATGATTAAAGCTGGAATGAATGTTGCTCGTGTAAATTTTTCACATGCGACAATAGAAGAAAGATTACAAGTTGTAGACTTAGTTTATAAAGCAAATGAGGAATTAAATTCTAATGTGGCTGTTTTATATGATACAAAAGGACCTGACTTTAGAACTGGAGAAGCAGTAGAAGAAGGTATTAATTTAGTAGATGGAAAAACTATTAGAATTGTAAAAGAAGATTGTATTGGTAACGATGAAAGATTTACTGTAAATTATAAACAAGCTTTAGATTCAGTTAAAGTAGGTAGTAGAATTTTATTAGAAGATGGATTAATGATTTTAGAAGTTATTGATACAGATGAAGAAGGTGTTACTTGTAAAGTTATAGCAGGTGGTATTTTATACAGTAGAAAAGGTATAAATGTACCAGGAATAGATATGGGTGTACCTTTTATAAGTGAACAAGATCGTGAAGATATTATCTTTGCTTGTCAAAATAAAGCTGACTTCATCGCATTATCTTTTGTTGATAGAAAACAAAATGTAGTAGAAGTTAGAGAAATATTAAAAGAACAAAACAGAGAAGATATTTTATTAATTTCAAAAATTGAGAGTCAAACAGCTATTGATAACTTAGATGAAATATTAGAAGTTAGTGATGGTTTAATGGTTGCTCGTGGAGATTTAGGGGTAGAAATTCCTGTTTATAAATTACCTATTTACCAAAAAATGATGGTTAAAAAATGTCGTGAATTAGGTAAAATTTGTATTGTAGCAACAGAGATGTTAGAAAGTATGAAAAAGAATGCTCGTCCAACTCGTGCAGAAGTAACAGATGTTGCTAACGCAGTATTAGATGGTACTGATGCAGTAATGTTAAGTGGAGAATCTACAATTGGTAAATATCCAATTGGAGCAGTATCATACATGGCTAGTATTTGTGAGCACACTGAGAGTTTCTTAGATTATAAAAAAGATGTTCAAAGTGTATTAAAATCAGATATACCTACAACAATTGCTAAAAGTGTTAAAGCAGCAACTAATGATTTAGATATTAAAGCAGTTATCGCAGCAACACAAAGTGGTTATACAGCACGTAAAATTAGTAATTTAAGACCTAATTCATTAATAATGGCAGCATGTCCAGATAATAAAGTAGCAAGAAGTTTAGCTATTAACTTTGGAGTATATCCAGCGGTTATGTCATTATCAGGATCAACTGATGAAATTATTAACGAAAGTAAACAAGTGGTATTAGATAAATTTAACTTAGCTAAGAATGATTTTGTAGTTGTTACTGGAGGATTCCCAAACAACCAAATTGTTAAGAAAACTAATTTCATGAAAATTGAAGAATTATAAAAAAAGAACATTATGTTCTTTTTTTAATTTAGTTTATAAATAATGTAAATATGTAGTATTAAAGATAAAATAAATATCGCTTTAAAACGAAATTTTTTAGTTTTATGTCTAAATAAGTACATACTACTTAATGCCCCAAGACTACCACCAATTATTGATAAAAGAAGTAGTTTATTTTCACTTATTCTACTTTTGTTTTTAATTGCTCTTCTTTTATCAATATACATACAAAAAAAACTAATAATGTTAATAAAAAATAAATATATAATAATAAATTTCATAAATACCTCGCATAAATTATTATATCATAGTAAAATATAATTTACTTATGTGAAATTTTTGTGTATAATTTTAAGTATAGTAGAGAAGGAGAATTAATATGTACTGTAAAACATGTGGAAAAGAAATAAACAAAGATACTAATGTATGTGATAACTGTAAACCAGTTGTAACTGCTGCACCTATGAAACCTAAAAAGCAAGGATTACCTATTTGGGCAATTGTTCTAATTATAGTAATTCCTATTATTATGATTGCTGGAGTTTTAATTGCAATACCAATTTTTATGCATGCTAGTGAAGAAATTGAAAAAAATGAAGAAGTTGTAGAAGAAAAAATTACATACGAAACAAAATTATTTGAAGGGGTTAACTTTGAACTTCCATCAAATTATGTAGTAAGTGATTCTTATGGAATGTTAAATATATTAACTGATGATAATGTTGAAGTTGGTTTCCAATCTTTAGAACTTAGTTATGATACTTTAAAAACAAGTATGCAATCTATGACACTTTTAGAGTTAAGTGAAGTTTATGCTGATAATGGTGGAGAAATATTTCATGTTGAATATGATTTAAATACACCGCTTGATACAATAGCTTATACAATGAAAATGACTGATGGATCATCTGCAGTGTTAACATATAGTAAAAAACCTGATGGAAACATCTTAATTGGTGCATATGTTAAAGAAGATGGTGAAGCTGTTTCAGTTTCAGATATTGAAGATGTAGAAAAGTTATATACAAAAATTATAAAATAAAAAGATTCTGTTGAATCTTTTTTATTTTATTATTGGTTTTTTATTATACTCAAGTTTTATTAGATTATTATCAAAAATAGTAGTACTAAGTAGTTCAATATTCAATTTTTCATCATTTATACTATTAATTGCAGTAATAATAGGAATATCAACATCTTTTTTTATAGAACTTAAGTATTCTTGACCAGCTTTATCCATTCCTAAAATTCTTATATAACTAACATCTTTACATCTGTTTGCACTTTCTTTTGTAAATCCGATTAAAATATGTGTAAACATGCGAGTTAATTTATTGTAAGTATATCTCTTGGTTTTAACTACTTCAATTAATTCTTCATAACTAGTTACATTATTAATAACTTTAAGTATACGGTTTTCAATACCTTCATCAACAGTAAGAAATTTATTTATATTAACTCCATTAACATTAATTTGATATTTTAGTAGTGTAAAGTAATCTTCATCCATATAATATTTATTTTGTAATAGTTCATAAGTCATTTTAGGAACAGCCTTAGAAATATCTGAATTAATATTTTTTCTAATTGCACTAGCACTAACAATTTCGCTGTTTAATTTTTCATTATGAAAATCATTAGTACGCTTAATCGTGACTGCTTTCATTGTACTATTGTTTAATATAATTTGTTTAATATAACTTAAACCTAATAAATCATTAGGAGTAGTAGTAGTAAATCCACTAATATCAGTTAATGCTTTAGATAAAGCAGTTGGATAATTAATTCCAGCATTCAAATAATCTTTCACTAATAAATCATACTCTTTATTATTTAGTTGAATATCAGCTAAACGATATAATTTATTCACATCATTATCTTCGCTACCAAAAACTACAGCTTCTACATTTAATTTATGTAGTAGAGTAATTGCACCTTTAGCAAATATATCAGCACTCTGAGTCGCAAATACATATGGTAGTTCTACAACTAAATCAACTCCATAATTAAGAGCTATCTGTGTCTTATCCCACTTATTTATAATACTTACAACACCTCTTTGAGTAAAGTTACCGCTTAATATTAGTATTAAAGTATGATTAGGATATAATTCTTTTACTTTATTAATATGATATAAATGCCCGTTATGAAACGGATTATATTCACAAATAATTCCAATTGCTTTCATCTCATCACCTATACCTATTATACTATAGTTGACAATTAATTAAAAGATTTGTATAATGTTCTAGCGAGGTGGCATATGATAATAGATGTAAATGATATTAAAACTAGTGAATATTCTAAATTAGATCTATACCAAGAATTTGATGTTTCAAAAGAATTTTTGGATAATACAAGTATTTTAGAACTAAAAGAATTATTTATAGATGGAATAATAGAATTATTTAATAATAAAGAATATTATTTAGATATCCTGTTAACAGGTGTTATGGTATTACCATGTGCAATGACTTTAAAACCTGTAAATCATGAATTTGAAGTAACTATTACAGGGAATGTAGTTAGTATGCTTAAAGAAATTGACGAAAAATTCGAAAAAATTGAAAATACTATTGATATTTTTCCAATATTATGGGAAAATATATTAATGGAAATTCCCTTACGTGTTGTAAGTGATGAATCCAAAGATATGTCCCTTAGTGGAAATGGTTGGAGACTTATAACCGAGCAAGAGGAAAAAACAAATACCAACCCTGAGTTAGAAAAGTTGAAAGATTTACTTAAGAAAGAGGTGTAATAATGGCAGTTCCATTTAGAAAAACTAGTAAAACTAGAAAAAGAATGCGTCGTACTCATTACAAAATTAATGCTAATGAAATGACTACTTGTGCTAAATGTGGTGAAGCAATTCAACCACACAGAGTATGTACTAAATGTGGTTCATACAAAGGAAAAGAAGTAATTAAAACTAAAGAAGCAGCTAAATAATTAGTTGTTTTTTTATTTGATGTTGTGTATAATATAATGTATAAAAACAAAGAACAAGAGGAGTAATATATTTTTTATTTAAAGAAAGCTAATGGTTGATGTAAATTAGTAATAAAAGTATGTGAAGGTAGCTTGGGAGTTGAAACTTTGAAATTAGTAGGAGTTTACGTGGTGATGCGTTAAATCATTAAGATGCTTTTTAAGCATGAAGTAAGGTGGTACCGCGATTATCACGCCCTTATATATAAGGGCTTTTTTTATTGGAAAGAGGAAAGTTATGTTAGAAAAAAAATATAATCATATAGAAGTAGAAAATAATAAATATAGTAATTGGAAAGAAAAAGGTTATTTTGAATCAGGAGATGTTTCTAAAAAACCATATTGTATTGTTATCCCGCCTCCAAATGTTACTGGTAAATTACATTTAGGACATGCATGGGATAATACTCTTCAAGATATCATGATTAGATATAAAAGAATGGATGGTTATGATGCACTATATTTACCTGGAATGGACCATGCGGGTATCGCTACACAAGCAAAAGTAGATGCTAAATTAAAAGAAGCAGGTATCAAACCTCGTGAGATGGACCGCGAAGAATGGATGAAACATGCATGGGAGTGGAAAGATGAATATTCTAATAATATTAGAAAACAATGGTCTAAATTAGGACTTAGTTTAGATTATAGTAAAGAAAGATTTACTTTAGATGAAACTCTGAGTGATGCTGTTAAAAAAGTATTCATAACTTTATATGAAAAAGGCTATATATATCGCGGTGAGCGAATCATTAACTGGGATCCAGAAGCTATGACTGCTCTTTCTAATGAGGAAGTAATATATAAAGATGTAGAAGGTGCTTTCTATCATTTGAAATATAATGTTGAAAATAGTGAAGAATATTTAGAAGTTGCTACTACTAGACCAGAGACACTATTTGGTGATACAGCAGTAGCTGTAAATCCAAATGATGAACGATATAAACATTTAATAGGAAAAAATGTTATATTACCAATTATTAATAAGATGATACCTATTATTGCAGATGAACATGCTGATCCTGAATTTGGAACAGGTGTTGTTAAAATAACACCTGCCCATGATCCGAATGACTTTATGGTAGGTGAAAGAAATAATCTAGATAGAGTTTGTGTAATGAATAAAAATGGTTCAATGAATGAAAATGCTAGCATATATAATGGAATGGACCGTTTCGATTGTCGTAAGAAATTATTGAAAGATTTAGAAGAAAAAGGTCTGTTAATTAAAATTGAAAAGATGATTCATTCAGTAGGTCACAGTGAAAGAACAGATGTTTTGGTAGAACCATACTTATCAAAACAATGGTTTGTAAAAATGGATGTTTTATCTAAGCAAGTTCTTGATAATCAAAAAACTGAAGGTAAAGTTAACTTTGTTCCTGAAAGATTTGAAAAAATATTAAATCACTGGATGGAAGATTGTCATGACTGGTGTATTTCTCGTCAACTATGGTGGGGACATAGAATTCCTGCTTGGTATAAAGATGATGAAGTTTATGTAGGAGAAGAAGCTCCAAAAGGAGAAGGGTGGATTAGAGACAGTGATGTATTAGATACTTGGTTCTCAAGTGCATTATGGCCATTTTCAACATTAGGTTGGCCTAATGATAGCGCTGACTTTGACAGATTCTTTCCAAACGATGTATTAGTAACTGGATATGATATTATTTTCTTCTGGGTATGTAGAATGGTATTTCAATCATTAGAGTTTACGAAACGAGCTCCATTTAAAGATGTTTTAATTCATGGATTAATCCGAGATAAAGAAGGAAGAAAAATGAGTAAAAGTCTAGGAAATGGAGTAGATCCTATGGACGTTATTAAAACATATGGAACAGATGCACTAAGATTCTTCTTATCAACTTCCACTGCACCAGGAATGGATTTAAGATATGATGAAGAAAAAGTAAAATCTACATGGAATTTTATTAATAAACTGTGGAATGCTTCTAGATTTGTAATGATGAATATAGAAGATTACTCGCCAAATAATAAATTAGAAAATTTATCAATTAGTGATAAATGGATATTAAATAAATTAAATAATACTATAAAAACAGTTAGAACACACATGGAAAAATATGAATTTAACTTAGTAGGTTCTGAATTATATAGTTTTATTTGGAATGATTTTTGTGATTGGTATATAGAATTATCAAAAATAGATAATAATGATTCAACAAAAGAAACATTATACTATGTATTAAAAAATATATTAAAAATGTTACATCCGTTTATGCCATATGTTACAGAAGAAATTTATACATCATTAACTAACGAAGAATCAATAATGATAAGTGAATATCCAACATATAACAATGAATTAGAGTTTGATAAAACAAATGAACTAGAAGAAATAATTAACTTAATTACAAAAATAAGAAAAATAAAATTAGAAAATAATATTTCAAAAGATTTTAATTTAGAATCTGATTCAAATATTTTTATAAATAATAAAGAATTAATCAATAAAATGTTAAAAAACAATTATAGTGACAATTTAAATGATCAAATAGAAGTTCCTTTTATAGACAGTATTGTAACTATATATTATGATGGTTCTAAAAATAAAGAGAATGAAACTGAAAACTTAGAGAAAGAAAAAAATCGATTAGAAAATTCAATAACGAGACGAGAAAAATTATTATCTAATCCTGGTTATGTTAATAAAGCACCAGAATCTGTTGTTAATAAAGAACGTAGTGATTTAGAATTAGAAAAAAAAGAATTAGAGTTAATTATCAATAAATTAAAATAAGCATAATGCTTATTTTTTTATATTTTTTTAAAATTTGTTTATAATATAAATGAAATAATTAAATGATATCAAAATAACAAGTGTCAAATTTTGAAAAATTATGTTGCACTATAAAAAATTATGTGATATTATGAAATTAAGGTAGAATAAGGTGGTGAAAAGAATGAAAAACAATAAGGGGTTTACACTTATCGAGTTATTAGCAGTAATTATTATTTTAGCGATCATCGCTTTAATTGCGACACCTATTATTATGGGTATCATTGAAGATTCTAGAGATGGAGCAAATAAAGATTCAGCTTTAAACTTCGGTAAAGCAGTTGAATTAACTATTACTGAAAATATGTTAAACTGTCCTGATCAAGTAGCGACAGCTGTTTCAACTGATGAGAACGGAGATACAACAGTAACTATTACTGGATGTACTGAGACAAGTTTACCAGTAGATTTAGACGGTACAAAACCATCAGCTTCAGCTTTAAGTTTTGCTGCTGACGGTACTGTGCAAGGAACTGTTACATACGGTGGGAAAAAATTCAACGTAGAAACAGGAGAAATCGAAGCGTAATTTATAAAGAGATGATTTATCATCTTTTTTCTTTTAGAAATAAAAAAACAGTAATACTTATATTACTGTTTTTAAATACTATAATTGTGCTATAATATTTAAAGAATTATGTAGGAGGATTATATGAATAATTTAATATTAGGTTCACATGTATCTTTTAAAAAAGATACACAGTTATTAGGAAGTTTAGAAGAAGCTCTAAGTTATGGAGCTAAAACATTTATGTTTTATACAGGAGCTCCACAAAATACAATGCGTAGTGATATAAATGATGAATTAACACTAAAAGCAAAAGAAAAAATGGTGGAACTAGGAATGAATTTTGAAAATTTAATTGTTCATGCTCCATATATCATTAATTTAGCAAATACTGAAAAAATTGATAGTTATAATTTTGCAATTAACTTTTTAAAACAAGAAATTAGTCGTTGTGAAAAGTTAGGTGTTAATAAAGTAGTTCTTCATCCTGGTAGTAGTGTTAAACTTTCTAAAGAAGAAGGAATTAAAAATATCATAAATGGTTTAAATAGTGTACTTACTAAAGAACAAACTGTAACAATATTATTAGAAACAATGGCACTTAAAGGAAGTGAAATAGGGACTCTTGATGAAATAAAAGAAATAATTGATAATGTAAAATTAAATGAAAAATTAGGAATCTGTATTGATACATGTCATATCAGTGATAACGGTTTTGATATAAAAGATTTTGATAAATATTTAGATGAAGTAGAAGAAAAAATAGGGCTAGATAGATTACAATGTATTCATATTAATGATAGTAAAAATATTGTTGGTGCTCATAAAGATCGCCACGAAAATTTTGGATTTGGTCATATAGGATTTGATAATTTAATTAACGTTATTTATAATGAAAGATTAAAAAATGTTCCTAAAATATTAGAAACACCTTATGTTTCAGTTAATGATGATGAAAGTAAGCGAGTTTATCCACCGTATAAATTTGAAATAGAAATGATTATAAAAAAAGAATTTGATTTAGAATTAATTAATAAAATAAGAGAATATTATAAATAGTGTTTATATAATTCTTTGTAATGTGTATATAAATTTAAAATTTTATGATAATTATCATGTGATAAAGTTGTTTTTAAATCATTAAAAATCAATTTATAATCGCCATATAGAAGAACTTGATTGTTATTTTTGATATGATAATATAGAATATCAATTTCTTCGTTATTTAAATAAATGTTATTAGCACTTGCTAATTTAATAATATCACTTTTAGTTAAACGTTTAATATAGTTATTGATCATTAGTTTATACATATTTTCACCTCTAAATATTATATTCAAATGAAATAATCATAGTATAGAAAGGATTGAAAATATGAAAATAAAATTTAATAAAGCTATTAATAAAAAAGATTACATATCTTTTAGTTATTTAAAAAGTTATCGTAATATAAATAGTGTTATCGAAACAAGATTTAATATTTTAATATTTTTAATTATTGTTATTATGTTTATTATATTAGGTAATTTATTTTATATTCAAGTATATAAAAATGATTATTATCAAAATGAAGTAAATATTTTAAATGAAAATACAGTACTAGGATCAACTGCTCCAAGAGGTAGAATATATGATCGTAATCATAATCTAATCGTAGATAATAAACCATCTAAAATAATTTATTATAAAAAGAGTGAAGGACTTTCATATTATGAAGAAGCTAAACTGGCTATTACAGTTTCAGAATTAATCGACGTTGATTATTCAAAAATTAAAGAACAAGAAATAAAAGATTTCTACATAGTGTTAAACGACGAATATGTTAATGAAAAAATTACTGAAAAAGAATGGGAACAACTAGATGAACGTAAAATTAGTGCTACAGATATATATAATTTAAAATTAGAACGTATTAATGAAGAGGAATTAAAAAGTATTAATATGGAAGCAGCTTATATATATATATTAATGAATGAAGGTTATTCTTATTCTGAAAAAATTATAAAAAAAGAAGATATTACTGATGAAGAGTATGCTTTAATATCAGAAAAAGCAAATGATTTAAAAGGAGTTAATACGCGTCTTGATTGGGAGCGAGAGTATTTATATGGAGATACTTTTAAATCAATGTTAGGTAGTGTTTCTTCTACTGAAACAGGTATACCAGAAGAGTTGAAAGAAGAGTATTTAGCAAAAGGATATACTCTTAATGACCGTGTTGGTACTAGTTATTTAGAATATCAATATGAAGAATATTTAAGAGGTACAAAAAATATATATGAAGTTGATGAAAATAAAGAATATAAACTAATAGAAGAAGGTAGTAGAGGAAAAGATATAGTACTAACTATTGATATTAAATTACAACAAGAAGTTGAAAGAATTTTAGAAGAAAATTTAATAAAAGCAAAACAAGAACCAAATACTGAATATTATAACCGTTCATTTGTTGTGATTAGTGATCCAAATACAGGAGAAATATTAGCTATGAGTGGTAAGCAAATAGTAGAAAAAAATGGTGGATATGAAATATATGATTATACACCAGGAGTTACTACTTCTCCAGTAGTAGTAGGTAGTAGTGTTAAAGGAGCAAGTCAAATTGTAGGATATACTACAGGCGCTTTAGAATTTGGAGAAGTAAGGAACGATGCGTGTATTAAAATTGCAGCAACTCCTGAAAAATGTTCTTGGAAATATTTAGGTAATACAAATGACATAGAAGCATTAAAGCAGTCTTCAAACACATATCAATTTCATACAGCTATTAATGTAGGAAATGGTAACTATGTACCTAATGGACCACTTAAATTAGATCCGGAAGCATTTAATACTTACCGTAGTATGTTTAATCAATTTGGATTAGGTGTGAAAACAGAAATAGATTTACCAGTTGAAAGTTTAGGTTATATTGGAAAATCAACTAATAGTGGATTATTATTAGACTTTTCAATTGGACAGTATGATACGTATACTCCAATTCAATTATCTCAATATATTAATACTATGGCTAATGGAGGAAACAGATTACAACCACAGTTACTTAAAGAAGTTTATAACCCAACTAAGGATGGACTTACAGAGTTATATTACATACAGGAAAATGTTTTATTAAATACAGTAGCAACAGAAAAGAAAAATATAGATAGAGTAAAAGAAGCATTTATTGAAGTAATGAATTATGGCGGTACAGCTAGTGGATTTGTAGATAGAAGTTTAAAACCAGCTGGAAAAACAGGTACTAGTCAAAGTTTCATCGATAGTGATAATGATGGAACTGTAGACAAGGAAACACTTACTACAACATTTGTAGGATATGCACCACATGATAACCCGATAGCAACTTTTACAGTAATATCGCCTGATACTTCTCATTTTGATAATAATAGTGACTATCAATCACAAGTAAATAAACGAATTACTCAAGAAGTAACAAAAAAATTCTTTGAATTATATTAATTATGTGTTATAATATGGTAGACCTTAAGAAAAAAGGAGGGACGTAAAATGGCAAAAAAA
>CAYJFL010000021.1:0-15616 GCA_964369865.1 uncultured Muribaculaceae bacterium | reverse complement strand
TATTATAGCACAAAAAAAGAAGTATTAATTACTTCATTTCATTTACTTTTTTAGTTAATCTAGATTTATTACGAGCTGCGAAGTTTTTAGCTACTACTCCTTTACTACAAGCTTTATCAATTTTTTTGATAGCAGTATTTAAAGTTTCTTTACTAGCTTCGATATCTTTAGCGATAACAGCTTTCTCTACGTTTTTAATAGCAGTTCTCATACTTGCTTTGTAAGTATTGTTGCTTTCTTTTCTTCTTTTAATAGTTTTAATAGCTTTTTTAGCATTTTTCATATTTGCCATAATTTCACCTCCCAGTCCGTATAGACACATATATATTTTAACACATTTCTCTAAAATTGCAAATAAAAACATGACTTTTTGATAAAAATAATAGTAGGTGAAAAGATATGAATAAAAAAATATATAAAAACAAAAAAGTATATACTGATTTAGCAATTGAGTTAGTAAGTAGTAATAAAAAAGATATAGGTGATATTTTTGTTACAGATATAAAATTAGATAATAAAAAGGCAAAATTAATCAATAAAAAACCAGGTTATTACTTAACAGTAGAGTTTAATAATATTGAACTAGTTAATTTTGAAAATTTAGAAAGTGTATTGAAAAGTAGTTTATTAAAATTAATTAGAAAATTAAAGATAAAAAAAGCGGATAGTGTTTTAATTGTTGGATTAGGTAACAATAAGAGTATTTGTGATTCTCTAGGACCTAGAGTAATAAATAAAATTAAAGTTACTAGAAATATATCAACTAATAAAAATATAAGAAAAGTTAGTTGTATAAATACTAGTGTTATGGGAAAAACAGGAATTGAAACTTCAGATATAATAACTAGTATAGTAGATAAAATAAAACCAAATTTAGTTATTGTAATAGATTCTTTAAAAACTAGTTCATTAACTAGGTTAAATAAAACAATTCAAATAACAGATACAGGTATTCATCCTGGTAGTGGTGTAGGTAATAAAAGAAAAGAAATTAGTTTTGAAACTTTAAATACTCCAGTACTAGCGTTAGGTGTTCCAACGGTTATAGATCTATCAGCTATTACTATTGATACTATTAATACAATAAATAAAAATTATGTAGATATAGGAGAAATAGATGAAAAAATGTATAAATTAATGATGGATATAACAGATGAAGATATGATTGTTACTCCTAAAGAAATAGATAATATAATAGACTTATTAAGTGAAGTTATTAGTAATTCTATAAATGAAGCACTTCATAATAAATAAGTGAAATCAATTATATAAAACGACACTATTTGCTAGTACATTTTAATATACTTTAAATAGGTGATGATATGAAAAAAAGATTTCATAGTAAAAAAAGAGTTTTTAAAAATAAAAATAAAGGTTTTAAGAAAATATTTATAATTATTATAATAGCTATACTATTAGTATTTTTATTTAATTACTTAGATAAATTTAAATTAGCTAATAATAATGAAGAATTTATTAAATACATGTTGAATGATTCAAACCACTATAATAATTATAATCCTGATAAAAATATATTTGATAGTGTAATAACTTATATTGCTAATATAGATACTGAAGTACCTGCAACAAATGTAAATCAAGCGTTTTATTATGTTGATAATGAAATAGAAGAAGAAGTTGTTACTGTAAACAATTTTATTACTGATCCTACTCCAAACAATATTGAAGAGCCAGAAGTATTTATTTATAATACACATCAATATGAGTCATATCACATGAATAATTTAGAACCATATAATATTACACCTAATGTAATTATGGCTTCTTATTTACTAGAAGAAAAGCTAAATAAACAAGATATAAATACTATAGTAGATGAAACAAATATTAGTGAGTATATGAAAGCAAATAATATTTTAAATAAAGATTATTATGCAGCAAGTAGACAAATATTATCAGAGGCAATTACAAAAAATCCCAACGTAGATTTATATATTGATATTCATAGAGATGCCGTTAATAAAGAAAAAAGTACTACAGTAATCGAAGATAAAAGTTATGCTAAAGTAATGTTTGTAATAGGTAAAGAACATTCTAATTATGAGAGTAATTTAGCTGTAGCTACTAAATTAAATGATATTATAAAAAGTAAATATCCAACTCTAACAAGAGGAGTATTAATTAAGGAAGGTGAGAATGTTGATGGTAAATATAATCAAGATTTACACGGGAATGTAATATTGATAGAGCTTGGAGCATACATGAATACAATTGATGAGGTAAATAATACAACAGATATTTTAACTTCTGTAATTGAAGAATATATAGGAGGTCTAGATGCTTAAAAAAGAACAAAAAATATTACTGGCTAAAAGATTTTTTAAGTTTTGTTTCATCGTATTATTTATTTGTTTCTTAACATTATACTTTTCTCAAACAGCTGGTTACTACGAATATGAACAACATAATAAAAGTACTCTTACTAAAGAACAAATAGAAAAATTTGAACAAGATGTAGCAAGTGGTAAAGAAGTTGATATTGATGATTATGTAGTAACTAAAAATCAAGATTACAGTAATAATATATCAGACTTAGGCTACAGTGTTAGTAAAGGTATTGGAGAATATATTACAACAGGAATAGAAGGAACTTTTAATACTATAAATAAATTAGTGGGAGGTTAAAATTTATAAAGATTTTAATAGGTTTTGTGTTATAATATGTAGTAGGTGATTTTATGAAACAAACAAATATTAGAAACTTTTCAATTATTGCGCATATTGATCATGGTAAAAGTACTTTAGCTGATCGTATTTTAGAAGTTACAGAAGCAATAACTGACCGTGAAAAACAAGCTCAACTATTAGATAATATGGATATAGAACGTGAACGTGGTATTACAATAAAACTTAATGCTGTTCAGTTAAAATATAAAATGAATGAAGAAGAATATTTATTACATTTAATAGATACTCCAGGACATGTAGATTTTACTTATGAGGTAAGTAGAAGTTTAGCTGCTTGTGAAGGAGCTATTTTAGTAGTAGATGCTGCTCAAGGAATTGAAGCTCAAACTCTTGCTAATTTATATTTAGCTATGGAAAATGACTTAAAAATTATTCCTGTTATAAATAAAATTGATTTACCTAATGCTGATGTTGATAAAGTAAAACAAGAAATAATGGATACACTTGGATTTGATGAAGAAGAGATAATTTTAACTAGTGCTAAAAATGGTATTGGTATAAAAGAACTTGTTGAAGAAGTAATCAGAAAAGTTCCTGCTCCAACTATAGATGAAAACGAAACACTTCAAGGATTAATATTTGATAGTGTTTATGATTCTTATCGTGGAGTTATCGCATCAATTAGAATTGTTAATGGTAGCGTTAAAGTAGGAGATAAAGTGAGAATGATGGCTACTGGAGCTACTTATGATGTAGTAGAATTAGGAATTCATTCACCTTTTGAAGTAAGTAAAAAAGAATTAGTAGCTGGAGAAGTTGGTTATTTATCAGCAAGTATTAAAAGTATAAATGATGTTAAAGTGGGAGATACTATAACACTAGATAAAGTACCTAGTAAAGTTTCCTTACCAGGATATAAACCTATGAAACCAATGGTATTTTGTGGATTATATCCAATAGAAACTAATAAATACCCAGAACTACGTGAAGCGTTAGAAAAATTAAAATTAAATGATGCTGCACTAGAATTCGTACCTGAAACATCAAATGCTTTAGGATTTGGATTTAGAACAGGATTCTTGGGATTATTACACATGGAAATAATTCAAGAAAGAATTGAAAGAGAATTTAAAATTGGATTAATTGCTACTAGTCCATCAGTTATATATGAAGTAGTGAAAACAGATAAAGAAATTATTACAGTAGATAGCCCGGTTAAAATGCCAGATAAACAAAAAATAGAAGAAATTAAAGAACCTTACATTAAAACAAATATTTTTGTACCAAGTACTTATATTGGAGCAGTTATGGAATTATGTCAAAATAAAAGAGGTAATTATATATCACTTGAATATTTAGATGATATAAGAGTAAATATCCACTATGAATTACCACTTTCAGAAATAGTATATGATTTCTTTGACAAGTTAAAATCTTCAACAAAAGGATATGCTTCTTTTGATTATGAACTAATTGGTTACAAAGCTAGTAACTTAGTAAAAATGGATATTTTACTTAATGGAGAAGTAGTAGATGCTCTTAGCTTTATAGTTCATAAAGACTTTGCTTATAATCGTGGTAAAGCAATTGTTGAAAGTTTAAAAAAATTAATACCTAGACAACAATTTGAAGTGCCTATTCAAGCTAGTATTGGAAACAAAGTTGTAGCTCGTACTGATATTAAAGCGATGCGTAAAAATGTACTTGCTAAATGTTATGGTGGAGATGTAAGTCGTAAACGTAAATTATTAGAAAAACAAAAAGAGGGTAAGAAAAAAATGAAAATGGTAGGAAGCGTTGAAGTACCACAAGAAGCGTTCCTAGCAGTATTAAGTATGGAGGAAGATTAAAATTATGTCAGTAAATATATTAACTGAAAATAAGAATAAAAGAATAAATAAAATGGTTGAAATAATTTTAAAAAATCCTAATCTTACTATAAATGAAGTTGCTGAACTTCTATCAGTAACTAAAGTAACTGTAAAAAATTATTTAAATGATCTTTATATTAAAGAAAATTATGATGTTACTATTTGTGATACTATGAAAAATTATTTGTATAGAGAAGTAGAAAAAGAAAAATTAATAGCTTTAAAAAAGAAACTAATTATTAAAAAACAAGAAATAAATGATGTTGTAATAACTTTTTTGAACTCTAAAACAAAAACTTTATTTGAAGTAGGAGTAGTTTTAAATATGTCATCTAGTAAAGTAGGTAACTTAATTCACGATGATTTAGTAGAAGAAATTTTTTCTAAAAAAATAAAAAAAGAAGTAGAAAATTATTTATTATTTAAAGACCGTGATACAAATGGTATGTTCGCAAGAAAAACTAACAATTCTTTAAGATATTATACTAATAAAAAGAAAAGAAAAAGAACTAATTCTAAAGATGCTGATAAATATCATTATACACAAAGAATACTAAGTGATATTGCTGATAGTAATAATATAGACTATGGTCAGTTAATAGATTTATATAACACAAATAAAGACTTTTCTAAATTAATTAATGAAAGAATAAATATTGATAATAAAATTAATAGTACTATAAAAAAAGAAGTTAAAAATGGAAAAACAAAATAAAATTTTAGTAGATAAAGTTATAACTAAATTAAAACAAGGAACTCATACTAATTTTTTAGATCCACGTGAAGCGGAACTTGTTAAACCTTTTTTAAACAAAAGTAGGATAAACTATCATTTATATAATATATATAAAGATTGTGAACGAGTAATTTTGTATGTTGATAAAAAACCTGATATTATTTTAATAGAAATATCTAGTGATCAAAGCCTCAAACATAATCAAGTTATGGGAGTACTATATAATTATGGATTTGATAACAGTATTTTTTCTGATATTATTGTTGATGAAAATAAAGCTTACTTTGCTACATTTAAAATGTATGCTCATGAATTAACGCATGTCATAAATAAAATAGGAAGAAATTCAGTTATTTTAAAAGTAGTTGACGCTAATACAATTTATAAATATTCAAAAAAATATGAACAAATTACTATTAAAGTACCAAGTTTAAGAATAGATGCTGTTATATCAAAGTTATTAAGGTTATCTAGGAGTAAAGTTACTGATTTAATCAATTTAAAAGAAGTAACCTATAACTATACAGAACTTAAAAATTTTAGTTTAATATTAAAAGAAAATGATACTTTTAGTATTAGAAAATATGGAAAATATAAATATGTAAAAGTTAATAAACTAGATAAGAAAAATAATATATATATTGAGTTATTAAAATATTAAAAGATTACTATGTAATCTTTTTTTTATAACAGCATATAATCTAATAGGTGATTCTATGGATAAAAAAGAAGAATTTAAAAAATTTGTAAAAGAAAATCCAGCTCTTATTAAGCATGTTAATAGTGGGGAAATGAACTGGCAAAAATTTTATGAAATATATGATATGTATGGTGAAGAAAATGAAGTTTGGAATAAATATATAAAAAAAGAAACTATTGATACTACAAAAGGAAAAGAAAATGAAGCAGCACCAGGTGCACTTGGAGTTTTAGAACTATTTAATTTTATGAAACAATTAGATTTGGATGCCCTCCAAACAAGTATTGGTAGTATTCAACGAGTTTTAGGGGTATTTCAAGAATTTGGTTCTTCTAATAAGACTGAAGAAAAAAAAGAATATAAACCAAGACCTATATATAAGAGGTTTGATGATTAATGACAATAGAATTACAAATGAAAATTAATTCTAATCCAAATTATAAAAGATATTTAAGAGAAAATTCACACTGGTATAAATTTTTGAATCGTAATCCAGCTAATTTTAATGATTTTGTAAAAGAAGTTAAACTTGAATATAAACTTAGAACAGAAGATAAAATAAAAAAAGCTTTAGATACGATAGAAATTATGCAATCTTTTGCTTTAAACTTAAAATAATATGATAAAATATATTTAGATTATTAGGAGGTTTATATGAGAGTTATTAGTGGAAAACATAAAGGTATTGTTATAGATGGATTTGATATTGATGGAACTAGACCGACTATGGACCGAGTTAAAGAGTCAATGTTTGCAATGATACAGTTAAAAGTTAAAGATAGTGTTGTATTAGATTTATTTAGCGGAAGTGGTTCTCTAGGAATAGAAGCAATAAGTAATTATAGTGATAAAGTATATTTTGTGGATAATAATAAAATTGCAATTGATACAATTACTAAAAATATTAAAAAACTAAATACTAATACAGATTATGAAATAATAAAAAGTGATTATTTACAAGCTCTAAGTAGTTTTAAAAATAAAGTAAAATTTGATTTAGTATTTTTAGATCCTCCATATAAATTAAATTTCATAAATGAAATATTAGATTTACTATTAGAGTATGACTTACTTAATGATGAAGCTTATATTGTATGTGAATTTGATAAAGAAGATATAGATAGTAAAAAATTAGAGTTAATTAAAAATAAAAAGTATGGTAATAAGTATGTAAAAGTTTATAAAAAATAAACTTTTTTTTATTTTTAAAAGGATTATAAAATATTATGTTGAAAGATATTAATAAGGAGGATTTAAAGTGTTTAAAAAACATTTACCTTTTATCAAACAACATAATAGTAAAGAGTGTGGAGTTTGTTCATTAGCTATGATTGTAAAATATTACAATGGATATATTAGTACTACTGAATTAAGTGAAATGCTTAAATATACTAAAGATGGAATTAGTGCTTATCAATTAATAGAAGCAAGTAAAAAATTAGGTTTTAATGCTTATGGAATAAAAACTAATTTAGAAGATTATAAAACAAATATTTTTCCAGTAATAGCCCTTATAAAAAACGAAAATAATTTAAATCATTATGTAGTTGTATATAAAATAGATTATATAAACAAAAAAGTAGTAGTTGCTGATCCAGCCAATAAAATCTCCTTATATTCATTAAATACCTTTTTAAATTGCTGGGAAAATATATTTATAGTTTTATATCCAGTTACTACTATTATTAATAAAAGTTATAAAAATAACTTAATGAGTTTTTATAAACAAATAACAGTTTATAATAAAAATATGTTTTTGAAGTTATATATTTTATCATTAATTTTATTAAGTTTAGTTTTACTAACTGCTTATTTTTATGAATGGATTATTGAAGGAATTAATAATAATCAAAATAATAACTATTATATAAATGTTACTTTAATATATTTAAGTTTATATTTAATATTTAATCTGGTAAATTACATAAGAAATAATCATCTCATTAAACTTAGTATTAAAACAAATTATATAATAATGACCAATCTATATAAACAACTAATAAATCTTCCTTATAAGTATTATCAAAATCATACAACTGGAGAAATATTAAACAAATTAAATGAAATAAGTAATATAGAAATATTTTTTATCAAATTACTTTCTTTTATCACATTTAATATTTTCCAGTTTATTATATCTATTATTATTATATTAATGTTTTTTCCTTATTTATTTTTAATAATATTAACTTATATAGTAGTTAGTGTTTTAGTAGAATATATATATTATAAAAAATATTGTAAATCATATTATTTTTATCAAAACAACAATGAAGCTAATTTAAATTATATAAAAGAAACAATTATTAGTTATAAAACAATTAAAGGAATAAATTTAGAAGAAAATTTCATTAATAAGTTCATTATAAAATATTTAAAATTACTTAAACCTGCATCACAATATAATAAACAATTAAATATGCATGAATTTATAAAAAATATAATTAAAGACAGTCTATCTATTATTTTAGTTATAGTAACAATATTTAATAATACTGTAGACCCTTCAATTATAGTTAAATTATTTTTACTAAGAACTTTAGTTGGTTACTTATTAAATAGCCTAAGTATATTTACTGAATTACTAACAATTTATCCTAAAGCTAGAGTAGCACTTCAAAAGATTGATTTTTTATTTGTTAATTCTATAAAAAAAACGTTAATAACAAATAAAATAAGCAATATTGATATTAAAAATTTAATATTTAGTTATGATGACAAAAATAATATCGTTAATGATATTAATTTAAAAATAACTAATAATCAAAAAATACTTTTATCAGGTAAGACTGGAAGTGGTAAAAGTACTTTATTGAAACTATTGTTAAATTATATACAGCCAGATAGTGGCACTATTAAATTTAATAATACAGTTTTAAATGAAAGAAATTCTAATATTAGTTATGTTAGCCAAGAAAGTAATATATTTTTTGACACTTTAAAAAATAATTTACTATTAAACAGAAATATTTCTAACAGTAAATTAAATGAAATAGTAGAAATATGCCAATTAGAAGAAATTATTAATTCTAAAAATAACGGAATTAATTCACTAGTTAATGAAGAGGGAAGTAATTATTCGGGAGGAGAAAAACAGCGAATATGTTTAGCTAGAGCTTTAATTAAAGAATTTGATGTATTAATTATTGATGAAGGATTAAGTGCTGTTAATAATGAAATAGAATATCAAATAATGAAAAATATAATTAATTATTATAAAGATAAAATTATTATAGTTATATCTCATAAAAGTTGTATTAGAAATTTATTTGATAAAATTTATAAAATTGAAAAAGGAAAAATTTATGAATGTATATGATTTTGAGTATAAATTAATATTTGATTCCAATAAAGCAAATAATATATTTTATTTATTGATACTATTGTTATTAATTATTGTAATTATGGTTTTAAATATAAAAATAGAAAACAAAAAATATTTCATGATTAATATTGAAAATAATATTGGTAACATAGTTGTCCCGAATAAAGATATGAATGAAATATTATCAGGAACGTTATATTATAAAGATGAGCAAATTAAATACAACATTATAACAATTAACAGTAGTGAAGATTATGATTTGGTAACGATAAAATTATTAGTTGATTATAAACTTGAAGGAGATATAAATATATATTTTAAATTAAAAGATATTAAATTTATTGACTATATTATCAAAACAATGAAAGGGTGGTATATGTGAGACTAAATAAAACAGAACTTACTAATATTAGTGGCGGAGCTATTAGTGTTACTACAGGTATTTTAATAGTTTCGATAGTAGCATTTTTAATAGGAGTAGTAGATGGATTTTTAAGACCTAAAGGGTGTAATGATGCGACTTAATAATGAAGAATTAAAAAATATAAATGGTGGAAGCTTATCTGCTAGTATGCTTAGTGCTTTTGCCAGAAGTCTTGAAATAGTATGGGATATCGCAAGAAGTCTTGGAACTAGTATTAGAATGCTAGTAGAAAATAAAAGTTGTTCATTATAATAAATTGTTAAAAAATAGAGTATTTACATTATCTATATATATAAAATGTAAAAAAAAGAAGAAAATTGTCTTCTTTTTTTATATTGGTGTAATAATTCTATTGAAATGCCTAGTATTTCGTGTTATAATACCACTAGTTCAGAAGGGAGGGATATCTATGGCTACAGTTGTTGTAAGAAATGGTAACATTGATGGAGCAATCCGCACAATGAAACAAAAAAACGCTAAGGATGGCTTCCAAACTAAAATTAAAAAACGTCTAGAAGGTTTTGAAAAACCAGGAGTTAGAAAAAGAAAAGCTCGTGAAGAAGCTAAAAAAAATATGCGTAAAAACGCTAAAAAAGATAGTTACTACAATTAATAGAAGTCCTTATGGACTCTATTTTGTTAAGGAGATATAAATTATGAAAAATAAATTATTAGAAGATTTAAAAGCAGCAATGGTTAATAAAGATAAAAAAGCTTTATCTGTTATTAGAATGGTTAAAGGCGCTATTCAGTTAGAAGAGATTAATAAAAAAGAAGAGTTAACTGATGAAGAAGTAACTGCAATTGTTTCTAAGCAAATAAAAACTAGAAAAGAATCTGCGGTAGAAGCTAAAAATGCTAACAGAGAAGACTTATTGTCTGAATTAGAAGTTGAAATCGAAATTTTAAGTAAATATATGCCAGAACAATTAAGTGAAGAAGAAGTTAATAAAGTAATTGATGAAGCATTTACTTCTGTAAATCCTACAAATGTACGTGATACAGGTAAATTAATGGCTTATATAAGTCCTAAAGTTAAAGGTAAAGCTGATTTATCATTAGTTAGTAACTTAGTTAGAGAAAAATTAAATAGTATTTTATAGAGAAAGTAATTTTCTCTTTTTTTATTATTCTGAATATAATTCGACAATATTTTAATATTTATAATTATATAATAAAGCTGGTGATACTATGAAACTAAAAGAAATGTTAGTGCCAATATCTTTTGCCTTGTTGATAGGAATAGGATTAGGTTTTTACTTCTTTAAAGAATATAATGTGGAAACTATTTCAATACCTGTTATAAGTAGTAAAGAAACAATAACAGTTTCTTTACTACAAGTAGGAGTATATTCTAATATCGAAAACATGAATAAAGCATTAATTGGAACAGATAATTATTTTTATACAATTGAAAATGATAAATATCATGTATATGTTGGTATTACTTCTAATAGTGATAATATAAATAAACTAGCAGGATACTTCAAAGAAATAGGGTATGTTACTTATATAAAGGATATTACCGTTTCTAATGATGGGTTTGTAACTGATTTGAAAAATTATGATGAATTACTTAGTGCAACTGACGATATAGAAGCTATAAAAGTAATTAATAGTAATATTCTTACGAGTTATAAGGAGAATGTAATTAATGGGAGTTAAAATCAAACACTTACCAATAACTGAGCGTCCAAGAGAACGCTTTTTATCTAATGATTTAAATAATATTACAAATGAAGAATTAATAGCAATTATTTTAAAGTCTGGTAGTAAAGAAAATAGTGCTAAAGATATTGCTCAAAAAATATTATCTTTAAAAGAAAATGTATCAGAATTATCTAATATACTTTATGAAGATTTAATTAAAATAAATGGAGTAGGCAGTGTTAAAGCTATTACTCTTTTATCAGCTTTAGAACTAGGTAGAAGAATAAGTATTTCTAAAAATGAAATATTAAATAAACAATTAACTAATTCTACAATGATATTTGATTATTATAAAAATAAATTTGTGAATAAAAAACAAGAATATTTTTATGCTATATATTTAGATACATCTAAAAGAATAATAAAAGAAAAACTATTATTTATTGGAACATTAAATCAAAGTATGGTTCATCCAAGAGAGGTATTTAAAGAAGCTTGTTTAATAAGTGCATCATCTTTTATTTGTATACACAATCATCCATCCGGGAGTATAATCCCATCAAAGATGGATAAAATATTAACAAGTCAGTTAAATGAATTAAGTAAGCAAATGGGTATACCTCTAATTGATCATATAATAATAGGTAAAGATGATTATTATAGTTTTTTTGATAACGGTCAATTATAACTTTAATTTTAGTAGTAATTATATTATAATGAAGTAGGTGATATCATGTATAAAAAGAAAACGATAGATAAAAAATATACTATTATAATTGGAATGGTAATTTTAAGTATTATAATAGGATTTATTATAAATATTGTAAACACAACAAGAGAACTTACTAGTGTAGAAAAAAGTATTAAAGATACTGTATTATTAGTAAATAAAATAATTTATGCTCCTGTTGATTTTGTAACTACTAAAATTGATGAACATAATGAAAAAAATGATTTGTATAATAAATACAAGGAATTAGAAAAAAAAGTAGATGCTACAGATTTAGTAAATGCTGAAAAAAAAGAGCTAGAAAAAGAAGTTGGTGATTTAAAAGAAGTATTAGAATTAAATACTATATTAAGTGACACTGAATATTTAAATGCTACTATAATTAATAGAAATTTAGGTTACTGGTATAACACTATTACTATTGATAAAGGAAGTAATAATGGTGTAGAAAACGACATGGCAGTTATTGTAAATAAAGGTTTAATAGGTAAAGTAACTTCTACAACAGCTTATAGTAGCAATGTTAAATTATTAACTAGTTATGATGTTAATAATAAAATATCAGTTAAAATTGAGGCCGAAGGGGAACATGTATACGGATTATTAAGTGGATATGATGAAGATACTAAAACATTTACAGTTGAAGGAATAAGTAGTAATAAAAAAATAGAACAAGATGCCTTTGTAACTACTACTGGAATGGGTGATATATTTCCAAGTGGGATAGTAGTTGGAAAAGTAAGTAATGTAGTAAGTGATAATTTTGATTTAGCAAGAACTGTTGAAGTAACACCAACGGTAGATTTTGATGATATAAATTATGTCACTATATTAAAAAGGAAAGATTAGTATGGCTTTAACAATTATAACAGTTATTTGTTCCTTTTACTTAGAAAGTATAATTTCTAACTATGTATCAATTTCTACGTTTTTATTTAATCCACTATTTACATTAGTTTCACTAATTATAATTTATCCACATACTTTAAAGAATGATAAATATACAAAAATAGTTTTAGTCACTGGATTAATTTATGATATCGTATTTACTAATACTTTAGGACTAAATATGTTAACATTTTATATAATAAGTTTACTTATCAAATATATTTATAAACATATTTATTTAAATACACTAACAATTATTTTGGTAGTACCTATAATAGTTACTATATATCGTATATTAACTTATGGTATTTTAGTATTATCTGGACTATTTACTTTCAATATAAATGATTTATATAAAAGTATTTATTCTTCATTTATAATAAATATAATTTACTTAATAATTATTTATATAATTACTAATATAATTTCAAAAAAATATAAAATTCATAAATCAATATAATCGTCATATAATTTATTGGTGATAATATGGATGAGGAGTTAAGAAGGTTTAAAAGTAAGAAAAGTCGTCAAGGTATAAAACAATCAGTAATTAATAAAAAAGAAGAACAATTTAATTTAAGTAATTTTATTGTAAAAATGGTTTGTAAATTAATTATTGTAACAACGATAACTTTAGTAACAATATTAATACTAAATAATGATGAAAAATTGAAAACAAACTTTTATAAACATGTCTTTGATACTAACTTTTCATTTGTAACTTTAAATGAATTATATGAAAATAAATTTGGAAGTGCTATACCATTTAATGAGTTAGTTAAAGAGCCAACAATCACAGTATTCAATGAAGAAATAAAATATCAAGAAACTTCTAAATATCTTGATGGAGTTAAATTAACTGTTGAAAAGAATTATTTGATTCCAATAATGACTAGCGGGATGGTTGTTTATATAGGAGAAAAAGAAGGCTATGGAAATACTGTAATTATTCAGGGGATGGACAGCGTTGATACTTGGTATGGTAATGTTGAAAATGTTAATGTTGAATTATATGAGTATGTCAAAGAAGGAGATTTACTAGGTGAAGTAGTAAATGAAGAATTATATATGGTATTTAAAAAAGAAGGGAATGTACTTAATTATGAAGAATATATTAAGTAAAATATACATTCATCCTTTTTTTTATCTCTTTATGTTTATTACAGTATTAACGGGTCACTTCAAAGACTTTATATTTATAAGTATAATAATACTCATTCATGAAATAGGTCACAGTATAATGGGTTTATATTATAAATGGAGAATAGATAAAATTAAATTATTTCCAGCTGGTGGTATAACAATATTTAAAGTAGATATAAATAAGCCATTGATTGAAGAGTTTTTAATATTAATAGCAGGTCCAATATTTCAATTAGTAATAATATATATATTAAATTTATTTATAAAAGATTCTAGTTTATTATTATATAGCAATACTCTAGTATTATTTAATTTATTACCAGTTATTCCACTTGATGGATCTAAATTATTAAATATAATACTAAATTACAACACTTCGTTTAGTTATAGCTATAAATTAACATCTATAATATCACTCATATCGTTAATTATAATGTTTTTAATTATAGCCTATATAAATAACTTAATATTACTAACTCTAATCATTTTCTTGATTATTGAGAATATAAAATTTATTAAAAATAAGAAATTAGTATTTAATAAATTTATTTTAGAAAGATTAAATAATGAATATAATTTTAAAAAAAGAAAGTTAATATATAGTGATAATTTAAATAAAATGATGCGAGATAAAAAACATAATTTTTATCTTGAAAATAGTTGGAAAACTGAACGTGAAATAATTAGAAAAAAGTTTGACTTCTATAGAACTTTATGGTAAAATTAATAACTGTGTAGTACCTCTGATACTACAACCGCTCTATATGTAAGGTTTTTAAGCGAAGCACCTTACTTGGCGAGTCTTAGAACAATGAAGGAGGTTATTTAAGATGAAAGCTGTTATTGAAACAGGTGGTAAACAATACTACGTTGAACAAGGAACTATTCTTTACGTTGAAAAATTAGACGCTAAAGATGGAAGTGAAATTAAGTTCGATAAAGTGTTAAGTGTTGGAACTAAAATTGGTCAACCTTACGTAGCTAACGCTACTGTAACTGCGAAAGTAGAAAAACAAGGTAAAGCTAAAAAAATTATAGTATTCCATTACAACCCTAAGAAAAAATTCCGTAAAAAACAAGGGCACCGTCAACCATATACAAAATTAGAAATTACATCTATTGATTGTAAATAATGATTGTTGTCGATGTACAAAAGAAAAATGATATAGTATCTAATATAACTATAAGTGGTCATGCTAAATATAGTGAACATGGAACTGATATCGTTTGTGCTAGTGTAAGTAGTATTGTAATAACTACAATTAATGCATTAGTAAGATTTAAATCAGATATAAAATATGAAGAAAAAGATGGATTTATTTCTATTGATATTAATCAACATGAAGAATGTGTTGATATTCTAATAACTAATATGATTGAATTATTATGTGAGTTAGAAAAACAATATGAAAAGTATATTAAAATAAAATAAGGAGGTGTCCTCATGTTAGAATTATTAAGATTGAATATTCAATTATTTGCACATAAAAAAGGTCAAGG
>CAYJFL010000020.1:0-16331 GCA_964369865.1 uncultured Muribaculaceae bacterium | reverse complement strand
TTTTCCCGACTACTCTCAAAAGATTTCACGTTTTGCTCAGTTTTCAAAGATCATTTTCGCTTTCTTGTCCCGAAAGCACTATTAATATATCAAATGCTGATAAGCGAGTCAATACTTTTTCAACATTTTTTTAACTTTTTTTAAAATATGTCATTTTGTGTCGGAAAATCGACATATTAGTGTACATTTGTAGCAAACACAAACCTATATATTAACAATAATATAGTATATTAACAAAAATAAAAAAAATTACATTTCTTTTCGTAATTTTCTATATTGTGCTAAATACTTTTTATTTTCACTATCATTAAATGCAAACATCTTATTCTTATATTTATATATTAACTCATTTAAAGAAAAATTTATTATTTGATCTAAATCTGTTGAATAATTCATATATCTTTTATGATGTTCATATTCTAGTCTATCTAAAACTTTATAACTCTTATTCGGAAAAATTCTTAAATCCAAATCATAATCTATATATTTTATAGTTTTTTCTTCTATTAAATATGGCGAAGCAATATTACAATAATAATAAATACCATCTCGTTTAAATTGAACAATTACATTGAACCATTCTTCTTTGAAAAAAAACATAACCGCTGGTTCTTTAGTTTTCCACATATTACCTAAAGACTCTGTAACTACAGTTTTATTGTTAGCGCATACTATATAATCATCTTTCACATCTAAAACCAAAGCTTCTTCCCAAATTCGATGAATTTTACCATTATGCTTATAGCAATGAATCAATAAATCATCCCCTATTTTAATATTATTGATAATATCACCTCCTCTATTTTTTTCTTGCTTCTTCTAAAGCTTTTTGTAATTGATTATCATCAGCTTCAGAAAATGTTTCTAAAAAGTTTTTGCTTAGCTCTATTTCGATAGTGGGTTTAACACCGGTTCCATCTATCCAATTCCCTTTAGAAGTTAGCCATTTTTTACTAGTAAATTTATAATCATTCCCACTATCTAAATCTACAACTTCTTGAACAGTACCTTTTCCGTAACTGTATGTACCCACAATAACAGCATTTGCTTGTTCATTTAAAGTAGATGCTAACAACTCACTTGCTGATGCACTAAATTCATTTTGTAATACTATAATTTTATATTCTTTATTTTCATCACCAGTAGAATAAAATTTTTCTACATTGTCTTGTGTTTGAATTTGATATAAAATATGTTCACTATCTAAAAATAATGATAACATATCTTCTACCACACTTAAATGTCCACCACTATTACTTCTAACATCAATTATTAAAGAATCAATATCACTTTGTTCAACAGCAATTAGCGCTTCTTCAAATTGTGAGTAACTTGTTGCAGAAAATTGTTCTATTTGAATATAACCTATTTTTTTATCAACTTCATCATAAACTTTAGATGTAACCGAAGGTATTACTAGGTAATCTTTTTGTAATATAACTTTAGAAACTTTTCCATCACGCTCATATTCAATAGTAATATTTTCATCTAAATCTATTTTTTCAATTGCTGCAGATAACTCGCTACTACTTTTACCTAATAAATTTACACTGTTTACTGATATAATTTTGTCTAAAGTTTCTAACCCAGCTTTAGCAGCAGGAGAATCTTCAAAAACTCTTAGAATATAAATGTCTGAATTTGCATCGTTGAAAACTTCAACTCCAATTCCTTCATAACTACCTTCTAGTGTTTTATTAAAATTGGAATCTTCTTCTTGATCTATAAATAACGCATGCTCATCATCCAATTTTGATAACATTCCTGTTATAGCACCATCCACTAACAACTGTTTATCAATTTCCTCATAATAATTATCAATTATATAATTATAATTAGAAATTATTTCCTCTTCGTAATTACTAATTGATTCTTTAGTAGAAAAAAATGTAATTATTATAGTTGAGGAAATAATACCTATAATTATACCAATAAGCAAAATTATCAGTAATAAAATTTTACAATGTTTTTTAATTAAAATAGTTAACTTTTTTTCTTTTTTTATAATTTCATTTTTTTCTTCCATATTTTCTCCTTTATTAAATATAACACATTTAAAATTTTTTTTCCACGATATAATATAAAAAATATCAGTTATCATTTTAATTAACATATGTGTCACATAATAAAAAAATTATGCATCCGCATAATTTATTTATTAATTGGCATAACACTAAGCGAAGAAGCAACTTTATAAAGTTCTTCGTTAGTTAAATTCTCACTTACTATCACATACTCTATTCCATTTTCAGACCAAGTGATTGTATCATCTGTAACAGCGGCAATTGTTGAAGATATCATTTCCGGATCACCTAAAACAGGAACTGTTATAATTTCATTTTCATAATTTACAGGTTCTTGAATTATTGTAAATGATTTTTCACCTGTAAAACTAAGCAGTACACGTTCTGTCTCTTCATCAATAGTAATTATTTCTTCACTAGATAAAGATGTATTTTCTGGCAGATACATAGGATAAATAATACTATCAATCGAAGAAACTGTATCAACTTCATCAGTAGAAGTTACGCTCATATTAGATTTTAAATCAAAATGATCGTCTTTATACGAAGATTTATAATCGATTTTTTCAATATTCATCTCCATTTGAAGAACATCCTCATTTGTATATACCTCTACTTTAGTAACATTTAATTCTTTATCTATATATACTTTTTGATAAGATAGGTCTTGATTATTACTATAATTGACTTTCGTTTTAAAAATATAACCATCATCTATTTCACTAAATTCTTTTCTATCATCATTTTCAATATCTTTAACTATAGTTTGTAATAAATATGTTTGAGAACCATTGAAAGGCCATTCACTTTGAAACTTAAAACTTTTATTCAAACTTGGTGTTAGTACATAAACTCCTTCATCATTTTTTAATATTATTTGTTCATGATTATTCATTTTGTTCTTCAAACTAACTTTATAATTTGTTTCTTCGGCATAAGAAGCTATTACATCATATTCGTAAGTATCCTCGTTATTTATTATTTTTAATTTTCCCTTCAGTTCATAAGATTTAATATCATTCACCTTATTTTTAAAGTCTTTTTCTAAATCATCACCAGTGTATTTACCACATCCAACTAAAAATAGGCTTAGATAAATTACTGTTCCAATTAATAATATTTTTTTCATTCTTTCACCCCATAAATTGTTTTACATTAAATATTATGAAATATGAAAAAAAATATGATGAATAATATTTGTTTTTTTGATAACAATATTACTGAACATTGAAAGGAGATTTATATGGAAACATTTCAAAAGACTTGTTTGTTATTTACTATAATCGGGGCTCTAAATTGGGGATTGATTGGGATTTTAGATTTTGACTTAGTTGCCTCTTTATTTGGTAGTATGTCAATGGTAAGTAGAATTGTTTATTCCATTGTTGGAATATGTGGTTTTATAAATATAGGTATATTTTTCCATCATTTTAAAGAAGCACAATAAAAAAAAGAGAAAATATTCTCTTTTTATTTTGTAACAATTCTAATTTGTACTTTTTTAGTTTTTGGAATATAAGAAGCTTTACTATCAGTTCCTTCCACTTGAACTTCAACTTCATGAACTCCTACACCATAATCTTCTAAGTCTAAGTATGCTACAACATCATTAGCAGTTAAAGCATCAATAATATTAGATACTCCTTTAGCAGTTACTACCACTTTAGTATCCTCTTCACTTAATCCTTGAACTGTATAAATTTCATTTAAATTTCTAGTTTCAATATTTACATCAGAAATATCTTTTTCACTAGCATCACCTAATTTAACATCAACATTAACGTTGCTAACACTCATATGTCTTATACCAGCAGGTTTTTCAAGTTCAGATTTGAATGATTTATCTTCATTTAATCCATCTACGTCTACTTCTAAATTAACATAATTAATTTCTAGCAATTCTTCTTCACTACCATAAATAGTTACTTTAGTTGCACTTGAATTAATAGTGCTAATAGCTTTACCAAAACTAACATCCCCAACTGGAACTACTCTAATTGGTACTTCTTTACTTGGTGATTCAATTGTAATTTCTACATCAACTTTATTAGGTACAACTTCTACATCAACAACATTACCATGCTCATCATAAGCTTTCAACTGTACATCTTTTAAAGTTGATTTCCCTACTTCTTGTTTAGCAATATTTTTAACATCAACTAAAGCTTTAACAGAAGCAACTTCAGCTAAGTCATGTTCTGCTCCTTTTATAATAACTTTATCTTCAGACAATTTTAATTCTTCAATACTTAAAGTTGGATCAAGTTCATCTTGGTTCAATATATCAGTTGTCAAAGTCATAGTCTTAGATACTTTAGGATAAATTATAACTGTTGCTACTCCTGGATTTACATTATAATCAATCGATTGTAATGCTTGATTATAAGTAATTTCAACTTTATGTGTACCAGGCTTTAAACCAGTTAAATCTACTGTGATTTCGTGAGATGGTGATTGCTTAGCAAAATATAATTCTGAACTACTACCTATCAATGTAACATCAACTGTTTCAGGTAAACCCTCTACTACGTATGCTTCTTCATTATATATAGCAGTGACAGGTTGATCTTTTAATAGATCTGCTGAGTTATTACTGTACATAAAAACTTGTTCGTATGTAATTACAGAAATAATTACAGTTAAAAATAATGATAAAAATAATAACGTATTTGATTTTGTTAATAATTTTTCAAATTTATCACTTAATTTAGAAAACTTATTAGTTATAACTAAAATTAATTTTGTTAACGGAACTATAATTCTTTTATCGATAAACTTCCATAAAGATAGAAATAATTTTTTAAACATTCTTGATATCATCTTCATTTATTATTTCCTCCTCATCTTCAATAACTTTTTTAGGTCTTAATTCATCTAGCAACATAAGTTTAAATTCATCAAGAGTTAAGTTATAATTTAATTTTCCTTCTACAGCAATTGAAATTCTACCAGTTTCTTCTGAAACAATTAACACAATACTATCTGTTTCTTCACTAATACCAAGTGCTGCACGGTGACGAGTTCCTAATCTTTTACTAATTTTTAAATTGTCACTAGTTGGAAATACTGCTCCAGCACTAGTAATTGTTTCTCCTTGAATAATAACTCCACCATCATGTAATGGGTTATTAGGGAAGAATAGTGATATTAATAAATCACTAGATAAATCAGCATATAATTTTTTAGATTTTTCAATATACTCAGTAAGTGAAACATCTCGTTCTATTACCATTAAAGCACCAATTCTATTTCTTTTTAAATATTCAACTGATGAAACTATTTCATAAACTACACGTTCACGTTCATCTACTGTTAATATTTTATGGCGCCCTAGAAGCTGACTTCGCCCTAGTTGTTCTAACACTGTTCTAATTTCTGGTTGGAAAATTATAATAAGCGCTAATGGCCCCCATGATATAACATAATTTAATAAGTATCCAATAGCTACTAAATCAAATGAATCACTAATTAATTTTAATACTAAAATAATAAAAATTCCTTTAAATAAAAGAACCATCTTTACATTTTTTCTAATACTTTTAAGTGCATAATATATAACTAACCACACTAATAAAGCATCTAATAACCTTTTTGCTAATTCTAAAATAACTTCAAAAGTCATTTTTCATCGCCTCCTTTTTTAATTCTGTGTTACTCTTGTAATTATATCATAATATAAAATCACTATCAAACAAAAAATAAAAAATAAGATACTATTGTTTGTATCTTATTCTATAACTAATTTATTGTTTCTTCTTCATCAAGGTTTAAAACTTCTACTTCTTTAACATTCGAATGAGTATCACTTATAGGACCTACTGGTGAAAAAGGTTGTGAAGTCATATTTCCAGAATATAGAGGAACATTTCTTTCTTCTCCAATAACATTATCGAATAGTGGAGCTGCATTTAAAATAGGCTCTACGTTTTCAATTTCTTTACTTGTAAATGATAAATCTGGAATTTCTTCTTCTGTTAAGTTATTTAAATTAAATTCGTCATTAATACTATTTTCAGTAGTATTTTCAAAAATTTCTTCAAATGGTACAGATTCCACATTTTCATTATTTTCTGATACCACATCACTATTTTCTAAATTTAAATTATCAGCGTCTGTTTCCGCCTCAAAACTAAAAGTATCTTTTGCAACAGGTTCAACATTAATAAAATCTATATTTTCTTCAACTGTTGGTTCTACTACTACCTCGTCTTCTGCTGGTGTATCAAAAGCAAAATTATCTAAATTAAATATATCATTTTCAATTGGTTTATCGATAGAAGGATTTTCAAAAACTTCTAAATTTTGAACAACATTATTCAGAGGCTCTACTGCCGGAACTATTTCTTCAACTTTATCCACTTGAAAATCATTATTTGTTTCAATATTTGCCATAATTGAAGAATCTACATCTTGTGGAAAAATAGAATTGTTATCATTATTAAATGAATTAGCAACATCTTCAATCGGAGTTTCAACAGCAGTTTCTACTACATTGTTTATATCTTCATTAACTATTGATTCAATTGATGCTAAATTTGTTGGTTCTTCTATTATTGGAACAACAGATTCATTAACAACTTCAGTAGTTAACTCTTCTTTTTCAACATCTTTATTTTTTTTATTCTTCTTTTCTTTTTTATTCAAAGCTTTATTAGCTTTCTTTTCTTTTTTGTCTTCTTTACTTTTTTTTATGAAATTAGTTTTCTCCGCAATGAATCCAACTAAAGCCATCAAAATTATTACTCCGGATACCCCTATCCACATATAGTTATTAATAATGAATTCCATTATAATACCTCCTATTTTATCTTTTATCATTATAATATTAACACTTTTAATTAAATATTACAACTCATTACTATTTAAATAGTCAATTTTAAAAGAATCGCTGTCTAACAAATTAGGAAAGTCACGCTGTTTTAACACTTCATAACTCATTAAAGCTACACAATTTGACAAATTTAAAGCTCTAACATTATCTGTTGTCGGTATTCTCAAACAATTATCAATATTAGCTTGTAATATTTCTTTAGGAATTCCCGTGCTTTCTTTTCCAAAAATCAAATATATATCTTTATCTACATCTCTATAATCAATATCTGAATATCTCTTTTTCCCATATCTTGTTAAAAAGTAATATTCTCCATTTTTATTTAATTCAATAAATTTATCATAGTTTTCATAAGTTACCATTTGACAGTACTCTAAATAATTAACCCCACTTCTTTTAACATATTTTTCATCTAAGGAAAAACCAAGTGGTTCAATTAAATGTAATTTTGCTCCTATTGCTGCGCAAGTACGAATTATATTACCTGTATTTTGTGGAATCTCTGGTTCATATAAAACAATATTAAGCATCTAATTTCACCTCATATTTACTTAGAATACTTTTAATATCTTCTATAGTTACTTTATCTGTTTCCTTAATTATAATATCAACAACTTTTCCTTCTTCAAAAACAACTATATTAGGCATGTTTGAAAACGAAACATTTTTATCAATTAATTCTTTTGAAAAATATTTGTTTGTAAAATTATAATAGAAATCATTTGATTCAATTGCTTTATCATCAATATATACCATTTTATCTGTAAGTTGAGCATCATTTATATAAGTTACTAGTTCTTTTTCTATTTTATCAGTTTCTGAATTATTATTAGAAAAATAAACTATTGCATTAGGATTATCAATTATATAACTATCTAAGTCTGCTTCATTCAATTCTGTTAAAGTATCATTAATATATGCATCATTATTACTCTGTCCAACTAAATACCAAGAAGCTAAATAAAGTACGATTAATATACTTACCATTAAAACTAAGAATAGTTTTATATAATTTTGTTTAGGAATTTCTCTAGTTTTTTTCATTTTGTTCTCCTTTATATAATTTCATCTGGATTTTGAATTTCTTCTATTTTCACATCTTCCAATATTATGTTTTCAGCTTTAGTTACTTGTTCAAAATTTTCTCTAAATATTTTTAATTCTTTAACTATTGAATCTGGATAAATTCTTTTAGAATATTTAATAGCATTATATACATCAATTACATTTACTGTAGCTGAATTTCTAAATAGTGCTTGTGAGAATGCTTGAGATAATACTGAGAAAGCTACATCTGGATACATTGCTGCTAAACCATAAACACGTTTATATTCACTAGTTGCATTAACAATTGATCTAACAAGCATCTCAGTAATGTAATCATTGTAAGCAAATTTAATTCCAGATTGAGCTACGTATTTAGGCATAGTTTTCATTAATATTTCAACAGTTGTTTCCATACTAGGTTCTGATACATCAATCTTTTCAAATCTTCTTAAAAAAGCTCGGTCTCTAATTAAATAATTTTCATATTCAACTGTTGTTGTTGCTCCAATAGCTTTTATTTCACCACGGTCTAACCCTGCCTTTAACATATTGGCTAAATCCATCGATTCTCCTTTACCGATTAAAGTATGAATTTCATCAACAAATAATATTGTTTTATCTAGAGTTTTTAGTTCTCTAACAAGCATACTCATAATTAGTTCTTCTTTACCATCAACCATAATAGAACCTACTAACGATGGAGAATTAATTTTTACAACTTTATATCCTTTTAAAACCTCTGGCACTAAATTGTTTTGTAATAAATAAGCTATACCTTCTACAATTGCTGTTTTCCCAATACCTGGTTTACCAACTAATAAAGCTGATTTATCAGGTGTTAATAATGTAATTATTGTTTTCTTAATTTCTTCATCTCTTGCTATTGCTGGATTAGTTATAAACTTTTTATCAGTTAATACTTCTCCGTAATTATCAATAACACTAAATTTTATATCTTCATTCATTTTTATCACCTATTATCTACACAATATAATTATAACCTAAATAACTGCAAAATAAAAGATATAACTATCAACTAGCTATATCTTTATTTATTATAAATATAATATTTAATATCTTCATTAAAAGTTAATTCATTAGATTTAATTATACTTTTAATTCCAGTTGAATCACTATAGTAATTTATTTTATCATTTTCTTGCCACATAATATATTCATTACTTACTATAACATTAGACAAAAACTCTTCATTTTTTGTAGTAAAAATAAATTTCTTTTTATTATTTTCATCTATACGATATACATTATAATTGTCATTTTGTTTTTGATAATAATAACTATATACATTTTTATCGTTAAAGTTTACTGTCGCTAAATAATTATACCCATCTAACTTAAGTTCTTTTTCTTTAAAGTAATTTTTTTCGATAGTAAATCTTGTTGATGGAACTATCTCTAATTTATTTCCATCATAATAATACATACCTTTATCTTCATTTCCGACTATTTCCATAGTTTTAGATTCTACATCGACTTTAAATTGTTGTTTATTCCCTCGATCAACAATATATATATTATTATCAACTTGCCCAGCTATATATGAATCTTTACTTAGATTTTCTTCAGATAAAATATCATGGATTTTTGAATTACTTAAATCAACTAAATAAAACTTTTTATAATCATGTTTGTCAGCGTAATCAGCAACAAAGTAATATTTATCAATATAAGTACTTAACTGCTTATTATAAATATCCTCGTCAAACAACTTTATATTTTCTACTTCGCTATCCATAATATATAATCCTTTATAATCAGTAATAGAGAAAATAATTTCTTTATTTAAATTATTTTTATAAACATCTACTAAAGAATATTTATCTGTTTCAGCATTATTATTGAAGTTATTTATATTATAACTATCAATGCTGTTGTAAAATTTTTGAAGTTCTTCACTATGTTTATCAATCGAAGTTAAATTGTAATATATTTCTTCTTCGCCTTTACAATTTATATCAATATTTTTTTTATTATTTTTAAATTTTACATATAAACATGAATAATCTTCATCTTCATATAGTTCTAAATCAACTATGTTTTTTTCACTGTTCAAATTATCTAGAAAAGTAAGTTCAAATATTACTTCATTCGCTTCAATTTCATATTCGTATAAATTTTTATCTTCTGACTTTGATTCAGTTATTTGCTCATTAATTTTCACATCATAACCTTTTCTATAAATGTTATATGTATTTGACATACTATCATTAGATAATATTACTTTAGATAATAGTAAATATATAAATAATAAACTTATTAACACATAAAATAGTTTTTTCATAAATCATCCAACCAATCTTATACTAATTATATATAATTTATTGCTATATATCAAGATTGTATTAGATAGTATGAATTATATTATTTAAAGTTTTTATTTAATTAGGCAATTAATTCACACATATTTAGTCTAGTACCATATATTATATTGAAACAAATGAAAGGGTGGATTATATGTGCAACGATAAAAAAGGAAACACTTGTGAAGGTTGTATTTCTGAAATACTAACAGTAATAAACATTTTACAACAAAATGCAAATTGTTGTGGAGATGCTTGTTTAGATACTTGTGATCGTGGTTTTTTAGGATGTTCTACTACTAGTTTAAATTGCAATACTAGACCAGTAATGTTATATACAGCATGCGGTAACGGTACTCCTTGGAGTATGCCTACTACAAAAGATGATTTGGTATGTGGTGATGTTGGAGTTACTTGTTCAAATGTATTTCGTATAGAAAAATTAGATGGATGCTGTGCTACATTTAGAGTGTTAGCTTCAAATCCTGACACTACTACGGCAGCTACAATACCTTACATAGCTACAAATTCTTTTTTCACAATCGACTTAAACTGTGTTTGCGTAATTAGATGTTTAGCTGATACTTATGTAGATTGTATATAAAAATAACACCAATTGGTGTTATTTTTCTTTTACATAAATATCTACAATTTCATTAATTGGAATCATTTCATTTTCCATAGTAATCAACTGTTCATTTTGAAGACCAATGATTCTTCTCTCGATAATGTTATCTTTTAATTTTATTACCACATCTGCTTTATAAATATAATTTTTAGAAGCAAATATATTATTCACTTTGCTTTTAATACTTAAGAATTTATTTTCTGTTTTTATACTTCTTTCATAATTTTCACTAATCTGTTCACTAGATATTTTATCTAGTGTTTTATTATTATCTACTATCTTATTAATTGGGTTTTTAAACATCTTTGGTTTTTCCATTTCATCACCTATAACAATATATTCATATAATTAAAGGGAATGACTATTTTTTAAATTATAAGAAAAATACATCCCTAAATTAAATAATATTGTACCTACTAATATTTCTGTATAACTATTAAATATATTTGTTAAATTAAACATAATCATTAATATACTACCTATTTGAAATATTAAAATAGCACTATATATTTCACTTTTATAATTTTTAAATAATAAATTCATTATAAAACTAGTTATGTATATAACTATAATCAAACTAATTCCATAAGCTAATATATTAAAAGCATTATTTAATAGTAAGTTAAGATCCGTAAATGATACAAATAAATTTATAGCTTTATCGTATAAATCAAATAATATTAATATTACTGTACCACTTATACCTGGTATTACCATTGTTAAAGCGTCTATCATTCCAATTATAAAGTATGTAAAAGTATTATTTTCATTACTTAATAAACTCTCAGTATTTATAAAATTGCATATAACTAAAATTAATGCAGCTGTAATCATAAATAAATAATTAGATAACTTTATTTTTTTTATGTCAAATTCTCTAATAATTAATGGTAACCCACCTACTATTAATCCTAAAAAAGTCGATAATACATATAAATTATAATTAACTAATAAAAAAGCAATCATTTTACTCCCTAAAATAATTGCTGTTGCAACACCCAAACCAACACTGACTAATAATTTAATGTTATCTTTAAAATTACTACTTATATTACTAATAGCTTCAATACATCTTTCATATAATCCAAACGATATCGCTATTACCGAACCACTAACTCCTGGAATTATTTTTCCAATCCCTATTATAATACCTTTAATATATAAAGTAATAATATTATCTAGCTCCTTTTAACATTTTGTAAAATATAATCATATACCTCTTCTACACTAGCAACATAGTCTAAATATATTCCTACATTTCCACTTTTTATAAGTATATGTCCATAACCAAATACATATGTTAATAAGTTTCTTTGTATTTTAACTTCTGTCATTTCTTCATAACCAATAAAAAAACTCGAATAATTTCTATCTTCTTTTATATATTCAACTCCTAAATCAGTTATATTATAATATACATTACGATATTTAATTTGTCTTAGTAATACTTTTAAATACTTTAATACAAATAAAAATATAGTTAAGTATAAAAGAAAATCAGATTCTATCGAATATTTAAGTAGTTCTTCTGAATAATTATTTAAACAGAATATACTTATACCATAAATTAATAGTAATAGTAATATTGTACTTAAACCACTAGGTAACATTTCAAAAAACACTATAAATCTAGGTCTTAAAGTTTTAGTCTCTTTATCTCCACTGATACTCTCATATCCTTTAGCTGTAAATTCTTCATTTATAACTACTTCCATTTTTTTTACTACTGGGCTATCATTCATAAGAACACCTCTTTTTGTTTTCATATTATATCACAAAATTATTTTTTGTAAATATAAAACAAGTTTTCACTTGTTTACTTTATCCATTTTAAATCATAATATCTTTTTAAGGTAAGAGCAATTAGTATGATTGACATTCCTAAAAATTTTAAACTACTATCATTTAATCTTATTAAAGCTATACTTATAAATAATACGCTAACCAATATTAATACTATTAAAACTTTATCATTTTTCATATATACCTCTATAACTTATTAATATAATTATACACTAGTTTTAATAAAATGAGTAGTAATTTATCAAAATGTTACCTTTTATGAATAATATTAATAGAGGTGTTAAAATGATTTTAAAAGCAAATTCTAAAGATATAGATTTATTAGCAAGGCTTATGCGAGCAGAAGCTGTTGGGGATGGAGATCTTGGAATGATGATGGTTGGTAATGTTGTAGTTAATAGAGCTTTGGCTCGTTGTCTAACTTTCAAAGATGTAGTTACTGTTAATGATGTTGTATATCAAAACCCTGGTGGTTTTTCTGGAATAAATAGTCCTTTATTTGTTGGTGCTTCAAATGGTAAGGAAAGACAACTGGCTGAAAGAGTATTAAACGGTCAAGTATTTCACCCAGCTAGTAATGCATTATGGTTTTATGCTCCAAAAGAAGGAGAAAACTGTAAATCAACTTGGTGGGATCAAAAATTAGCTGGTAGATATAAAGGACATTGTTTTTATATTCCTGCTCCCGGAGTATGTGATGGTTCATAAAAAACTGCTTAATAAGCAGTTTTTATATTCTTATTTGCTGACCTATACTTAGTAAATCACTTGTTAAATTATTTTTATTTTTAATATTATCAACAGTAGTATTATATTTTCTAGCAATACTCCACAAACTATCTCCTTTTTGAACAGTGTAAATAATATCTTCATCAGTTGTATTAGTAGGAATAATTAATATTTGACCTATACTTAGTAAGTCACTAGTTAAATTATTCGCTCTTCTAATATCATCTACTGAAATATTATATCTATTAGCTATACTCCATAAACTATCTCCACTTTTAACTATATAAGTATTTTCTGGTGTAACTATCTCTACTGGTATTTTTAACATTTGTCCTACACTTAATAAATTAGTAGTTAAATTGTTATATTTCATTAATGCATCAACTGTTGTGTTATACTGAGTTGCTATTTGATATAAATTATCTCCACTTTTTACTGTATAAATAATATATTCTCCTTCTGGTAATATTACTTCTTTAATAGGGATTTTAATAACTTGGCCGATACTAAGTATATCACTTGCTAAGTTATTATATTCTATAAGTCTATCAACTGTAACACCATTAGCATTAGCTATTTTATATAAATTATCTCCACTTTTTACTGTGTAAAGAATATACTCATCACTAGAATTATTATCGTCTTCTTTTATTTTTAATATTTGACCTACACTTAAAATATCACTAGTTAAATTATTATATTCTTTTAACTTTGATACTGTAGTATTATATTTTCTAGCAATACTATAAAGTGTATCTCCAGATTGAACTATGTATGTTTCAGTCGAATCTTCATCTGGGCTATCAGGTTCATCGCCTGGCGCAGTATATGGTAACCCAATATATTCCATAACTGCCTTAACTACTGCTTCCGCATATATTTCATAATTATTTTTTAATTGTTCGATGTCGTCCCCATCACTATCTAAAAATCCATATTCAACTATTAATGGTTCAGTATTTACTCCAGTATCTCTATGAATAAAATAATAATCTTTCTCAGGATTACTTGTTAATCTTCTTTGATAAGCCTGACGAATATTTTGCCCGTTTCTACCTATTTCATCTAATACTTTATTCGCTAAAACTCCATCATCTCGTAAAGCATAAATTACCTCAGCACCATCACCACCACGTGATTAGAAAAATGTAGTTTTCTTGACAAAAATACTGCTAATTAACGTTTTATCCGTATTTTTGTCAAAACTATTTTTTGTATTTTTACTAGGACACTACTAGGACATTACTAGGACATCACTAGGACACTACTAGGACATTATTTAATTTTTATAATATATTTTTTTTGCGGATCTCTTGTTGAAGTACCAATCCAATCAATAATTTCTAAGTCACATAATTTTTTTAATTGTCTTCTTGCAGTTCTGGAATCTCTTTTAATATATTCTGCTATTTCATTAGTACCAACATTTACTTTTTCATGTATATATTGAACTATCATTTGTTCCATTTTATTTAGTTTACTCCAATTTTCATCAATTGAATCATTTTTTAACATAGTTTCAGTTTTTCTTTTACTTCTCATTACTATATTATTTTTTAATACTAATTTAACTGAATTATCATTTGGTGTAGTAAATTCAGGTTCATCTAAGAAAAAACTTTCCATTTCACTGTAGATACGTTTAACACCTTCATTAATTTCTTTTACAAGGCCTAAGTCACTTAATACTCTAGCTATTTGCGGATTTCTAGAAAATCTATCATATCTCATATTTTGTAGAGTTATTAATCTGGGTAGATTACCTGGACTTATAATTTCTAATCTATCATCAAACATAAATACTTTAATATAGTCTCCTAAATTTGTGTATTCTCTATGGGTTACAGCATTTACTATTCCTTCCACCCAAGCACCTTCAGGATATTCAGGAACTTTAATAAATTTACCATTTTCGCCTAAGTGATTAAATTCTCTTAATTGGCTATTAATAAATTCTCTAACTTTAATAATTAATTTATAAAGCGGTAAACAAAAAGTTTGTTCTTTTACTATATTTAAATTTTGCCCTGTTCCTAATTCAGTTCCCTCAACTTTCATAACTTTAATCTTCGCACATTGAAAGAAAATCGTAGGATCAGAAGAAAATAATAATACTCCAGCACTTGTCAAGTTATTGGTTCCATCTTTTTCTACCAAAAATTTTCTAGCTTTCAAGAAACTATAATTGTCAATATTTGGATCTGGACTAAATTTATTTTTATACATTTCAACTAATTCTTCATCTATATCTTCATAGCTTGATTTATATATAATTTCATCTTCGAAAATTCTTTCTTTAGTTGCATATTCTAAATTTTTTAAATTTTCTCCCTTTTGTTCAATTGATTGATCTCCAATTCTTCTATATACCTTATCTTTACTAGTTCTTATCAATTTTTCACTAGCAAAAATATGAATCAGCAATATTTTATCTTCATTACCTTTAAAATTAGTAACTTTTACAATCTCATACTCATAATCAGGATTGACTTTTAAATAATTACTCGTAAATACGCCTAACTTATCATTTAGTTTTCCCTCTTTATATCCTTCGAACCCTTTTATTTTTTTATCATCACTAATACCAAGTGCGATGCATCCTCCATTTGTATTGGCAAATGCAGATATAGTAATTGCTAATTTTTCATTATCTAAATTAGCTTCTTTTCTATCAAAAGTAGTTCCTTCAGACATAGTCAATAAATTTTCAAGTGTTATTTCTGAATTATATTTTGATATAAACATATTACCACTCCTTTCTTTTAATTTATTTATCTATTATTATACTATATTTTTTATAATATTTTGCATATTCATGTCGAAATAATTATTTTATAAGTAGTTTGTCATTTTTATGTAATCTTTGTTCCAGTAGAACAAAGACGAATATTACAATTGATTAAATTTATATATTATTTCAATATTTTTATCTTTATCAATTATAATTT
>CAYJFL010000019.1:0-18560 GCA_964369865.1 uncultured Muribaculaceae bacterium | reverse complement strand
ACCAGTGATGCCAGAGTCAGTACAAGCAGTAGCACCACAACCAGTGATGCCAGAGCCAGTACAAAATAAAGATATTGATTTAACTAATTCGTTAACAAAAGAAGCTGTTACTAATATTGAAGTTCAGAAAGAAGTTCAGCCAGAAATTTCAGTTGGAAATGATAGTAATAATTTAGGTGATGGAAACAATGATGAATCTGGAAATAATAAAAAGAAAAGTTCATCAGGAATGATTTTTATGATATTATTATTTATCCTTTTCGGAGTAGCTATATTTATGATGCCTAAGATTATAAATTATAATGGAGAATTACCAGGAAAAGTAGATCCAAATCAAACTGTACAGGAAGAAGAAACTGAAGCAGAAGATACAAAAGAAAATGTAAAAGATGAGGAAGATAATAATGAAGAAATTACAGGTGAAATAACTACATTAACTTGTACTGCTCCAACGGTTCAGCCAACAGCAGAGTCACCTAGTATGATTAATATTTCTAGAATATTTACATTTGAAGATGATAAATTAATTTCAGATAAAGAAGTTAATGTTACAACATACACTAAAGAAACATTTATAAATGAATTAAAAACTACTGCTGAAACTAATTGTAGTGCTTTTGGTAAACAATATGCTACAGTAGCAGGATATAATTCAGAATGTGCAATAAATGACAATGTGTTAACATCAACTACAGCTATTGATTATAAAGTATTTGTTAATCCGACAGAGATAACTCTAGATGGAAATACTACTACATTAACTAGCATTGTTAAATTAAATGACACAACAGAAACAGTTAAATTAGCACTAGAAAAAGATGGTGTAATTTGTAAGTAAGCTTATGCTTACTTTTTATGTTATATTTGATAAATGTTGAGCATAAAATTATGTAAATGTTTTTTATAGAAATTAACTTCAAATAGTTGACATTTATACTCATTTTTAGTAGAATTATATTTGGTACATTTATATATCCCGGAAGTAAGTGTTGGGACCATTTACTTTACCTAGATATTCAATTGAGAAAGGGAAATATTATGAAAAATACATTCATGCAAAAAAAAGAAACAGTTGAACGTAACTGGTATGTAGTGGATGCTGAAGGAATGACTTTAGGTCGCCTAGCTACTAAAGTAGCAACAGTATTACGTGGTAAACACAAACCTACATATACACCACACATTGATTGTGGAGATTTCGTTGTTATAGTAAACGCGGAAAAAATTAATCTTACAGGGAACAAATTAGATAAAAAAATATACTACAACCACAGTGGATACACTGGAGGTTTACGTATGAGAACTGCTCGTGTTATGAAAGATAAATATCCAGTAGAAATGGTTGAAAGAGCTATTAAAGGAATGCTTCCTCACAATAGACTTGGACGCCAAATGTACAGAAAATTATTTGTATATGCTGGAAATGAACATCCACATACTGCACAACAACCAGCAGAAATGAAAGTTAATTAAGGAGGAAAATAATGGCAAATAAATTATGGACTGCAACAGGTAGAAGAAAATCTTCTGTAGCACAAGTTAAAATGAAACCAGGAAAAGGTAATATTACTGTTAATGGTAGAGATGTTAGAGATTTCTTTCCTTATGAAACAAACGTTATGGATTTAATGCAACCATTAGTAGCTACTTCAAATGAAGAAAATTTTGATATTGAAGTTAAAGTTAATGGTGGAGGATTCTCTGGACAAACTGGAGCTATTCGTTTAGGTATAACTAGAGCATTATTAAAATATGATTCAGCTAATGAAGCAAGTGAAAGTGAAACTACTTTCCGTAAAATTCTTAAAAAAGCTGGATTTGTTACTCGTGATTCTAGAGCTAAAGAACGTAAAAAACCAGGATTAAAAGCTGCACGTCGTGCACCGCAATTCTCAAAAAGATAAGATTTACTATACGAACCAGCAATGCTGGTTTTTTTGTATATAATTAAAAAGTTTATTTATTAGTTTTCTAAAAAATGATATAATAGTCTAAGAAATGAGGAAATATGAGAGTAAGTAATAAATGGAGTGACTACGAGTGTCTAGACGCTGGTAATGGAGAAAAATTAGAACGCTGGGGTAAGGTTATACTTAGAAGACCTGAACCACAAGCGATGTGGTTAGTAAAAGAAGATGAACAATGGAAAAATATAGATGGTTTTTATCATCGCTCTAATAAAGGCGGAGGATATTGGGATTTTAAAACTAAATTAAAAGACCATTGGACTATTAATTATAAAAATCTTAAATTTAAAGTAAGTCCAACTAATTTTAAACATACAGGACTATTTCCAGAACAAGCAACTAATTGGGATTTTATGATGGAAAAAATTGGTAATGCTAATAGACCTATTAAAGTTTTAAACTTATTTGCATATACTGGTGGTGCTACAATGGCTTGTAGTGCAGCTGGTGCAGTTGAAGTAGTTCATGTTGATGCTTCAAAAGGTATGGTGCAATGGGCAAAAGAAAATATGGAATTATGTAATTTAAGTAATAATAAAATAAGATTTATTATAGATGATTGCTTAAAGTTTGTAGAACGTGAAGCAAGACGTGGAAACAAATATGATGCTATTATTATGGATCCACCAAGTTATGGTAGAGGTCCAAATGGTGAGGTTTGGAAATTTGAACAAAATTTAGATACACTTATAAATGCTTGTAGTAAAATATTGAGTGAAGAACCTCTATTTTTACTTATAAATGCTTATACTACAGGTATTTCATCTACAGTGTTATACAATATACTTAAAACTCTATTAGAACCTAAATATGGAGGTTTAGTGGATGCTGGAGAAGTTGGATTGCCGATTACAAATAATAATTTAATTTTACCATGTGGTATTTATGGAAGATGGCAAAATGATTAATGTTTTATATGAAGATAATCATATATTAGTTGTAGAAAAGCCAATTAATATTCCAGTACAAGAAGATAATAGTGGAGATACAGATTTTTTAACACAGTTAAAAGCTTATTTGAAAGAAAAATATAATAAACCTGGAAATGTTTATCTAGGTCTTGTTCATAGGTTAGATAGACCAGTTGGTGGTGTTATGGTATTTGCTAAGACTAGTAAAGCAGCCTCTAGATTATCAGAACAAATTAGAAGTAATAAAATGAATAAGATATACCATGCAGTTGTTTATGGTAAAGTTGAAACAAAAGGAACGATGGAGGATTATTTATTAAAAAATTCTAAGTTAAATAAAAGTTTTGTAGATAGTAAAGGGAAACATTCGATACTAAATTATGAATTAGTTAGTTTTAAAGAAAACTATTCTTTAGTAAAAGTACATTTAGTTACTGGAAGATCTCATCAAATAAGAGTGCAATTTTCATCTAGAAATCATCCATTATATGGAGATCAAAAGTATAATGTAAATGCTAAGGCAAATAAACAAATATGTTTATTCGCTTCTAGTTTGTCATTTGTACATCCCACTACAAAAAAGATTTTAACGTTCGAATTGCCATTGCCTAATATATCAAAATTTAAAGCATTTGTATAAATGCTTTTTTTATGTGTAAAGTAAAAGTATAATTTATATATAAACTATTCCAATAAAAAAAGGTTATGCTATAATCATAATAGGGGTATAGAAATATAGTTCCGAATAAGAATAAAAAGAAGTTAAAGACCTAATCTTTACTTACAAATCAAGAGCTATGCTCTTTTTTTGATATTTATAAATAAATAAGCATATTATTTATAATAGGTGATAGTATGAAAAACAAATTAATTATTTTTACTATCTTTATAGTTTTTATAAGTTCATTTAGCCTTGTAAAGGCTAATAATAATTATGTATTATTAGGAAAAGTTATATACTTAGATGCAGGACATGGTGGAATTGATCCAGGAGCTGTTTATAAAAATATTGAGGAAAAAGATATAAATTTACAAATAACAAATATTATAGAAGATATGCTAGTCGCTAAAGGCGCAATAGTTTATCAAACAAGGTATGGGGATTATGATTTAAGCGTTGTAAATACTATTAATCGTAAAAGAAGTGATTTATCAAGAAGGGTAGACATAATTAATGATTCAAATGCAGATTTATATTTAAGTGTTCATTTAAATGCAGATAATAATAGTAGTTTTAAAGGAGCACAAGTATTTTACGATGATATAAATAATAAAAATATAAATATTGCTAAATTATTTGATAATGCTTTTAGAACTGAATTATATTCAAAAAGAAAATTAGAAAAAGTTAATGATTTATATATGAGTAGAAGAATAGAAATTCCGGGAGTATTATTAGAGTTAGGGTTTTTAAGTAATGCTAACGATAGATATCGTCTAACAAATGAATTAGAACAAATTAAAATAGCACAAATAATATCTGAAGTAGTGTCTGATTACTTTACACAATGATTTAGTTTAAATTTTTAATATGGTATAATGATTATGGTGATAATATGAACAAAAAAGTGTTTAGGAATTTAGATGAACAAATAGAAATATTTAGAAATAGGGGCCTAGTTATAGAAGATATCGATTATGCCAAGGAAATATTATATCGTGAAAATTATTTTTTCTTAAATGGATATAGACATCTATTTTCTGATATAGATAAAGAAAAATTTATGTATGGAACCAAATTTGAAGAATTATATGGTACATTTATTTTTGATAGAAAAATAAGAAATATTATATTTAAAAATTTACTTATAATTGAAAATAATGTTAAATCAATAATGAGTTATCAACTAAGTAAAAGATACGGTTTTAAAGATAAAGAATATTTAAATTTAAGAAATTTTAATCAAGATACACTTAAAAGTCGTCAAGTTCAAGACGTAATATCAAAAATGGAGCGTCAGATAAAAGTAAATGCTGATAAGCATGAAGCAACAGCTCATTATTTTAATAATTATGGTTTTATTCCAATGTGGGTGTTAGTTAAAGTAATTTCTTATGGTTTAGTTGCTGAATTATATGCTGTTTTAAAATATGATGTTCAGCAGGATATTTCAAAACATTATGCTATTAGTATTGAAGAAATGACTACGTATTTATCAATTTTAGCTAACTTTAGAAATATTTGTGCTCATGAAGATATTTTATATGACCGTACTACTGAGAAAAAAATACCAGATACTAGATATCATAGTTTATTAAATATTCCAGTAGAAAAAGATGAATTTATATATGGTAAAAATGATTTGTTTGCTATTGTAATTATTATGAAAAAAATGCTTACAGAAGAAGAATTTAGTGAATTTATTTTTGAAGTAGGTTATGAAATTGATATTCTAGATAGTGTAGTAGATACCGTACCATTATGTTCTATTTTAAATAAAATAGGTTTTCCAGATAATTGGAGAGATATAATTAAATTATAGGAGGGAATATTATAAAAACAATATTTATAAATCTATTACTACTAATTATAATAAGTTTAATATCATATCTTATAATTAGTGAAAAAAATATATTTTTTAATAAAAAATTAGTAGAAGAAGTAAATGTTGTAACTGAAAGTAATATAAAGCAAGGAATTGATAAAATATACGAATCTGTAGTTGTAGTTAATGGATTTAATAATAATACCCATCAATCTACTGGTTCAGGTTTTGCATATAAAGAAAAAGATGATTTAGTTTATATAATCACTAATCATCATGTAATTGCTAATATGAATTATTTAAATATAATTAATTCAAATGAAGAGGTTTTTGAGGCTAAACTAATAAGTAGTGATGTATATTCTGATATAGCAGTTTTAACTGTTGATAAAAATGCAGTAGATTCTATTGCAACTTTATCATCATCTACTACATTAGAATTGGGTGATATAGTATTTACTGTAGGTACTCCACTCGGAGTTGAATATCAAGGTTCAATTACTAAAGGAATAGTTTCAGGACTTAATCGATTAATCCCAGTAGATGAAAATAATGAAACTGTAATCATAGATGCTATCCAAACTGATGCCGCTATAAATCCGGGTAATAGTGGTGGTCCTCTTTGTGATATTAATGGAAATGTCATAGGAGTTAACTCTTTAAAATTAGTTGAAGATGAAATAGAAGGTATGGGTTTTGCTATTCCTATAGATGAAGTAATTAAAATATTACCAGAATTAGAAAGCGGTAGCGAAGTTAATAGACCTTATTTAGGTATAAGTATAATAGATGTTAAACAAGGAATAGCACTAAACAATAATTTAATAGATTATAGTAAATATAATTATGGAGTGATAGTATCAAATGTTGAAGAAGGTAGTTTAAGTGCTATAAATGAAATAGTTGTAGGAGATTTGATATTAGAATTAAATAATGAAAAAATAGATAATAGTTCAGATTTTAAAAATATATTATATCAATACTATAATGATGATATAATAGAATTGTTAATTATAAGAAATAATAAAGAATTTATTTTAAATATAAATTTGTAGGAGGTAAAAATGAAATTATATAAATGTAACAAATGCAATAATTTGATTGAAATTATTAATGGTGAAAACAAATTGAGTTGTTGTGGTAATGAAATGGAAGAACTTATAGCAAATACAGTAGATGCTGCTACAGAAAAACACAAACCATTTTTAGAAAGAAAAGATAATAAAGTTAAAATATCTATTGGAGAAACACTTCATCCAATGAATGATGATCATTACATCGAATTTATTTATATTAAATCAGGTAATTTAACTACAAAATTAAACTTAATGCCAGGAGATAAGCCTGAGTATGAAATTGAATCTTCAGATAAAATAATAGTTTATAGTTACTGTAATTTACATGGTTTATGGAAAAGTGAAATTTAGTTATAAATACACAAAAAAATAATTTTTAATAATTATTTTTTTTAGATTGCAACAATAATATTTCTTTGGTATAATGCTTATGATAGGGTGATAAAAATGAAAGAAAGAAAATACAATTTCAAAAAAATTGCTATAGTTTTTACAACTACAATTGCAATTTTTGGTGTTATTGGAATTACAACAAATAATTCTTATAATACTAGCAACATAGATAATACAACTACAGATTTATTAAGTAAATCTAATAGTAACGAGGCTACTGTTAAAGCTTCAAATACAAAATATGATACAACATTTAATAATTATTTAAATGAAGTTATGAGTAAAGCAGCAGGGAAAGAAGAATCTAATAATAATACTGATTCTAATACAAGTTTAGAAGTAGAAGCAGATAAAGTAGCTCCGATAATTAATGAACCTACTATAACTGGAACTATAAGCGATGCAGGATGGTATAATAGTGATGTTTTAATTCAATTAAATGGAGCAGTAGATACGTCTGATGTTACTTTAACAATTGATAAACCACTTATTAATTATAATACAGCAGGTGAAACAGTAACTATTACAGCAACAGATGCTGCTGGAAATGTAGCTACTAAGCAAATTATAATTAAAGTAGATAAAGTAGCTCCAGAAATCGTTGCTCCTACATTAACAGGGACAATGGGAGAGAACGGATGGTATACAAGTACTAATGTAACTGTGGCCCATAATAATGCAACGGATGATTTATCTGGAGTAAAAGAAACAACAATTGATAAAACACTAGTATCAGGTGATACAGCAGGTGAGAAAGTAATTATCACATCAGTAGATAATGCTGGAAATGTGTCAACGTATGAAACAACTATTAAAATCGATACTGTTGCTCCAACTATTAATGAACCAACAATATCAGGGACAATGGGATCAGATGGATGGTATATAACTGATGTTAAAATAAGCCACAATGATGCTAAAGATGAAATGTCTGGTGTAAAAGAAACAACAATTGATACTACAGAAATTGGTGTTGATACCCCAAGTCAAGATATTGTTATTACATCAGTAGATAATGCTGGAAATAAATCAACTTATTCAACAACAGTTAAAGTTGATAAAACTAGGGCACATTTAATGGAACCAATAACATATTATTCTAAAATAGATAAAGAATTCTATTCTTATGATACTATAGTTAAAAATATGGAAGAAGAAATTAAAAATAAAGTAGTTACTGGACCATCGAAATTTGTTAGTATGAAATGTGATAAAGACACCTTCATTAGAGAATTAAATTCATCATTAAAAGCTACACTTATTTGTGATGTAGAAACTGGCAATGGTTTACTAGGTCAAGTAAAGGCAGACTATATTAGTGAAGATAAAATGATTAATTCAGGGGTTGAATTTAATACATATTTAGATAGTATGATAGATAAAGATTCAATTACTGAGATATCATACGAACATGGAATTGATAGTGTTTATTATTCAAAACCAACAAGTGAGCAACTTCATTTTGGTGATGGAGTAGTTGGATATGTAGATGGTAATATACTTAGAATTCAATCAGAAGAATATATATATGCTAATTTTGATTCTAGCAATTTATTTAGTGATTTTACAAATGTAGAAATTTTAAATTTAGAAAATTTCCATACATTCTATGTGAATGATTATTCGGAAATGTTTAGAAATATGAGTAATTTAACTAATATTCATTTTGAAAATTTAAGAGTTAAAAATGATGGCTATATGATAACAGAAAATATGTTTTTAAATACTCCATTATTAACAGATATAACTATCAATAGAGAATTAGCAAGTGAAATTTCTAAATTACCTATACCAGCTGGTATTACAATAACAGAAGTATAAAAAAACAACGATTATCGTTGTTTTTTTCTTATCTGTTTTCAGTAGCTTTAGCTTTTACAACCCATTTTCCTTCTGGAACAACTCCAAAGAAATATCTTCCTTCTGAATTAGTTCGACAAGTTTTTCTTAGTTTAAGAGTTTTTTCTTCTCCTTCACCCATTGATTGATATAAACCTACAACTGCTCCAATTATTGGAATTCTACTAGAATTATATATAATACCATTTATAGTTCCTTCTTTCGCTTCAGCAACTTTTTTCATATGAATATTTTCTTCAGTATTAGTTCCATCCACTACTTCAACTACATAAGGTGTATAAACTGTATAATCATCAGCACTAGCTGTTAATGTATAAGTACCAGCATCTATTTTGTTAAATATGAACTCACCATCAATAGCACTTACTGTCTCAGCAACTGTTACATTAGTCTCGTTTATTAATTTAACTACAGCACTTCCAAATACGTTTCCATGATCATCATATACATAACCATATATATTACCTTTTATATAATTAGTATCTTCTGTTATAACAAAATCATTTAATCTAACATCAGTACCATTGTATGTTAGTGGTCTTTTTGTAGACATAGAATATCCGTCTTTTACTGAATATACTATATAATCACCTTTAGGTACATTTTGAAATGTATAATTACCATCAGCATTAGTCATTGTATGTTTAATAGGGTTAAATTCAGTGTCGAATAGTTTTACTGTAGCATTTTCAACGTCAACCCCGTCTTGATCTTCTACTTTACCAGTAATTGTACTAGTGCTGACTTCAGGTGTAACAGCTAGTTCAATTTCCTGATAATGTTCTTGTAATTCCCCTAAATTTATCTCATTAGAAAAATTTAAAGTATATGTATCTTTTTGATTCAAAATATTTCACTCCCTTGTTTAAGAATCTACATGATATTTCTTAAAGTAATATCATATTCATTGTCTCCACTACCTACTGTAAAGATCATTGAATAAGTTTGAGTCCAATTATAACCATCAGGTATAATTAATAAATTTTTTTCAAATTTTAATCCACTAGGTAGAGCTGACTTAGCTACAATAGTAGTAGCTGGTTCAGTTATAAATTTAATTGATGTACCAGATGTTCCTGGATAATAATTAAATGTTTTTAAGTCGTCTTCACGTTCAATAGTACCACCACGTTCACTTTCGACTGTCATAGAAAGGATAGAATATCCTGGACTTTCACCGTCGCAAGCAACACATAAACAATCATGGAATAATTCTAATTTTCCTGATAAAATTATTTCTAATTTAGTAATAGAATTAATCATTTTATCAACTGATTTATTAGCTGCTAATATATCGTCGGTATCCTTGCTAGTAGCTAAGACAGTTTTTATTTTTTCAGCTTCTACATTAATAATATTAGCTAAACCTGTTTGCTCTGCAGCTACAGACGAAATAATAGATGTGATTGCTTCACATCTTCTTAAAGTTTTTGTTTCTTCGCTCATAATATCTCCTTTCAAAATATTCTATGATATAAAATAAAAAATGACTATGTTTTTTCCTATAATAAAAAAGTACAAAATATATTAACAGGCATATATTAATATAGTGAGAAGGGGAGATATTATGATGAATAAAGATTGTTGTAGAAAAATAATAAATCAGTATAATAGCTTTGCTAATGAACTTTTAGGTCCTACTAAAAAATTAATTCATGATTTAAAAAATTATGATTGTTACAATGATTATGAATTTATAACAGAATATAAGGAGTGTAAATTTTTAGCGTTAAAACATAACAATAATACTATATTTATATTAAATAATTGTTATGAAGAAATAGGAAAAATAGTTATTAATAAAAAAACTGGTAATATTATAGCGCTAATTTATCATTGTGAAGATTGTAAAATATTTGTTGCAACACATGATGATATTTTTTCAATTACTACTAATGGAGAATTTATAAAATATGAGTTATCAAATTATTCTAAAAATAAGATTAAGACATCAAAATGTACATGTAATAAAAAACAATTTCTACAAGTAAATGGTTGTTGTGTTAAAACTAATAATTTTTTAGTTTGCATAAATACAATAGGAATTGTTGAAGGTAATTTAGTGGTTGCTTATACTCAAGAAGGATCTACTTGGATTGCCAAATTAACTTCCAATGGTAATTTAGTTAGTAAAATTTATATAGATGATAATGTACTAATAAAAAAAATAACAGATAAAAAATGTAGTATAGAATTAATTGGTTTAATAGACTGTGAATATCATTATAAATATATATTTGATAAAACAAAGGCACTATGTAGTAAAAATTATAACTATTGTGAAATTGTGCTTGATAGTGAATGTAGAGTTGATATTGAATGTATGGATATACCATGTGATAAAGAAAATAGTTTTTGTGAAGTTATAAATAGTATTGCACTTATAGAGAAATGTATTGCTAAATTAATATGTTATGAGAGTGAAAAAATCAAAAAAGTTATTGATAGTAACTGTTGCAATAAAGAAATAATAACTGTAAATAATTCAGTATGTAAAACAATTGAAAAAATAACTTATTTAGAACAAATATTAAAAGAAAAGTTAGAATTAGTGATTGAATGTGAAAAAAAATAGTATTATAAACTATTTTTTTTGATTGTTAGATTAGTATCATAACTATTACCATGTATGTCTAAAATTTCATATTCGAAATTTTTATCTGTTTCAATCATCATATCTATAGCAAATTTTTGTTCCTCTGTTATATTAGAATTATAATTTATAAAAAAACATCCATAATTTTCTTTACATGAATTAATATATACTATTTGATTACAATTAGTAGTTATCTTTTTAATAATATCATAATAGTTATATATATAAGATTCGTTATTATTCATAAATTTATTGTAGTAAGTAGATAAATCAATATTGAAGTTATTATGATTGTTAAATTCTATTAAATATCCTTTTTCTGTAATTAAATATACATTGTTTAATATGTCAATTTTTTTATCATAAAAAAATAATTCATTATTAACTGATTTAATTAATTTATTCATGAAATGCACCTTCTTTCTAAATGAAAGTATTCTTAATAAATTATATTCCAAAATAAATATTATATGATGTTAATTTAATTTATTGTGATATAATATACTTACATAGGTGATAGAATGCAAAAAAATAGATTAAGTAAAATAACAATATATGGATCGATTATTACTTTTTTATTATCAGGCTGCTGTGTTACAAAAATGATAAGTGATAGTAATAATGTGGAACCAGTAGAAATATATAGTATTGATATAGAAGACGACAACGGTAGTATTGAAGATAATTCAGTAGTTAGTGAAAGTAAACCAGTACAAACAGATGAAATAATTAAAAAAGAGTCTGAATTAATTGATGAGATGAATACAATTGAAACAGATATTTCTAATACAATAGAAGATAATATATCAAACGGATTAGCGGTTACCAAAGAAAAATTTATACTCTTAGTAGATTTTGTTTTTTATGATGGTAAAATAAATGATATAACTTTTAGTGAATTATCAGAAGCAGGTAAAGAAAAAGTGTTACAAACTATTACAAATATTGATAACGTTGTAATTAATTATTATCCCAATTATAAAGAAGATATATTAAATCTAACAGAAGAAAGTGCAAATACCTTTATGAATACTATAAATGAAGGTAAGGATAATGTGGAGAATTTTGCTAAAGAAAATGTTAGTGAAAATACTTTAAATAATATAAAAGATTATTCAGAAAAATTTAATAATACAATTGACAGTATTATGGAAAATGAAAAAGTAAATGATACTTATAATACAGTCAAAGAAAAAGGAACTGAAGTGTTTGATTATGCAAAAGAAAAAGGTAATCAAGCAGTTGATGCATTAGATGATTGGTATCAAAATTTTAAAAGATAATAGTAATTATTTACTTAACTTATAGAAAAATGATATAATAATTTAAATAAAAAAGGAGAAATTATAATGGAAGTTAAAGGAATTACAAATAGAGAAGATAATTTTGCACAGTGGTATACTGATGTTATTATGAAAGCTGATTTAATTGATTATTCATCAGTAAAAGGATCAATGATTATAAGACCATATGGATATGCGATATGGGAAGAAATTGTTAAGCGTTTAGATAAAATGTTTAAAGATACAGATCATGAAAATATTCAAATGCCGATGTTTATTCCAGAGTCTCTTTTAAATATAGAGAAAAATCATATTGAAGGTTTTGCTCCAGAGGCCGCTTGGGTAACGCATGGTGGTAGTGAAAAATTAGAAGAAAGAATGTGTGTTCGACCTACTAGTGAAGTTTTATTTTGTGAACATTATAAAAAAATTATAAAATCATATAGGGATTTACCAAAACTTTATAATCAATGGTGTACAATTGTAAGATGGGAAAAGACAACACGTCCATTTTTAAGAAGTAGAGAAATCTTATGGCAAGAGGGTCATACAATGCATTCGACTAAAGAAGAAGCAATGGAAGAAACTTTAAGAATGCTTAATATATATGAAAAACTTCAAAGAGACTACTTAGCTTTACCTGTTATTGTTGGTAAAAAGACTGAAAAAGAAAAATTTGCTGGGGCTGAAACTACTTATACATTAGAAGCAATGATGTGGGACGGTGTAGCACTTCAAAATGGAACAAGTCATTATTTTGGTCAAAACTTTTCTGAAGTTTTTGGAATTGAATTTTTAAATAAAGAAAATAAATTAGAGAAGCCATATCAAACTAGTTGGGGAGTTACAACAAGAATGATAGGGGCAATAATTATGACTCATGGAGATAATAGTGGATTAATTTTACCACCTAATATCGCACCTTTTAAAGCTTGTATTATACCTATAGGAAATGTAGAAAATAAGTTAGAAGAATTAATAAATGAGTTAAAGTTAAAAGATATTACTTATAAAGTAGATAATACTAACAAATCTCCAGGATTTAAATTTGCTGAAGCTGAAGTAAAAGGATATCCAGTTAGAATTGAACTTGGAGAGCGTGATCTTAAAAATAATGAAGTTACTATTGTTAGAAGAGATACTAAAGAAAAAATCAAAGTACAATTTGAAGATATCGTAAGCACTGTTGAATCTTTATTGCCTATTATTCAAAATGATATGTATAAAAAAGCAGAAGATAGAAGAAACTCTATGTTACATGATGTTACTAATTATGAAGAGTTTAAAGAAACTGCCAAAAATAAACCAGGTTTCATAAAAATTAATTGGTGTGGAAATACGGAATGTGAAGAAAAAGTAAAAGCTGATACTACACTAAAATCAAGATGTTTAGTAGATAACGAAGAAATAGATGGTAAATGTGCTATTTGTGGAAGCGAAGCTGTTACTAAAGTATGGTTTGGAAAACAATATTAAAAAAAGATAGGAAACTATCTTTTTTACATACAAAAATTATTTTCAATCGGTAAATTTATCTCGGCTCTGTTAATTAGTGTATCAGATAAATATTTAAATGAGTTAAAACGATGATTTAAAATTTTATACTCAATCATTGCCTCATGTAATTCTTCATCTTTTAAATTGTTCACACTACTTATAAGTGTATTAATTTTTCTAGATAAGCGATATAGTTTACCTGATATTTCTTGATAAGCTAAATGTTTGTAACTATCATAATCAATAACAATTTTAGTATTATTAATAAAATCGATAGTCTCTGGATCAGAAATTTTTATAAAATTAAAATGATTCTCAATATTCATTATTTCGTCGCTTTGACTTTTCTCTATAATGTATTTTGGAACGTCACAATTTAATTCTGATAAAAAATAAAGATCTTCCTTTTGGATATAGACATTGTTATTGTTAACTATTTTCATTAAAAATCATCCTCCTAAAAATATTTTAACATAAAATTTATTATTGTGCGAATTCATATTTAATGGTAAATATAGGGTTTTAAATTTAGTTTACACATTTATATAATAGTTTAATATAAATGGTTGAAAAAAGACTTGAAATTTGTTATAATTACTAAGAAAAATAGGAGTGTAGTAATTGTGAAAAAAGAAAATAGAGGTAAAAAAATATTATTTGCTATACTAATAGTAATTTTAATAATAATATTTTTAATAACAGGATTATCTTGTGAAAAAGATAATAAAATATTTTATGAAAATGTATATTCATACTTAACAGATAATGAATATAATGATATGGATGTTGAAAGAGATTTTTTAGAAGATAAAAAATTATTTGATGATAATCATGTCTGTGACGATATAGTGTTTGAAAATGGTATTTTAAAACTATATGATTGTAAAATCATAGAAGATGAGGATACTAGTTATGAGGATTATTGTACATATGACGGAGAAACTTATGAATGTACTAACGGAAAATCAGATGATGAAGTAGATACTGACTCGAATAACGATATAGAAACTGAAGATGAATCTAATATGACTGATTCAAGTACTACTGATAGTAATAGTGATGATAATAATTCGCAAGATTTAAATACTTCTACTAATACAGGTAATAGTAATTCTAGTACTAATAACAACAATAATACAACAACTAATCCTACACCTGATGTAGAAGATGTAGTTGCTAATACTCAAGGAGTTATAAATTTTGATTTAAGTGAATCAGGTATTACAAATAATGATGTAACTGTATCAGTTGATGGAGATGAAAATTTAAAATATTGTATTACTTCAGGTGATACTTGTGTTCCTAGTGAAAATTTAACTGGTGATATTACACTTAATACTGAAGGTAATAATCGTGTATGTGTTACTAAACCTGGAGCTAGTAATGCTACTGTTGTTTGTAGTGAAGTAGTTACAATTGATAAAACTATTCCAGTTATAAATGATCCAATCATCACAGGTACATTAGGTACTAATGGGTGGTATACAAGTGATGTAACTATTGCACCAAATGGTACAACAGATAACTCTGATTTAGAGTCTATCACAATTGATAAAACAGAGATTAATGATAATACAGCAGGTGAAATTGTAACTATTACTGCAATAGATAAAGCTGGTAATATGGCGATTAAACAACTAGAAATTAAAATTGATAAAGTGGATCCGGTTATTACTAATTATGAAATTAGTGGTTCTGAAGGATTAAATGATTGGTATATTAGTGATGTTGCAGTTAGTGATTTAACAGCAACAGATGATTTATCAGGATTAAAAGATGTTGTTTCTAATCAAACAGTATTTACTGCTGAAACTGTAGGAACAGATGTTATTATTACGGCAACAGATAATGCTGGAAACACTAGCGAAGTTATTGTTCCAATAAAAATAGATAAAACAGAGCCTATCATAAATGATTATGATATTACTGAAGTTAAAGGATTAAATGATTGGTATATTGAAAATATTATGATTACTAATATAGATGCTACTGATAGTTTTTCAGGAATTGAACAATCATATTTAGAAGATATTGAATTCACAATAGACTATGAAACAGTTGGAGATCAAATTGAAATACAAGTAGTTGATAGAGCAGGACATACTGCAAGTGAAATATTAAATGTTAAGGTGGATTTAAACGCTCCAACACCAGGAGAAATCATTTTAAATGGTACTGCAAGTACTAGTGGATGGTATACAAGTGATGTAACTGTTGAAACTACTGCTGGTAGTGATAATATGTCTGGTGTAAAAGAAACGACAGTTAATTTAGATATCCTAACTGGTATACAAGCAGAAACTGATGTGGAATTAACTACTACAGATAATGCAGGACATGAATCAACTGTTACTGAAACAGTAAAAATAGATAAAATTGTACCTGAAGTAGGAGAAATAATTGTTAATGGAACATTAGGATCTAATGGATGGTATACAAGTAATGTTACTATTAGTAAAACAGATGGATTTGATCACGAATCTGGTCATATGTTTACATTTGTAGACTTATTAGCTATTAATAATAATACAGTAGGAACAACAGTTAATATTACTACTATGGATACTGCTGGACATGTAAGTAGGGCTACTAAAGTAGTTAAAATAGATAAGCAAGTTCCAACTATTACTCAAAATGGTGATATAAAAATTGAACAAGGAAGAAATGTAGATTTATCTACTAAATTTACTACAACTTTTGGAGTATCTACAGGAACTACGACATGTAGTATATCTGATACTTCATCATTATCAGTGGGTGTACATAATTTATCTTGTACTGCAACATCGTTAGCAGGATTATCAGCCACAATTAATACTACAGTAGAAATAGTGAAAACTTATGAAATTGTAGATTATGTAGAAAGTGATGGAGGACAATATATTAATACTGGTATTTCTAATACAGGGGATTATATATTTGAAGATGAATTCTTAATTACTGATTATTATAAAAACAATGGATCTTGGTTAATAGGTGGAAGAATTAATACTTATTATTCTTTAGGGATACATATCAGTCCACAAGGTATATTTAATGCTTACGGGGGACACACTAAATATTTCTCACCAAATGTTATAGAAAATCAATGGTATGAAATGAAATTTTCAAGATTTGAACTTACTATTGGTGGAGTTAATTATCCAGTTATGGGTCAAAAATTAATACCAGAAGCTTATGAAACTGAAATATGGCTTGGTGGTAATAAAATTTCTTATGATGGAGTTTCTAGAGATATGCGTAACTTTGTAGGACAAAGAAAATCATTTAAAATAACTGATGCTACTACAGGAAAAGTTCTTAGAGATTATATTCCAGTTAAATTAATAAGTACTGGGGAAGTAGGATTCTGGGATTTAGTAGAAGACAAATTTTATGGAAATGAAGGAGAAGGAAAATTTACTTCACCCGTTTAAAAGAATAACTAAAGTTATTCTTTTTTGTGTTATAATAAATAAGTGTGATAATATGGAATTTAATTTAGAAAATTTAGATTAATATTTTAAGAGGAGGATAAAATGGAATTAGTTGATATTTTAAATGTGAGAAAAGAAAAAACTGGTGACACTTGTTATAGAAATGAAGTGCCAAGAGGATATTACAGATTATCTATTCATATATGGATAATAAACGATGAGGGAAAATTATTAATACAACAGCGAAGCTCTAATAGAAAAAAATTTCCAAATAAATGGACTAATACTGGTGGAGGAGTAGAATTTGGAGATAATAGCTTTGAAACTGTTATGAAAGAATTAAAAGAGGAATTATATTTAACTCCAAATACTGATAACTTAGAGTTTATAGCATCTTATAAAAGAAAAAATGACTTTGTAGATGTATGGGTATTAAAAGAAAATGTAAACATCAATGAGTTAAAACTGCAAATTGAAGAAGTTCAAGCTATTAAATGGGTATCGCTAGATGAATGGCTAGAATTAATTAGAAATGAAGATGGAATTAAATCTTCAACTGATTATTTAATTAAATATTTAAATAATGATTTTTAAAATAATTTTATAGTGAAAGATTATAGATTAATTATAGGTGTCGGATAACTGCCAAAAGGACTTTTGTAAAATATAAAATCAGATACTTATTAATAAGTGTCTTTTATTTTGTGGTATAATTATAAGAGAAATGGAAGTGATTTCTATGAAATATGAAAATGATAATTTTATAATTTATTATAGTGAGAATAATAATAACATCAATTCAATTATTGAAGCATTAGATAATCGATCAAAAGAAATTTTTGATTATTTTGATGTGGAAAAATTCAATGAAAAAATTATAGTTAAAATATATTATAGTATTGATTCATTTAAATCCTATTTAATTCCACATTTAAAATTAGATGGTGATGAATATAAAGATTGGATGATTGCATCTACTCATGATGGAAATATTAATTTATTAGATATGGAAAGTTGTAAAAAAACAAAAGAACATAAAGATATGGATATAGATTATTTCTTGACCGTTGTAATA
>CAYJFL010000018.1:0-22390 GCA_964369865.1 uncultured Muribaculaceae bacterium | reverse complement strand
AAAAATCAATTAAAGATTTAGCTGAAAAAATTACTGATGAAGAAAAAACTAAAGCAGAAAGTGAAATTGAAGAACTTAAAAAAGCTTTAGAAGGAACTGACTTAGATGAAATCACAAGTAAAAAAGATAAATTAAATGAATCCATGATGGCTCTTGCTACTAAAGTTTATGAACAAGCAAGTAGTGAAGCTAATGCCGATTCAACTAATGCTGAATCAGAAGAAAAAACTAGTGATGTTAAAGATGCTGAATTTGAAGAAAAATAATTTATAAACACAAAAAGTTCTAGTTTACCTAGAACTTCTTAGTGTATAAGGGAGAAAAATGGAAAAATTAAGACAAGATATGGATAGTGAGTTTTTTTGGAATATTGCTGAAATATTTGATAACCATAAAACTTATGATCAAGCAGTAAAAGAAGTAAAAGAACTTACAGATAAGTTAACTGAATTTGAAGGTACTATAACTAAAAGTAGTAGTAATTTACTTAAATATTTAAACTTAGATCAAAAACTTGATATATTACTTTCTAAATTATATGTTTATACTCATATGTTAGTTGATCAAGACAGTACTGATAATATTAATAAAGGTTATAAAGAAGAAATATTATCTTTATATGCCAGTATTTTAGAAAAAACATCTTTTGCTAGTGTTGAAATATTAGAAACTAACTATGAACTTATAAAAGATTATTTAAAAGAAAATAATGAACTTAAAAAATATGAATTATATTTAAAGCGTTTATTTAAATATGTTGATCATACATTAAGCAAAAAAGAAGAAGAATTATTATCTATTTTAGCTCCTATTAGAGGAACTGGAAATAAAGTATTTTATAACTTAAATAATGCTGATATTAAACTTGGTAAAATGTTAGATGAAAAAGATAATGAAGTAGAACTAACCCATAGTAATTATTCATTACTTTTAAAAAGTAATAATGAAAGAGTTAGAAAAGATGCATATACATTAATGTATAATTATTACATAAATCATGAAAATACAATTAGTGAATGTTATAAAAATCAATTAAAAGAAAATGCAATAGAAGCTAAAATTAAAAAATTTAACTCTCCACTTGAGAAAAGTTTATATATTGATAGTATAGATAAAAGTGTATATAAAAATTTAATTGATACTGTTAGTAATAAATTAAATATTATTCATGACTATTATAAATTTAAAAGTGATTATTTTAAATTAGATAAATTAAAGCCTTATGATTTATACTTAGAATTAAATACTGATAATAATAAAGAGTTTGAATTCAGGGAAGCTAAAGAATTATTATTTAAAGCATTAAAACCTTTAGGTCAAAACTATTTAAATGATTTAAATAAAGCATTTGAAGAGAAGTGGATTGATTTATATCCAAATAAAGGTAAGAGAAGTGGAGCATATAGTTTTGGAAGTTATGGAACTAAACCATTTTTGTTGATGAATTACAATAAAACATTTGATAGTGTATCAACACTTGCTCATGAATTAGGTCATTCAATGCATAGTTATTATTCAGATAAATTTAATGATAATATATATGCACAGTATCCAATCTTTCTTGCCGAAGTCGCATCTACGGTAAATGAAGTGTTATTAATTGAGTATATGCTTAAAAATACTAGTAATAAAGATGAGAAAATTTATTATATAAATAATCTTTTAGAAACTATTAAATCTACAGTTGTTAGACAAACTATGTTTGCAGAGTATGAAATGATTATGCATGATTATGAACAAAATAATACTCCAATTACGACTACTTTACTAAACGATACTTATAATAAATTAATTATTAAGTATCATGGTGAAAGTTTAGAAATGGATGAATTAATAAAATATGAATGGATGAGAATACCACACTTTTATACATCATTTTATGTATATAAATATGCAACAGGTTTAAGTAGTGCTGTTAGCATAGCTTATGATATATTAGATAATAAAGAGAATGCATTAGATAAATACTTAGAATTTTTAAAAAGTGGATGTAACGATGAACCACTTAATATCTTACTTAAAACAGGTGTAGATATTACTAAGAGTGATGCTATAAATAAGACTTTAGATATATTTAAAGGGAAATTAGAAGAGTTAAAATTGTTAACAAAATAAAGAGGTGAAGACGTTGAATAAACGAGATTATTATGAAATATTAGGAGTAGAAAAAACAGCTACTCAACAAGAAATTAAAAGTTCTTTTAGAAAATTAGCTAAAAAATATCATCCTGATGTTTCTAAAGAAGCTAATGCGGAAGAGAAATTTAAAGAAGCTCAAGAAGCTTATGCTATATTAAGCGATGAAAGTAAAAGAAGTCAGTATGATCAATATGGTCACCAAGCATTCCAAGGTGCCAGTGGAGGAGCTGGAGGTTATGACTTTTCTGACTTTGATTTCTCTGATATATTTGGAGATATCTTTGGAGGAGGATTTGGATTTAACTTCGGTGGTGGAGGAAGAAGTTCTAATCGTCCAAGAAAAGGTAATGACATACTAGTTAGAATTAATTTATCATTTGATGAAGCTGTTCATGGTTGTACTAAAGAAATAAAATTAAATGTAAGTGAAAAATGTAGTGAATGTAATGGTAAAGGTGGACATAAAAGTAAAACATGTCCAGACTGTCATGGGAGTGGTTCAGTTACTACACATCAAAGAACTATGTTTGGAACATTTGCTAGTAAGAGTACTTGTTCAAAATGTAATGGTAAAGGTGAAACTTATGAAACTGAGTGTAAAAAATGCCACGGACATGGTCAAGTAACTAGTAATAAGACTATTGAAGTAAAAGTACCAGCTGGAGTAGATACTGGTAACCAACTTAGATTAGCTGGTAAAGGTGAAGCTAGTAGTAATGGAGGACAACCAGGAGATGCTTACTTAGAATTTAATGTAAGTAATCATAAATTATATATTAGAGATGAAAACGATATATATTTAAAAGTGCCAATCAGTATTACAGAAGCAACGCTTGGAGTTAAAAAAGACATACCAACATTAACTGGTATAGTTACACTTACAATACCTGCAGGAAGTAATACAAACGATAAACACAGATTAAAAGGTAAAGGAATAAGTGATGTTAATACTAAGAGACATGGAGACATGTATGTACTTATTAATGTTATAACTCCTGAAAAATTAAATAAAGAACAAAAGAAATTACTAGAACAATTAAATAAAACTAACTTAAAAGATGATAGTGATTTTAAAAACTTTGATAAATTTATAAAAGAAGTAGAAAAGAGCAAGTAATTGTTCTTTTTATAACTATATAGAAGTAATTTGATGTGAAAAACTTTAATATATATTAAAAAAGTAATCGTTTGATTACTTTTTTATATTATTTTTCTATTTCAGATTGATATAATTGTTTATATTCAATTGAATTTTTAAGTAACTCTTTATGAGTTCCTTTAGCAATTATTTTACCATCATCAACGAATAATATTTCATCACTATCAATAATAGTAGATAATCTGTGAGCTATTATGATAATAGTATATTTACTATGGATATTATTAATAGCTTTTTGTATTTTACTTTGTGTTTCATTATCAAGAGCACTGGTAGCTTCATCAAATAATATTATTTTAGTTTTTTGAATTAAAGCACGAGCAATAGCTAATCTTTGTCTTTGCCCACCCGATAAATTTATTCCACCTTCACCAAGTTTAGTATCATATTGTTCAGGGAGAGTAGTGATGTAGTCATGAATGGCAGCATTTTTACAAGCTTCAATCATTTTTTCATCAGTTAAATCATTTTTCACTAATATTAAATTTTCTCTAATAGTCATATTAAATATGTATGGATTTTGATTAATTAAAGTAATATTTCCTCTAATAGAATCCTTATCAAGTTTATTAATATCAATTCCATCTATAAAAATACTATTATCATCTACATTATATAACTTGCATAATAAATTAAATATAGTTGTTTTACCAGAACCACTTTTACCAACTAAAGCGACAGTCTTATTTTTAGTAATTTTTAAGTTTAATTTTTTTAAAACTTGGTTATCATTATAAGTGAAGTCAACATTTTTAAATTCAATATTACCTTTAATGTTAGTGATTGTTGTATTTCCAAAAGTTTCTTTTTCATATAAATTATCATCAAATAGTTCTTTTACTCTATCAGCAGATAAATTGAATTTTTGAATATAACTTATTAAATCGCTTAAATTAGAACCAAAAAAGACAACGCTAATAGAGTAGTTAAATATAATTAAAGCATTAACACTAGTAAGCAAATTATTGTTAATCATAAAAATAAATAATACTATTAATAAAAAATTATATGTATAACCTGCAAACAAAGTTATAAAACTATAATTATATCTTTTTTTTGTTAAATTTATTTTAGAATTTATCACTTGTTCATTTTTAGTTTTAATTTTATCTTTAAGGGAATTAAATGTATTTAACATTTTAACATCTTTTATACCACGAATTATTTCTGTATAAAGAGTATCTTTATCATCACTCATAATTCTGCTTTTTTTATCAATGCTATTAATATTTTTATTTCCAACTGAATTAATATATGTAGTTAATAATAATTGAAATAATAAGAATAATAAAATAACGGGACTAATAATAAATATAATAATAAATATACCTAAACTTTTAACAAGTGAAATTATCGTTGTATCAATTTTAGCTAGCATATCAATCATTTGTTGGGGTTCATTAGTAATTCTATTAGTTATTTCACCGGTTCCAGCTTTATCAATATTTTTACTTTCAATTGATATGTAAGTGTCTAACATACCTTCGTTAAAGTTCTGAAATATTTTATTAGTAATAATAGCGTATTGAATATTCATAAAATAATTTACAATTTCAATTAACAAGCTTAATACATATAGAATTAATCCAGCAAAGAAAAGTTGATTTAATTCATTGTTTGTTAAATTGACAACCATATTCGCACTTACAATAGGTAAAATAATTCCGATTACTAAATTTAAAATATTCAAAAACAAATATAATATTAATCTCCATTTGTTATTTCTACTGTATTTAAACATAAATTTTATATTATTTATAAATTTTTTCATATATACACCTCTTTTATATCTATACTAACATTTATAATATAAAAATACAAAAAAATATCAATATTATAATAATATATGTAATAAAAAAGTAATCGTTTGATTACTTTTTTATATTATTTTTCTATTTCAGATTGATATAATTGTTTATATTCAATTGAATTTTTAAGTAACTCTTTATGAGTTCCTTTAGCAATTATTTTACCATCATCAACGAATAATATTTCATCACTATCAATAATAGTAGATAATCTGTGAGCTATTATGATAATAGTATATTTACTATGGATATTATTAATAGCTTTTTGTATTTTACTTTGTGTTTCATTATCAAGAGCACTAGTAGCTTCATCAAATAATATTATTTTAGTGTTTGTAAGTAGAGCACGAGCAATGGCAAGACGTTGTTTTTGACCACCTGATAAATTAATTCCTCCTTCACCAAGTTTAGTATCATATTGTTCAGGAAGAGTAGTGATGTAGTCATGAATAGCAGCTTTTTTACAAACTTCAATCATTTCATCATCACTTAAATCTTCTTTAACTAATTTTAAGTTATTTTTTATACTCATTTTGAAAATATAAGGAGCTTGACTTATTGTAGTAATGTTACCTCTAACAGAATTTTTATCTAAGGAATTAATGTCAATGTTATCTATTAGAATTTCACCACTATCAACAGTATAAAGTTTACTTATTAGATTAAATATAGTAGATTTTCCAACACCGCTTTTACCAACTAATGCGACAGTTTTATTTGCATCTATTTTAAAATTTAAATCTTTTAATACTTTAGAATCTTTGTAACTGAAAGATACATTTTTAAACTCGATAGTACCTTTAATTTTTTTAATGTTTAAATTACCGAAAGATTCTTGTTTATATGTGCTATTTTCAATTAATTCTCTAACTCTAGTAGTGTTTAAATTAAAACTAATGCATTCATTATTTAAATGACCTATTTGGAATCCAACATGCATACAATCAAACTTATAATTATATATTACAATTGCACTAGTAATAGTAAGTAAATTGTTTTTAAGCAGCAATATAAATAGAATTATTAAAAGAAAATCAAATAATTCTTTAATACTTTGACCTATTGCTGATTGTTTAAAATTATAAACAGTAATTGACTCTCTGATATTATTTGACTTAGTAAAATAAGAACTTAATTTTTTATTAAAAGAATTTTCAGCATTTAGCATTTTTATATCTTTTAAGCCTTTAGATAATTCAAATAATAATGATGTTTCTTTGTCTTTAGCACTATTATAATCTTCTTGTAGTTTTTTATTTTCTTTTATGTAAAATTTATTTATTAGAACAATAATTATATTTGCTATTATAAAGTATATAAAAATAATAGGGGAAAGTATAAAAACAGTCATATATATTCCTGATGTAGTTAGTAAAGTTTTTGTATTATAAAGTAATGATTGAGTATCACATGTAATAGAAGCAGCATTATGTGTAATTCTATTTATTAAAGAACCACTACTAATATTATCTATACTATTATTTTCCATTTTTAATATACTATCACTAACGTGTAATACTAAGTTTTTAGTAATATTTAAATTTATTTTAATATTTAAATTGTTGGAAATAAGATTAAAGATTTGATAAATTATTTGTAGTCCTAATAAAATAATACTTATTAAAAATAATTGATTTAATAAGTTATCAGTTAATGAAACTATTAACTTTGCGCTAAAAATTGGGATAATTATGTTTAAACCTATTATAATAATATTGAAAATGACATAGAATGTAAATAATTTTTTATTGCTTTTGTTATACTTACTAATAAATTTAAGATTTTTGATAAATTCTTTCATACAACCTCCATCCAAATTTATTGTACTATATAGATAAGCATATACAAGTCTTTAAATTTATTAGCAAATATGATATAATGTAATTGTAGAAAAAGTATTGAGAAAACATCATTGTGGATGTTTTTTAGTTATTATATTTATGTACATAATAAGTTTTACTATTGCTATCTATTGTATTGTCATAAAATTCAATATTTCTTGTATTTGTATCAAAATTGTATTATATATGAAAGATAGAGTAAATATCATAATAATATATATATCTATAATATTTAGTAATAATGGTATTGATATATTGTAATAATTTGATATTTTAAGTATAATATTATTGAAAGGTGGATAAAGATGTTAAATGAAATTTTAATGGAAGCGGAAATGAATATGGAAGCTTCTATCAAGACTATGAATAAAAGATTAGCTAATATAAGAGCAGGAAGAGCAAATCCAGCTATTTTATCTGGTGTAATGGTAGAATATTATGGTGCTCCAACACCGCTTCAACAAGTTGCTAATATATCAATTCCTGAAGCAAGACAATTAATGATTAAGCCATTTGATAAATCTTGTTTAGGAGCGATTGAAAAAGGAATTTTTGAAGCAAATATTGGTCTTACGCCTAATAATAATGGAGATTTAATTATATTAAATATTCCGGCTTTAACAGAACAAACTAGACGTGATTATGTTAAACAAGCTAAGACAATTGCTGAAGAAGCTAAAATTGCTTTACGTAATGTTAGGCAAGATGCTAATAGTGATATTAAAAGATGTGAAGAAGGAACTGAAGACGATAAAAAAGGATTCACAGAAGATGTTCAAGATTTAATTAATAATTTTAATAAAAAAGTAGATGAATTATTTAAAGCTAAAGAAGATGAATTGATGAGTGTTTAAGATGAATACATATAAATATATAGTTCAAAATAATGTAGTAGGGTATTTAAATTATACTATTTCTAATAATGATGTAACTATTGAAAAAGTATTTATAGATGATATTTATCGCGGTAATAATTATGCAAAAATGTTAATGGAAGAGTTTATACTATTTTGTAAAAATAATAAGTATAATATTAATGCAACATGTAGTTATGCAGTAAATTATTTAAATAAAAGAACTAATTAATAATTTAGTTCTTTTTTTATTTATTTTTAAATTATAATATGGTATTATATTAGCCAGTTATGAAAAGTGAGTGATATAATGAAAACTAACCAAATAAAATCTTTATTAAATAAGTATGGAATAAATATTAATAATATAAAAATGAATGATAAGATTGCGATTCAGATGAAAGCAAAAATCGATTCAGTAGATGATATTTTGTATTTTATTTTTAATGAATTACTAGAAGAAAATAAAAGTATAGCTGCCGAAAATATTGAAAAAAATCCAGAAATTTTATATAAAAATTTTAAAACAATAAAAGCTAATGTTAACTTTTTATATCAAATAGATGAATTTTTTACATTAGATGAACTAGTTGATAATTTATCTATATTGTCGGCAAATAATAAATACTTTAAAGAATCTGTTAGATATATAACTAACAAATATGATTTTGAAACTTTTTTAGAAAACCCTCTATTAGCAATTATTCCAACACAATTATTACTTAAAATAGAAGAGGCTTTTGAAGAATATGATTTACCTATTACAAAAACATGTGAAGTTTGTTTATTTGGGCAAGGTAATTTAATTGAAAATTTTGATAAAAATGTAGTAAAAGCTAAGTTTGCTATTGATAATAATATAACACTTAATGCTAGATTATATTACTATTCATTTGATAAAATTAAATTGTTTCAAGAACATCGTAACTACGGTGAAGTTCAATTTTATCCAGAAACAAGTTTAGCATATGTTAAATATGATAAGGTGAGAGAAGTTTTAAGAGAAAAAGGAATGGTTACTCAAAAAATGCAAAGACCATTTTTAATTCATGGAGAAAAAAAACGAATGAGGGCTGTTCCATTGTTTTCAAATGGAGATAAAAAATATCAAGGTGATATACCTATTGATGAAGGTAAGTTTGGGAAACTTAGAACGTATTTTAGTTTTGATGTTAGTGAAGGTGATATTACAAAGGCAAAATTTGATACTGAGTATAATGATCCTAATGATATTGAAGATATTAGAGTTAAGGGTTACTTTAATAACTTAAATACACATTTGAATGAAAATAAAGATAAATATACTGACGCAATTAAAAAATATTTATAAAAAAGACTAGAAATAAATCTAGTCTTTTAGTTTGAATATTTTTCAAATATTAATACTACAGCGGCTCCAATTATAAAGCTTATTATAGAAGTTATAATTAAAGAATATGTATAAGTTGTTATTGGAATTATTACAATAGCGCTCATGATTACTAATCCTAAAATAAAACTCATTGTATTTCGTTTATGATTGTGTAGTAAATAATTGGTTATAATTGCACTTCCTACAATACCAATACCTACTCCTATAGCAATAAAAGTTAACGCTAATAATATAGGTATTTCAAAACTAGTTACATTAGCTACATAGCCTTTAAAAATATGATAGTAACCAAGTACTAATAATACCATTGATCCACTAACTCCTGGAAACATCATGCTAGCTCCGCTAATAATACCAATAAAAATTAATGTAATTATATATATTGGTGTTAAATTAGTATCTAGTAAAGTATTTAAACTTACAGTGCTACCATCATCACCTGGTGATAAGAAAGCAATGCTACCTATAAGTATAATACCAAGTAATAAATAGATGTAGTTTATTTTTTCTTCTTTTAATTCTTTTTTCTTAAGTACTGGTATTGAAAAAATAATAAGTCCTATAAACCAGTATAAAGTTTGTACTTCAAAGTTTTCAAATAAAATTTCTAATATTTTAGCAAACCCAACAAGTCCAACAGCAACACCTGCTAATACTTGAGTTAAGAAAATTATATCTTTCTTTTTATCTTTTATTTTAATTTTAAAATTAAAAATATTACTAATTGCTTCCATTAAGTTATCAAATATTCCTAGTAGAACCATGATTGTACCACCGCTAACACCAGGAATTATATTAGCAATACAAACCGCTAATCCTCCAAATAAATTTTTCATATATCCTCCTAATTCTTTACTAATTATATACTTATTAATATATTTTTACAACAACTTAATATATGAAATATGTGATTTATATGTTATAATTGTTGTAGGTGAATAAAAATGTTTAGAAAAAAAGAAAAATTAGAAAATTTAGATATTGAAAATTTAAATGAAGTCATTAGCCTTGGTAAAAAAATATTAAGAGTATCTTACTTTTTAATATTATTAGTACTAGTAATTAGTGTTGGTACTATCCTAAGAGATTGGAATGTGGGTGAATTTTTACTAACTATAGTAACTATTATCTCACCATTATTTATTGGTTTTGTAATAGCGTGGCTATTTAATCCTTTAGTTACTTGGTTACAAGAAAAGGGAGTTAGAAGAGTAATTGGAGCTGCAATTATATATTTAATATTTTTTATTATATTATATTTAATAATTAGTTCTATTATCCCACTATTAGCAGATCAATTAAATGATTTCGCATCTAATTTACCTAGTGTAATTACTAGTGTAGATGGATTTATTGATGATACATTAAGTAATTTTAATGATATTGAGTATGTTGATGTTGAAAGTGTTAAAACACAAATACTAGATTCAACAATGGCAATAGGAAATAGTATTACTGAAAGTATACCAGATGCTACAATTAGTGTGATTAGTACTTTGTTTAGTGCTGTAGGTATTACAGTTTTAGGGCTTATAATTGGTTTTTATTTATTAGTAGCTTTTGATTCTACTAGTGATAATATTATTGCATTTGTACCTAGACGATTTAGAAGAAATGTAGTAGATATGTTTAATTTAATTAATACTAGTATGTTTAGTTATGTTAAAGGGGCATTAATAGATTCAACTTTTGTATTTATTATAAGTACAATCGGATTTACACTAATTGGGTTAGAATCACCAATGTTATTTGGATTATTTTGTGGATTAACAAATGTAATTCCATATGCTGGTCCATATATAGGAGGATTTCCAGCTGTGTTAATAGCATTTACTCAAAGTCCTACAACAGGTATTTTAACACTAATTTTAATTGTTATTATTCAATTTTTAGAAGGTAACTTTATTCAACCTTTAATTATGAGTAAAACTACTAAGTTACATCCAGTTACTATAATTTTAGGATTATTAGTATTTGGTTATTTCTTTGGTATTATAGGAATGATTATTTCAACTCCTATAATTGGTAGTATAAAAGCAATTGTTAAACATTTTGATAAAAAATATAATTTAATGGGTAAAGTAGAAAAGAACCCAGTTTAGAATTTACCACGTAATTTAATTGCGTGGTATTAATTAGTTTGGAGGAAATTATGAAAATTAAAGATTTATATATTGATTATTTTAAAGGTGTTGATCATAAACAAATTCCTAGTGCACCTGTAGTGCCTGAAAATGATCCGTCAGTATTATTTAATACAGCTGGTATGCAACCGTTAGTGCCTTATTTAACCGGGGAAATTCACCCTTATGGAACAAGACTATGTAATTATCAAAAGTGTATTAGAACTAATGACTTGGATGTTATTGGAGATACTTACCACCATACATTTTTCGAAATGTTAGGTAACTGGAGTTTAGGTGATTATTTTAAAGAAGATTCAATAAAATATAGTTATGAATTTTTAACTAAAGTTTTAAATATACCGGTTGAGAGATTAGCAGTAACAACTTTTAGTGGTAATGATATTATTCCTGAAGATAAAGTTTCATATGACGTTTGGAAAAGTTTAAGTATCAAAGATGAGCGAATTGCTAAGACTGATGCTGATAATTTTTGGATTGCTGGTGAAACAGGACCATGTGGACCAGATACAGAAATATTTTACTTTAGAAGTAATGATGAAATTCCTGTAACTTTTGATCCTGAAGATGAACGTTGGGTTGAAATATGGAATAATGTATTTATGGAATTTTATAAAAATGCTGATGGAACTGTAAAACCATTACCTAAGAAAAATGTAGATACAGGTATGGGGCTTGAACGTATTACAGCTATTATGGAAGGTGTAAATGATAATTATGCATCTAGTATATTTAAACGTGTTATAAATAAAATAGAAGAAATAAGTGGTAAAAAATATGAAGGCAATGAAATAAGTATGCGTATAATTGCAGATCATATTCGTACTGCAGTTATAATTAGTGCTGATAATGCTTCAATTAAACCTTCAAATACAGATCAAGGATATATTTTAAGAAGACTTATTAGAAGAGCTATTAGACACGCTCGTAAATTGGATATTGATATTAATAGTGATTTTGAACAAGTTATTGCTAAGATGTATATTGATGATTATAAAAAATATTATAATGAGTTAGAAACTAATAAAGAAGTGGTTTTAGAAGTTTTAAAACAAGAAAAAATAAAATTTAATCGTACTATTGAAAAAGGTCTTAAAGAATTTGAAAAAGTAAGTAAGGATGTGTCTATTATTGATGCTGCTAGTGCATTTAGATTATATGATACATTTGGATTTCCGATTGAACTTACTGAAGAATTAGCTTTAGAAAAAAATATTAAAGTCGATTCAGAAGGATTTAAACAAAAATTTATTGAACATCAAGAGAAGTCTCGTGCTGGTAGTGTTAATAAATTTAAAGGTGGATTAGGTGGAGATAGTGTTATGCATACTAAGTATCATACAGCTACACATTTACTTAATGCAGCTCTTAAAAAAGTGTTAGCACCAAGTGTTCATCAAAAAGGTAGTAATATTACTGATGAGAGAATGCGTTTTGATTTCGCATGGGATGTTAAAGTTACGAAAGATTTACTTAATGAAGTTGAAGCTTTAGTTAATGAATATATTCAAGCTGATTTACCTGTCACTTTTACAGAAATGAGTAAAGAAGAAGCTGTTAAAAGTGGTGCTGAATGTATGTTTATTGATAGATATCCTGATGTTGTTAAAGTATATAATATTGGAAATGTATCAAGTGAATTATGTGGGGGACCACATGTAACTAGTACAAAAGAATTAGGAACATTTAAAATAAAAAAAGAAGAAGCTAGTAGTGCTGGTGTTAGAAGAATTAAAGCTATTTTAGTTGATTAAAACATTTGATTATTTAGTAATTGATTATAAATTAAATTAATGGTACAATTAAAATATATTGTAAGGTAGGTGAACAGATTGCGTTATTTAGGATTGGATTTAGGAACAAAAACGCTAGGACTGGCAATATCTGATAAAACAGGTACAATTGCTACTTCACTAAAAACTATAAGATTTGAAGAAAATGACTATGATGTCTTATATTCACAAATCAAAGAGATAGTTGATACTGAAAAAGTAGTTGGATTAGTGCTTGGTCTACCTAAGAATATGAATAATTCTTTTGGTTTTAGAGCTGAAGAGACTATTGCATTTCAAAAAAAATTAGAAGAATATTTAAGTATGGACGTTATTTTACAAGATGAAAGATTGTCTACTGTGGCAGCAACTAATTATATGTTAGAAGCTGATATTTCTAGAAAGAAAAGAAAAAAGAAAGTAGATAGTCTAGCAGCAAGTATAATATTACAAACTTACTTGGATACAAAGAAGGGATAAGAGATTATGATTAACGAAGAACAAATGACATTTAAAATTAAAGGTGAAAACGGTCAAGATATTGATTGTGAAGTTTTATGTACTTTTGAAAGTGATGAAACAAAAAAAGAATATATGATTTATACTGATAATAGTGTAGATGGAGAAGGTAATGTTAAAATTTATGCATCTATTTATAAATCAGATGAAGAGCCTATGACTTTAAAACCTATTGAAACTGAAAAAGAATGGAAAATGGTAGAAACTATTTTAGAAGAAATTCAAGCTCAAGTTGAAGAAGAGGAAAAAAACGAGCAATAAGCTCGCTTTTTAAAGCAGTAATGAAGAATAAATTAATTATAAGAATATTGTTTTTCTTAGTTGGGTTTGTATTAATAGGTATTAGTGTATTTGGTTATTTATTATCACCAGTATCAAGCAATAAAGATAATAAAGTTATTATTATAGAAACAGGAGATAGTTATTCTTCTATCGCAGATTTTTTAGAAGAACAAAACATTATTAGATCTAGTCTTGCTTATAAAGTATATATAAAAATATTTACACCAAGCGAGTCATTGAAACTAGGGAGTCATAATTTAAATGAAAATATGAATGTAAGTGATGTTATTGAAGAATTAGGGAAATCACCTAGTAATGAAGAAACTGTAATTACATTTAAAGAAGGTTTAAATATTCGTAATGTTGGAGAAGTTATTGAAGATAAAACTGATCATACTAGTGAAGAGTTTATTGAATTAATTAGTGATAAAGAATATTTAAATAGTTTAATAGAAGAATATTGGTTTTTAACTGATGAAATTTTAAATGAAGAAATTTATTATCCATTAGAAGGATATTTATATCCTAATACATATAATTTTAATGTTAATGCTCCATTAACAGTTATAGTAGAAACTATGCTTGGTGAGATGGATAAACAATTAACTCCATATAAAAGTGAGCTAGAAAATAGTGAATATACTATTCATGAAATAATTACTATAGCATCTATGAGTGAATTAGAAGCTATTAGTGAAGAAGACCGTGAAATGGTTGCTAGAGTATTTTATAATCGGTTAGATAATAATATAAGTTTAGGTAGTGATGTTACAACATACTATGCAGTAGGAATTGATGTTGGAGATCGTGATTTATATGTTGATGAATTAAATGATGAAAATGCATATAATACACGTAATGTAAATATGGCAGGAATATTACCGGTTGGTCCAATTGCTAACCCTAGTATTATGTCAATTAAAACAGCTATTGCTCCAGCTAACTCAGATGTTTTATTCTTTGTAGCTGATAAAAATAGAGATGTATATTTCACAACAACATTAGCTGAACATAATCAAATTATTGCTGATTTAAAAGCACAAGGATTATGGTTCATATTTTAATTAAAGAAATGGAGCATTATGCAAAAGAGTATAATGTTCCTATTATGTTAGAAGATGGAATAGAATTTTTAACTGAGTATATTAAAAATAATAAAGTAACTTCTATTTTAGAAATAGGTTCAGCAATAGGTTACTCAGCTATAAAAATGGCTTTAGTTAATGAGGATATTCGTGTAACTACAATTGAAAGAGATGTTGATAGATATAATGAAGCAGTTAGTAATATAAATAAGGCTGAATTAAATAATCGCATAAACATTATTTTAGGTGATGCTTTAGAAACTGAAATAACTGGTAAATATGACTTTATCTTTATTGATGCCGCTAAAAGTCAATATATTAAATTTTTTACAAAGTATAGTGAAAATTTGAATGATGATGGAGTAATTGTAAGTGATAATTTACATTTTCATGGATTAGTAGAAGATAAAATAAAAAAAGTTAATCGTAATACACGCCAATTAGTTAGAAAAATAGGTGAGTATGTAGAATTCTTAAAAGATAATGAAAATTATAAAACAGAGTTTTTTGATTGTGGAGATGGAATTGCTATTAGTAAAAAGAGTAAATAATACTCTTTTTTTTATGTAACAAACGATTTTGGTTGACATGTACACAAATATATGAGATATTAGGAAACATGTGCAAAAAAAATGGGGTGTTGTAATGATAAAGAACTTTAATTTATATTTAAATGGTAAAAAAAGAAAGATTATTGCAGTAGTAGGACTTGCATTAGTTACTCATAATATAGTTGATACTAATAGTAATCTTGAAGCAGCCAATAGCAATTTTTCTGTGGTTGCAGCTATGAATAATTTTGAAGGTCATATGAACGAATACTATAAAACAGTTCCTAAATATGATGTGAATAAATTTTCTTCATTAGCAACTTATTTTAATATTGATGTAGATGTAATTAATGAAATATTACTTACAAATGAAGAGCAAATATTATCTTCAGATAATAAATATTTAGCATTAGTTCAATTAATCGATGAGCAATATTATAATAAAGAAGCTGTTTTCCAAACAGCTACTAATAATAGCAGAATGAATAGAATAAATGAAGTTAAATCTACTGAAATAGGTGATTTATATATTAAATATGGAACAATGTATGGAATTGACCCGGAATTATTAATGGCTAAAGCTGCTCAAGAAAGTAATTTATCTCATAGTTCATTTAGACCTGATGCTGCATATGGTATTTCTCAAATAGAAAATACTTTATTTGGAAGTAATATCACAGCCTATAACTTTAATACTAATTCATATGATACTGTTACAATAACAGAAGCAGGGGCTCGTGATTTAGAAACAAACATTATGTATGGAACTATGCGTTTACAAAATACATTAAATAATTATAACGGTAATGTACCATTAGCGCTACAACACTATAACTTTGGTTATTCAATGACTGTAGTTTTAAAAAACTTATCAGCTGAACAAGGAGTAGATGTAGAATCAATTATTAATGATCCTACAAATACTACATGGTTACCTGCAGTTGAGTATTACCATAATAATTACTTTGGTGATGGTAGAACTTATGGAGATGATAAATATGCTAGTAAAATAATAGGTAATTTATCAGATAAATATATAACTATTAAAAATGTTGATACACAAGAAGAAATAATATTAAATGTTGAAACTGGTGATAAACTAATAATTGACGAAACTATTTTTGAAAATACTCCTTTATATGATACAATTAATAATGAATTAATTGATTCAAAAAAATATTAATTAAAGGATGTGTTTTATGGAAAAAATAGGTATTGTTAAAGGGATAAATGAAATCTATAATACTGTAAAATATTTGGACGGATATATACTAGGTGTTAAAAACTTAAGTGTAAATCTGCCTTTTTATTTTGCACTAAATGATTTAGGAGATATTATAGAATTTTTAAATAAAGAACAAAAGAAAATATATATATCGCTTAATAAAAATATTCATAATGAAGATTTAGAATATTTAAATGAAGTATTAAAGTTTTTAGAAAATTATAACATAGATGGAATAATGTATTATGATATGGCTTTAATAACACTCAAAAATAATGGATTAACTTCTAAAGATTTAATATGGAGCCAGGAACATTTAACTTGTAATTATTCAACAATAAATTTTTATAATAAATTAGGAGTAGATAAAACAGTAGTATCTAGTGAAATAACACTTGATGAAATCAAAGATATTAAAAAAAATACTACAAGCAAAATATTTGTTCAGATGTTTGGATATATTCCAATGTTTACATCTAGAAGAAATTTAGTGAATAATTATATTGATACTTTTAACTTAAAGAAAAGTAAGAATTATAGGGTATATAAAGAAGGATATTACTATCATATAATCAATCATGACAATATAACTGAAGTTTATTCTGGTAATATTATTAATGGTTTAAAAGAAAGTGTTACCCTAAAAGATGTTGTTGATTATGTGATATTATCATCAGCTTTTATAAAAGATAGTGATTTTCTTGAAATAATTAAGTTATATAGTGATAGTAAAAATATTGAATTAGTAGATAATTTAGTAGATAAATTATTTGATAACGTAGATAAAGGTTTTTTATATAAAGAAACTATATATAAGGTGAAACGTAAATGAAAAAAGTAGAATTGTTAGCTCCAGCTGGAGATATGGAGCGTTTAAAAGTCGCATATAATTATGGAGCAGATGCTTGTTATATAGGAGGAAGTGAATTTTCTTTAAGAGCAAACGCTAATAATTTTTCGATAGAAGAAATTAAAGAGGCAGCAATATATGCTCATAATCTTAATCGTAAATTATATGTTACTGTAAATATAGTAATGCATAATAATGAAGTAAATGAAATAGATAATTATATAAAAAGATTATCAGAATGTAATATAGATGCAGTTATAGTGAGTGATCCCGCAATAATTGAAGTTTGTAATAAATATAATGTAGAAGTACATATTTCAACTCAACAATCTACTTTAAATTATGAGGCGATCAAGTTATTAAAGCAGTTAGGAGCTACTAGAGTAGTATTAGCCCGTGAAGCAACCAAAGAAGATGCTCTAAAAATTAAAAAAGAAGTAGATATGGAACTAGAATGCTTTATTCATGGGGCTATGTGTGCTAGTTATAGTGGTCGCTGTGTTTTATCTAATTTTTTAACTGCTAGAGATGCAAATAGGGGTGGATGTAGTCAAATATGTCGCTGGGATTTTGATTTGCTAGATGAAGATAAAAACACTATTGAAGGTGAAAAACCATTTACTTTCTGTACAAAAGACTTATCAATGTTAGAAGTATTAGGCGAAATGCTAGATACTGGGATTGACAGTTTAAAAATTGAAGGAAGAATGCGTTCGATATATTATATAGCAACTGTTGTTAGTGTTTATCGTAAATTAATAGATAATTATTATAAAACAGGTACATATAATTTTACTCTTTCAGATAAAAATATTTTAGCTCGTGTAGCTAATAGAGAAAGTATAGCTCAATTTTGGAATGGTGATTTTAGTAAAAATACTCAGTACTATAATGGTAGAGTAGAAATTTCTAATCAAGATTTTTTAGGAGTAATTATCGATATTGATAGTAATAATGTTGCTACTATAGAACAAAGAAATTACTTTAAACTAAATGATAAAGTTGATATATTTGGAACGGATAATTCGTTAATTACATTTAATATAGATAATATAAAAAATGAAGATGATGAAGATATTGAAATAGTAAATCATCCAAAACAAATTGTTAAAATCAAGTTACCTAGTTATATGAAAAATGGTTCTTTTATGAGAACTAGTCAAGAATAAATTATAAAATTTATTCTTTTTTTGAATAAAAATCGTAGTAAATACATATATTAAATAAGTGATAAATTTAATTTGATTGACAAATTATTTTTTTTGTAGTATTATTTTGTAGACTTAGTAAAATGAGGTGAAATTATGTCAAATGTGAAAGAAGTATTTGTAACAACAGAAGGTTTACAAGAATTAAAAAAAGAATTAGAATATTTAAAATTTGAAAAAAGACCACAAGTTATTGAATCTCTTCAAGACGCAAAAGCGTTAGGAGATTTAAGTGAAAATGCTGAATATGATGCAGCTAGAAACGAGCAAGCAGTTACTGAAGGAAGAATTACTGAGTTAGAAGTGTTAATAGAAAATGCTGTGATCGTTACTAAAAAAAGTACTGATAAAGTAGAATTAGGTGTAGATGTAACTATTAAATATGTAGAAGACGAAGATGAAGAGATGTATTCTATAGTTGGTAGTACAGAAGCAGATCCGTTTTTAAATAAAATATCAAACGAATCACCAATTGCACTAGCTATTATGGGTAAAAAAATTGGAGAAGAAGCTGTAGTAGATTCACCAGCTGGTTCTTACAAAGTAAAAATTGTTAATATTGCTTAAAAGTTCATTATTATAGAACTTTTTTAAGTAGTAAACCTTGAATTATATTATCTTTTATAATATAATTAACAAGGATGGAGGATTATTAAAAATGAATAATATTAAAGAATTAACTATTAAAATAGAAGGTCAAAAATGGGCTGATGCTAATGAGCAAGCTTTTGCAAATGTTAGTAAAAAAATAAAAATTGATGGATTTCGTCAAGGTAAAGCACCTAAAGATGTAATTAAGAAAAAAGTAAAAGAAGAATCTTTATTTTTAGATGCAGCTGATATTGTACTTCAAGATGCATACATGGAAGTTATGGAAGCAAACAAAGATTTAGAAATCGTTGCACAACCTGAAATTGGTGTTAAAAACATTTCTAAAGATGGAGTAGAATTCAGTATTACTTTAACTTTAAAACCTGAAGTTAAAATTAAAAAATATAAAAAATTAGGTGTTGAAAAAGAAAGTACAGAAGTAACTAAAGAAGAAATTGAAAAAACTATTAGTGAAATGCAAGCTAAATATGCAGAAACTGTTAATAAAACAGAAGGTGCTGTAGCTGTTGGAGATACTGCTGTAATTGATTTTGAAGGATTTAAAGATGATATTGCTTTTGCTGGTGGTAAAGGTGAAAACTATGAATTAAAAATAGGAAGTAACACATTTATTCCAGGATTTGAAGATCAAGTTGTAGGTATGGAACTTAATTCTGAGAAAGAAATTAATGTTACATTCCCAGAAGATTACCACAGTGAAGACTTAAAAGGTGCTCCAGTAGTATTTAAAGTAAAAGTTAACGCTATTAAAGAAACTGTTGTTCCTGAATTAAATGAAGAATTTTATGCTGATCTAGGTATTGAAGGTGTTAATTCACTTGAAACTTTAACTACTGAAATAGAAAAAATGATTAAAGATAAAAAAGAAATTGATAGTGATAATAAATTTATTGATGCATTAATTGATGCAGCTATTAAAGAAACTGAAGTAGAAATACCAGAAGTAATGATTAATGAAGAAACTGATCGTATTATTAAACAATATGAAGAAAATTTAAAAATGCAAGGTTTATCATTAGAACAATTTTATAAATTTACAAACAGTGATGAGGCAGCATTAAAAGAACAAATGCGTGAAGAAGCTGTTAAAAGAGTAACATCAAGATTATTACTTGAAGAAATTGCTAAAGTAGAAAAAATTGATATTACTGATGAAGAAGCAAATAAAGAAGCTGAAGCATTAGCTGCTAAATACAAAATGGAATTAGAACAATTCTTGACTATGTTTGGTGGTATTGACATGATTAAATATGACAATAAAATGCGTAGAGCAATTGATGTACTTAAAGAAAACAATTAATTTAAAAGATAGACTTATCTATCTTTTTTTGGTATAATTAGTAAGTCATTTTATAGAACTAAAAGAAAGGAGAACAAAATGAGCAAAATTAAAATTTTTAGTCTTGGTGGACTAAATGAAAATGGAAAAAATATGTATGTTGTCGATGTAGACAATGATTTATTTGTATTTGATGCGGGTTTAAAATATGCTGATGATTTTATGTTAGGTGTTGACTATATTATTCCTAACTATGATTATTTAAAAACAAATGAAAAAAGAATTAAAGGAATATTTTTAACTCACGGTCATGATAAACATATTGGGGCTATTCCAGATATGTTAAAAGATTTAAAAAATGTAAAAGTATATGGAACTACTTTTACACTAGAAATATTAAAAGAAGAATTATTGATGGAGGGTATCACTACTAAAAATTTAGTTGAAATAGCTCCGCATAAAAAAATAAACTTTGGAAAAAACAGTGTATTTCCAATAAGCTTAACTCATTCAATTCCTGATGCAGTAGGATTTGTATTAAATACTAATGACGGTGCAATATTTTATACAGGAGACTTTGTAATTGATCCTAGTATGATTGGGAAATATAAAACTGATTTAGGAAAATTAGCTTATGTTGGTAAGCAAGGAGTGTTATGTTTACTTAGTGAGTCATTATATGCTCACAAAAGAGGATTTACGAGTCCAAATCATCGTATAAGTAGTGCAATAAATGAATTAATATCACGTAATGATAATCGTATTTTAATTAATGTTTTAGCGGCTCAACTACATAGAATTCAAGAAATATTTAATGTAGTAAGTAAAACTAATAGAAAAGTAGTAATACTTGGTAAAAGATTAGAAAATATTATTACTAAGGCTATTGATATGGGATATATGAATTTTGATAAGGAAAAACTATTAACAATTCGTAATGTAAATGATCCTGGAGTTATTGTATTAGTTAGTGATGAACGTGAAAAACCTTTCTCAAATATTAAGAGAATTGTTAAAGGGTATGATAAATTCGTTAAATTAACTACAGAAGATACTATTTGTTTCGCTTCACCAGTGTATGACGGTATGGAGAGAAGTGCTAGTAAACTTCATGATAGTATTGCAAAATTTGGAGCTAATTTAGTAATATTATCTAGCAAAAAATACTTAGATCACCATGCATCTAGTGAAGACTTAATGATGATGATAGATCTTATGCAACCAAAATATTATTTTCCAGTTATTGGAGAATATTCAGGAATGGTTGAAAATGCTAAAGTAGCAATGGAAATTGGAATGAATGAAGAAAATATTCTTCTTAAATTAAATGGACAAGTAGCTGAGTTTGTTAATGGTAAATTAACTAATAACAACGAAAAAATTAAAATAGATGATATTTTAGTAGATGGTAAAACAGCTGGGGATGTTGGAGAATTAGTACTTAAAGATAGAGAATTATTAAGTGATAACGGTATTGTTATAGTAAGTGCTACAGTTGATAGAAAAACTAAAAAAATATTGGCTGGCCCTGAAATTTTAACTAGAGGATTTATTTATGTTAAAACTAATACTGATTTAATTACAGAAGCTGAGCGAATTGCTCGTGATGTTATTAATGATAACTTGAATCCGGAAAATATTAATTTTAATAAAATAAAATTAGGAGTACGTGATAAATTAGGTAAATATT
>CAYJFL010000017.1:21704-22426 GCA_964369865.1 uncultured Muribaculaceae bacterium | reverse complement strand
AATCGATTCAGCGATTTTTATTCATGAATTAAGCCACTATCAAAACAAACCTGATAAATCAAACCTAACTCATGATTTAATGACTGAAGCAGTTGCTTATGCTGAACAACTTTTATACTTAGACTATTTAACTAAATTAGGTTATAGCGATGAGTGCACTGAAATAAAGAAAACTATTATAGATCAAATGAATATACTTACTGGAAGAGCTCATGTTTTATTTAAATCTTTAATCGTTTATAAAAAATATAATAATTTAGAAGCAGAAAGTTTTAAAAAATTAAATATATCTAACTATGATGGAATTATAAATAGTTTAAGTATATTATTAAATGAAAAGCAATTTGATACAGCTTTCAACTTTATGTGTATTTATATTTTTGGATATATGTTTACGATGCCTATTTATTATCATAATAATAATATTGAACTTATAAATGAATTACATAATATTATTACAGACTCTGATCTAGATTCAATATCAACTTTATTAAAAGAAAAATATAACATTAGTCCTAATATAGATGATAATGTAAATTATATTGAAAAGTATATTAATTCAAATTTTAATAATGAACTTGAAAATAGTAAATAAATTTATTTAAAATCAAACTTAGTTAAGCTTGATTTTTTAATTATAATTAAATATATAGTTATGATATAATTATTTTATAATATGAAACTATTTAAGGAGGATATAAAATGACTATTGATTATGAACT
>CAYJFL010000017.1:0-21679 GCA_964369865.1 uncultured Muribaculaceae bacterium | reverse complement strand
ATGGTAAATATATAATAATGCGTATTAAAGATCAGTATAGAAGTTCTCTTTCAGTAGAACAAATAAATTTAATAGATAAATTAATAGCTGAACCTTTTATTGTAGTTGATAAACCTACTCAAGATAATATTGAATTTTTTTCTAAGCAAGAAGGTATTACTGATAGTAATAATTATAGTACTAAATATATTCCTAGTGCTCATGGTGGTAGAACTAAAGGTGATAATAAGATTCACATTTATCCTTTTGCTAAATCACTTGAAAGTTGTACCAGTAATGAGGAAATAATTAATACTTACTTAGATAATATTATTGTTCACGAAATATTTCATTATTTTATAAGACCTAATATAAACGATAATAGTGTTGTTAATGATGATTTTATGCACTTTATAACTGAAGGTCTAGTCCAGTTATATGCTGAAGATTTTTCTAAAAAAAATAGACTTAATATTCCAAAATCTAATTATAATAAAAATGTTAATGCAGCTAGTGAATTAATTACTAACTTCCCTTCTCAACTTAGTAAAAATAAAGTAAATACATTAATCTTCAACAGTAGTGTAGATGATTTACTATTGTTGTCAAATAAAGGAAATATTGTTTTAAAACAATTTAATGATAATAAATTATTTAAGTCTAAACTGAATAATTTTCTAATAAATGTAGGTAAAGAATTAGGTATGGCTCCAGATAGTGAAGAACTAAAAGGAATAATTAAACACTATAGTAAGATTGATGACATTAACTTTATCAATCAAGAATTAACTTCTTTAATTAGCAATAATTTTATTAACGACGATAATAAAAAAAATGAATTTATATATGAATTAAATTCTTTTAATAATTATGATAAAACTAAATAAAAAAGATAACTTTAATATTAATAGTAATAATTTAGATTTGTTAAATAAAAGTTCACTATGGTGCTATAAAATTATATTAAGGTCTTAAATTAGATATTAGATATATTTTTTATGAAAAGTAAAAGCTAGACAATTTGCCTAGCTTTTTTTGTATATGGTTGGTACTCTATAAGTTATAGAAGTTAGAACTTCATAAGGTATTGTATTTAAGTATGAAGCTATTTGTTTTATATGATTAATATCTTTTATAATTTCAACATCTTCATTTAATTTTATACTTTTATCTATTTTTACCATTAACATATCCATACATATAGATCCAATTATTTCATACGGTTTATTTTTAATATAAACGTGTCTTCCAGTATTTGCTCTTATAATGCCATCTGCATATCCAACAGGTAGTATGCCTATGTATTCATCTTCTTTAGCCTTATATCTTGCATTATAGCCAACTGTTTCTCCTTTATAAATTTTTTTTATTTCAATAATTTTACTTTTTAATTTAAACGTTGAATAAAATTCATTACTTTTATAAAATCCATACATTCCAAGTCCTAAGCGACATCCATTAACAAATGGAGGCTTTTCATATTTGATGAATGTTTCTGATTGAGCTAAATGAACTATTTTAACATTTTCAATTAAATGATATTTTTTTTCAAACAAATCAATTTGTGCTTTTGTTTTTTCTTCATTTTTAGCTTCATATATATGTGTATATATTCCTTCTATTTCAATATTTTTATTTTTTGCATAATTATTAATTTTTTTTAATACTTTATCATCTTTTATTCCTAATCTATTCATTCCAGTATCTATTTTTATATGTATCTTAGGATATTTTTTGATATTTAATTTTTCTAAAAAATCTAGTGAATCTATAGTTATAGTTATATTATTTTTATAACATATTTTAGCATTTTCAACATTTATTAGTCCTAAACATAAAATAGGTATTTTTTTATATAATTTCCTAATTTTTAATGCTTCATCTAAAGAAGATACTGCCAAGTAGTTACATCCACCTTTAATTATATATTCAATAGCTTTTAGTCCATGATTGTAACAGTTCGCCTTAACAACTCCAAAATTGTATTCATAATTATTGAGATTTATTAATTTTGTTACATTTTTTTCTATGTTTGTTAAATTCACTTCAATATATGTTTTTCTAAACATTCTTATCACCATGTAAATTATATCATTTTATTAAAAAAAAAAACACTTTTTTAACCTGATTTATACTGTTTCTTCTATTAGTAGTTGTAGTGGTAGAGGAATATCTTGCGCTGATCAACTTACTAAAACTTTAAAGCTAAATATGTGAATTTTTTTTATGAATAAAACAATATTATATTTTTATGAAGTAAATTATAACACTTTTTAATTTTATTAAATTAAGTATTATTACGAACTGGAACTAGGGATTTGTGTACAAAAAAACTAAGTTCAAAACTTAGTATATATCTAATATGAAGCAAATGATGCAGGCATCTACAACTCTTGTTTAAACCAAATGATATAACTCAATAATATACGGCTGATAATTTCATATTTTTTTGTATATAGTCTTTCTTTTTCTCCATTTTGAACTTTTCTTTATTAAATATTTTCTAAAATTTCAGGGAATAGTGAATACAAATTATATCCTATTAATTTATCAAAGTATTCTTTTAATTTGATTGTCTCAACTATATGGTAATGTGTTTTTACAAATACACCATGTCTTACGAGTAGGTCCATCATTCGTTTATCTATAGTAAGAATTTTATTTGTACACATTAAATCGCATAAGTTAATAATTTTTTCATATATTGTAAATTCATCCTCAATATATTTTTTTACAAAATCATAGTACTTATTACTTTTATCAGTTTCATCACGATCATTAGATATGCAGTCAATATCATTATTTAAAAATGAATGTTTAATACATATTCCTGCATATTTTTCTCCATATCCAAGTCCCTTAATATAATTATATCCATTTATTGAATGAGGAAAAACTCCATCACGTTCATTAAAACTTTTACCTATATCGTGAATATACCCCAGTGTTTTAGCATAATCTTCATCTAAGTTCAAATTTTTAGCAATTATACCTGCACAATTTCCAACACAAATAGAGTGTTCTATCCATTTTTTGTTTACGTTATAATCAAATTTATTTAATAATTCCAGTGCTTCTTTACTATTCATTAATTATTATCTCCTTTAATATTTTTGATGTTTAATTTGTAAAATAAATCTTTATAAATTGAGTTTCTATTTAAATTTGATATTAAATTATCTATTTCTATCCCTATATTCATTTATACTCCCTTTTTCTTTACCCATTACACTTTAATTATAACATATTTATTGACAGTTTATATTAATTAGAAGTAATAAATAGAAGTATTGTTATATATAAAAAATCGAACTAATAAAAGTTCGACTAAATTACTTATTGGAGCGGATGATGGGAATCGAACCCACGTAGTCAGCTTGGAAGGCTGAGGTTCTACCATTAAACTACATCCGCATTATATAATTGTTATCACCATTACTGGCAACAAATAAATTATATAATAAATGACTATATTAAGTCAATACTTTTTTTTATTTTTTTAAATAATTTTTTCATTACTAATTTGATTTAAATCATTTAGTAAATCATCTATATTAAGATATTCTTTAAAGTTAAGTTGGATCTTATTATAACGTCCCATAGTTAAAGGTAATAGACTTTTAATTTTTTCAAACATCTCTATTTGACATTTATTAATATCATCATAGTAAGTAATTAATGAGTTATCAAAATCTATTAGTTTAACGTCTATTTCCTCTTTATCATCTACTTTTATAAGTATATTTTTAGAGTGAATATCTCCATACAATATACCTACACTACTAAGTTCAGTTAATATGTCTATTACTTTAATAAATATTTTAGCTTTCAAATTATCTGGTAAGTGATAATTATCACAAATTGTTTTTAAAGGGGTATGTTCAAAATAACCTTGTGTTATTTGTCCTACTACTTTATTACCATAAGTAACTATTCCAACAGGAAATACTGTTTTATTTACTAAATTTTGATATTGTTTTAATTTTATAGTAGTCATTAAATAGTTATCGCTGACTGCATTCTTATAATCACTATCAATTTTAATAATGTATTCAGAGTTAATATTAGAATGGTATATGTAACTACTTCTGTCACCATATACAAAATAATTGTAATAATCATCTTCACGTTCTACCTTTTCAACACCTATAATATTATTTAAATTTTCATTGTTATAACTACTATCTGTATCTTTGTCAAAAGTTTTTCCAAGACTAATCGCATATGGATTATTAGGATCTATATTATAATTTAATATTGAAAACTCATTGTTTGAATCATCAATATAAGTATTCATGACAATTGGTTTATTTATTTTCTCCATACTACTTCCTCCATTTACAATATAATATTACTATATTTATAAATATTATACAATATTAACTTTCTATTCATTAACTAAACTATTGTATATTCATATTTTTATCAACTACATATATTATATTGAATAGAATATTTATTATTCTATTTATATTATTAAACATGCCTTATATATCCCCCATTAAAAACCATAATAATATAATTATGGTTTTTATATTTTTTTATTATTTTTTATTGACATGAGTTTTATATTACGGTATTATTATAGATGTACGGAGTAGTACTCAAGAGGCTGAAGAGGCGCCCCTGCTAAGGGTGTAGGTCGGGCAACTGGCGCGAGAGTTCAAATCTCTCCTACTCCGCCATTTTATAAATTAACTCTCAATTGAGAGTTTTTTTGTTTTAAGAAGTAAAAGAAAATAAACACATTGTGTTTATTTTTTTTCTGGTTTAATAACAATATCATAACATTCTCTAACTTTAGCTTCTATTTCTTCTTTCATAGCCTTATTAGACTTAAGTAATGCTTTAACGTTCTCTTTACCTTGACCAATTTTTTCGCCATTATAAGCATACCAAGAACCACTTTTTTCAATAATACCTGCATTACTAGCTAAATCAACAAGTTCACCTTCTTGACTTACACCTTCACCATACATAATATCTACACTACAAGTTTTAAATGGAGGCGCCATTTTATTTTTAACTATTTTTACATTAGTTTTATTACCAATGATATTTGCACCATCTTTTATTTGTTCACTACGTCTAATTTCTAAACGGACTGATGAGTAAAATTTAAGAGCTCTACCACCAGGGGTTACTTCTGGATTACCAAACATAACCCCTACTTTCTCTCTTAATTGATTAATAAAAATAGCAGTAGTATTAGTTTTATTTATAATACCTGATAACTTACGTAATGCTTGTGACATTAAACGAGCCTGAAGTCCAACATGAGTATCTCCCATTTCACCTTCTATTTCAGCTTGTGGTACTAATGCTGCAACTGAATCAATTACAATAATACTAATAGCTCCACTACGAACTAACGCTTCACAAATTTCTAAAGCTTGTTCTCCATTATCTGGTTGAGATAATAATAAATCGTTAGTATTAACTCCTAGTCTAGCTGCATACTGTGGATCAAGTGAATGTTCTGCATCAATAAACGCTACACGTCCACCTAATTTTTGAGCCTCTGCAATAGCATGGAGAGCAAATGTTGTTTTACCACTTGATTCTGGTCCATATATTTCGATTATACGCCCTTTAGGGAATCCCCCTATACCTAGTGCCACATCTAATGATAAAGACCCACTAGGAATAACATCTATCTCACGTTTTTCATTCTCACCTAATTTCATTACGGCACCTTTACCGAATTGTTTTTCTATATCTGATAATACTTGATCTAAAGTTTTATCGTTAGTTGTTTTTGCCATGTTTTCCTCCTTATGACTAATTTTACTTACAAGTTCATTTTACTCCATAAAAAAATAAAAGTCAACACTTTTTACGAACAATTGTTTGTTTTAATCTGTAAGTAGCATTTTACCAATATCATTAAACTGTTATACAGTTTTTTAAAGTTAATAAAAAAATAGACTTATAGTCTATTTCATTTCATCAAATAACATTTTCTTATTAACGTTATAATATTCAATACCACTAATAATTGATAATACTGCTGCAATTATTAATAAGAATTCTGATACTTTAAAGTTCCATAATTCAAATGGCAAGTTATAAAATAATGTTAAAGCAATCCCAACCATTAAAAATACAGTTTTTAATTTACCAGCATTACTTGCTGCAATAGTTTTACCTTTATTACCACATGCCATCTTAATAGAATTAGTAATACTATCTCTTACAACTATAACAACTGTAATAATAGGATGAACAAATCCTGTAGCTGATAATATAATTAATATTGAATTAACTAATATTTTATCTGCCATAGCATCCATCATTTTACCAAAGTCTGTAATTAAGTTATACTTACGAGCAATATATCCATCTAAAAAGTCTGTAATACTTGCTAAAATAAATAATATCCCAGCTATAATATATTTAATATTAACTATTATAGTTTCATTTATAAATATATTTAATGTATCAATTCCTAATGCTTCAAAAGGAAATAATAATACAATAATAACTAAAAAAGCCATTGCTATTCTTGCCATTGTTAATTTATTAGGTAAATTCATTTTCATACAAATCCTCTTTCTTATTCGTTAATATTCATAGCAACTATACCATCAACAAAATCATCTTCTTCTTGATTAATAAGTGTTACTGCTAAATATCCTATTGTTAATATAAATAAAATAATTGCTCCATATACTACACCTTTTGGTATTTCAAAAGTTCTTTTTTCAATTGTATATGGCGATGCGATCCTTTTTATTTCTGTTTTAGTTTTTTTCTTACTAGCACGTTTAATATCTTTTAAAGATATTTTTGAAGTATAATCAAATAAATATTCATTATATTCATCAACCATTTCTTCATAATCTAATCCTAAATATTTAGAGTAATCTCTAATAAAATATTTAAGAGAAAAAACATCTTTAAATGCACTCATATTTCCATTTTCAATATTTTCTATTTGACTAATTCTAATTTTTAAATCTTCGCTAGCCTCTTCAATGGTGACTCCAATACTTTCTCTAGTCTCCTTAAGTTTTTCACCGATTTCTTTCAAAGTTTACACCTTCCTTGTAATAAACATAAATAATATTTTATAAGCCATGTTCTGTTCCTATTTCTAGGCGACAAACATCTATCTATCACTATTGTGATCCAATTGAAGATTGTTATTCTCTTCGCTTAGTTCCCCTACCAATTTTGGGTTTCTCGCTCGTGGGGTTTACCGCGTTCCATCTCATATATTTCTACATGACTCGTCTCTATGGCACTTTCAGCCTATTACCATATCTAATGACTTAGGTAAGGGAGGCGCCGTTAAAGTTAAACTCTACTATAGGTTATTTTTTCCCTATACACGAACACTACAAACATTTCAGCTTGTGCGAGCATGGACTTTCCTCTACATTACAAAGAATGCAGCGTTTGTCAAAATATTAATCTATATCTTTTCCATAAATTATTTTTTCTAGACTTGATAATCTTCTAAGTAAGTCAGCATTACTAACATCAGGACGACTATTTTCTTTAACAACATCTAACTTAGTACGAAGTGCACGAACTTCTTGTTTAAGTCTAATGTTTTCATCAATCATCTCTTTCTTATCTAACTCTAAATCTCTAATTCTTTTATTAAAAGATTCATAATCACTTATAATTAGATCAAGAAACTTATCAACTTCTTGTGGTCTATAACCCCTAGTATCAATTTTAAATTGTTTTTCTAATATTTCACTTACATTTAATGTAATACTTTCTTGATACATATCTTCACCTCTTTTATTCACTTTTATTTTATAAGAAATATGAACTTTTGTCAATGAAGTTTACATTTGCTAAAAATAAAAACTACTTATTTAATATTAAAATAAGTAGTTCTTTTTATAGTTTTAACATCCTCTATAATATCATCAAACATATTATCAATAACATTTATAATACTCATAGTATCACCTCAATGAAAATATATCACACTCGATGATCTAATTCATTGGATTCGACAAAACTAGCTAATTTCTGTTTAATTGTTTATCAGTAATATCTTTTTTTATTAGCTTAATAAATTCATCAATTGTAACAGTATTAGATTTTTCACTACCATGAACACGGTATGTAATTAACTTTTCATCACGCTCATTGTTACCAATTACTAATGTATATGGTATTTTCATAGTTTGACTTTCGCGCATTTTATATCCAAGTTTTTCACCACGTTCATCTAATTTAACACGAATATCATTTTCTTCTAATACTTTAAATAATTCATTAGCATACTCCAAATGATAGTCATTATTAACTGGAATAATATTTACTTGTGTTGGAGCTAACCAAGTTGGAAATGCTCCAGCAAAGTGCTCAATTAAAATTCCCATAAATCTTTCGATTGAACCAAATATAACACGGTGTAACATCACTGGACGTGATTTACCACCGTCAGAATCTATATAATTTAAATCAAATCTTTCAGGTAAATTCATATCTAGTTGAATAGTACCACATTGCCATACTCTTCCTAATGAATCTTTAATATGGAAATCTAATTTAGGACCATAGAAAGCTCCATCTCCTGGATTAATTTTATAATCACGACCAGCTGCTTTACAAGCTTTAGCTAGCGCTTCTTCGCTTTTGTCCCAAGTTTTTATATCTCCAATATATTTATCAAGTGGTCTAGTAGATAATTCAATATTATAAGTTAAACCTAACATAGTATACACTCTATCAATGAATTTCATAAGTCTTACTACTTCACTTTCAATTTGATCAGGAGTCATAAAGATATGTGCATCATCTTGATTAAATGTGCGCACTCTAAATAAACCATTTAAAGCACCACTCGCTTCATGACGGTGTACTTGCCCTATTTCACCCATACGTAATGGTAAATTTTTGTAAGAATATAAATTGTTTTTAAATATTAACATTCCACCTGGACAGTTCATTGGTTTAATAGCATATTCACGATCATCAACATCAGTAATATACATATTTTCTTTATAATTACCCCAGTGACCACTAACTTCCCATAATTCTTTACTCATCATAATAGGAGTTTTAACAAATTGATATCCTTCTTTAGCATGTTCCTTATACCAGTAATTTTCTAGTTCATTTCTTAGAATCATACCTGCTGGCAACATAAATGGCATACCTGGTGCATATTCACTCATCATAAACAATCCAAGTTCACGTCCTAATTTTTTATGATCACGTTTTTTTGCTTCTTCAATTAAGTATAAATGATTTTCTAAATCTTCTGCTGTTTCAAAACAAACACCATATATACGTTGTAACATTTTATTTTTACTGTCACCCTTAAAGTAAGCACCACTAACTTTTAATAATTTATAATGTTTAATTTGTTTAACAGTTTCCATATGAGGCCCACGACATAAGTCTACAAATTCTCCTTGTTGATAACAAGTTATAACTTCATCTTCAGGCATATTATTAATTAGATCTATTTTATATGGATCATTACTAAACTTATCAATTGCTTCTTCTTTACTTAATTCAATTCTAGTAATACGTTTACCATCTTTACTTATTTTTTTCATTTCACGTTCTATTTTAGCAAAATCTTCTTCTTTAATAACTTCTTCACCTAAGTCAATATCATAGTAAAAACCATCAGTAGTTACTGGTCCTACCCAAAATAAAGCATCTGGGTATAATCTTTTTACAGCTTGTGCTAATAAATGAGCACAACTGTGATTTAATACATTTAATTGTTCATTTTCTTTTATATTTATCATATTTCCTCCTATAAAAAAACTCCTAATATTATTTATTAGGAGCGCTAAATGGCGCGGTACCATCCTGATTTATACCTTAATTTAATAACGAGATATATCCCGGAACATCTTTCGAGTTCTACTCATAGGTAGTAATTACTATTCTTATTTACTAATTTACACCAAACATTAGCTCTCTTTAAAATAATTAATAATAATCTTGTCCTAATCGCTGTATTTAAATAATATTTACATTATTAATATACTATAAATATATACTATAGTCAATACTACAGTATATACTCTTACATAATAAATGTGTCTTGATTAACTACTCTTAATTTTATTTCAAAATATAATTTCTTAACAATATTATAGTATTCTATTTCAAATTTTTCAAAATTATTTAGTGTTTTAAATTTATTATAATATACCACCTTAAACATAGTTAATATTTCTTCATTAATTCTAAACATTTCTTCTGCATCAACAAATTTATCATTAGCATGTTTATAAAAATTTTCTTCAATTAATTGTAATAATTTATCAATATCATCTTCTTTATAATATTTTAAAAGTTCATCATATATTAAATCTATATCAGAAGATAAATAAGCTTTTTCTAATTTATCTATCCCAACAATTTCACTTAATACTCTCGCATACAATAACTCAGGATAGTAATCAGTTTTAATTTTTTTATCCAAATATTTTTCACATAGAAGTTCTGTTACTCCCTCATTAAAAGCTACTTGATTAAAACCGCTTGTTAAAGCATGAAATAATTCATGATATAATATTTCATCACTTAATCTAGAATATAATTCTATTTTATTTTCTTTCGGGTTATATACTGCTAATGCTTGATGAATTAATTTATTAATAAATTTAAATTTTTTATCTTCTATTATTAAAGTATTTAAATTATTAAATTCTATATTATTATTGTTTGATTCAATTACATTATTGTAAAAATTAAGTACAATTTTAATAAATTTAGTTTCTATATTATCATTGATTAAATTTAATTCATTTTCTGTCATAAAATCACCTGCTTGCTACTATAACATTAACTATTATTTATTTCAACCTCTTATTGAGGTTATATTCTAAATTATTAAGTATTATATAAAATAAATTTTCAATCATCGTTACATTATTTATATCAAGTTTTTTATCAATTCTTATTAAATTATCTCTTAATTGTTTATTAAATTTTATTAATAACATATTAGATTCTGAATCATTTTTTGATAATAGATTAATGCAGTTTTCAATATTATATATTAAAGAATAAAATACATTAGCATCTATTTGATAATCTTTTTTACAATTAACTAATGAATCAATATCATTATTCCAGTAACTGTCAAATAAGTTTTCTTCGCCAATTAATTCTATTAATAATTTAATATAACTACAACTTATAAATTCTTTTTCATCTAATGGAATGTTAAACGAAGTATTCAAAATATATGTTACGATAGCATTATTAAAAGTTTTATAGTTATCGCCATCATAAAAACCTGCTTTTTCCCCATTAGAACTAGCCATATTTATTAAACTACGAAAGTAGTCCTTATTTTTATCATTTTTAGTATAAATTTCATTATTAACTATACTATATATTGCATCTCTATCAATAAATTTTAAATCCATTTTAGCTTTAAAGTTATCATTAACTTTTAGTGTTTTAATATTATTTTCAAAATTATCTAACGAAATATTATTAGTGTTTTTTAGTTTATCTGCAAAATATTTTATCGTAAATTTATATTTAACTTTTATATTCGGATATTCCATTGTTTTCACCTCGTTTAGTCATTATAACATTATATTATTTTTTGACAACAATATTTATTAAATATAATGAAAAAAAGTATATTTCTATACTTTTTTTATTTCATTACAATACTTGTTTTCATACTTATCTCTTAATATTTTTAACAAATCATCAATTTTATCATAATTTTCATAACTACCATATTTACACTCATAAGTTATCGCAACTAATTCTTCTATCTTACAAATTAAATAATTTACATCTTCATAACTATTTTCAGTTGTTACTAAATCCATCATACTTAATATGTTTTTAATTTTAGTTTCTGTTAAATTCGAATATGAACTTAACATATTTATAAATTCATCTACATTACCATTAACATAACTATTTTCAAGTGATGAATCACTAAGAAGTAAATCAATAATATATGCAAATAATGATTCTGGACTATTATAATTAGCTTCATCAAAATACTTAAAAGTTAAATATTCTGTAATTCCTTCATTAAATTTTATATAGTTATCATCTTTTATTAAACCAACATGGTCTTTATCTTTAGTACTTCTAACTTCCATTAATTTTTGGTAAGTTTCTATTTCGCTAGCATTATTAATTAATATTGTATTTTTTTTAGGATAATATTTTATTTTTTCATTAATAAACTTCAACTTGATTATACTTGCTAATCCACTTTTTATTTTTAATGTTTCAACATTTGTATATAAATTATCGTTGTTTATTTTACTATTCAAATTAATTTTATCAACAAAATTTACTACTAATCGACCGTGTTTAGAATAAATATTTTTATTATTATTGACAATATTTTTTATATCCATTATTAACACCTCACTATAATAATATAATATGTGTATGAAATTATGCAACAAAAAAAGAGTAACTTTTTACTCTTTTAACATCCAGGAGTTCCTGGAACACAATCAGTGCTTGTACTTGGTTCTTCTGGTGTAGTATCCGGTACCGTTGGTTCTTCTACATCTGGTGTTGTAGGTTCTTCTTCTGGCACTGTTGGATCTAATTCATCTGGTAATTCAGTATCAGTTTCTGGTTCTTTTTCAGAATCTTTATCTTCATCTTCGTTATCAAGTTCTTTATCACTACTTAACTCTTTGACAACAGTTACTGTTAAAGTTGTCATATTTTCAAGATCCATTTTTCCAGCTGGTAATTCTTGAGAAACTATTTGTCCAATAGTTGAACCAGTAGTTTCCTTAACTACAAACTTCATTCCATTTCTACTAGCCCATGAACGAGCTACACTCTCATCTTCTCCTACAAAACTAGGAAGTAACGAAATAGAACTTTTACTATAACTACCTTCACCAATTGTAGTTTCAATATACGGTTCATTTATATCGAAACTAAATTCTTTAATTGCTTCTCTTTCAATTAATCCTAAATTAATTTTCATAGCTTCACTTACATCTTTAATACTTTGTTCATATGGAACATAATTATATAAATTCATACGTGATCCTGATCCATCTAGTTGACTATAATCATATACATATTGATCATGTCCAGAAATAGTAAGTCTTTGAATTGAAAATAATTCATCACTACTTAAATCACTACTTTTAGTATAAACGGCTTCAGCTACTGAGAATAATGATAGCATTTCGTCACTAGTCATATTAGTTTCAATTGTTGTTCCTAAGGTTTCTAATATTTCTAATATTTGATTAATATCACGGATAGTTAATAACTTGTTAGCAATAGCTTCTACTACTGCTTGTTGGTTTTCTCCACGAACAAAATCATTAAATCCAGCACTTTTACGGTGACGAGCCCATGCTAAGGCTTCCTCTCCATTTATAGTTTGCTCCCCAGCATCTAAACATTGTAAATTTACAAAATCACGATTAGAGTCTTGTTCACAAAATCCAATTGGTATATTAACATCAATACCACCCAGAGTATCTACTAACGTAACTACTCCTTTAAAGTTTATTTTAGCATAATAATCTATTTCAATTCCTGTAAAATCTTCAATAGTTTCAATCATACAATCTTCACCATACCAAGCTGCATGAGTTATTTTATTCTTTTTATTATTAGCAAAACAAGATATTGGTACATAAGTATCACGTGGAATACTCATCATTGTTGTACTGAGTGTAGTTGGGTTAAATGTTATTAACATTAAAGAATCTCCATTATATGATCCACCAGATACATCGTATCCTACTCCATCTACTCCCATTAATAATATTGTAAATGGCTCAGATAGATCTTTAGAAGCTCTTTTTTCTACTTCTACTTCTTTATCTTTAGTATATATAATTTTAGTAGTTGATCCAATTTCTTCATACCCTGGGGCAATTTCAAACATAGTAACATAGTTTGTAGGAAGAAAAACAGCATCTACTTCATCATTTATTAATGCCTCAAGCAAACTTAAATAATCACTATATTCAGCTATTTCATTTTTTAAACTTTCCTCTTCTATTATTTCCTTTGGTATTTGATTACCATCAACACTATTAGTATCATTTAACATACCAATAGTATAATCTTCTATATCCTCAACACTATCAGCACTATCATCTTGATTTACTACAATACTAGATGAAAATGTAGTTTTAGTTGCTGTAAAACTATCTAACTTTGACAATGCATTATCCGCATAAGATGTTCCAACTAATATAATAATAGAATATATAATAGCCACTATACTTATTCTCGTATATCTTTTTATTTTCCTAATAAATAAGGACTTAATAATACGCTGTGTAAATATTAACCAAATTATTACTAATACTGCGATTACTCCATATCTTATAACATTAAAAAAGTTATTAAACTTTAAAATTAAAGTAACTAATTTAAACGTTGAAAACGTTAATAATATAAAGACAACTGACATGATTAACAACCATCCTTTTGCCCTTTTTAATTGATTTATAAAATTCTTCACTATTTCGAACCCCCAAATATTTTACTTTCTAAGTATACCTTATTTTCTAATTTTGTTCAACTAACTTACCTTATTTTTTAAAAATGAATTAAGATATTATAATTAAAATGTAAAGTAAAATATTAATGATAAAAAAATAAAAACGATCACTCGTTTTTATAATTTATGTTGATAATTTAAACTATTAGAAATTAAATTAGTAATAAAGTCTTTAGTATCTAAATTCATTCGTTCTTCAATACATTCCGTCACTAATTTTACCTCATCAAACGTATATAATATTGAACCTCCAGTTAGAGGAACACATCTTTTATCATCATAAAGAAATAAATTATTATTTTTAATAGCATTCATTAGTATTACTGATTTAATTTCAAAGTCTTCCTCATTACCTAACGATAATGTAGCAAGTCGATTAACTACATCTTCAATAGATATTAACCACTCTTTTTGTTCATCATAACCATTTAATTCCCCAGTTGTTGTTTCAATTCTCTTGTTATTCATTATGTCTCCTCTTTAAAATCTGCTTTTATATATTATCATATTTATATCTATAATACAAATTAATAAAAAACTAACTATTTCTAGTTAGTTATTACAAATTGGAGGGCCTAGTCGGATTTGAACCAACGATCAGGGAGTTGCAGTCCCACGCCTTACCACTTGGCTATAGACCCAATTAACATTGCATTAACATTGTAATATAAAAATAATTCAATGTCAATAATAATGTTAATTATTATAATATATGTAAATAGTTTAAAAACATTTACTTTTTAGCTATATATTTTCTAATAATAGATGTTCCAACTGTTTTCTCAGTATAAACATCATAAAAATCACTCATATCAAATACATCGCTTAATTTATCTACATTAGTTGAAAATAAACTTACAATTGTAGCTACTGACTCTACTTCACAGTCTTCACCATTCATACTAAAACTTAATTTATTTCCTTCTTTTTTATCAAATTTTAAATTATATTTGAATAAATTTTTATGTTCCCAAGTAGAATCTTTACTTATAGATAATGTTACTTTACCAATATCTCCGCTAAATTCTTTATTTTCAAAATCATTTAAAGATTTAATATTGTTAGCATCCAACGTTATTGTAACTGACCCACTTATAATTGCTTCTTCATATATTGCTGGATAAAAGTCTACTATAATTTCAGCACTAACAAAACTTTCTCCTTGATAAGTTCTTTGTTTAATATTCATCATTGAAGATTTAATTTCAAAATCATAATTTTTAATTTTTAACATCTAATCACCTCTTTACATAGTATAAAGAAAATTATTAAAAATATCAATTAATTATCATAAATTATTTTTTTTTATATATACTTTACTAAGAGTATCAAAGGAGAAAATATGATAAATAAGAAAAGTGTATGGTTTTTAACATTGTTTAGTTTAATATTAGTACTAAGTGTTTACTACGTTACTATGCCTAGTGAACTATTACTCTCTACTAATAGTGATTATACTGAATTAGTAAATGCAGAAATAGATGATGATTCTTTAGAAACAGAAGAAGTTAATGTTGATATACAAGAAAGTGATATTTTAACCGCTATGCGTGTTGAAGCTAACGATAAATATACTGAAGAGTTAAATGTCCTAACTGAAATATTAACTAACAATGATGCGACTACTGAAGATAAAAACAATGCTTATGAAAAAATGAAAATTATTAATAATAAACGTGGTATGGAAGAAAAATTAGAAAAATTAATAACAGAAAATTATGAGATGAAAAGTGTAGTATTAATAGATGGTAATAATATTTCTGTAACTATTAATAGTAGTGAACACAATACTACTGTTGCTAATAATATAATGCGTTTAATTCAAGAACAATATGAAACTAAGATGTATATAACAGTTAAATTTCAAAAATAACTAAATGTTTAGTTATTTTTTTGACACCAATTTATAATTTGTACATAAAATATGGTGATAGTAATAATGTAATACCCATACTAGGAAGTGAGGGAATTGGTGTCAAAAAGCATATTAACAAAAAGAGAAAAAGAAGTATTTGAACTTTTAGTTAAAAATAATTCTACTAGTGAAATTTCTGTAATATTAAATATTAGTGAAAAAACAGTTAGAAATCATATTTCTAATGTAATGCAGAAATTAGGTGCCATTGGACGTACTAACGCTGTAATAGAGTTACTAAAACTGAAAGAACTTTCTTTATAAACTGCATTAATTGCAGTTTTTTTCATATATTTAACTAGGTGATTTAATGTTAAAAAAAGCTATTAGTAAAAAAATAATAATTACAATTTGTGCCATCACGGCTATTTCTTTAATTTATATCATGCCAACCGATATTAATTATCAAATAAATAATCTTGACAGCGACATAACTTATGTTAATAAAGATGAAGTTACTCACAATATATATCTTCTTGATCAAAATAATTTATTAGCTCTAACTAAAGTTCCAGTTAAAAACAATGAAACTAACTCATTAATTAAAGAATTATTAACTTTTTTAATTAATGATAGTAGTTCCTCAAGTAATATTCCAAGTGGATTTAAAAATATCATCCCATCTAACACTAAAATAATCAGTAGTGATTTTAGTGATGGTTTAGTTAAAGTTAATTTTAGTAAAGAACTTTTAGAAGTTAATGAAGAATATGAAGAAAAAATGATTGAAGCAATAGTTTATACTCTAACAGAGATAGAAGGAGTAAAAAATGTTATTATATATGTAGAAGATGAAATACTAACTTTACTTCCTAAAACAAAAACTACTCTCCCTTCTACTTTAAACCGAACTATCGGTATTAATAAAAAGTATGATTTTAAAACTTCTAAAAATATCACAGGTGTTACTACTTATTATATTAGTACTTGGAATGACAATGAATACTATGTACCTGTTACTAGTTATAGTAATGATGAACGAGAAAAAATAAAGATTATCGTTGATGAATTAACTAGTGCTTACTCATATAACGGTAGTTTAATGAGTTATTTAAACAGTAATACTGAAGTTAATAGCGTAAATGTTAATGGAGATGTTATGGAGATAATTTTTAATTCATATGTTTTTAATGATTTAGATAGCAAATATATTTTGGAAGAAGTTATATATACATTATCTCTTTCTATTAAAGACAATTATGATGTAGAAGAAATTATATTTATAGTAGACAATGAAGAAATTTATAAAAGTGCATTAAAAAGTCTTGCTTATTAATTTAATTTGTTATATAATTTATATGTTCACAAGGAACGGTGAACATGTGTCCTGGTAGCTCAGCTGGATAGAGCAACGGCCTTCTAAGCCGTCGGTCAGGAGTTCGAATCTCTTCCAGGACACCATTTAGAATTTAACTCTAATTTATTATTTTAGAGTTTTATTTTTCCCCTAAACTTACCAACATAATTTATTATGTTGTTTTTTTATACAAAAATAAAGTAACAATATTGTTACTTTATTTCTATTTGCACTTGTGAATCTTTTAACTCACTATTATTTAAAATATTATAGTCTGTTTGTGATTTAACGTACACATTAGTTAAATTAGGTACTGAATTTAAAACTCGATAAGATCTTGTTACATTCGTTAAATCAAATTTAGATAAATCTATTGTTTCAATCACTCTTGAGTCATAAAACAAATTATCTATATTAGTTAATTTAGTAGTTGTTGTTTTAATATTTAAATTTATTTCTTCTAATTTTAATGTATGAGCAAACATTCCTTGCATATTCTCAATATTAGTTAAATCAAATGTTGAAATATCTAATGTACGTAATTCCTGCATACTATTAAACATAGAACTAGTAGTTACTACATTAGATGTATTTAAACTACTTACATCTAGACTTTCCATATTTCTCATCCCATAAAACATATTGGTCATATCAACTACTTTACTAGTGTCTAGACTGCTTAAATCTAATGTTGTTAAAGGGAGATTAGCAAATGTAAAATACATAGATGTTACTGCACTAGTATCTAAATGTGTAATATCTAATGTTTCTAAATTAGGTAAAATTCCAAATGCTGATTTAATTTCATTAGTAGCACCATCATAATATCCGATTAAATTAGTTGCATGAACTTTTCCATTAGCCTGGATTCTAAACGTTGTTCCATCTAAATATGCAATAACTTCCCCTGCTTTATCAGCTGACAAATCATATTTATGAGTAGCTGCATTATAAGCAGATAAATTTTGAACATTTTCAAAAGTATAATGTTCAATTAAATGATCAATTGGTCCTATTTTACCTTGTAAGTCGTTAGTTGCTACCAATTCATTTTTTTCATATGAAAATTCATTTATACGAGCTAAAATAGAAGCAAATGTACCATCTTTAAATTCAATAATCAGTCTGTTCCCTTCTCCATCTTTATCTTTTAAAGTAGAAATGAATCTACTCATTTCATTACTGGCACTTGCCGGAATATTTTGTTTAAACCAAATTAAGTCACTAGAAGTTAAATAAATTTTTTCAATTTCTAAATTTTCAACAATTGATTTACAAAGCTGAACGTTAGTCATATAAGGGTGTTCACACGATGATATATCATAATATTGTTCTTTATTATATTTCAATTCATCATGCATTACTGTCAAGCCATTTTCTTTTAAATAATCTAAAAATGTATTAGTGGAATATATATTTGATGATGTATTATAAGTGAATGATATATTGTAACTTGTTCGTACTCTATTAAATTGAACATATAAAAATATTAAAGTCGCTACTAAGAATACAGCTACTAATAATGTCTCTACTAACATGAATCCTTTTTTATTTAATTTCATAATATTTAATCCCCTTCTTGCTTGTTTTTATTCTAATAATATTATATAATATATACAGGATAAAATCTAGTCCGAGTGAAGAATAAAGAAGAATAAAAGATATATAAAGGGGATTAAATTATGCTTAAAGTTTATGATTTTGAAAAAATGCCTGTTGTTGAAGTAGTTAATGATATATTATTAGATTCAGCTGACAGAGGGGCAAGTGATATTCACTTGGACCCACAAGAAGAATTAATGAAAGTACGTATTCGTGTTGATGGTACATTAGTTGATTATGCTGAAGTTCCAAATACTATTAAAAAGAATATGGTTACACGTATTAAAATTATGGCTGGAATGAATATTACTGAATCTAGATTACCTCAAGATGGAGCTATTAAAGCAGAAATTCAAGATCGAGAACTTGATTTGCGTGTTTCTTCTCTTCCAACTAATGAAGGTGAAAAAGTCGTAATTCGTATTTTAGATTATTCAATGAGTGTAGCTGGTGTTGATTCATTAGGATTTAGTGATAGTAATTTAAAAAAAGTATTAAAAATGATAAGTACTCCTTCCGGTATTATTCTTGTTACTGGGGCTACTGGTAGTGGTAAGTCTACTACTGTATATAGTGTCTTACAAAGATTAAATCGTGAAGATACAAATATAATTACAGTAGAAGATCCAATCGAGATGGATGTTAAAGGTGTTAACCAAGTTCAAACTAATAGTGAAATTGGTCTTACTTTTGCTAGTGCCCTACGTTCTATATTACGTCAGGATCCAAATATTATTATGATTGGAGAGATTCGTGATACTGAAACGGCTAAGATTGCCGTTAGAGCTTCTATTACTGGACACTTAGTTTTATCTACACTGCATACAAATAACTCATTAAATACAATTGAACGTTTACTTGATATGGATGTTGAAAGATATTTGCTTGGTTCTGCTTTAGAAGGAATTATTTCACAAAAACTAGCTCGTAAATTATGTGAACACTGTAAAACAGAACGTCCCGCTAATGATTATGAGAAAAAATTATATAAAAGAGTATTAAATATGGATATTGAAAATGTATATGAATCTAATGGTTGCGAACATTGTTCTAACGGATTTAGAGGAAGAATTGCTATTCATGAAGTACTTGTTATTAACCAAGATATTAGAGATGCTATAAGTAATAATATTCGTAAAGATCAATTAAGACATTTAGTATATCAATCTGGTGTTACTACTCTACTTCAAGATGGTCTTGAAAAAGTAGCTGGTGGTATGACTACATTTGAAGAATTATTAAGATTAATAGAATTAGATAGTGATGACTTAAAAGATAAAAATGAATCAGCATATGATTTAAAACATGCAATTGAATTTACACAAGAAGCAATTGAAACTAATAACCATTTAAATAAAAACGATAATATTACTGAAGAGGAAGCAACTAGTATTATACCAACAGTAAATAATATTAATGAAGCTGTAAATGCTGCACCTACTCAAGTTGCACCTATAATAGAAACTATTAATAGTGAACCAACTATAGTAACTCCTACTCCAATTATAGAACAACCAGTTCCTGTAGCTGATAATTCTGTAAGAAATACTAATGAAAATAGTATACATAATATTAACTTTAATAGTTTCATCGATAATAACAACGATGTTGAAGAACTATTATTTTAGAAGTAATTATATTACTTCTTTTTTGTAAAAAAAACATCAATTATGATGTTTATTTTATTATTAAAATATCCATTAGCAAATCAAAATCTATTTTAGAAAAATAAATCATTATTGCTGCTAGACTCAAAAACGGTCCAAATGGAATTACATGATCATTCTTTTTTACTAAGATAATTAAAGATATAGGTAATGCTATTATACTTCCTAAAAATATAGAAATTAATGCGAGCGGAGCTTTAAGTACTAGTCCAAATACAAATAGTAACTTAATATCTCCTCCACCCATACTTTCTTTTTTAAACATAAAATCGCCAAGTAGTTTAATGGAAAACATTACTGTAAAAGCTATAATTCCACCAATTATTGAAGCAATAAATTCATCTATTCCTTTAAATAATAATATTTCAATTAATAATAGTACTGTACCAAAAATTAATACTTCATCTAGAATAACCATATAATAGAAATCACTAGCTACTGATATTAATAATATTGAAATAAATGTTAGTGCTATTAATAATTCAAAGTTAAAACCAAAGATTATATATGAACCCATAAATAATAGTCCACACATTAATTCATATAAAGGATGAATACAAGAAAATTTAGTCTTACATCCTTTACATTTACCACCTTGAATTATATATGAAATTATTGGGATTAACTCACTTGGTGTTAATTGTTTTTGACAATTAGTACAATGTGATGGTGGATTAACAATTGATTTCCCCTCAGGCATTCTTGATGCTACTACATTGAAAAAGGAACCAAATATGGTACCAAAA
>CAYJFL010000016.1:0-25033 GCA_964369865.1 uncultured Muribaculaceae bacterium | reverse complement strand
TTTATAATATAAAAAAGCTACTATTCATTAGTAACTTTTTCCATTAATTTATAATATTCATATTTATCCATTGCAGTAGTCTTATTAAGTTCTAATAATTCTATAGCTTTTTCTTTGTTAACTTTTTCTAAATTAGAATATCTAGCTTGTGAGCTTAAGTAATCATAATATTTATCAAAATCTACATTCTTACTATCAAGAGTAAACTTTTTAGTATTTGGATTATATCTAAACGTAGGAAAGTATCCACACTGTGTTGCCATTTTGCTAGATAAAACTGAATTTTGCATTCCACCTTTTAATCCATGAGATATACAAGGAGTATAAGCTATTATAATTGATGGTCCATCATGATTAGCAGCTTCTTCTAAACATTTAATAGTCTGAATCATATTAGCTCCTAAACTTGTTTGAGCAACATATACATGTGGATAGCTCATAGCAATTCTCGCTAAATCTTTTTTTATAGTTTTTTTACCACTTGCTGCAAATTGAGCTAAAGCCCCAGTTGGACTTGATTTACTCATTTGTCCTCCGGTGTTAGAATAAACTTCAGTATCTAAAACTAGTATATTAATATTTTCATTAGTAGCTAATACATGATCAATTCCACTGAATCCAATATCATAAGCCCATCCATCTCCACCTAATATCCAAACACTACTAGCTTTAATATAATCTTTAAGTTTTAATAATTCAGCAGGTACACTAGTATAATCTAATTTTTCATAGACTTCTTTAGTAGTTTTAATACAATTTTTATTATTTAACCAATTAGCAAATAATTCCTTATTGGGATTATCTAAATTTTCCCTCATTATTTTTTCAATTCTATTTCTAATAGTTGTATTAGCAATATGCATACCAAATCCATATTCTGCGTTATCTTCAAATAATGATGATGCCCATGGTATATTATACGGACTACTTGGAGCACTACCTCCATAAATTGATGAACACCCTGTTGCATTAGCAATTATCATATTATCGCCATGTAGTTGTGTTAATAATTTAACATATGGTGTCTCACCGCATCCACTACATGCTCCAGAAAAACAAAATTTAGGTTCTCTTAACTGGCTACCTTTAATAGTAGTTTTATTAACTATATCTTTATTTTTAATAAATTTATTTAAATAATCAAATATATCTTGTTCTTTATTATTTAATTCAGCATCTAAATCGCTAAATTCTAAAGCTTTATTATTCATTTTACCAGGACATGTATTAATACATACTCCACATCCAGTACAATCTTTAACAGATATCCCAAGCGTGAAATAGTAATTGTCTTTTAAATTAGGTTCAAATGGTCTAGTGCATCTTTCTTTAATAATTGTTGGAGCTTGTTCATATTCTTCATTAGATAATAAATATGGTCTTATAACTCCATGTGGACAAACTAGTGAACACTGCGAACACATTATACAATTATCTTTAATAAGCTTTGCAACTACTTGAGAAATCATTCTTTTTTCTAGTTTAGTTGTATTAGCTTCAAATGTTCCGTCTGGATTTAATTCAGATACTTTAATATCATTCCCGTGACGATGACTCATTTTTTCAAATAAATTAAAATTAGTTACTTCTTCTTCTAATTTATTATCGTCTAATTTTATTTTAACTAATAAACTTTTAGCATTTCTAATAGCTTCACTATTTGCTAAGAAAATATTTTCTCCTTTTTTAGCATAAACCTTTTTAGCAAATTCAATCATTTTTTCTATCGCAATATTATAATCAATATCGTTCAAATATGCCATAACAATACTTTGCATAATTGTGCTTATTTTATTATTTAATCCTATTTCACTAGCATATTTATAAGCATCAACTATATATATATTGGCATGTTTTTTAACAAGTATATTTTTTACTTTATTAGGTAGTAAAGTAATTAATTCTTCTACTGATTTACTTGTGTTAATTACTACATTACCATTATCTACTAAATTATCAAACATATCATATTTATTTAAATAACTCTCTTTAGTAACTACTATTAAGCTAGGATTTTCTACATAATAAGTAGACCTTATCTTACTATCACTAAATCTTAGATGACTAACTGTTACTCCACCAGATTTTTTTGAATCATATTCAAAATATCCTTGAACTTGTTTATTAGTATTTTCCCCTATTATTTTAATAATAGATTTACTAGCACTAACCATTCCATCTGAACCATATCCATAGATTAAAGTTTCATTACTTGCTTTAAGTTTATATTCTTTATTTATTTCTAAACTTAAATTTGTAACATCATCATTAATACCTATTGTAAAATTATGTTTAGGATTATCTAACATATCATAAACTGCTTTTATTTGATTTGGTGTTGTATTTTTACTTGATAAACCATATCTACCACCAACTACATCAATTTCAGTTAATATTGCTTTTATATCTAAATAAAGAGGTTCACCTAAACTACCAGCTTCTTTAGTTCTATCTAAAACTGCTACTTTTTTTACGCTAGTTGGAATTATTTTTAATAAATGATCTTTACTAAAAGGACGGTATAAATGAACTTCAATAAGTCCCACTTTATATCCGTTATTATTTAAGTCATCTATTGTTTCTTTAATAGTTTCACAAACACTTCCCATTGCGACAATAACTTTTTCTGCTTCATTACTTCCATAATAATTAAATGGCTTATAATCAGTTTTACAAATTTTATTTACTTCATCCATATAATATTCAACTATATTAGGAACTCTGTCATAATATTTATTACGAGCTTCTGTATTTTGAAAATAGATATCATCATTCATAGCCGTTCCACGCATAACTGGTCTATTTATATTAAGAGAATTATTTCTAAACCTTTCTATAGCTTTAAAATCTACTAAATGTAGATAATCTTTTTTATCAAGAAGATTAATTTTATTAAGTTCATGACTAGTTCTAAAACCATCAAAGAAATGAGTAAAAGGTAAACTGGATTTTATTGTAGAAAGGTGTGATACTAGAGCTAAATCATGAGCTTCTTGAACTGAAGATGAAGCTAACATACAAAAACCTGTACTACGTGTAGCATATATATCTTGGTGATCTCCAAATATACTTAACGCATGTGTTGATAAACTTCTAGCAGCCACATGAAAAACACAAGGTAACATTTCACCTGCTATTTTATACATATTGGGAATCATTAAAAGCAATCCTTGACTAGCTGTAAAAGTATTAGTTAAAGCACCTGCTTGAAGTGAACCGTGCACTAATCCAGCAGCTCCACCCTCACTTTGCATTTCAACAACATTTACATTCATTCCAAATATATTTTTTCTATCTTTACTACTATCAACATCAATGTGTTCTGCCATAGGACTAGATGGTGTAATTGGGTATATACCACACACATCACTAAATTCATAAGCTATATGACTAGCTGCTTCATTACCATCAATTGTTTTAATTTTCATAAACTCACTCTTTTCTATTTGACTATTATAATTATATCATATTTAAAATAAAAATTAGGAATAATTCCTAATTTTATTTTATTTATAATACTCCTCTAAATGAAATAATAACTTAGTACCAGTATTCATATTAACTATATCTAAACTACTTTCATAATCAATTACATAACCAAAATAATGTGATAGTTGATTATTCATATCCTCTACTTTACCATCAATCATAACACTTTCATTAGTTAGTTCAAGATAAATTAAATTATCTAAATTATAATCATCAGAATTACTATTTCTTTCAAAATAGTTATCTAACTCATTTTTGGTAATTCCATATTCATTCAGTTCTGTAGTCAAATAATTATATGCTTCTTCTCCACGCATAACTTGAAAATTACCACTATAATAATTATCAAATACATTATCTATACTTTGATACCATCTAAACTCATTATTAAAAAATTCAAACATTGTATCTTTTTCAGAAACCCATATACTATTATTTAAATCAAGTTCTAGCTTTTCTTCAATTTTTAAATCAGTTAAATTATCTTTCTTTAAATTATTATATACTAAAAAACTTGTTACAGTTAATAATCCTACAACTACTAAACTAATCATTATCACACTTATTACTATTAATGTACTATTATCTTTTTTCATTTTTTAAATCTCCTACTTATTTATCCAAATTTATTATAACATAAAATAAAAGATATTTTTATTTAAGTATCTTTTATATTAATCACTAAAAATATCAAATATTACTCTATTATTATATAAAAAGATATTAATATTAATTAATATCTTTTTATATTTAAATTATTTTTTATACAATTATTTATTATCTCTAATTCTAGTCTTAATTGCTTTCTTTTTACATTTATAATATCAATTTCTAAATCACTAATATTTTCTTTATATAATTCTTTAACAAGAATTATATCTTTTAATAATAAAGTTGATAATTTTTGATAATTTTCAAATCCCATTTTATCAAATGTTCTATATAAATAGTCAGTTGAATTATTTTTACTAATAATATCTTTAAAATCTAAAAACAATTCATTTTTTAACTCATTTACTACTAATTCAAATAAATCTGTATGATTTTCATAAACAGAACTTTCAGCATATAATTCTAGCGGTAATAAGTTAATATTATTTTCCTCTAACAATTCTAAAATGTTATAAGTAAGTGCTTCATTAATTACTTCACATTCCATTTCTGTAACAAATAGATTATTATCTATTTGATTAATAAAGTTATGATTAAGTTCATGTATTAGTGCTTCTGTTAAAGACATACCTGTTGTACTACCTATAAAAATATTATTTTTTACACCATCATAATAATTTATTCCTATACTTTCCATCTCGTCTTCTGACATATAAAAATTATAATTTTTAATAATATTATTTGATTCTTCTTTTTCTAGTTCTAACAAATTCATAAATTCTTCATTAGTTAAAAATATTTCTAATATTTTTTGAACAAGACTTTTATCATTGTCTCTATAAAATATATTTAAACATTTATCAGTAATTTTATATATATTAGTTTGTTCTTCACAAATTAATTCTTCTAATTTTAATAATTCTTTTTCTATATAATCTATTGTCCATGATTTATAACCACGATCATACAATAATTTGTTAAATTCTAAAAGACTTTCTCTATTTAACAATTCACTTAATATTAATTCTAAATATTTATAGTTTTCTAATTTGGAGTTAATATTGAAATTAGTAAAATAAAAATTAGTATTATTAAATTTATTCATAATATATTCACGGTGTTCTTCACCATAAAACTTTACAAAGCATTCATATATTTGACTACTTTGTTTTATAAAATTTGATTCAATATCAAACATTTCTTTTAGTGTTAAATCTCTCATTGTTGTCTCCTATTATATTATTAAAATCTGTATCTATTTTTTCTTTTAATAATATGATTTCATTTTCTTTATTTGTTAAATCAACTTTTGATTCTTTAGTCCCCAGTAGTTCTATAATATTTATTTCTTTATTTAAAAGTTCTATAATATTATCCACTAAATTATTTCCTAACTTTTCCTTACAATTAGAAAGTAGTTGATCATTATTAAAATCATCACTAACCATATTTTTAAAATCCACTAATAATTCACTTGGTAAATTTTTAATTAATTTATCAACTAAATAAATACTATCTCTATATAAGTTATAATCATTAGCTATATCAGTAAGAACTAAATTTATTCCTTTATTTTTCATAATCTTCAATATTTCCTGACTAATAGCTTCATTAATTATTTCTATAATACCTTCTTCGAGATAGTCTTCTCCATCAATAAATAAATGATTAAGTTCATGTATTAAATTAGCTTCTACATCTATTCCTTTAGTTGGAGATAGAAATATATCATTTTTATTTTCTCTAAATAAAATTAATCCGCTATTATTATAAGCAGTATCTGAAAAGTAATAATTTAATGTTTCTATAATATCTTCTTCTTCAATTTCATTACTTGCTGTTGCAGTAAGTAAATTAATAAAGTCCTCATCTAATATAAATAAACTTAATATTTTTTGGAACTGATTTTTATTGTTTTCATTATTAGTATTTTTAAGCAAGTGATTATAATATTTTTTTATAATTTTTACCTTTTCATTTTCTAAGATTAATTTATTTTGGTAATAAAGTAAGTAATTACTAACTTCACTTTCATTTATACATTTATAACTATTTTGAGTAAGTAGTTGATTAAATTTATTCAAATTTTCTGCTTCTAACAAATTTTCTAAGAAGTTACAAATAAAATTATAGTGTTGTACATTAGAATTAATTTCTATTTTTTGATAATGAATATTTACATTAGTTAATTTATCCATTATATATACTCTATGTTCTTCACCGTAAAATTCTATGAAACATTCAAATATATCTTCTTTATATTTTTCATATTTATCCATAAAATTAAACAAACTATTTATTTCAAATGTTTTCATCACGTTTCATCCCTTTTATTAGCACTTATACTAACAAATCATATCTTATAAGTCAAATAAAAAAACATAAGATATTATCCTTATGTTTAATTATTTACTAAAATTTCTGAACTTTTATAAATCATTGATGCTTTTACTCCGAAGTCACCTTCTACTAATTCATGAGTAACTGGGAATTCTAAAATTAATAATGAATCTTTATCATCTATATCATCAGCGACAAATGTTTCACTATTAATAACAAAATTTCCTGGAATACTGGCACTAATCAATTCAGTTTTATAATCTCCTACTTGAAATATATTAGTAGATTCATTATATGATATAGTAGTAGTTTCTCCATCACTATAAGTTAAATTATAACAACTTTTTATATTAGTACAAGCAGTTATAGTTTTTAATTCAGCATTATAAACAGCATCTACCACTTCTTCAGTAATAATAGACTGCTTTATTAATAACTCAGTTTTAATTCCATCATTAACATAAATATTTCTTACACTAAGAATTATATTAAATAATAATATAACTACTATTAGTGTTACTGAAAATGAAACAATCAATTCAACTACAGTAAATCCTTTATTATCCATTAGTACACCTTCTATTCTTATAAACTAATTATAACAAGAAAAATAGTCTATAACAAGACTATTTAATATTTCCAAACTTATTAAAAGGATATATTACAAAAGATGCGCTTCCTTTAATATCTTTTTCACTAATTAAACCAATAGTTCTACTATCACTTGAATCATTACGATTATCTCCAACAATAAAATAATAACCATCAGGTATTGTTTTATAACCAATATCACTTAGTGAAAAATCAGGTGTATCTGTTTTTAAAAAGTCCTCATCTACTTTTTGATCATTTATATATAATGTATCATTTATATATTTTATACTATCTCCAGGTGTTCCAATTATTCTTTTAATAATATCATTACTACTAGTTTCAATATCAACTACAACTACTTCAAAACGATCATAGTCTCTATCTAACTTATTTAATAATAAAATATCACCATCAAATAATGTATTTTCCATACTAATTCCATCAACTCTAACAGGAGTAACTATGAAAGTTCTAATTAATAATATTATTATTATTATCAAGACATATGGATATAACTCTTTTAAAAATTTCATATATTCCTCTTCCTAAGAAAAAATAAGACATACGTCTTATTAGTTTCTTTCTTTAATCTTAACTTGTTTAATAGATTTTCTAACATATCCAAGTTTAGCTTGACGCACTTTACCTTTACGTTCAACAGTAACGTACTCGATTAATGGAGTGTTCATTGGGAAAGTTCTCTCAACTCCTACACCACCAGAAATTTTACGAACAATAAATGTTCTTCCAATTCCACGACCTTGGATAGCCATAACTAAACCTTTAAACTCTTGTGTTCTAGTTTTGTTACCTTCAACAACTTTAACACCAACTATAACTGTATCCCCAACTTGGAATGCTGGTAAATCAGTTCTAATTTGACTTTTAGTAATTTGATCTAAAATATTCATAGTTATCGCTCCTTTTTTATAAACTATAATCATATCTATTGACAGCGGATTAAGTACAGAATAAATTATAGCACATTCTTATATCATTTGCAACAACATTATCTAGTTTTTGATTTTTCTATTTCTGATAATTTTAATGTAATTGTATTATCTAAATTAATATTTTTGCCTTTGAATTTTTCTTTTAATATTTCTAATCTACCTAATAGTTTTAATAAATATTCTTCATCTAAATATTTAGAATATTCTTTAATTAAAAGCAATCTTAACATTTCTATTTCTTCAATTGCTTCTAATACTAATACATCATCCTCACTACCACTTAATTTAATTATATTTAATAACATTGCAATTAAAATATAACTTTTTTTGATTATAGCTTTAATACTCTCATCACCAGTTAAAAGAATTATTAATTCATTTAAATTTTCGTTAATATCATTTTCTATATTTCTAACTACTCTGTTAAGTTTATTATCTAAAATAATTTTATTTATCTCTTTAATAGCAATTTTTATTTCAGGAATATATAGCTTTATATCTTTTTTTAATTTTATTTCTAAAATTAAATCGCTTATAATTACCAAATTTGTCACTAATTTATCTTTAATTGAAAAATTATTGTAGCTTTCTACATCTTTAGCAATTAATACTAATTTTTTTAAATAACTATTAAATTTAGCTTTCATTTTATTCTTTAATAAAATAGTATTAATTTGATTATTTATAAATAACAAAGGTGTTTTATCATCTTTATTAAATAATTTAGTAAGTTGTTCATAATCACTAACTATGTCAATTTTTTTATTAGTTTCTTTAATTAATTTATAATAATTATTTTTCAAGATATCACTCCTAATCTAATAAGTCAGGTCTTCGTTCTTTAGTTCTTTTTATTTGTTCTTCTAATCTATATTGTTCTATATTAGCGTGATGACCAGATAATAATACTTCTGGAACTTTCATTCCTCTAAACTCTGCCGGTCTTGTATAAGTTGGATAATCAAGTAGATTATTAGTAAATGAATCTAAATAATGAGAATCTTCTTTAATTACACCGTCTAATAATCTTACAATGCTATCAACAACAACCATACTAGCTAATTCTCCACCAGTTAACACATAATCTCCAATAGATAATTCGATATCAGCAAGAGTTCTAATTCGCTCATCAAATCCCTCATAATGTCCACATATTATAATTATATGTTTATATTTACTCATAATTGTCGCATTACTTTGCGAATGTTTAATTCCTTGCGGTGTCATCATTACTACTACACTATCTTTTGTTTTAATAGCTTCTATACAATCAAAGATAGGTTGTGGTGTTAAAACCATTCCACTACCTCCACCAAAAGGATAATCATCTACTTTTTTATGCTTATCAAGTGAATATTCCCTAAAATTAATAACATTAATTTCTACTAATTGATTCTTTATTGCTTTTCCTATTATTGACTCTGTTAAAAAACCATCAAACATACTTGGAAATAAACTTAAAATATCAATTTTCATTTATAAGTCCCTCAACATTTTCAACTAAAATTATTTTTTTATCAAAATCAACTTCTTTAATAAAATTATCTACATCTGGTATTAAACATTTTTTATCTCCAACAACACTAATAATATCATGAGCTTTACTTTTTAATATATTATTAACTTTACCTAGTACTTCATTATTAAATATAACTTCCATACCAATTAACTCATCCCCAAAGTATCCATCTATCTCAACACTATTAGTATCAATATACACTTTCTCTCCTTTATAAACTAAAACATCATTTATATTAGTAATTCCTTTAAAAGTAACCATATTATAACCCTTATGTACTCTATGACTAGTTACTTCTAAACTAGTTTTTTTACTTCCTACATAAAATATATTTCCTATTTTAAAAATTTCTTCTTTAAATTTTATATCACTTAAAATTCTTACTTCACCTTTAATACCATGTGTATTAACAATATCTCCTATATACTTAAATTCCATTACTACTTCCTATCTAATTCATAAAGAATAACACTAGTTGCGACCGCAACATTTAAAGATTCACACTCTTCATTTGTTCTAACATAAACATAATTATCACAATTTTCTAATATCTGTTTACTAACTCCACTACTTTCATTACCCATAACTAAAGCAATTTTAGAGTGTTTTTTATATTCATTAATATCAGTACCATTATCTACTTTAGTACCAAGTATTTTATATTCATTACTTTTTAATTTATTTATTTCATCTAATAAATCAGTATATTTAAAATTAACTTTAAAAAGCATTCCTTGTGTTGATCTTAATACTTTAGAATTATATATATCAACACAATCATTACTCATAATAATATTTTTAATATTAAAAGCTACTGCACTTCTTATAATTGTTCCTAAATTACCTGGATCTTGAATATTATCAAGTAATAATATATTGCCATCATATTTTATCTCTTCAGTTAATAAACTACAAACACCCATTATTAATGGTGGTGTTTCCATTTCACTTATATATTTAAGTACTTGTTTACTCATCACACTTGTTTTAATATCCAGTTTAAAAGAACTATCTTCACTAACTATTAATTCATTAAGTACTCCCGTTTTAAATGCTTCTAATACTAAATGTTCACCCTCTATTAAGAAACTATTAGTATTTTTACGATATTTTTTAGTATTTAACTTTTTCAATTCCTTAATCTTCTTATTTTCAATAGAAGTATAAACCATAGTATCACCTCAAAATTATTTTATCACAAATGAATATAAAAAAATAGTAGAACTCTACTATTTTTCATAATCACATTCACTACACTTTGTAATCTTTTTATTAGTTATAACTAAGGCTTTACTACAATTTGGACAAGTCTCACCTGTTGGTTTATCCCAGTAAGCAGTCTTACACTTAGGATAATTATCACATCCATAAAATATTTTACCACGACGTGTTTTCTTTTCAACAATATTACCTTCGTCACAATTTGAACATTTACAAACTATACTATCTTCCCTTGGTTCACTCTTAATATATTTACAAGTTGGAAAATTACTACATGCGACAAATTCACCATATTTTCCTTTTCTGATTACTAATTCGCTATTACAATTTGGACACATTTCACCTGTTTTCTCAGCTTCTTTTTTTTCTAATTTATCAAAAGCATCTTTAATCGCTGGTTCAAATTCATTATAAAAATCACGAAGAGTATCAGTAAAAACAATATTACCTTCTGCGATTTCATCTAAATCTTTTTCCATATTAGCTGTATATTCAACATTAATAATATGATTAAAACATACTTGAAGTTTATCTGTTACTTCTACTCCTATTTCAGTAGGATCAAATCTTTTTTCTACTACACTTACGTATCCACGAGCTTTAATATTATCTATAATAGTCGCATATGTACTTGGTCTACCAATTCCAAGTTCTTCTAGTGCCTTAATAAGACTTGCTTCATTATACTTAGCTGGTGGCTTAGTAAAGTGTTGTTCACTAATTATTTCATTAGAAACAATAATATTACTTTTATAAGTATCTAGTGGTGGTAATGTTTTATCTTTAGTAGATTCATAATCACCATATACTTTTAAATAACCATCAAATACAATAATTTGACCAGTAGTCTTAAAACTATAATCATTATTATTTAAAATAATAGTAGTATTAAGTGTTTTAGCTTCTTTCATTAAACTTGCTAAGGCACGCATGTAGATTAATCGATATAATTTATATTCATCATCTGATAAATATTTTTTAATTTTAATCGGTTCACGCATAATACTACTTGGTCTAATCCCTTCATGGGCATCTTGAGTATTATCTTTCTTTTTAGGTGTTCTAGCAAAACCAATATACTCTTTACCATAATTACTTTCTATAAATTTATAAGTACTTGCGATAAAATCATCACTTAAACGTGTTGAATCTGTACGCATATAAGTTATTAACCCAACTGTTTCATCTTCAAGTTGAATTCCTTCATATAACTTTTGAGCTACACTCATAGTTTTCTTTGCATTAAATCCAAGTTTAGAACTTGCTTCTTGTTGAAGAGTACTTGTTATAAAAGGTAACTTAGATTTCTTCGCTTTATTTTTCTTATCAACACTATCGATAGTAAATGAATTAGATAATTTTGATAAAATATCATTTGCTTCAACTTCTGTTTTAATTTCAATATCTTTATTTTTATATTTAAACAAATCAGCTTCAAACTCATTAAAGAAAGCTTTAATTGTATAATATTCTTCTATATTAAAAGCTTCGATTTCACGCATACGATCAACAATCAATTTTAAAGCTACACTTTGTACTCTACCAGCACTACTACCATCAGTTTTAGATTGAACTAATTTAGATAATCTAAATCCAATAATGCGATCTAATATTCTTCTTGTTTCTTGTGAATTAACTAAATTTATATCTATTTTACGTGCATGATCAAAAGATTCTACTACAGCTTTTTTAGTTATTTCATTAAATACAATACGACTGTAATTGTCATCATTTAATTTTAAAGCATCAAATAAATGCCAACTAATCGCTTCTCCCTCACGATCGGGATCGGTTGCCAGATAAACATAATCACTAGCTTTAACTTCTCGTTTTAATTCATCAATTACTTTTTTCTTACCCTTAATAGTACTATAAGTTGGTTCAAAATTATTATCAACATCTACTCCTAAACCAAATTTACCCTTAGTAGATAAATCTCTTATATGTCCTTTACTAGATAACACTTTATAATCAGTTCCTAAATATTTTTCTATTGTTTTACTTTTACTAGGTGACTCCACTATAATTAAATTTTTAGCCATAATTCACATCCCTTTACTAGAGTATTTATACACTATAATTTTTACATTGTCAAATACTTTATAAATTATATACTTATTTTATTTATAAAATTACTTCTAAAAAAAACAATATGAATATTGTTTAATCTAGTTCTAATTTTCTTATAAATAACCAAAATATTATTGTTGATACTAATACCATTAATATATTAGATATACATAATATAAAATTATTATTAACTAGAATATGAATAAAATCTATTAAATTATTCATATATTCTGGATTCGAAAATAAATTATTAAGTGTCATTATTAAAATGATAGGTCCTGATATATATGTCACAATTTTTAAATATAGGTTACTTTTAGCATGAAATCCCGCTACAATTAATCCTAGTGATACTGGTATAAGATTAATACTAAATGAAAATAAAAGCTGTTCTAAATACTCTAAAATAGAATCATTTTTTAAAATACTATAATTTATAGTAGTAGCTTCTATTTTAAATACATTTAATATATAATCAAATCCAACCGATATAAAAGCAAAAATAAAAGCACAAGTTAATAGTGATAATACATACCCTTTAAGAAAAGTAATTTTATTACAGTTGTTTTGAATACTAAAATTAAGTTCACTACTCATTAAGATAGTTATTATGAATAAAAATATATGCATCATAGAATCAAATCCAACCATCGTAATATTAGATGGTGTATTTAAAAATATTCCAACACTTCCACCCATCATTAATGACATTGATAAAATTAAATAAGCAAATATTGCGATAAATATCTTTCTTTTTAAAGTGAGCTTATAAACTGCTAAAAATTTCATATCTACTATCCTCCTCTTCCTTAGTTAATGCTTGAAATATATAATTTAAATTAACTGAATTAATAGATATATTCGTTACTTCCTTATCAGGCATTTCACCTTTAATACAAATATTTTTTAAATTCCCCATTACTCTAGAACTAATAACTTCTTTATCTTTCATATAAGCATCAATACTATTAATATCTCCAGAACATTCATAATAACTAGTTCTAAGATTATCAATATTATCTTTAATTATTATTTTTCCGTTATTGATAATGACTACATCTTCTAATATTTTTTCTACTTCATCAATAATGTGAGTTGAAATTATAATCGTATTTTCTTTTTTTATATTCATATCCATTATAACTTTGTATACATATTCACGGTGAATAACATCTAGACCAAGAGTTGGCTCATCTAAAAATATATAATCAGCATTACTACTAATCGCAACTATAAATTTAGTTATTGTTTGATACCCAGTTGATAATTTTTTAGTACTTTGATCTATATTTAATTCAAATAAATCAGCTAGTTTATAAGCATAATCTAAATCAAAATTTTTCAAATAAGTTTTTACTGATTTAAACAATTTTTTTACTTTAGTATTTAATAGTGGGGAGGCATTATTCATTATATATAATTTTTCTAATACTTTTAAATCCTGTAAATTGGAATTACCATCAACACTTATAACACCATCACTCAGATTAATTCTATTCCCAATTGCTTTTATCAAAGTAGATTTTCCAGCTCCATTTTTACCTAGCAAACCATATATTTTATTTTTCTTAAAATCTACTGAAACATTATCAAGGGCAAACTTATTCCCATATTTTTTAGAAACATTCTTAATTATTATTTTATTCATTATTCATTCCTCCTTCAATTATACTTACCAATTCATTAGTTTTGATATCTAATCTTTTAGCTTCCTTTATAATTTCTTTTATATGCATTTCATAAAATTGTTCTTTCCTTTTTTTTATTAATTTTGCTTTCGCTCCACTTTTAACAAACATTCCAACTCCTCTTTTTTTATAAATTATTTCATCATCTACTAAAATATTAACTCCTTTTAATACAGTAGCTGGATTTATATTAAGAAAGGTGGAAAGATCAGCTACTGAAGGAATTTGTGTTTCTTCAATAAAAATATCCATAATAATAGAATCTGATAATTCTTTAGCAATTTGTATAAAAAGTGGTATTTCGTTATTATTATCTATTTTCACAATTAACCTCCAAATAGTATGTTACTCAACTAACACACTAACATAATAACTCGAATTTTATATTATGTCAATAATATTTATAAAATAAAAAAATAACCACTATAAATAAGGGTTATTTTCTTTTTCAAATTTTAATGTAGTTTTATCTCCATGCCCTGGATAAATAATTAATTCTTTGGGTAACTCACTATCTAATAAAGCATTTATACTATTCATCATATCTATATCATTTCCACCTAAATCAGTTCTACCTATAGATAATTTGAAAACAAAGTCTCCACTAAACATTGCATTTAATTCTTTAAATATAAATGATATTGAGTCATTTGTATGACCTTTATTAATTCTAACTTCAAAATTAAAGATGTCAACATTATTATTTCCAACTACTAAATTAGTATTATTATATACTTTAGTTTGATAATAGTTTACTATCTCATCAAGAGCTCCTACATGATCCATATGACTATGAGTTAATAGTATTCCTACTACCTCTTTTTTTCCTACTTTATTTTTTATTTTATCAGCTTCATCACCAGGATCTACTATTAACACCTTATTATTATTACTAATTATATAACAATTAGTTTGGAACAAGCCTACTTTTATTATATCTAAATTCATTTTTGTTCTCCTAACATTTTTTTTACAGGACCATAAGTTTTACGATAACCTTCAATTAAACCAAACTCATTTAATGCTTCTAAATGTTTCTTAGTTGGATAACCATTATGATTTTTAAAACCATACATTGGATATTTTTTATCAATTTCTTTCATATAATTATCCCGCATTACTTTTGCTACTACACTAGCAGCAGCTATAGTAATACTTTTACTATCACCCTTAATTATAGGAAGAGACTCTATTTTATTATCAAGTGGCATCGCATCACTTAATATATAATCTATTTTAATTTCTTTATTTGCCTCTTCAATCGCCATATTCATAGCTAGTTTGCTGGCTTGATAAATATTTATTTCATCTATTTTTTCATGAGATAAAAATATAGTTTTAACAACTAAAGCATTTTTTATAATATATTCGTAGTATATATTACGTTTCTTCTCACTTATTTTTTTAGAGTCATTTAATCCTTCTAATACAAAATCATGTGGCAGAACAACACAAGTAGCAACTACTGGTCCAAATAAAGGACCTCTACCCACTTCATCTACACCTGCGACATTTTCAATATTATTATTCCATAATTCTTTTTCATATTTATATAAATCTTCCATAGTTACCTCACTTTTAAATTATAGCACAAAAAAATAAGAAAAAATCAATTTTCTTATTTAACAACTATATTAACTAGTTTTTTAGGAATTGTAATTACTTTTACTATTTCTTTATCATTAATGTGAGCTTTAACATTATCTAAAGAAGTTGCTAATAATTCCATATCTTCTTTACTAGTATCTGTACTAACTACTATTTTACCTCTTAATTTACCATTAACTTGAACTACCATTTCAAATTCATTTTCAATAGTTTTACTATCATCATAAACTGGCCATTCACTATGAGCCAATGATTCAATATTGAATACTACATTAGCTAATTCTTCAGTTATATGCGGTGCTACTGGATTAAGTAATTTTAAAAATTCAATAGCATAATTTTTTGGAAATATATCTTCTTTATATACTGCATTAATTAATACCATCATTTGACTAATTGCTGTATTAAAATTAAGTGTTTCAAAATCATTTGTTACTTTTTTTACTGTTTGATTAAATACTTTATCTAAGTTTTTATTATCACTATCACTAATTTTATTTTCTTCAGTATATAATCTAACAATTCTATCTAAGAATCTACGAGCTGCAACAACCCCATCATGACTCCATGACATATCTGCTTCTAAAGGTCCAGAGAACATTTCGTATAAACGTAATGTATCAGCACCAAACTCATTTATAACATCATTAGGATTAACAACAAATTCTGGGAATCTTTTTCCCATTTTAATACCATTACTCCCTAATATCATACCTTGATGAACTAGTTTTTTAAATGGTTCTTTAACTGGAACAATACCTTTGTCATATAAATAATGATTCCACATTCTAGAATATAATAAGTGCCCTACAGCATGCTCTGGTCCACCAATATATAAATCAACTGGTAACCAATGTTTCATAAGTTCACTATTACATAATTCTTTATCATTATGAGGATCTATATATCTTAAAAAATACCAACTACTACCTGCACTACCTGGCATAGTAGAGGTTTCTCTTTTACCATTTTTACCATCTATTACTACATTTACCCAATCAGTAGCATTTTCTAAAGGTGCTTTACCATTTTTACCTTTATAATCTTCTAAACTAGGAAGTACCAGTGGTAATTCATTATCACCTAATACATGTAGTGAATTATCTTCCATATGTACAACTGGTATAGGTTCACCCCAATATCTTTGGCGTGCAAATATCCATTCACGTAATCTATAATTTATATGTTTACTACCTAATTCATTAGTAACTAACCAATCAATCATCTTATTAATAGCTTCTTCTTTATCTAATCCATCTAGGAAGTCAGAATTAATATGTATTCCATCTTTAGTATAAGCTTCTTTAGTTATATCTCCACCTTCTAATACCGGAATAATATCTATATTATATTTACAAGCAAATTCATAATCACGTTCATCATGAGCTGGTACAGCCATAATAGCTCCAGTTCCATAACTAACTAATACATAGTCACTTATATATATAGGAATTAACTTATTATTAGCAGGATTAATAGCATAACTACCAGTAAACACTCCTGTTTTATCTTTATTTAACTCAGTACGTTCTAAATCACTTTTACTAGCACAAACTTTTTTATAAGCATTAACTTCATCTAATTTATCACTAGTTGTGATAATATCTACTAATTTATGTTCTGGAGCTAATACACAGTATGTTGCTCCAAACAATGTATCACATCTAGTAGTAAATACTGTAAATGATTCATCACTATTATTAATATTAAACTTAACATGAGCTCCAATACTTTTACCAATCCAATTTCTTTGAATTTCTTTAGTAGACTCCGGCCACTCAATATCATTTAAACCATCAATTAAACTTTCAGCAAAAGCAGGAATATCAATAATCCATTGCTTCATATTTTTTCTAATAACTGGATATCCACCACGTTCACTCTTACCATCAATTACTTCATCATTAGCAAGAACAGTTCCCAGTTCCTCACACCAATTAACTGGCATATCAACTAATTTTGCATAACCATCTTGTACTAAATTTTTAAATATCCATTGTGTCCATTTATAAAAATCTGGACTACTAGTTGAAACTTCTTTATCCCAATCATATGAAAAACCTAACATTTCCAGTTGTTCTTTAAATGTTTTAATATTAGCATTAGTAAAACTATCTGGATGATTTCCTGTGTTTATTGCGAATTGTTCAGCAGGTAATCCAAATGAATCAAATCCCATTGGATGTAAAACATTGTAACCTTGCATTAATTTAAAACGCGCCATAATATCAGTTGCAGTATATCCTTCTGGATGACCAGCATGAAGACCTACTCCACTAGGATATGGAAACATATCTAAAGCATAATATTTAGGGCGTGAAAAATCCCACACATCAGTTTTAAATGTCTCATTATTCTTCCAATAATCTTGCCATTTTTTTTCTATTTCTAAATGTTTATATTCCATTACCTTTTACTTCCTTTCTTAATTAAATATTTTGCTAAAACATGATAACTTACTAACATCAATGGTATCAACATAATAAACGATATAATTAAATTAATTGATATTCTACTACTTAATAGTCCTAATGTTACAGTCAAACTCATGATTATCGCATTAGTCATAATCATTTTTTTAACTAAAAATTTAGAATCATAATTTGTAAGTTTTATCTTATAAGCACTTTTTAAATAAATTGCCTCACTACTCATTAAAAACTTATTAATTTTTTCTTCACTTCTTAATACAAATATTTTATACATTAATATAATTAATAAATAAAATACTATAAATATAAATAAATATGATACTATACTTTCTATTATATCCATACAATAACCTCCCTATAAAAAAAGTATTATGAAAGTTATCTTATTCATAATACTAAATTATTTTTATAATATAACCTTTATATAACTATAAGATTATTATATTATACCTGTTCAACATATTCAAGTAATTTAAGGAACAATTTAATAAATTTAGGTTCTAAACCTTTTCTTTTTAATTTTCTTACTGCAATACGTTTTTTCTTAATTGTTAAATCAGAGAATAATACTTCATCTAATTCTTCTTTCATTGTTGTTTCTAATTCTAAGTCACTAATAATTGTTTCAATATCATCATTAATTAATCTAACAGCATCTATCTCAATATCTTTACCTTTACAGTTAACAGTTAATTGTCCAATAGTTGGTACATCTTTAACTTCTACTATAAAGTCAGCACCATCAACATATTTTTCATACTTAATAACATCATTATTAAATCTTACTACAACATCACTAGCTTCTTTAGTATTTCTAAAATAGAATTTATAATTTCTTTTAGGTGGAACAATACCATCTTTACCATCAATAGCTCTTACTATCATAGTATAGTTATTTGGCAAATAATTATATTCAATGCTTGAAAGTAAATAGTATCCACGTTTATATAAATCACTTACACCATCATCTTCATATAAACTATATTGATTATTAGCTCCTGGGAATACATGTATTTCCATATCTTTAGGAGGTGTTGTATCATTTATATGCTCATTACGACCTAATGGTATTATCGCTCCTGCTTTTGCAAAAACAGGATATTCATTATCTTTGAAAAACGAAATATATTCTCTATCCCCTGGAAATTTTTTACCAGTAATAAAGTCATACCAAGTTCCTTTAGGTATAAAGAACTTATGAATCGCTCTATTCATAACATAATCTTTACGGTTAGTTATTGGTGAGATAAATAATTCAGTACCTAAATAATATTCAGTTCTATATCTCACATCATCATACATTTCAGGATGATTATAAAATACTGGTATTATAAGTGGCATTCCATATGTAGAATATTTATAACTTTCCGCATATAAATAAGGGATTAACTTATTACGTAAATTTAAATAATGTTTAACAATTTGATTTGTTTTATAACTCCAACGCCATGGTTCTCTTTTATAATATTTACCTTTTTCACTACCAAATTTCATTATTGGAGAAAAACAACCAAGCTGTACAAATCTAGTATATAATTCATTATCTTCAGTACCTTTATGATATCCACCAATATCATGAGCATAAAAACTTACCCCATTATTAGCTGCTTTGATATTATAAAATGGTACATCTTGAAGAGTTTCCCAAGAAACAACAGATTTACCAGAATATAATACAGGGTATTTATGAGGGTTAATTAAAGAATTTCGAGATAAAATTAGTGGTCTTCTTTTAAAATCTCTAGTCATATCATAAAAATGATAATGATTTAAAGCCCATAGACCATTTAAATCATTTTTATTTTGATAATTTATACTATAAAAATCTACTCCACTATTATCAATTGGGTGAATTAATAATTTTAAATATACATCTATATACTTTGGATCTAATATATTAAATGGTATATTACCAGTTTCATCTTTCATTAAATAATCAGCCAATTTAGCAAAGTTAGCTTCATTTTCTTTAATACCATCCATCGGATTAACTTCTACTCCAACTCTAATTCCTTTCTCATGAAAAGATTTTATAAGCTCAGCTGGATTAGGATATTTTTCCGTATCCCAAGTAAATCCTGAATCAGTATTTTTATTTTCTAAATGCCACTTGTCATTAAGTACTAATACTGATAGTGGAATATCATTTTCTTCAAAATTTGTAACTAATTCATTAAGTGAGTCACTATTATAGTCTAAGTTACGACTCCACCAGTTTCCTAAAGCATATCTAGGAATTAATGCTGGAGATCCTGTTAATTTAAAATAATCTTGTAAACATAGAGCAAAATCTTTTAAATACATGAAAACATAAGCATCACTATAATCATCTTCTCTAAATTCCATATTACCATAATCATTTAATTTAATTTTAGTAGTATCATATATTGAAGAGAAACCATCAGCACTATAAAGTCCTTTAGTAAATCCATTTTTCCCACCATTCATATCACTTGACAAACCAGGAGTTTGATAATTTCTAACTTCTGGATGTTTATAATACCATGTTCTTTCAGTATTAACTAAATCAATTTTTAAATTATTTGTAGCACTAACTTTAGTCCCTTCAAATGGTTTGTCTTTTAAATAAGTAAGTTTAAAATATTTAGTAGTTATAACTAAAGAAGTTGGTGTTTCTTGCAAGTTATATTCTGGTACTTCAAAATTTCTATTACTCACTAAAGCAGTTGGCTTATCATTAAAAATTCCACTTTCACTGTACTCTAAACGTACTAACCTTTCAGTTAATATTGTTATTCGATACTTATTTCCTTTTATCACACTTTTTTCGTTAGCCTCACCTTTACTAACATCTAATCTAAAATGTTCCCCTAAATTATACATATTATCACCTATTATAATTATACCACTTTTAGCAAAAATAAAAAGATATAAATTATATCTTTTTAAAAACCACTTCTTTTAAATAATTTTTCTAAATCATGTTTACTATATTTAATCATAGTCGGACGACCATGAGGACAATGAAATGGATTTTCACAATTTTTCATATCTAATAATAAATTATCTATTTCTTCATTACTAATATAATCATTAGCTTTAATACTCATCTTGCAACTTAAATCAATACTTATTTTCTCATTAAACTTTTCAATTGAAAATTCTTTATCATTATTAATTAAAATTTCAATAATTCTTTTAATACTCTCTTCTTCATATCCTTTTCTTAACCATGTAGGATGAGCTTTAATAATAATCGAATTAACCCCAAACTCTTCAATATCAAACTTTAAATTATTAAGAATATCAAAACGATTTTTTAATATTATGAATTCATTAGTAGTGTATTCCATAGTTATAGGTACTATTAAATCAATACTATTACCTGTAACTTCACCAAGAGATTTCTTTACTTTTTCATAATTACATCTCTCTTTAGCAGCATGTTGATCAATTAAATACATTCCATCTTCATTTTGACAAATAATATATGTACCATGAATTGCACCAATTGGATATAATACTGGAAATTTTTCAGTATCTTTTACTTCTTCTTCATTATTATTAATAGAGTCATTAATTACATATTCTTTAACATCTTCATTAATCGGTATATCAAAATTTAATTTAAATTCTTGATATACTGGTTTATTAATTGTTTCCTTGTCATCTTCATTACTTATCTCGTTAATTATTTCTGCTTTAGGAGTTAAATTCTTTTTATATAACTCTTTTTTTAAAGCTTCTTCTATTAGTAATAATAATGTATCCATTTTACTAAATTTAATATCCATTTTAGTAGGATGGATATTAACATCTATTAAAGTAGGATCAACAGTTATTCTTAATACGATTACAGGAAATCTATTATCTGGTTTAAAACCATGATAAGCATCATTAATAACTCTATTTACTTCACTGTTACGAACTACTCTTCCATTTACAATTACAATTATACTATTGCGATTAGATTTATGAACTTCCGGTTTAGACATATATCCTTCAATTATATAATCATCATTTTTACTATTAATACTCATCATTAGTCTAGCTATACTAGTTCCAAAAATAGAATTTATAGTTTTAAGTAAATTATCACTACCATCTGTATTTAATAAAGTATTACCATTATTAGTTAAAACAAATTTAATATTAGTATGTGATAATGCTATTTTATTAACATAATCAACTACATTACTAAGCTCTGTATAAATACTTTTTAAGTGTTTTAAACGAGCTGGGGTATTATAAAATAAATTTTTTACACTGATTACAGTACCCCTACGAGCAGTTCCAGCATTAACACTAATTAATTTACCACCGTTCACTATAACTTCAGTACCAATATCACCAGAAGATGTTGATAATGTAACTTCACTAACTGATGCGATACTTGCTAAAGCTTCTCCTCTAAATCCTAAAGAATTAATATTAAATAAATCATCTTCATTAAGTAATTTACTAGTAGCATGTCTTAAAAAACAATTAACAGCATCTTCTTTATCCATTCCAATACCATTATCTATAACTTTTATTTCTCTTAGACCAGAGTCTACTAAATCTATCTTTATTTCATTAGATTTCGCATCAATACTATTTTCAACTAATTCTTTTACTACCGAACTAATTTTTTCAACTACTTCACCAGCTGCGATTTTATTAGCTAAAATTTCATCCATAATTTTAATTTTAGACATAGTTTCACCTCTTAATCTAGTATAACAAAATAAAAAGAATATAACTAGTTATATTCCTTTAAAAACTCATATAATTCACTTGCTACTTTACTAGGTAAAATAGATTCTAACTCTTCTTTACTCAGTTCTTTTAATTTAGTAATTGTGTGATATTTTTTTAATAATTCACTTTTTCTTTTATTACCAATACCATTTATATTATCTAAAATACTTTCTAGTGAACCTTTACTTCTAATTTGTTTATGGTAATTAATTGTATATTTATGAACTTCATCCTGCATACGTTCTAAATAATAAAATAAATTACTACGTTTATTTATAGGTATTTCTATTATAGGGTTATCGGCTAAAAGAGCATTAGTACTATGATATTGATCCTTTTTAAGTCCAACAACCATAATATCTAAATTAAGACTTCTAATTATTTCACGAGCAGCATTTATTTGTCCTATTCCCCCATCAACAATTATTAAATTAGGTCTTGCTAATTCATCACTAAGAACTCTAAAATATCTCCTGTAAATAACTTCCCTCATAGTATTATAATCATCATTTTTATCAATACTTATTTTAAATTTACGATAATCATTTTTACTTGGATGACCATTTTTATATACTACCATTCCACTAACATTATAGCTACCAAAAAGATTTGAATTATCAAACAATTCAATATGGTCTAATGTATCTAAATTTAAAATTTCTCTCAACTCTTCATTAGCTCCATATGTACGCTCTTCATCTCTTTTAATCAATTCAAACTTATTATTTAAATTAATTTTAGCATTTAAACTTGCCATTTCAATTAAACGTAATTTATTTCCTTTAAGTGGTTTTTTTACATTTACTTGTAAATAATTACTTAATAATATTTCATCTACAACATTAGGTACTAATAATTCAGTAGGTATTAAAAGAGCTTTATCATAAAACTTTGCAATATATCTAGTTAACTCTTCTTCTAATAAATCTATTAATGGAAATACATCATTATGACTTCCTAATATTTTACCACCACGAATAAATAATGTATGAACTGATAAATAACCGTTATTCATATAAAATCCAAATATATCTCTATTAACATTATCATTTATTTCTACACGTTGTTTACTATTAATAACTTCTATATAATCTAAATGTTCTTTTAACTCTTTAGCTCTTTCAAAATTTAATTTTTCACTTTCTTTATACATATCGCTTTTTAATTTATCAACTACAATACTAGTATCTCCTTTTAAAAAACGTATAATTTCATTTTCCATTTTTCTAATTATTTCATTATCTATTTTTTTAGTACAATATCCAAGACATTGATTAATATGATAATAAAGACATGGTTTTTTTAAATATGTATTACACTTTCTAAGAGGATATATTCTATTTAATAAATTTACAGTTTCACGAGCTGCAGTTACATTTGGATATGGCCCAAACATTCTACTTTTATTTTTCTTTCTTTTCTTTACATTTCTAACTACTTGCAGTTTTGGTACTTCTTCATTTGTAAGTTCAATATAAGGATAACTTTTATCATCTTTTAGTAATATATTATATTTAGGATCATATTTTTTAATTAAATTTAACTCTAAAATTAGAGATTCAGTTTCTGTATTCACAACCATATAAGTAAAATCTACTATCTCACTTACTAACCTAGCAGTTTTACCTGTATGAACTCCTCTAAAATAAGAATTAAGTCTGTTTTTTAATTTCTTAGCTTTACCAACATATATAATTACACCATCTTTATTTTTCATTAAATAACAACCAGGTTTGTTTGGTACTAATTTCAATTTTTCCTTTAACATAATATCACCCATAACTAAACTTATTGTACCACAAATAT
>CAYJFL010000015.1:0-26076 GCA_964369865.1 uncultured Muribaculaceae bacterium | reverse complement strand
AATTAAAAGTACACTCCTTACTATACTTAAATAAACTAAACTATATTAAAGAAATTGAACATTTGACAAATGAAAAAACAGATATTTCTATAATTGTAAAAGAAGCAACTGAAAAATATAAAATGGTTGCTCCAACTATTAAATGGGAAGTAAATATTGATAAAAATTTATTATTTACTGGTACATCAGATATGTGGGAAGCAGTCATACATAATTTACTTGGTAATTTTATAAGATATGCCGATACTAAAATCAAAATAAATATTAAACGCGGAATTATAATTTTATATAATGATGGACCTAATATTGATCCGGAAATTTTATCCGATATCTTCACACCGTACAAAAAAGGAATAAACGGAAATTTTGGTCTAGGACTGTCTATTGTTAAAAAAACTATCCATCACTGTGGATATGAAATAAATGTAAAGAATGAAAAGAAAGGGGTAAAATTTATAATAAAATAAAAGGGTTTGAACAATTTGTTCAAACTCTTTTTCTTGCTTAAAATTATAAATATTAGTATAATTATAATGAGGTGAAAATATGCTAGGGGTTAAATTAGTAAAAAATAAAAAAATGTCATTAATTAATAATTGTGTTGAATTTATAAAACCTAAAAAAGTATATATACCTTTAATAAGTGGGAATGATACTGATTTAACTTTACTAGTTAAAAAAGGTGATTATGTTTATAAAGGTAGTGTAGTAGCAAGAAGAAAAGGTAAGTTTAGAATTCCTTTGCATTCATCAGTTAGTGGTCATGTATTAGGAACTACAGAAAAAACTGTATATAGTGGTAAAAAAGTAAAATCAATAGTGATTGAAAATGACTTTTTAGAAAAGTATGAAGAAAAGAAAACAGTAACACGTAAATTAAACAAATATAGTAAACAAGAATTTATTACAATGCTTAAAGATTGTGGAATTGTTGGTATGGGAGGAAGTGGATTTCCTACATATGTTAAATATAATAGTCCAACTAAAATAAAAACATTAATTGTAAATGCAGTTGAAAGTGAACCATATACTACTTCAGATTATCAAATATTTAAAAATAATTGTGAAGAAATATTAGAAACTATTGATGCTATTATGGATATTAATGATATTAATGAAACTTTTATTGCTGTTAAAAAAAGTAATGTAGATTTAATTAATCATATTAATAATTTTATTGGTACATATTTAAGAATAAAATTAGTAGTAGTTCCTGATTTATATAGAATGGGATATGAAAAATCTTTAATAGAATATATTAAAAAAACAACATATGATTCGACACCAATAAATATTGGAATTGTAGTAAACAATATCTCTACTATATATTCTATTTATGAAGTATTAAAATATAAAAAACCATTAAGTACTAGAGTAATAACTTTTTCAGGTGAAATGTTTAAAAATCCTTGTAATGTTAAAGTGAAAATAGGTACTCAAGCTAAAGATGTTATAAAAATGATTGGCGGATATACTGAAGGTGATAATATATATTTTATTGCTGGTGGACCAATGATGGGTAATACAATAGATACTGATCAATTAGTTATTACGGCTAATTTAACTAGTATAGTGGCTATAGATGCAAATAAAAAAGAAGAGCTAGATGGTGTATGTATTAGTTGTGGTAAATGTACTGAACATTGTTTAGCTAAATTATCACCATCATTAATATTTAAAAATGTAAATAATGATAAATATTTAAAGCAACTTCATCCAGAAAAATGTGTAGGATGTGGTTTGTGTTCATATGTGTGTCCAGCTAGAATAGAAGTAAGAAACTATGTAAAACAAGCAGCAGAAAAAGTGGTGAACAAATGAAAAAATTCGTATTAAAAAATGGGGTTCATATAAAAACAAATAAAAATAAAAGTGAACTTAATTATTTATATTTAATTTCATTAGTTATTTTAACTGTTTTTTCAATAACTAAAGTAGGTATTATTCCATTATTTATTGATGAAAATAGTATTAATAATTTGTTATATAGTATTATCTTTTTTGCAACTAGTATAGGTGTATCCTTATTAATCGATCAAACTTATAAAATAGTATTTAAAAAGAAAGAACCACTATGTATATATAAAAGTATTAATAAAGGGTTATTAATAGCTTTATTAGTTCCTTATGAGACATCATTGATTATTTTATCTTTTGGTGTATTAGTAGCATCTTTAATTACTAATTTACCACTCAATATAAAAAGAAAAATACCAGTTAATGGTATCTTAGTAGGATGGGGATTAATAACACTAATTAATTATGTAGATCAAAATTTAGTAAATAATAGCCTAAAATATATTAGTGAAGGATCATTAAAATTTAGTGAAATAATGGGAACTAATACTAACTTTATTGATATATTATTAGGATTTAGTAATGACTTAGGAAGTAGTTCAATAGTACTATTAATTCCTATATATTTAATGGTTACTAAGACAGGAACTATTAAATACCGTATTCCTATAGTAATGATAACAACAGTATTTATGACAACAGCTATTATATCAGGAATAAATAAAGTAGATTTATGGTATCCATTAATAAATATATGTGCTGGGAACTTCATTATAGCAAGTTTATTTATTGCTACAGATAATGAAACTACTCCAGTAACACCAATAGCTCAAGTTATATACGCATTAATAGTAGGTATTTTAATAGTATTATTTAGATATTTAACACCAGTTGTTGATGGAACAATAATTGCAATATTTATAATGGCATTTATGAAAAATACTCTTGATAAAATAGGAGCAATTTCTAGATTTAATTTTAATAAATCAATAGTAATATATATATTACTATGGTTATCAATTATTATAACTGGAACATTAATTGGCCTATCAATATAGTAAGGAGCTAATATGAAAATTAATAAATATAAAAATGACATTATCGCAATAGCTATATTATTAACAACATTTTTTATAATGTATTTTATATTAACTAAAGATGGATATATATATGGGTCTATATTAGATTACAAAGATCAACACTTACTATTTCCAGATTACTTAAGAAACTTATTTTATGAAACAAAAGATTTTTTTCCAGATTTTATGGCTAATTTAGGAAGTGGTCAAAATATATATAATGTATCATATTATGGACTATTAAATCCTTATGTACTTTTATCCTATTTATTTCCAATGGTAGACATGCTTACATATATGACTTTTATAAATATAGTTATTGTTAATAGTAGTGTTATATTATTTTATATTTATTTAAGAAAAAACAAGTATTCAATACTTGTCTCATTCTTAGTAGCATTTCTATTTTTATGTGCAACACCACTAACTTTTCATTCACATAGACACATTATGTTTATTAATTATATCCCTTTTTTAATAACAGCATTAATTGGTATTGATAGATATTTTGAAAAAAATAAATCTTTAGTATTAATAATATCATTAGTGTTATTAATATTAAGTAGTTATTTCTTTAGTGTATCAGCTTTAATAGGGTTATTTATTTATGGTATATATAAATATATCAAAACAGATAATTATAAAAATATAAAAGCTTTTATAATTGATATGGTTAAACTAGCAATACCATTCATTATTGCTGTTTTGATTAGTGCAGTATTATTAATTCCAACTTTTTATGCCTTATTATCAGGTAGAGAAGTATCTAATGTTGTAATTACATTAACTGATTTATTTACAATAAATAATTTTATGCTTTATGATAAATATTCAATGGGGTTAACTTTAGTTAGTTTTATATCAGTTATATTTATAATATTTAAAGGAAAATTAGAAAATAAATTATTAGGAATATTAATAATATTATTCTCCATTTTTCCAATCTTCAACTTTGTTTTAAATGGATTTATGTATATTGATGCGAAGTCATTAATTCCATTTATCCCTTTAACGCTAATATTAGTAGCTGAAGCATTTACAATTATATTTAAAGGAAAATTAAAATTTTATCATTATTTATTAATTGGTTATATTTTATTTTCAACAGGTTATATTATGATTGAAACTAATTTAGAAGATAACTTAATGGAAGATACTTATATAGGAGATATAAAAAATTATGACAATCTAATAAATGATATTGATGATGATTCTTTTTATCGAGTAAATAGTCAAGCATTAGAAATGAGTACAGTAAATTATTTATCTAGTGCTGACGAATATAAAACAAGTCTATATTCTTCTTTATATAATATAGAGTATCAAGATAATTATTATGAGTTATTTAATAATAATGTTAGTTATCGTAATAAATTTATCACATCGCCATCATCTAATATACTATCTCAAATATTTTTTAGTGAAAAATATATTGTTGCTGAAACAAAGTTAGATAATAATTATAGACTAATTAGTGAAGAAGATAATTTATATTTATATAAAAATGATTCAGTGTTACCACTTGGGTATGCAACTAATGAAATTATTAATTATAGCGATTTTAATAAGTTAAATGATATCAGTGAAATGGTAAATATTATTGGTTCAGTAGTAACTAATAAGGAAACTAACACTGAAATAGAAGAATTTAGAAGTTCAAATATTGATTATGAAATAATTGATAAAAATGATTTAGAAATTACTAAAGAAAATGACAATTTAATTATTGAAGCAGGCAATGATGGTTATTTAAAATTAAAGATAGATAATATTAAAACTTCAGAGTTATTATCAATTAACTTTATATTGGAACCAGCAAATAAAGATTTAATGATAACTATCAATAATATAAAAAATAAATTAACTAATAAAAATTGGAAATATTATAATGAAAATGAACAATTTAATTATGTAATTAGTAATGGAGAATATTTAGAAATAAAGTTTACTCCAGGTACTTATAAAATAAGTCAAATTGAAACTTTTATAATTGATTACAATAAAATATTAAATAAACTTAAAAATATTGATGAATTTAATATTGATAAAGAAAGTACCAAAGGAGATATTATTAGTGGAAATATAAATGTAAGAGAAGATTCGTATTTTACACTATCCATACCATATGATGAAGGATTTACAATTTTAGTTGATGGTAAAAAAATATCATATTCCAAAGTTAATAAAGGTTTTATTGGGTTTGAAATTAGTAAAGGATATCATGAAATAGAAATTTCCTATCAAGCGCCTTTAAAAAATATAGCAAGTATCATTTCATTAATTGGAATAATGTTTGCTGTTACTTATATCATAATTGAAAGGAAAAATAAAAAATGAAAAAATTATTATCAGTGATAGTTAGTTGCTACAACGAAGAAGAGGCGATACCATTATTTTATGAAGAGGTTGTAAAAGTTTCTGATTTGATGAAGAAGCAAGTAAATTTTGAGTTTATTTTTATAAATGATGGTTCTAAAGATAAAACTTTAGATATTATTAAAAATTTGTCAAAAAAAGATAAGCGAGTTAAATATGTTTCTTTTTCAAGAAACTTTGGGAAAGAAGCAGCAATGCTTGCCGGATTAGAGTATGCAAAGGGTGATTTAATAACACTGATGGATGCTGATTTACAAGATCCACCTTCTTTATTACCTAAAATGTATAATTTAATAATTAATGAAAGTTATGATCAAGTTGGAACTAGAAGAGTATCTAGAGTAGGGGAACCACCAATTAGAAGTTTCTTTGCACGAATGTTTTATAAATTAATTAATAAAATGAGTAAAATTGAAATGGTAGATGGAGCTCGTGATTACCGTCTTATGACTAGACAAGTAGTAGATTCAATTATATCTTTAAAAGAATATAATCGTTATTCTAAAGGAATATTTAGTTTTGTTGGATATGAAACTAAGTGGTTAGAATATGAAAATATTGATCGAGTTGCTGGTGAAACTAAATGGTCTTTCTTTAAATTATTTAAATATGCTATTGAAGGAATCATTTCATTCACTACTGTACCATTAGCTTTATCATCTATATTAGGTTTATTTTCTTGCTTAGTTTCTTTTATTTTAATTATAATAATTGTTATAAGAACAATTATGTTTGGTGACCCAGTTAGTGGTTGGCCATCAACTGTATGTATAATATTATTTATGGGTGGACTTCAACTATTTAGTATAGGTATATTAGGTCAATATTTATCTAAAAATTATTTAGAATCAAAAAATAGACCAATTTATATTGTAAAGGATACTAATCAAAATGTTTAATATATTAAAAAGAAATCAAGAAATAATTATGTATCTAGTATTTGGAGTATTAACTACAGTAGTTAATATAATCTTATACTATATATTTAATGATATAATCCCTATGAATTTTACTACACATCAATATTTAATAGCTAGTTTAATAGCTTGGATAGGGGCAGTTATATTTGCTTTCTATACTAATAAATATATTGTATTTAAAAGTAATAAAAAAGAAGATACTGTAAAAGAATTAACATCATTTATATTATTTAGATTATTATCATTAGTATTTGACTTGGCTATTATGTTTGTGATGGTTGACTTATTAATAGTAGATGATTTACTATCAAAAATAATTGCAAATGTAGTCGTAATAGTATTAAATTATGTTTTTAGTAAATTATTTATATTTAAAAAGTAGATAAATCTACTTTTTTTGTACGAAAAAAGATATCTATTAGATATCTTAAACGTTTGCCTTATTCATTAATTTTTTTAATGTTCTAATTTCTCTAGCACTCATTCTTACATTTTCACCATTGATAGTTATTTTTTGTAAGTTAGGTTTTTGAAAATGTCTAGTAGCGTTTAACGCTTTACTTCTTCTATTTCCAGCTAGTGGTTTTTTACTTGTCATCTTTTTAGCCACTTGAATTCCTCCTTTAAAATTTGTCCTATGCCTTATAACTTTATCATATAAACATTATTAAGTCAATATTATTCATATAATTCATTTTTAAACTTATCCATATTATCTTTAGTTATTGTTAAAAAGTTATCTTTGTTTAATATTTCTTCATTTGTAATAGTTCCTAAAGTATGTAGAGTTACAATTTCAATATTACTATTATTTTCTTTAATATTTTTTATTGTTTCACTTTCTTCCATATTATTAGGTAAGAATATGTAATCAATAACACCACTTTTAATTAAGTTATCAACATCAACTAAAACTTTTTCTGTTAAGTTTTCATTTTCTTCTAATGAAATAACATTAAATCCATATTTATTTAAATAATTAAATGTATCATTACCAACTACTATTGTTTTATTAGTAGCACTTTCACTCATTAATCTTATATCAGCATCAATTTCTGAAATTTCTAATTTAATTTCATCATATTTTTCATCAATTTCTTCTTTTAAATAGTGACTTGCGATATATTCTTTTAATCCATTTCTAATGTTTTGAGCTAACATTAAGAAGTTAGATGGATCAAGCCATAATTCTTCAACTTTGTATTCATAGTCCATAGTTAATGAAGTATCAATTATTTTTAAATTTTTATTTTCATCAACCATAGGCACAACATAATTAGTTTCATTACTAACACCATTAAATACAAATAAATCACTATCAGCATAATCTTTAATTTGATTATCACTAAGCACATAATTATTTATATTTACACCTTCAGGATAAATACTATTAATTTCACTATTATCTCCATATAAACGCTCAGTTATGTACTCAACTGGGTATGCACTAGTATAAATAGTTATATCTTCAAAATCATCTCTTTTAAAACATCCAGTCAGTAATAAACTACTAATTACTACTAGACTAAGTATTGTCAATTTTTTCATTATTTTTCTCCTTTTTGATAACAGGATCATATCCATAAGTACCTAATGGGTTACATTTTAAAATTCTTTTAAAAGCCATAAAACTCCCTTTAAAAGATCCATATTCATTAATCGCATCAATCGCATAATTAGAACAAGTAGGAATATGATTACACATTTTGTGAAAATCACCTGGTACACTTTGATATATTTTTATTAATCCAATTAAAACTTTTTTCATATTATCACATGATAATTATACTAAAAAATGAATATAATGTAAATGAGTTATAACTATATCTAGTAGTAATTTAAAAAAATATATGATAAAATATTTAAGTAAATAAATTATTATCTATATTTATTAGAAAAGGTGAAACATGAAATTATTAGAAGAATTAAATATAATTCCTAATAATACTAAATTATATAAAATTGCTTTAACTCATACATCGTATGCGAATGAGAATAAAGTAATTAGTTATGAACGTTTAGAATTTTTAGGAGACTCAGTTTTACAACTTATTATGAGTGAATATTTATATTTACTAGATAAGAGTGAAGAAGGAGAAATGACTAAAAATAGAAGTATGTATGTTTGTGAAAATGCACTATATGAATATTCAATTAGATTAAAATTAAATGAATATTTATTTTTAGGACATGGTGAAATTGAAAATGGTGGAAGATTTCGTAAAGCAATAGTTGCAGATATATTTGAATCGTTTATTGGGGCAATGTACTTAGATCAAGGTTATGAATTTGTAAAAATATTTATTCATAAACATGTAATTCCAATAATAGAAAATAATGAAATAGAGTTTAATGATGATTATAAATCATTGCTACAAGAACAAGTTCAAACAGACAAGCGTTCATTACAATATTATATAGTTGATGAAGATGGACCTGCACATAATAAAACATTTACAATTGAAGTAAGAATAGATAATATTACTTATGGTCGAGGAATCGGTCATAGTAAAAAAGCAGCTGAACAATTAGCTGCGAAAGATGCACTTAATAAAAGTGTAAGTATTGAAAGTAGAGATGAGGATTACAATGGGTAGAGCTTATGAAGTAAGAAAAGCTAGTATACAAAAAACAGGAGCAGCTAAATCTAAATTATATTCAATGTATGCAAGAGAAATATATCAAGCGGCAAAAACAGGTGGAGTAGAAATTGAAAGTAATGATAGTTTAAAAAGATTAGTAGAAAGAGCCAAACGTGAACAAGTTCCTAGTGATGTTATTAAACGTGCTATCGATAAAGTAAATAGTGGAGTAGATGAAAACTATACTAAAAACACTTATGAATTATTTGGACCAAATGGTTCTAATTTAATAGTTGATTGTCTAACAGATAATGTTAATAGAACTATTAGTAGTATTAGAACAGTTGTTAATAAATGTCATATTAAAGTAGGAGCAGTAGGTAGTGTTAGCTATCTATATGATCACTTATGTATAGTAGGTTTCGAGGGTTTGAGTAGTGATGATGCTTTAGAGTTAATGATTGACGCTGATGTAGATGTTGATGATATAGAAGAAAATGATGGAGTTACAGTTGTTTATGCTGAACCATCTAACTTACATTCAATAAAAAAAGCTATAATATCTAAACTTGGTAATATAGAATTTAAAATAGATGAAGTAGCTATGATTCCTAAAGATAAAGTAGAATTATCAGATGATGATAAAGAAATTATTAATAAAGCATTAACAATGTTAGAAGATATTGAAGACGTTCAAAATGTTTATCATAATGTAGAGATGAATTAATTTCATCTTTTTGTTTACTTATTGATAAATTAGGGTTATAATAACTAGCTAGCAAGGAGTAATATGGATAAAGAAATTAAATTTGGAATCGAAATAGAATTTGCTAAAACATCAATAAATCTTATTGATGATTTTTTGCTTCAACAAAATATTAAAAACTTTATAGTCGCAGAAGAAAGTTTGGTTAGTGAATGGGAATACAATGATAAATCAGGAGGAGAAATTATATCGGGTGTATTAACTGGAACAGATGATGAATGGGATACGTTAGAAAAAATAATTAGTTTTTTAGAAAAAAATGATGCCTTTATAGATGAAAATTGCGGGTTACATTTTCACATTAATTTTCTAGATTATAATATAGATATAAATGATTTGAAAAGTTTAATTGCACTTTGGTACAATTATGAAGAAATTATATACAAATATACTAGTGGTGATTTTGGTAAAATTAGAAATTGTGCAATAGCTTATGCTGATTCAGTTAGATCAAAAATAAATTACATGATTCAAGAGGAAAATGATACTAATTTAAATAATTTATCAAATTTACAGAATAATTTTGATAGTATAGGTAAATCTTACGGAATAAACATATTATATTTACAACAATATTTATCAGGTGAACAATATAAACTTCCAACAATTGAATTTAGATGTGCAAATTCAACTTTGAATATTAATTTGATTAAACTATATCTTGAATTTTTTAACCGCTTAATAATGTGTGCTAAAAAAAATAAAATCACTATAGAAGAAATAAAAGAAGATTGTGATTTTAGTGTGTTGAATTATGAAGAAGAGGAATTAATAAATTTTATAAATTTAATATTTTTACATAATGAATATAATAAGAAAAATGATTTCTATAATTTAATAAATTTATTAGAAATAAACAATAACATTTTAAAAAAATAAAGGATGATGATTGTGCAAAAAAAATATAAATTTGGAATAGAAATAGAATTTAAAGGGGTAGAACACTCTATAATTAAAGAATATTTTACTAACAGGAATTTGAGTTATAAAGTAAAAGAAGAATCAGATGATTGTTCAAAATGGCATTTTTCTAAAGAAGATCGCGAAAAATATTTATATAGTAATTTAGATTCAGCTCAATATATAGAAAATTTTCATGAGGAAGAATTTTTTGTAGAAAAAGTACCTGGTGGAGAAATAATAACTAGTATATTAATTAACAGTAAAGAAAATTGGGATGAATTAAGTAATTTATGTGAATTTATGAAAAGCAATAATGTTTTTTTTGATCAATATTGTGCTATTCATTATCATTTTGATTTTGATGACTACGAAATAGATGATAAAGTTTTTTTAAATTTATTAAAGTTAATTTATAAATATGAAGAAATAATATATAAATATACTCAAGGAAAATTTGGCAAAAATAGAGAAGCAACTAGTGAATATGCTTCTTCTATAAGAAATGAATTTAATAGATTATTTAAAACTGGAGAGTATAATTTTGATAATATTATAGATAAGCCATTATTACCTAACATACTAAAAAAAGAAAAAATAATAAATTTGAGTTATTGGATAAAAAAATATAACAATAGTGCGTTTAAATTAAATACTATTGAATTTAGAAGTGCTAATTCAACATTTGATATTGAAGATATTAATAAATATTATCATTTTTTCAATAACATATTAATAGCTTCAGTTAGAGAAGAAATAAATATTTCTGAAATTAAGCCTAATGTTGATTATGAGAATTTAAATTTAGACCAAGATTTAGTATTAGAGTTTGGAGAACTAATTTATAATTATGATAATGAACATAAAGAAGAATTTTTAAATTATATGAAAAAACATGACTGTATTAACAATCATGTTCTGTAAATAGCTCCTTAATAGAAATATTAAATGCCATTGACAATTTAGATAAAGTAATAAAAGTAACATTGCTATATTCATTACTTGATTCAATTTGTTTGATATATGAAAGACTAAGACCAGTTTTTTCTGATAATTGTTCCTGAGTCAAATTTAAATCTCGACGATATTTTTTAACGTTATTAGAAAATATATTATACTGATTAGTTATTTCTTTATTTGTGATCATAATACCTCCACAAAATTATTTTCTCATATATTATAGTTAAAAACAGTACACTGATAGTAGACTATGAAATAGACTTGTGGTATAATTAATTTATAAAAAGGAGTCTAAATGTGTTTACTAAATTAATAAATTATCGAAAAGAAAATAATATAAAAATGGGTCAAATGGCAAAAAAATTAAATATAAGTGATACCTTTTACTTATTAATGGAAAAAGGTAATAGAAAAATTAATTATGAAATGGCTGTTAAAATTGCTAAAGTTTTAAATACAAAACCAGATGCATTATTATTTGATGACCAAGTAAGAAAATTAAAAGAGATGAATTAGTTAAAAAATAACTTTTTCATCTTTTTTATTATTCAGAGTTATGATAAGATTATTATAGATTTAATTATTGAGGTGATATTATGGAAAATTACAATTTACTACCAGCAGATACATTCACAGTAATTAATAGAACTTTAATATATGATAAAGATTATAAGTTGATAACTAATTTGTATCAGCCAATAATTGGAGCAGTATCAACGAGTTTATATTTTACCATGTGTACATATTTAGATAAAACAGAATTAACATCTAGTGAATGGACTCATCATCATTTGATGGCTAATATGGGAGTAAGTCTTGTAGAGATAAAACAAGCACTTGAAAAACTAGAAGCTACAGGATTAATTAAAACATTTATTAAAGAAGATAGTGTAAATAATTATATATATGAATTATATTCACCACTTTCAGCTTATGAATATTTAGGAAATCCTATTTTATCTACAACTTTATATAATACAGTAGGAAATAGTGAATATAAAAAAATTGTTGAATTTTACAAAGTTCCTAAAATTAACTTATTGAAATATAAAAATATTAGTAAAAGTATGACTGAAGTGTTTGGTCCATTACCAACTGATATAGGGATGCATATTGAAACAGAAATTAGAAAGCAAACTAAAAGAAAAATTGAATTAACGAGCAAAATAGATTTGGATAGTGTTTTAGCTTTAATACCAAATGAAGTATTAAATATGCGTAGTTTAACCAAAGATATTAAGGAATATATTATTAATATTGGATTTATTTATAATTTAGATACTAATGCTGCTAGTGAAGTTATTAGAAGTTCTATTGATGAGAAAAAAACTATTGATAAAAAATTAATGCTTAAAAATGCTAGAAATTATTATAAATTTGAAAATGATGGAAAATTACCATCACTAGTATATAAAAATCAGCCATTATACTTAAAATCAAAACAAAAAGATGCATCACCATTATCAAAGATGATATATCAATTTGAAACATATAGTCCATATGAGTATTTATGTTTAAAAAATAATGGTGGAACACCTAGTAAAAGTGATAAGTTAATTTTAGAATATTTATTACTAGAATTAAAATTAACACCAGGTGTAGTAAATGTTTTAATAGATTATGTTTTAAGAATTAATAATAATAAACTTACAAAAAATTATATTGAAGCAATAGGATCACAGTGGGCTAGAAGTAATATCAAAACAGTAATGGAAGCAATTGAATTAAGCAAAAAAGAAATGTCTAAAAAAGGAAAAGTAACAACAAAAAAAGCAGTTTCAAAACCTACTAAACCTGATTGGTATAATCAAGATATTAATAGTAATAAAGCTAGTAGTGATGATATTAATGAATTAGAAGAAATGATGAAAAATTTAAAATTAGGAGTTAATTATGAAGAAGTTAAATAATTTAGTAGAAGATACTAAATATAATATGAATCAAGAAAATTTAAAAAAAAGTTTTAATCAAGCAATGACTGATGAAATATTTTCTCGTTTAGTTTCTAAATTAAATGTAGATAATAAAAAACTTTATAGTTATACATCTAGAATAGAAGATTGTGCATTAGAGTTTAGAAATTGTACAAAGTGTAAAAATTTATTAGCTTGTAAAAATAAAATTACTGGTTATGTAAACATTCCTGAAAATATTGAAGGTAATATTGAATTTAATTATGTAGGATGTAAATATTTAAGAAAATTTAAAAAAGAAAATGACTATTTAAATAATAATACATTATATGGTGTACCAACTGCTTTAAGAGAAGCTAGAATAGAAAATATATTTCTAGATGATAAAAATAGAGTTAAGGCAATTAAAAAAATGCATGAATTTATTACTAAGTATCGTAGTAATAAACCAGTAAAAGGTATATATATTCATGGGAATTTTGGTTCGGGTAAAAGTTATCTTTTAGCTGCACTATTAAATGAATTAGCTCGTGACAATGTCAAAAGTGCAACAGTATTTTATCCAGAACTACTTAGAGATTTAAAAGCTTCATTTGGTTCTAATTTTAATGAAAAATTTGATCGTATTAAAAAGGTACCAATATTACTTTTAGATGATATAGGAGCCGAAGCGGTAACCCAGTGGGGTAGGGATGAAGTATTAGGACCTATCTTACAATATCGAATGACTGAAAACTTACCAACACTCTTCACATCTAATTTAACTATTGATGAATTAGAAAACCATTTAGCGACAACTACTTCAAATGTTGATGTAATAAAAGCAAGAAGAATTATCGAACGAATTAAACATTTATCTAATCCGGTGGAAATGATAAGTAAAAATTTAAGATAAAGGTGATATATGAAAAAAGATATTAATACTAAAGAAATCATAAATAAATTAATTAAAGAAGACTCAATTAGCTTAGTTGAGAGTGTTAAGGATACTTACGCTCTAAATGACCAAGAACTAATTGAGTTTTTTGTTGATATTTTACTAATAGAGATAGATAATAAAAAAACTTATGTTCAAGAAAAATTTCCGAATCATATTTATAAATTATTAGATATTATAAATAAGCAAGCGAAAGATGTATTCCCACGATATAAAAATAATCCATTTTTTGAAAAGTATAATTTAGCAAGAGAAAAAATTTATATTATTGATAAAATGTATAAAACAAAACAAATAGAAAAAGTAAACGAATTAGATGCGAATAATTTATTAAAAGAAATATTTCATAACAAAGACATTATAGCAGTTAAAAAAATGATTATGAATAATCCATTAATTTTATTTAATGAAGTTAAAAACAGAAAAATAATAGAATATATTTTTAATGAGTATTTTATAAGTGAACTATCTGACAAATTAGATGATTGTTATTACTATAATAAATTATTAACTAATATTATAAATACGCTTAGAGAAATTGATATATATCCAAATAATATAAAAAAATTTGTTAAAAGTGTTCAAGGAATTGAAATTATAAACGATGAAAATGTAGACACAGGTATATTAAAATTAATAGATGATTTCGGAGTAGTTAGTACTAAAAGTCATGGAGAAGTATTCATTCCTAAAAAATATATTACTAAACCAATTGATAATGTAGAAGTAACAATTGAAATTATTAACTCTAAAAATAAGATGGTTGGTAAAATAATTAAATATCAAGATAAAAGTGTTAAAAAAATTGGTAAAATAATTAAGCATAATGGAAAACAGTACATATTAGTAAATAATGAGGTATATCCATATAACTCTAAAAAGTATAAAGTTAATGATAATGTTTTAGTAAATATTTTAAATGATTATGAAGAAATACAAGTTATAAAAGACGTTAAGATTAAAAATGATATTGAACTTAAAATAAATCAATTTATAATTTCAAATAATATTGAAACTGAATTTAGTAAAGAATCACTATATCAAGCAAAAATGTTAAGTAAATTGGAAAAAACAGAAGAAGAAAATCGTATTGATTTAACTAATAATAAAATATTTACAATTGACGGAGCTGATACTAAAGATATCGATGATGCGGTAAGTATAAAACTATTGGAAGATAATACATATTTGCTTTCAGTTCACATTGCTGATGTTACTCACTATATAAAAGAGTTTTCCCCATTAGATGAGGATGCGAAAAATAGAGGTAATAGTACATATTTACACAATTTAGTTATTCCGATGCTCCCAGAAGTATTATCGAATAATTTATGTTCACTAACACCTAATGAAGAAAGATTAACAATGACAGTAGATATGAATATAAATAAAAAAGGAGAAGTAATAAAAACAACTATCTATCCAAGTAAAATAATGTCAAACAAGAAAATGACTTATGAAAATGTTAATAAAATATTTAATAATGAAGAAGTTAGAGGATATAAAAAATATAAAGAAGATTTATATTTGATGAATGAATTATCTATGATTCTTGAAGCTAAATCATTAGTAGATGGAAGAATTCAAATGACTAGTGAAGAAATAAAGTTTAAATATGATAAAGATGGTTATCCGGTAGAAGTAATAAAATGTGAACGCCAAACAGCTGAAGATATAATAAAAAACTTTATGATCATTACTAATGAGGAAGTTGCAAAATATATTTCAAGTAATAAATTACCAACTCCATACAGAGTTCATAAAGGAGTGAGTAAAGATGTATTAGATAAAGCAATTACTAATATAAAATCATTAGGATATAATTTCGATATTCCTAAATTTAATGATAATTATAACGCTAAAACGATAAGTCAGTTACTACTGAACGTAGTTGATACGGAACATGAAGAATTAGTATCTTCAGAATTATCAAAAGCATTTTCAAAAGCTTTTTATACATTAGAAGAACTAGGTCACTTTGCACTTAATTCAAAAAAATACCTCCACTTTACATCTCCAATCAGAAGATATTCTGATATAATTGCTCATAGACAAGTTAAAGAAATATGTAATCAAAAAGAAAATGATAAAACTAATTATATATTAATGGATAGCTATGAAAGTGATTTGAAAAAATGTAGTGACCGCGAAATTAAATCTAGTAATTGTGAGCGTAGTAGTGAAAAACTATATGCTTGCTACTATATGAGTAATTTTATTGATGAAGAAATGACAGGAAAAATAATTGAACTAAATAAAAATGGCATTAAAGTTAAATTTGAAAATGGAATCACTACAAGAATTACTAATTTAGAACTTAGTGATTATTATTATGATCCAATTGAAAATAAATATATTTCTTATAATGGCGATACACTTAATTTTGGAAGTGTAAAAACATATACTATAAATAGTGTTAATATAAATGAACTTAAAATTATATGTAGTCCAGTTAAAGTTTTAATAAATAAGTAAGTATACATAATTTATTAAGTATGATATAATTAACATTATAAATTTAAATGGCGCATTATTCTAGTCAATTTAATTTATTATGAAGACGGGGATAAACTACCGTTAAAGAGCATACCTGTGAAACTTCTTGTGCCTGCTTCTTACGCCCAGTTTGGGGTGGGTGCTGGAAGGTTAGAATGCTGGGCGACCGTAATGGCATACGCAATCGACCCATCATTCATGGAGACCTAATATTGTCGTAAGCGTACTTCAATAAGTAAATTATTGTTTATGACTTATGACGAATTAGATTAGAACCTGCTTTGTAGGGAAACTTATGAGTAGTGTAGCTTGTCTTGAGTGATAACTTGGAATATTTGATCAAGTATAAAGTAGATGGCCAATTATTTTATACTATTGCAAATTGAAATTGTTGTTGCAAAAGAGAATTAATAATAAATGGTTGTTGAGGAAAACTCCTAGAGTGTATATTTTTATGGGATTGCAGTGTGTACTAAGTGGTAATCAAGTCATATATTTGGTGACAATATATTTGTTTTTTTAAAGGGGAACCGCTACTTTGGTAACGAATAGTAAGAACAAGGGAAATCCTACTTGACCTTAAGGCGCAAAGTTTACTATAAAGGTAGCCATTATAAATTTTAAGGAGAATTAAGTGGAAGATAAAAATAAAACTAGAAAAAAATTAAAAAGAAAGTTAAAAAAAAATAAAGATAAATCTAATGTAAGTTGGATAATTAAAATAACATTTATAGCACTAATAATATCTTTTATATTTTCATTTGCTAGTGAAACAATTTTACCAAATGTTAATTTAATTATAAGTGTATTAGCACTAATATTATTTATTTTTATAGGAATATTATTCGATATGGTAGGAGTATCTGTAACAGCAGCTAGTGAACAACCATTTCATTCAATGAGCTCTAGAAAAATAAAAGGTAGTAAAGTAGCAATTAAATTTAAAAATAATGCTGATAAAGTATCAACATTTTGTTGCGATGTTATAGGAGATATTTGTGGGGTAATATCTGGGTCAACTGGTATTATAGTATCTAACTCAATAGCAGAAAGCACAAATGGAAATTTATTTTTTATTACATTAATAGTAACTAGTATAATCGCAGCACTAACTATTGGTGGTAAAGCAGTAGGTAAAGGTTTAGCAATTGCTAAAGGAAATGTTATCTTATTTAAATTTGCTAAAATAGTATCATATTTTTATAATCCAAAGAGATAAATAAATAAACTACACTTAGTGTAGTTTTATTGTATTTAAAACTAATTTAATATATAATAATTTTGGTGATATTATGCAAAGATATTTTAGTGAAACAAAAAATGATGATATTTTCATACTTAGTAATGATGATATATATCATATAACTGTAGTGATGCGTTTAAAAGAAAATGATAAAATAGAAGTAGTTTATCAAAATGTCGCATACTTATGTAACTTAGAAAAAAATAATAATGAATTAATAATAAAATGTGCTGAAGCTATTCAAACTGAAGAACAAAAAATTCCAGAGATTATTTTATGTATTCCTTTATTAAAAGAACAAAAAATGGACTTTATAATACAAAAAGCTACAGAACTAGGTGTAAGTGAAATAATTCCAATAAGGTTAGAACGTAGTATTGTTAAATTAGATAGTGCTAAAGAAGCGAAAAAATTGATTCGCTGGAATAAAATAAGTAAAGAAGCTAGTGAACAAGCTAAAAGAATTAGTATACCTAAAGTAAGAAATATAATGAATATAAATGATTTAAAAAGTTATGATTGTATGAAATTAGTATGTAGTACTGTAAGTAATAATTTTAATTTAAAAAAACTATTACATGATAATCAAAATTGTGATAAAATATTAATAGCTGTTGGTCCTGAAGGTGGACTGACTCCTAAAGAAGAAGATACATTATTAAAAAATGGATTTACACCAGTAAGATTAGGAAAAAATATAATGAGAGTAGAAACAGTACCTATTTTTTTCTTAAGTGTAATAAATTATGAGTATATGGAGTGATAATATGATACTATTTACAATATCAAATACAGAATTAATTATATTAGTAGTTATTGGTTTATTACTTATGATAGTAATAGGTGCATCAATAGTAAATTATATGCGTATTAAAAAAGAACAAAAAATTAATAAAATTGAACAACTTGTGGAAGAAGATTTAAATATTATTAATGAAATTTTACCTATAGATACTAAAGAAGAAGTTTTAGAATTTAAAGCTGTTGATGAAAATGAAATTGAAGATGATATCGAAGATATTATTGAGGATGAAGAAGAAGAATTATCTGAGATTGAAAAAGTATTAAGACAAATGCAAGATAATTTAGATAATCATGATCCAAATAAAGTTCGTACTTTTGAAGAGGAACAAGAAGAAAAAGCAGTTATAAGTTATCAAGAATTAAAAACTATTAAAGAAACTGATTCGTTAGAAGATGAAGTTAATAAATATGAAGATGAACAAGAATTAGCTCCAACAAAGATTAGTGAAATTAAATCTATTCAAGAAAATAAAACTGATATTGAAACCCCTGTTTTTGAAGAAGAAATAGATGTGATGAAAAATCATGAAGAAAAGATGAAAAGCACTAGTGAGAAAAATGTGTTTATTTCTCCAATTTACGGAAAAATAGAAGTTCCTGAAGCTAATTATCCTAAAGTTCCAAACTTTAAAGAAGAATATAAATATAATCATGATAAAGAAAAAATAGTATTTGATAATATGGAAGTTAGTTTAAAAAGGGAAGAAGATATCTCATTAGAGGATGCATTAAACATTGATCCAATTAGTGAAGAAACAAAGAATAATAAAGAATTTTTAAAAGCACTTAAAGATTTTAGAAGCAACTTAGAATAGGTCATTAGACCTATTTTCTATTGTAGGAGGAAATATGAAATTTAAAATATATACATTAGGATGTAAGGTTAATACATATGAATCTAATGTAATTAAAGAAAATATGGAAGATAATAATTATATAAATGTTAGTGGAAGTGAAGAAGCAGACATTATTATTATAAATACATGTACAGTTACTAATACAGCTGATAAAAAGAGTTTTAAAATGATTAATAAGGCAGCTAGAGAAAATCCTAAAGTATTAGTAGTAATAGGGTGTATGTCACAAATAAAAGCTGAAGAATTGGCTCTCAACTCAGATATCTCAATTGTTATTGGTAATAAATATAAAAATTTAATACCAGATCTAATAAACGAATATTTAATTTCAACAAAACAAATAATTAAAGTAGAAGATGTTATGGATATGCCATTTGAATCAATGAGTTTAAAAAACTTTGATCGCACTAGAGCATTTGTAAAAATACAAGATGGATGTAATAATTTCTGTAGTTACTGTATAATTCCATATAGTAGAGGAAATATTAGAAGTAAGCATTTTTTAGATGTATTAGGTGAAATAAAATCATTAATTAAAATGGGACATAGTGAAATAGTTTTAACTGGTATTCATACAGGACATTATGGAGAAGATTTAAAAGATTATAATTTCTATAATTTATTAGTTGATATATTAAAAATTAATGGACTTGAAAGATTAAGAATTTCTTCAATTGAAATGAATGAAATAACTAGTGATATTATAAAGTTAATTAATGAAAATGATATATTAGTAGATCATATGCATATTCCACTTCAATCTGGAAGTAATCAAATATTAAAAGATATGAATAGAAAATATACTAAAGAAGAATTTGTAGATAAAATTAATGAAATTAGAAAAGTTAGACCATCTATGTCAATTACTACAGATTTAATAGTTGGGTATCCAACTGAAACAGAGGACTTATTTTTAGAAACAATGGATACTGTTAGAAAAATTAATTTTAGTAATATTCATGTCTTTCCTTATTCCAGTAGAATAGGAACAGAGTCTTCTAAACTTACTGATTTAAAAGAAGAGATTAAAAAAGAGAGAGTTAAAAAAATAATGGAAGTTAGTAAAGAATTAGAACTTGAATATATGACTAAATTTATTAATAAAGAAGTAGACTTTATACCAGAAAGTTTTAGAAATGAATGTTTGATAGGTCACTCTGGGAATTATTTATTAATAAAAGTTAAAGATGATAAAAAATATTTAAAGAAATGTATGAAAGTAAAAATAAAAGAAATTAGTTACCCATATTGTATAGCTGAAATATGTGAAGTTTAATATGAACACAATATATAAAAGAAGAAGTTGCCGTAATTATAATGATAAACAAGTTAAAACTGAAGATATAAATAGTATTATAAAAGCAGGTATGAATGCGCCATCATCATTTAATAGTGAACCATGGCATTTTATAGTTGTTAAAAATAAAGATATATTAACTAAGTTATCGGAAATAAAAAAATATGCATTATTTTTAAAAGATTGTGATACTATGATTATCTTAGTAAGTAAACTAGGTAGTCCATTTTATGAACAAGATATGGCTGCGTGTATGCAAAATATGATGTTAGAAGCTACAAATTTAGAACTAGGAACATGTTGGATTGGGCTAGATAAATATAAAGGAGAAACACTTTTAATTAATGAAATGTTTAATATAGAAGAAGGTTATGAAAGTTTTTCACTTTTAAGTGTAGGTCATAGTGATATAGTAAAAAAAGAAAATAATAAATTTGATTTAGATAAAATTAAATATGAAATATGGAAATAGACTATTTGTCTATTTTTTATATTGACAAATAATGTTATTAGATATATAATTAATTTGTAAGTAGTAATGGTTACTACTTTATGAGGTGATATTTTGAGATATTCTAAACAAAGAACATTAATACTAGAAACAATAAAAGAACAACAAACTCATTTAACTGCAATGGAAGTATACAATTTAGTTAGAGAGAAACAACCTAATATTAGTTTAGGAACAGTTTACAGAAACTTAAATTCATTAGTTGATTATGGTTTGGTTAAAAAGATTGAAATTCCAAATGATTCGGATTATTTTGATTTTAACACATATGATCATTCGCATATGAATTGTACTAAATGTGGCAAAGTGTTTGATATTGATAATAAAAGTATTGATGGTATTAAAGAGTCTATTGAAAAATATTATTCTTATAAAATTGAATCATATAATATTGTATTACAAGGATTATGTGAAAATTGTAAGTAATTAGAAAGAGGATTATTATGAATTTAAAAGGAACTAAAACAGAACAAAACTTAATGACAGCTTTTGCTGGAGAGAGTCAAGCTAGAAATAAATATGATTATTTTGCAAGTAAAGCAAAAAGTGAAGGTTATGAACATATTGCTGCAGTATTTGAAGAAACTGCTCACAATGAAAAAGCTCATGCTAAAATGTGGTTTAAATTATTAGAAGGTGGAGAAATTAAATCTACTGAAGAAAATTTAAAAGCAGCAGCAGCAGGTGAAAACTTCGAATGGACTGATATGTACGCTACTATGGCTAAAGATGCTCGTGAAGAAGGATTTGATCACATAGCATTCTTATTTGATGAAGTAGGTAAAATTGAAAACCGTCACGAAGATAGATACAATAAATTACTAGCTAATTTAAAGGAAGATAAAGTATTTAATAACGATGAACCAGTTATGTGGATTTGTCGTAACTGTGGACATGTTCACTTTGGAGAAAGTGCTCCTAAAATGTGTCCAGTGTGTGTTCACCCACAAGCTCATTTTGAAAGATATTCAGAAAATATTTAATTAAAAAAAACAAATCATTGATTTGTTTTTTTTATTTTTATTAAATTTTTCTAAAAGTATTGTCAAAAGTAGTTTAGTTTGATATAATTTATTTGCTTAGTTTTTTAAACGGCGATGTAGCTCAGTTGGCTAGAGCATTCGGTTCATACCCGAAGGGTCGTGGGTTCGAATCCCTCCGTCGCTACCAATAAGCAATTTAAGAACATAATTTATTATGTTCTTTTTTTATAAATAATTATGATATAATTTTAATAGGAGGTTTTATGCGAATAATAATAGATGCTGATGCAACCCCGATTATAAAAAGAATAGAGGATCTTGTAAAAAAATATAAATTAGAGTGTATTTTAATTAAAGATCAATCACATATATTAAGTAGTGATTATAGTAAAATAATTACTGTAAGTAATGGAAATAATAGTGCTGATATGTATATTATAAATTATGTTCAGAAGAATGATTTAGTTATTAGTGCTGATTATGAAGTAGCGGCTTTAAGTTTAGCTAGAGGAAGTTACGCTGTTAACCCTAAAGGGTTTGAATATACTAATAATAATATAGATTCATTGTTAATGATGCGCTATGTAAATAAAAAAAGTAGAGATATGAATATTAGAGTTAAAGGGCCTAAAAAAAGAGTAGAAAACGATAATGTTGAACTATTAAACTTAATTGAACAAATTATATTGAAAGGAGTATCTAATGAAAGTAAAGAAATTAGCTAACGATAAATATAAAATTACTATTGGTGATGAAAATTATAAAATCCATGAGCAAGTAATTATTGATTATAATATTTTATATAAAAAAGAAATTGACGAAAATTTATTAATTCAAATATTAGAAGCAAATTTATATTATGAAAAATATGACAAAGCACTAAAATATGCGATAAAAAAAGTTAGAAGTGAATCAGAAATAAAAAAATATCTAATTAAATATGAATGTAGTGCTGAAGAAATAAAAAAAATAGTAAGTAAACTTAAAAGTATTAATTTAATTAATGAAGATATATATATTAAAAGTTATATAGCTGATAAACTTAATTTAACTAATGAAGGTATTTATAAAATAAAAAAAGATTTAATAAAAAAAGGAATGGATGAAGTTAAAGTTAATAATTATTTAAAAAACTTTAATGAAAGTGATAGAAGTAATACAGTTATAAGATTAATAAATAAAAAATTGAGATTAAATAGAAAGTATTCAGAACATGTTATTAAACAAAAAATAGTAAATGATTTAATTAATTTAGGATATAGTAAAGAATTTATTGAACAGTGTTTTAGTGGTATTGATTTTAAAAATAATAATATAACTAAAGAAGCAGATAAACTAAAATTAAAATTGAGTAAAAAATGGAGTGATAAAGAATTGATATATCAACTTAAAAATAAGTTATATCAAAAAGGCTTCAAAAGTGAAGAAATAGAAAATTATATTAATAGTATATAAAAAACTTAAGTTATCTTAAGTTTATTTTTTTATTATATTATAAATCTCATCCACACTAATAGGCTCTTGTTTAGTGTTATAGTAAGGCTTTAAATGTAAATGAAAATGTTTAACTTCTTGAATATCACCATTGTTTTGAATAAATGTTAAACCATCACAATTAAGTTTGTTTTCTAAAGTATGTTTGATTTTTTTAGCTACTTTAAATATATGTAATAAAACATCATCATCAATGGTTACTATATCAAGTGTATGGACTTTAGGAATGATAAGACAGTGACCATTACTATCTGGGTTTATATCTAAGAAACTTATCACAATATCATCTTCATAAATAACTTTAGCTGGTATTTCTCCTTTTATGATTTTACAAAATATACATTCCATAATATACCTTCTTTCTAATACTATTTTATTATATTTATAAAATAAAAACAAGAATGAAAGCATTCTTGCACGTGAATATCTGCGAATATTCTATTTTATATTGATATTTATAAGATAATTTATACAAGAAAATGTTATCTTATGGTAAAATATAAATGGAGATGATTATATGAATAAATTAGAAATTAAAAATTTAACTGCTAGTATATATGATAGCGGTATTTTAGATAATTTTTCTTTAACTATAAACGAAGGAGAAATCCATGCGATTATGGGTCCAAATGGAACTGGTAAGTCAACTTTATCAAAAGTTATTATGGGAGATCCTACTTACACAGTCAATAGTGGAGAAATAATTTATAAAGGAACCAACATATTAGATTTAGATATAGATAAAAGGGCTCACTTAGGTATTTTTTTAGGAATGCAAATGCCTACAGAAATAGAAGGAGTAAGTAATGCTGACTTTTTACGTGCTGCTTTAACAAGTAAAGATAAAGATAATTTTAAATTAATGCCGTTTATAAATGACATAGATAAAAGTGTTGAAAATTTAAAAATGAATAAAGATATGGTTCACCGTAGTATAAATGTAGGTTTTTCTGGTGGTGAACGTAAGAAAAATGAAATTCTTCAAATGCATATTTTAAAACCTAGTATTGTAATGCTTGATGAAATAGATTCAGGATTAGATGTTGATAGTTTAAAAATTGTAGGAGAAAATGTTACTAAATACTATAATGATAAAAAACCAGGGATATTATTAGTAACTCACTACCAAAGATTACTTGATTATATTAAACCAGATTTTATTCACATTATGGTTGATGGAAAAATTGTTAAAACAGGAGACATTAGTTTAGTAAGTGAAATTGAATCAGATGGTTATAAAAATTATAAAGTGAAAATTAATAAAAAAGTTACTTCAATCGGGTCGTGTGCTATAAAGGAAAAGTTAAATCATGAATAAACTATATATAGTAAATGATAATATTCAAACTAAAGAAATAGACGATACATTGATTATTGAATATGATGCTTGTGATGATTTTTTTAAAGTGTCTAAAATAAAAATAGAAGTTTTAAAAGATACTTCACTACAAATAGAACACTTGCTTGAAGAAAAAAGTAAAATTAATATTATAATAAATGTTCGTGAAGGTGTTAAATTTAATTTAGAAGAATTAAGAAAAGGTTCTAAAGTAAAAATACAATATATATATAATTTAGAAGAAGAATCTTCAATTAATATTGAAAGGTTAAGTAATAGTGATAAGATTAACGAGTATGATATTGCAAACTTAAACGGTAGAAATGCTAATATTAAACTATTAATTAAAACTATCGCAACTGCTAAAGAAAAATATGATATTATATTAAATCATAATTTTAGTAATACATATAGTGAAGTAATTAATCATGGATTAAGTATTAATGATGGGGCAATAACTTTTAATACTACTGGAATAATCCCACTTGGAAATAAAGGTTGTATTAGTAATGAATTTAACCGTATTATTAATATAAATAATGGTAAAAATAAAATAACACCAACATTTATAGTAGATGAATTTGATGTAGAAGCTAACCATAATGCATTTATTGGTAAATTTAGTGATGAAGAAATATTTTATTTACAAAGTAGAGGAATTAGTTTAGAAGAGGCTAATAATTTACTTACTAAAGGATTTTTATCAAGTTCAATTAATAGTAATTATCTTGGTAAAGAAATTATAAAAACAGTCGATAAATATTGGGGGTGATAATATGAATCGTGAAGATTTTCCAATGTTAAGAAATAATATTATATATT
>CAYJFL010000014.1:0-26693 GCA_964369865.1 uncultured Muribaculaceae bacterium | reverse complement strand
CCCTGTCATGTTTTTAATAATACACTGTTTCAAAACATAATGCAATACTTTTTTTGATTTTTTTTAATTTTTTTGTTTTTTTGTTTTTTTCATTTTAAAACTAATAGATTTATATAATAAAAAAGACAAAAAATATTTTGCCTTTTTACTATTTATTTATAATAAGTTCGATAAGTTCTTTTTTAGTTGCTTTGTTTGGAAGTTCGATTTCCAATTCTTTAATTATATTTTTAAGTTCGTTAACAGTTAACTCTTCCAATTGGCTTTGCGAAAAAATAACCGCTTCTGTTTTTTCTTTAGCTATTACCTTATTAGTTTGCTTTTCTTTTTTTGTTAATGTTTTTTTGTGCATTTTTTCATTTTTTACTTTTAGTGATTTAATTTTATCATTTTTGATATAGTTTGAATATAATTCATCTATTTCTTCTTTTGATAAAGTTTCTTTTTCTAACAACTTTGTAGCTATAATTTCTAAAAGTTCTAAATTTTCTTTTATTATAACACTCGTTTCATCATAGCACTCATTTATAATTCTACGTTGCTCTTGATCTATTTCAAATGCAACTTGGCTAGAAAAGTTTTTACTTTTGTTATAATCTCTGCCCAAAAACACACTTGAAGAATCTTGGTGTTCAAATTGAACTGGTCCTAAATTACTCATTCCATATTCAGTTACCATCGAACGTGCTATTTTACTAGCTCTTTCAAAATCATTATGAGCCCCAGTTGTAACTTCGTTAAAAGTTATTTCTTCTGCCACACGACCTGCCAATAATCCAGTTATAGTATGCATAAGTTGTGTTTTTGTAGAAAAGTAAGTATCTTCTTTTGGAATCATTAGATTATATCCACCTGCTGAACCACGTGGAATAATTGTTATTTTTTGCACTTCATTAGCATCACGCAAAGTTAAACCTACTACAGCATGCCCAGCTTCGTGATATGCTACAACTTTTTTCTCATGTTCAGTATATTTTTTACTTTTTTTAGCAGGACCCATTAAAACTCTATCGTGAGCTTCATCTAGTTCTTCCATCCCAATTGCAATTTTATTTCTTCTAGCTGAAAGTAGCGCTGCTTCATTTAAAAGGTTTTCTAATTCTGCTCCACTGAAACCAACTGTTCGTTTCGCAATGTTTTCTAGTTTTACACCTTCTTCAAAAGTTTTACCTTTTTTATGAACTTGTAAAATCTCTTCTCTTCCTTTTACATTAGGTAAACTAACTGTTACTTGTCTGTCAAAACGTCCAGGTCTTAATAAAGCCGGGTCTAATACATCTGGTCTGTTAGTTGCAGCCATAACAATGATACCCTCGTTAGTACTGAATCCATCCATTTCAGTTAATAATTGATTTAAAGTTTGTTCACGTTCATCGTGACCTCCACCTAAACCTGCACCTCTTTGACGCCCTACAGCATCTATTTCATCAATAAAGATTAAACATGGTGCATGATTTTTAGCTTCTTTAAATAAATCACGAACTCTACTTGCACCAACACCAACAAATAATTCAACAAAATCTGAACCACTTATATAATAGAATGGTACTTTTGCTTCTCCTGCAACTGCACGGGCTAATAAAGTCTTCCCTGTTCCAGGAGGACCAAATAGTAATACTCCCTTAGGAATTCTTGCACCTAACTTTTGAAATCTTTTTGGACTTTGTAAAAAATCTATTAATTCTTTCACTTCTTCTTTTTCTTCATCCAATCCCGCAACATCTGCGAATGTCAATGAATTTTTATCTTCATTTAATTTTGCTTTGTTTTTTCCGAAGTCCATTGATTTAGATGCGTTACCCATTTGTTTACTTATAAATAAAAATAACAGCAAACCTACTACAACGAATGGTAATATATTCATTACAAATAATAACACCGTGCTAGACTCAGGGTCTTTTTGTGTTTCTATTTTAAACTTACCATTTTCATCTAAAGTTAATATTTGGCTCATAACTTCTTCTGCAAGTGGTACTCTTAGAAAGAAAGTTTCTCCATCTTCATAATCTTTCAATGCTCCTGAAATTTCATAAACACTCGCTCTAGTTTTAGGTGTAATAACAATTTCTTCTATGTTTCCTTTTTCAGCTTGAACAATAAATTCATCAAAAGTAAGATCATTAACTTTTTGACTTGCAAGACCAAAGAAATAAGAAGTTAAAATTATAACAACCAACAATATTATATATGGAAATATATTTTTTTTAATTTTTTTCTTATTCATCTTATTTTCCTTTCTTTAACTATACTCTAGTATTATATCACATTTTTTTTCATTTGTTTTATCTAAATAACTTTTTTTCAAACCAGGTATCCAAACAACCGTACCGCGATAATCTACCACAATCGGATAATTTTTTCTTTCTTCCAAAGGCACCTTTTCATTAACAAATATATCTTTTACTCTTTTTTTACCATTTAACCCTTTAACATATATATATTCTTTATCAATATTATTTTTAACAAATAATGGCAATTCAATTTCTTCACTTTTTATATATATTACAAAATTAGATTTTTTATCGGAAGAATCAACTTTATTTATTACTTTATTGTTTGGCAATTTTATTGGTTTATCTTTTATTTCATAGTTATATTCTTCCACTATCACTTCTGTTTGAAAAAATATTTCTTCATATCTTTTTACTAAACAATTGTTTTTGGGCAAATCAATTTTTTGATAAAGAGTGTCATTTTTAATCATTTTTACAATTAACTCTAAATGTTTAGTGTTGAATTCAGCGATTAATTCTTTTTTCGTTTCAAATAAATATTTAATTACAATATTTTCCATTATTATATCAGCTTCGTTCTGCACATCAAGCGATAAAGTTTTTTTCTCTGTTATATATTTTTTATATTTTTCTTCTACTATTGAATTAATATAGTCATCTGCCCTTATCAATCTTTCGCTATATTTTAAAAATTGAGCCGATGCATTTACATTTTCTTTTTTTAGCAACGGTAATATGTTATGCCTGATTCTATTTCTTTGATAATTATCTTTAAAATTTGATTGGTCTGTCATATATGAGATACTACTCGTTATTGCATATTTTTCAACAACATCTTTATCAACAAATAATAAAGGACGGTAAATAGAATATTTTTCTCTTTTTTCTTCTAAATTTATTCCTGCATATCCTTTCAAAGTAGAACCTCTTAATATTTTTAAAATTATTGTTTCAACTAAATCATCACCATGATGGGCCGTAAATAGGAAAGATGAATTATATTTACTTAATATTTTTTCAAAAAAACAATATCTTTTTTTTCTGGCTTCTGACTGAAAATTTTCATTGTTATAGTCTTCAATCAAATAATGTTCAAACATAATATTATTTTCTTCACAATATTTTTTTACCATTTTAGCTTCGTCAACACTTTCTTTTCGAATGTTATGGTTAACATGTGCACATACCACATTATAATTAAATAATTTTTTTTTATCATTCAACAACGAAAGTAAAACCATTGAATCTACACCACCACTTACCGCAACAACAATATTTTGATTTTTCAGTTTTAGACTATTTATATATTCATTAACTTCCTTCATATTTTCACCTACCATTTTATAATACCTTTCCCATTGCTAGATAATATGTTGTTAATTTTAGAAAACGGTTTGCTACCAAAAAAACCTCGATACGCTGATAAAGGAGAAGGATGTGCGCTTTCAATAACAAAATGTTTGCTATTTGTTATAAATTTCTTTTTACTACGTGCATTGTTTCCCCATAAAACAAATATTATAAACTCTTCTCTATCATTTAACGTTTTCACAACTTTATCTGTAAATATTTCCCATCCAATATTGTGGTGTGACATAGGTTTGTCTTTTTCTACAGTTAGAATTGTATTTAATAACATCACTCCTTGCTCACTCCAATCACACAAATCTGGATTAGTTCTTATTATATTTAAATCTAACTCTAACTCTTTAAATATATTTTTTAATGACGGTGGTATTTTAATGCTAGAATCTACAGAAAAAGCTAATCCGTTCGCTTGTCCTTTTCCATGATATGGATCTTGGCCTAAAATTACTACTTTAACTTCGCTATATCTAACATTATTAAATGCCTTAAAAATATCATTGTATTCTGGATAAACTTCATCAGCATTATATTTTTTATCAATAATTTTCGAAAGATTTAAAAAATAATCTTTACTTATTTCATCATTTAAAATTTTTTTCCAATTTTCGTCCAATTTCATTTTATCACCACATTACTACTATATCACATAAATTACATTAATTATCTTTCTATTTAATATACTTAATTAACTGATTGATACACAAAACATTTATTAAAATTAATACCACAATAATAAAGTCAATGTATTTCCATAATATCTGTGGATTTAAATAGATTCCTATTATAATAGCAACAATAATTGATACTGTCAAAAAAATATGATTTTTATTACTTTCATTATTAAGTAAAAATTTCAAAGAAACTCTCCCGTAGTAATATCCTGATAAAACTGTTGAAAAAGAAAAAAATATTATTATAATCATCAATAAATATTTACCACCATAAGAAAAATGATATTCAAATGCACTATTTAATATTTCAATCCCATTTAGATTATTTATAAAATCAAAACTAACATCACTTAATAAAATTATAAAGGCTGTAATGCTGCATATTATAAGGCCACCAATATATACTCCGATTATTTGTAAACTACCATTACCCTTACAGTTTTTTGAAGTTGTTATGCTACTTGCAATTGATCCTGTACCTATACCGGATTCAATACAAAAAATCCCACGCTGAATACCTATTATAAAAGTTGGTATAAAAGAAGATAATATTGATTTAAAATTAAAAGCATTTTTTACAATAGCCAATAACACATTAAAACTTTCTTTTAAATTACAAACTATTACAAAAAATCCAACGCTTACATATATTAATCCCATAATTGGTACTAATTTATTTAAAAAATCAGTAACTTTTTTTATCCCACCTAAAATTATATAAATGATTATAACTATCATTACTAATGAAACCATAATTTTATCGACATTAATATTTTCATTTATAATTGTATAAATAGTATTTGATTGTATTGATATGAACCCAAATATATAAGCACAAAAAATTAGAAAACAATATATATAGCTTATTTTTTTTAAATTCAATCCGTTTTTTATATAATAAAAAGGCCCTCCAACCTCTTTATTTTTAAATATTAAGGACAGTGATGTTTCTGCATATGTAATAGGTGCAACAACTATGCATATAATCCACATCCAAAAAATCGATCCTACTCCTCCATATAAAATAGCTATTGCAACTCCCGCCAAACTTCCAACTCCTATTTTTCCAGCTAATGTTAACATCAAACTTGTTAGAGGAGTAATTTTATTTTTTTCTGTTTTTAATGTCACTATAGATTTAATTATTTTTATTGGTCTTATATGAAGATATCCAATTTTAGAAGCAATTTTAAAACTTATAAATACCATTAACACTATCACTATTGACCAAAAAATATTAATTATATCCATATTTATCACCTATATATTATATTACAAAAAAAAACAAGTATACACTTATTTTAAATTGTTTGCTATATCCACAAATATTTCAATAGGCAATTGTTCCGCCCTAACATTTAATTCTAAATTATATTTATTTAAAACATCAGCTATCTTATTTAAATCATAGTTTTTTAAATTATTTTTTAATGTTTTTCTTTTTTGTGTAAAACTATCTCTTACTAATTTAAAGAAAAGTTCCTTATTATTTAATTCAAAATTATTTTCTTTTTTTTCGAAAGAAACTACAATACTATCAACTCTAGGTTTAGGAATAAATATATGTTTACTAATATCTAACAATTTTTTAATGTCATAATAATAATTTAAATATACTGATAAAGACCCATAATCCTTAGTTCCTGGTATAGCTTTAAATCTGTCTCCAACTTCTTTTTGAACCATTACTACTATCTTATCAACATAAACTTCTTCAATCAATTTTATTATTATAGGAGTAGTAATATAATATGGTAAATTTGCTACAACATATAATTTTTCATAATTATATTTTTTCAAATCTTCTTTTAAATTTACTTCTAAAAAATCATTAAATATTATATCGACATTATCAAGTTCTTTTATATTGTTCTCTAAGAGATTTTTTACAGTTGTATCTACTTCATAACATAATACATTTTTGGCAGCTTTACCTAATTTATAAGTGAGGGAACCAGCACCTGGACCAATTTCTATTACCATTGTATTTTTATCTATTTCTGCTTTTTTAATAATTGAATCAATTACATTTTCGTCAACAATGAAATTTTGCCCAAATTTTTTCTTTAAAACAAATTCATTGTTATTCATATTTTTTTGCATTTCTGTTGGTGAATATTTCATAAATCACTTCTTTTCTTTTTTTATATTTTAACAAAAGGTATATTGTTTTGCAAATATTATATTTTATAAATTAATGTTATATTGTTCACACGCATTAATAATTAATGTTTTTTTAACAATATTTTCATCAATATTTTTTATTTCACTTATTTTTTTAACTACAAACGAAACATTATAAGGTTCATTACATTTACCACGATATGGTTCCGGAGTTAAATATGGACTATCTGTTTCACTAAGTAAATCGTTTAAACTTAAATATTCAACAACTTCTTTTAATTTTTTATTATTTTTAAAAGTTACAACTCCACTTATCCCAAATTTAACATTATATTTCTGCAACATCACAGCACTTTCTTTAGAATAACTATAACAATGAAAAGTAATTTTCATCGTCTTAGGACAATATTTTTCTATAATTTCATAAGTATCTTTAAATGCATCGCGGCTATGAATAACAATTGGTTTGTTATATTTTGTTGCTAACTTAATTTGTTTTATAAAAATTTCTTTTTGAATTTCTTTGTCATGGTTATCATAATGATAATCTAAACCTATCTCTCCTATAGCAACTACTTTTTCGTTTTTTATATTTTCTTCTAAATATTTTATATCCTTATCTATATTGTTTCCAATGCAATTAGGATGTATTCCAATTGTACCATATATATTATTATAAACATTTATTAATTTAATAACTTTTTTATTTTCATTGTTATCACTTCCACTAGCAATCATATAGTGAGAAGACATTTTATCAATAACTTCATTTATATTGTCATAATCATTTTCATTCAAATGACAATGTGTATCTATAAGCATATTTATCACCAAAAAAAATATACCATATTTAGTATATTTTTACTAGTCAAATTAGTTTTTCTTATTAAATATTTTTTTTGACTCAATTAAGTATCTTATATATATAATAAATATACATATAAGATATACAACATTAAACATATTAAAGCTACTTACCCCGATAAATATTATTAATGCGACAATCGCTATTAATGGTTCATTACCTATCTTAATTTCTTCGTATTCTGTAGTCATAATATCTCCTTTTCTCCGTTGTACTACTCTTTGAATATAACACATCAGAAAAAATATAAAAAGAGCCAAAATTAATTTTTGACACTATTTTACAGATTTAATTTCTTCTAATTTTTTTTCTTTATCAATTCTTAAAAACAACGGTTCAGCTTTACCTACTTTTACATTATTCTTATTATTAAATTCTTTTATTGTTTCATAACTAATAGCGGTAGTATTTAATTGAGTAAATATTTTATCACTAGTTTCAGGTAAATATGCTTGTAATAAAACTGCACAATGTCTAATACTTTCATATAAATTGTATAAAACATTATTTAATCTTTCATTTTGTCCTTCTTTAGCAAGAACCCAAGGCATAGTTTCATCTATATATTTATTACAACTTCTTAAGTTATTAATTATCACTTCAAGTGAATCAGCAACCCTATTGTCATTCATTAAATTTTCTACTTTATCATTCATTAATAAAGTTTTTTCGATTAAATTTCTATCAACACTTAACTCTTCTGTAACTGAAGTTAATGATCCTTCAAAATATTTATTAATCATACTAATAGTTCTATTAACTAAATTACCTAAAATATTTGCTAAATCAGCATTTATGCGTTCGATTAACAATTCATGTGTAATAATTCCATCACTGCTATATGGAATTTCATGAAGCATATAATATCGGACAGCATCTGTCCCAAATAACTCCACTAATTCATCAGCATATAATACATTACCTTTTGATTTACTCATTTTCTCAGTTCCAGTTAAAACCCACGGATGTCCAAAAATTTGTTTTGGCATTTCTAGTTTTAATGCTTTCAACATTACTGGCCAATATATAGTATGAAATCTAAGTATATCTTTACCTATCAAGTGTAAATCAGCAGGCCAAAATTTATTAAATATTTCACTAGAATCACCATCAGTATCATACCCTAAAAAAGTTATATAATTGCTAAGTGCATCTAGCCATACATAAACTACATGATTATTATCAAAATCTACTGGTATCCCCCATTTAAAAGAAGTTCTTGAAACACACAAATCTTGTAAACCAGGCTTAATAAAATTATTCATTATTTCATTTTTTCTACTTTCTGGTTTAATAAATTCTGGATTGTCATTTATATATTCTTCCAGCCATTTACTATATTTACTCAATTTTAAAAAATAAGCTTCTTCACTAGCGGTTTTTACTTCTCTCCCGCAATCAGGGCATTTATTGTCAACTAGTTGCGATTCTGTAAAAAAAGATTCACATGGTGTACAATATAGTCCTTCGTAGTGTCCTTTATATATGTCACCTTGTTCATATAGTTTTTTAAAGATTTTCTGAACTTGATTTTTATGATTATTGTCAGTAGTTCGTATAAATTTATCATAACTAGTATTCATAATATCGAAAGTTCTTTTAACTTCTAATGCTACTTCATCAACAAAAGTTTGTGGATTAATTCCTTTATCTAATGCTTTTAACTCAATTTTTTCACCATGTTCATCTGTACCAGTTTGAAAATAAACTTCATAACCTGTTAATCTTTTATACCGTGCTATAGCATCTGCTAAAACTATTTCATATGTATTTCCCACATGAGGTTTATCTGAAGTATATGCTATTGCAGTTGAAATATAATATTTATTTTTCTTCATATTTATCACCGCAACTATTATATCATAAGTATATAAAAGATAAAAGAATTATAAATCATTTAATTTTCAATATTAGTTTCTATGTATTTGACAACAAATGAAATTAAATTTTCATATTCTCTTATACTTGTCTGTTTAAAATCAGAAAAAACTACACTTCCCATTAAATCTCCGTTTATGATTACTGGCTTTATTAATGGAGTTTTTAGAATTATTTTTTCGCTTAATTTAATATCTTTATTTATATATAACATATTTCTACCACTCAATAATTGACAATATTCTTTATTTAATTTTCTACTGCTGCTTATTAACTTACTGTCAATTACGTCACTAGTACTTGTTAAAAAAACTTTTATATTATAAATTTTTTTCAAAATAATTTCTAAGCTAAAAAATATATCATCAAATTGTTTTAATGTTGAATATTTTTTTAATTTAATTGAATCATTGTCCAAAAAAAATTCTATTTCATCTCCATTTTTGATGTTTTGCGTTTTACGTATTTCTTTCGGAATAACAATTCTACCTAAATTATCAATTTTTCTCACAACACCTGTTTTTTTCATATATCACCTTTTATATTATATTTTCCTTTTTTAACATTTATATACATTTGATTCTATTTATTAATCATTTTATTGCAATATTAAGGAAATATGTTATAATTAATACCTAAATGTTTGGGAGGTAATTATGAATAAAACATTAATATTTGGACACAAAAATCCTGATACAGATTCAGTAACTGCTGCAATTACTTTATCTTATTTAAAAAATAAATTAGGTTTTAATACTGAACCACGTGTTTTAGGAGATTTAACTAGTGAAGTGAAATTTGTATTAAATTATTTTAACGTAAAAGAACCTAAATATTTAAATGATACTAAATTACAAATAAAAGATTTGAATTATACTGTTAATTTTTTTGTAAATGAGCACGAATCATTGCAAGAAGCTTTCAATTTGATGGATACATATAAAATATCTACAATCCCTGTAGTAGGTAGTAAGAATAATCTAAAAGGGCTTCTATCTATCAAAAATATTGCTAGAAGAATGATTGCTGGTGATTTCCAAATAATTAATTCTTCTTATGACAACATATTAGATATTATAGAAGGGGAAGAAGTACTTAGATTTAATAATGAAGTTTCTGGTAAGTCTCTAACTGCTACTTACCGTACTAATACATTTATTAATACTGTTGAATTAAATCGTGAACACATATTAGTTGTTGGGGATAGACATGATATTATTGAACACGCAGTTAAAAGCGGCATTCAGTTATTAATTATTTCTGGTAGTGGTTATATTAAAGATGAATTATTAGAAATCGCGAAAAAAAATAAAGTTTCAGTTATTAAAAGTGACATGAGAAGTTTAAATGTAGCTCAGAGACTTGTACTTAGTAATTACGTTAAAGATGTTATGAAAACAAAAAATATAATTTCTACTAATATAGATGATACTGTTACTGATTTTGTTGATATTGTAAAAGAATATAGATATTCGAATTATCCTATATGTGATTCTAATAATAAGTATATTGGATATTTAACTGCTGCTGCTATTAATGATAAAAAACCAAAACAAGTTATTCTTGTTGATCATAATGAAGCAGAACAAAGTGTTGACGGATTAGATGAAGCAGAAATTTTAGAAATTGTTGATCACCATAAAATAGGAAGTTTAAAAACCAACCTTCCTATTACTTTTAGAAATGCTCCTGTAGGAAGTACTAATACAATTATTTATCAAATATATAAGGAGAACAATCTTCTTATTCCAAAAGAAATTGCTGGACTAATGCTTTCTGGTATTTTATCTGATACACTTTTATTAAAATCTCCTACTACTACAATGACTGACAAATTAGCAACTGAAGAATTGTCTGTGATTGCTGGAATTAACTACGAAGAGTTTGGAATTAAAATGTTCAAAGTCAGTTCTTCATTAGAAGGTAAATCATTAGAAGATATTTTATATTCAGATTTTAAAAATTTTTCTATCAATGACAAAAAAGTGGGAGTCGGTCAAATTTTAACATTAGACATTGATGATTTACTTAGTAAAGAAGAAGAATTAATCACATTACTTGATAATAACGCTAATATAAATGAATATGATGTTATTGCTTTATTTGTTACAGATATTATAAAAAATGGATCATATGTGTTTTATTCAAGTAATTCAAAAAAAATATTATCAGATAGTTTTAATAGAAACTTAACCCAAGGGTATTATCTTGATGGATGTGTATCTAGAAAGAAACAAATTATTCCACCTATTATACACAGTTTAGAAAAATAAAAAAGAATTCAAAAGAATTCTTTTTTATATAATTGAATTATTTATTATCTTCATCAAATCTATCAAATAATAGATATAATGTTTTTCTAATTGTTTATAATCTAAAATTATAATTAACTTTTTATATTTCATAGTAAATTTAAAATTACTACAAATATCTAAACTATCCATAAATAATTTTTCTCCATTTATTTTGCTAGATAATTCTGCTGGTAATGTTATTGTAATTTTATAATCGCTATTAACAACATCTCTAATTTTTAGTTTATTGGCTAATTTTTCGAACCATTCTTCATGCATATAAATCAACATATCGTTATCGATTTTACCAAAACGATCTTCTATTTCACTTTTCACTATATTTAAACTCTCTTTTGAATCAATTGAATTTATAATTTTATGAATATAAATTTTCAAATCTTCATCTTCTGTATATTTATCTTTTACAGCTGTTGAAACCTCTAATAATGGCTGTGAAAATTCTTCAGTTTCCACCATTTCTTTTCCTTTTAATCTATTTATCTCTATTTGTAACATTTTCATAAACAACTCTACTCCAACACTTTCTACAAATCCAGATTGCTCCTCACCTAAAATATCACCAGCTCCACGTAATGATAAATCACGCATTGCTATGTTAAAACCACTACCCAATTCAGTAAAATCTTTTATTACATTTAATCTTTTCTGTGCAATTTCAGATAATATTTTATTAGGATTATACATTAGGTAGCAATATGCAATTCTATCTGATCTACCTACTCTTCCTCTTAATTGATATAATTGAGAAAGTCCAAATTTATTTGCATCTTCTACTATTAAAGTGTTAACATTTGGAATATCAATTCCTGTTTCAATAATTGTTGTACAAATCAGAACATCATATTTACAATTAGTAAAATCTATCATTACTTTTTCTAATTCGTTTTTACTCATTTGACCATGAGCAGTAATTACTCTAGCATCAGGAACTAATTCTTTAATTTCATTAGCTGTAATGTCTAATAGTTCTATAGAATTTTGAAGAATGAAAATCTGTCCTTTTCTTGATAATTCTTTATATATTGCCTCTTTTATTAAAATTTTATTTTTAGCCATAACATAAGTTTGGATTGGATATCTATTTGTTGGGGGGGTTTCTATCAATGATAAATTTCTAATTCCGGTTAATGACATTTGTAAAGTTCGTGGAATAGGAGTTGCTGATAACGTTAACACATCTACATTTTTTTTCAAATCTTTTATTTTTTCCTTATGAGTTACTCCAAATCGCTGTTCTTCATCAACCACTAATAATCCTAAATCTTTAAATTCTATGTCGTTACTCAATATTCTATGCGTCCCTATAAGAAAGTCAATAGACCCTGATTTTAGGGCTTTTTTCAAATCTTCTACTTTCTTTTTTGTAATAAATCTATTTAAAATTTCTACTCTACACCCAAATTCAGAAAATCTATTTATTGCATTGTCATAATGCTGTTGCGATAAAATTGTTGTTGGGCATAATAAAGCTGCCTGTTTCCCACCCATAATTGCTTTAAAAATACTCCTAAATGCTATTTCTGTCTTTCCAAAACCTACATCACCACATAATAAACGATCCATTGGCACTTTTCTTTCCATATCACTTTTTATTTCATCAATTACTTTTAATTGATCCTTTGTTTCTTTAAACCCGAATTGATTTTCGAATATAACTTGCTCTTCTGTATCTTTTTCAAAAGCGTACCCTACACTAGCTTCTCTCTTAGCATATAATTTCAACAAATCTAAAGCCATTGTTTCTATTTTATTTTTAACTCTAGCCTTAGTTTTAGACCACTCATTACCTTTAAGACTATTTATTTTTACAAATTGACCTTCATCAGAAGCATACTTTGAAATCATTTCTAGTTTTTCAACTGGTAAATATAACTTATCATTACCTTTATATAAAAGTGTTATATAATCTCTATTAAAACCGTTTTTATTTAAAGTTTTTATTCCCAAATATTGACCTATTCCATACATATGATGAACCACATAATCACCCGAAGAAAGTTTCGACAATGACTTTATCTTTGTACCAATTTTAAATTTAGATTTAAAATTAGTTTTATGATTTGTTTTGAAAATTTCGTTCGCTGATATGACTACAAATTCATTAATTATATAACCTATTTCTATTTTTTTGATTATAATATTAATTTTATTCTTATAAATTTGTTCGCTATTTGTCAATAATAAATTGTCATTTTTTAAATAATCTAATAATTTATTCGCCTGATATCTATTATTCACACAAATTATTATTATCTTATTAGCTTTTAAAGTTTTATTTAAATATGTATTAATAGTTTCGGCATTTAAATTCAGAAATTCAACATTCTTTACTGAATATGCTTTTTTATTGTTTGTTAAATTATTATCATATTTAGAAATATATTTTATATAATCAGAAATAACTAAATCATTCATATATTTTACATTTCGTAAATTATTACTGTGAGAAAATTGAATCATTTCTTCTACTAGTTGTTCATAGTATATTTTTAACTCATTGTATTCGTTATAAATAACAACAGGTTTATTTAAATATTTTTCTATTGAAACAGGTTCAATATAATTTATTATGTCTTTATGATTCAAAATGTCGATATTGCTATAGTCATCTAATAATGTTTCAGTATTCGGGTAAATAATAAAATTATCTATTTCTTCTATAGATCTTTGTGTATTTATATCTATATAACGTACAGAATCAATGGTATCTCCCCAAAATTCTATCCGTACAGGACTATCGTAAGTTAATGGAAATATATCAATTACATAACCTCTAATTGCCACATCACCAGTTTTATTTACAATACTTTCTTTTTTATAACCTATATTTAATATTTTTTTCTTCAATTCTTCAAAATCTACTTCTTTATTTTTTTCTATAGTAATTGTATTATTTTTAAAAATATTCATGGATGGTAAAAATCTTAAATATCCCATTAAATTAGTTATAACTATTCTGGATTCTGTATTTTTAGAAAGTTCAATCATGGTTTCTAATCTATTAATTTTTAATTCAGGTGATATAGCGAAAGCTTCAGAAACTAAAAAATCATCCATTGGAAAAAGAAAAACATTTTTATTATAATTTACCAACGAATTATATATTTTACTTGATTCATAAATTGATTTTGTTACAATTAACAAGTCCTTTTTTTCAACACGATTAAATTCAGATAAATACTTTGCTATTAATTCTTCATTTAATCCAATTACTTCATCAAATTCAAAATCATCACTAAATAATTCCTTCATTACATCACTCCTTCCTATTACTACAAAAAAGATACAAAAGTATCTTTATTATTACTGTCTTTTATTATATTTATTCATAACATTTGAAAATTCCATATAAAAACAATCTTCAATTGCTTCACAAGCATTATCTAAAATCTGAGACAATACAGTTTTATCTACTAATGAAAATTTCGATAAAACATAATTTTTTGTTTCAATATTTTTGTTCCTAGAAATACCTATTTTAAGACGTTTATAATCTTTAGTTTTTAAATTAATTTCAACATTCTTAAGTCCATTGTGTCCTGCTGAACTCCCACCTTCTTTAAGTTTAATTGAACCAAAATTTATATCCATATCGTCATAAATAATTATGACATTTTCTAGATTTATTTTAAAATAATTAATATATTTTTTAATAACTTCCCCTGAAAGATTCATATATTTTTGAGGTTTTAATAATATAACTTTTTTATTATTAATTTCTATTTGTGTATATAGTCCGTTATGTTTTTCTTTTGTTATTTCGGTGTTAAATTTTTTTGCTAAATTATCAATACACATAAAACCTACATTATGTTTAGTACTTTCATATTGTTTTCCAGGATTTCCCAATCCTACGACCAAATACATAAATCACCTCTTATTTAATATTATGATAATCATTATAAATTATCGATTTATTAACTTTTCTTTCTTTAGCAACTAACTTTATTGCATCTTTACTTGTATAGCCTTCTTTAATATATAAATTAATATGCTCTGTGATTGATAAATTATCAAATGTTAATTCGTTTGTATTACCTTCAACTATAATAACTATTTCACCTTTTATATTATTTATTTTATCAGTAATAGTTTTTAATTCGCCTCTAATAACTTCTTCATAACGTTTTGATATTTCCCGGGAAATACTGATTTGTCTGTTTCCAAAAACATCATACATATCTTCAATACATTTTTTTATCCTATTCGGTGATTCATAGAAAATTATTGTGTGAGATATTTTTTCTAATGCTTTTAATTCCTGTTTTCTTTTTGACTGTTTTGAATTTAAAAAGCCATAAAAAGTGAAAGGTTTAGGATTTATTCCAGACATAATTAACGCAGGTATTAAGGCTGTTGCTCCAGGTAGTCCAACCACATTATAGCCAGCTTCTATTGCTGCTTTTGCTAAGATATACCCTGGGTCGCTTATTACTGGTGTACCTCTATCACTAACAATACCAACATTTTTTCCTAATACTAAATATTCTATACATTTTTCAATATTTGAATACTCATTATGTTCATGGCTCGCATGCATTTTCTTACTTATTTCATAATATTTTAATAAAGCACCTGTTTCTCTAGTATCTTCTGAAAATATTACATCTACATCTTTCAATATATTTAATGCTCTTATAGTTATATCTTCCATATTTCCTATTGGTGTTGGAATTAAATATAGTGTTGGAGAATTATCATAACTTTTTTGTGACATACTTATCAACTCCTAAAATAATTGTTTATAATTTCTTCACGATAACTTCCATTATTTTCATGAGTAAATATTGGTTTTAATATTTTGACTCCATCGTTACCGTTTTTTACACCCTCAACCAATAAAATATTTGCCTCTTTTTGCTCATTTGGGTGAACAAATTGAATCTTTTTGGGGGTAATATTGTTTTTTTTCATTGCTTCTAAAACATCAAATAATCTTTCAGGTCTATGAACGACGCCTAAAATTCCTTTGTTTTTTAATATTTTTTTACTTATTTTACATACATCCTCAATATTTAAATATAATTCATGTCTTGCAATACTTTTATATTTACTAATATTTTTTCTGCTGGTAGAATCAATTTTAAAATATGGTGGATTACATGTTATTATATCATAAGTTTCTGTTTTGATATTTTTATATACTTCTTTTATATCCCCACAAATTAAATTTATTCTATCTTCCAATCGATTTAATTCTACAGATGATTTAGCTAATTCATATATTTCTTTTTGATATTCTACAGCATCTATATCCGCATTTGTTTTGGTCGTTAAAATTAATGGTATAGGAGCATTACCGCAACCAATATCTAATATTTTTTTTACATTAGATTTAATTGTAATAAAATTTGGCAAAATAATTGAATCTAACGAGTAGCAGAACATATTTGGATTTTGAATAATTTTCATATCATTATAATCCAGTAAGTCATTAATTACATTCATAAATATCCTTTATTTCTTGTTCTTTATTTTCATACTCTACAATATATTTACCTGTTAAATAATTAATTTTAATTACTGTAGCAACTTTAATATTTTCTTTTAATTTAGTACCACACTTAGGTAGTTTTTTTTTGTTTTCAGTATAATTTTCATTTTCATATTTTAAACAACAAAGTAATCTACCACATGCTCCATTGATCTTATTAGGATTAAGTGCTATTGATTGATTTTTAGCCATATTTATTGATACAGAATCAAATTGTTTTAAATATAATTTACAACATAATTGTCTTCCACAACTTCCTATCCCTCCAACTTCCTTAGCTTTGTCTCTAACACCTATTTGTCTTAACTCTATTCTAGTTCTGTATTGACCTGCAAGTGCTCTAGCTAATTCTCTAAAATCAACTCTTTTTTCTGAAACAAAGTTAATAATCAATTTATCTTTATCAAAAGTATATTCTGCTTGAGTAGGATTTATATTAACATTTAATTTATTTGATAATTCACGACATTTTTTTAGCGCTTCATTCGCATCACGTTCATTTTTTTCATTTATTTTTACATCTTTATTAGTCGCTAATTTGATTATTTTTTTAATTGGTATTTCCATTATTTTTTCATCTATTTTAATAATTTTTGATGATACAACAGCAACAAATTTACCGCGTTCTGATTCTACAATTACCTTATCGTTAATTTTTGGAGTTAATCCATTTATATCAAACAAATAGGTTTGACCATTATTTTTAAATTTAACTTTAACTACTTCTGTCATCTTCTACCTCCAAAAATTCTATAATAAGCTTGTCCATTAATAGATTAATATTCATGTTGAAATTTAACTGATTTTTTTTACTTATTATTATCTTTATTTTTTTTATCAAAATATTTTGATCTATATTTAATTTAAACAAATCATCAGTTAAAAAGAGATATTTTCCGTTTTTATGATCTAGCATTAATTTATATAACATTAGCATAATATTTAATCCATTTAATACTTTTTCTTTATCGTTAAAATAAACATTCCAGTTTTCTGACATATTTAAAAATGCACTTTTATTATTTATTTCATAATTTATGATAAATTTTTCTACTAAATCTACATCATTTTTTAATTCTTCGAATTGTATCTCATTGGTTTCATAATTATTAACATTATATAAGCTAACATAATTATATTTAAAATTTATTTTGTCAGTTTCATCTGCTTCTTTCAGTTTATTTATTAAATTGATATTTTGACATCGTGAACGTATAGTATTAATAACTTGATAATAGTTATTTGTAACTAATATGGCTATAATTCCATCTGCTGGTTCTTCTAAAAATTTCAATATTGAATTAGCAGAACTAGAATTTAGTTTTTCACAATCATTTATTATATAAATTTTAAATTCACCTTCAACTGGTTTTTGACTAAATTCTTGTTGTAGTTGTATTAATTGCTCTTTTTTTATCCAATTTCCATCTGCTTCGATAATTTTTAATTCAGTATATATATTATTGTCTATTCTGTGAATAATATTTTCTTTTAAATTATCTCCTAAATCTTTGGTTAATATTTTTTTTGCAAAATACTTTGCAAAATCCAATTTATGTTTATAACCATTACCACTTATCAAATATGCATGTGATATTTTATTTTTAATTATAGAATTATTAACTATCTTTGTAGCTACTAACTGTTCCTTTTCTATATCTTTCATTAAACATCACCTCCATGATTAATAGATAATCAACATAATTGTGACAAAACCTATTATTGAAAAATTTCCCAATAAATATATTGTTAAAACTGTAATATAATTAATTGGAATTATAAGATTTAATGGAGCCATAATTAAGTTAAAACTATACAAAATTAAAATTGTTACTATTATTTTTTTGAAAATATTAATTATTCTTTTCATACATTCCTCCTAAAAAATATATATGAAAAAATATTTTATTTATGAAATTTGTTTTCTGTTTTCAAAAGAAATTTCCAATGTTAATGGATCTATGTATCCCATATCCGCTCCTAATGGTATTCCATATGCTATTTTCGAAATTTTAACCTTAAAATTTTCTAATTTTTTTGTAATATATAATGCTGTTGTTTCTCCTTCAATACAAGGTCTAACTGCTATTATAATTTCCTCTATTTCATTCAATTTAACTCTATCAAGTAAAGTTTTGATATTTATATCATCAGGATTAATTCCATCTAATGGAGAAATAAGTCCATTTAGTACATGATACAATCCATTGTATGTTCCTGTTTTCTCAAAAGATATTATATTTTTAACTTCCTCAACCACACAAATTATTTTTTTATTCCTAACATTTGAATTACATATATCACAAATTTTTAATTCAGTTAAATTATTACAGATAGAACATCTTTTGATTTTTTGTTTCACATCTGATATTGATTTTTTAAAAAAATTAACATTATCGTTATCCATTTCCAAAATTGATAACGCATATCTCTCAGCTGTTTTTTCACCTATTCCTGGTAACATTTTAAACGATTCAATCAATTCAGCTAGTGAATTTGGATATTTCATTAAAATAACCCTGGCATTCCTTGAGTGTATTTACCCATTTTAGCATTTTGATCTTTGTCGATTTGATTCATCGAATCATTAATTGCTACTAGCAACATATCTTCCAACATTTCAATTTCATCTTTTTCTATCAATTCAGAATTTATTTTAATTGATTTAATTTTTTTATTACCCATTACTGCAACTTCGACTATTGATGATTTACCTGTATATACAGTTTCATCAATTATTTTTTTTTGTTCTACCATATCTTTTTGTAATTTTTGTGCTTGTTTCATCATCGCTTGTATATTCATTATTTTTCCTCATATTCAACAATATCAATAAATAATTTTTCAATATCGTTATTTTCTTTCTTTTTCTTTATAAAACTATTTTTAACAATTTCAGTACTTTTATAATTATCTATAATATATTCGTATTTTTTTGTTTTACTATTAAATTCTTTTTTTATATTTTCCCAATCATTACTTGAAACAGATATTATTTTGTATTCTGCATTAATAATTTTTCTTAATGTTTTTTCTATTTTATCTAAATTTAAATTAAAAATAGTTGTATGATTGTTACTTGGACATACATAAATTAAATAGTTATTACCGCTTGCTTTTAATTCAGCATCTAAAATATATGCTACATATTTCCCATCATTAATATCATTTACATAATCCGTAACAACACTTAATTTATTAATGTTTGCTATATGTTCTTTTTTGTTAAATCCTGCTAAGCAATTATTTATTCTCACTTCTTTAATTTTATTTAACAAATCATTTTCTATTACTGGTTCAGTATGTAGGTTTGTACTACTTTCTTCTACAGACTCAGTTTTTATTTCACTAGTATTAATTATATTTATTTCATTATTATTTTTTTTATTTTCTGGTTCATTTAAATCATTTTTTGAAAAACTTTCAGTCATTTTTATTAATGTTAATTCTAATATTAATTTAGGATTTTGATTTTTTTTCATTTCGTATAAATTGTTATTTAATTCACTTATTATATCAATAATTTTTTTTGTTTTTATTTCCTGGGAAATATTTTTATATTTTTCTTCTGTTTCGGTGTTTAATTCCAAATAATTATTAGTTGCTTGAAATATTAATATATTTCTCAAATAATATATTAATTCTTCTACCAATTTAACCATATCTTTCCCCATATCATTATATTTATCTATTAAAGATAAATTTCTAGTTAAATTATTGTTAATTATATTAGTAATAATTTCGAATATATCATTCATTGAAAAAGTTCCGTTAATCATATAAATATCATCAACCACAATATTATTTACTTTATAAGAAATAGCTTGATCAAATATGCTTAATGCATCTCTCATACCACCATCACTTAATCTTGCAATTTCAACTATTGCAGAATGTTCTATATTTACATTTTCCATTATTGATATTTTATTTAATCTTTCTATAATAGAATTATTGTCGATTTTTTTAAAATCAAATCTTTGACATCTTGATAAAATCGTAACCGGAATTTTATGCGGATCTGTTGTTGCTAAAATAAAAATAACATGAGCAGGTGGTTCTTCTAATGTTTTCAATAACGCATTAAATGCCCCTATAGTCAACATATGCACCTCATCTATTATATAGACTTTATATTTACCAAGAGATGGAACTAATCCGATTTTACTTTTTATTTCTCTTATTTCATCGACTCCATTATTAGAAGCAGCATCAATCTCAACAATATCTACATGAGTATTACGATTTATTTGTGTACAATTTATACAATTGTTGCATGACTCACCTTTTATATTATTGTCACAATTAATTGATTTAGCTAGCAATTTTGCCACACTAGTCTTTCCAGTTCCACGAGGGCCTGTAAATAAATAAGCATGACTTAAATGATCATTAATTATTTCATTTTTTAAAGTTCTCACAACTACTTTTTGACCAACTAATTCATCAAAATTAGTTGCTCTATATTTTCTATATAACGCTTGATACATAAGTCACCTCTCTATATAATTATAACATTTTTAATAGTATTATAAAAGACACTAATTATAATTAATGTCTCTTCTTTTTAAAAAAATCCTGTAGCATATCTAAATTTTTTTTAGTAATATCTAGTTGTATTAATTCTACATAATGATTGTTTTCTTTTTTCTTTAAAACTTGAATAAGATATTCTTTACCGCCAAATTTTTTATTTGAAATTTCATAATATACTTTTTTAATTCTTGCTTGTAATATTGCTCCACAACACATCATACAAGGCTCCATTGTAACATATAATTCACAATCACTTAATCTCCAATCACCTATATATTCACATGCTTTTCTTATAGCTTGTATTTCTGCATGAGCAATAGGATCATTATTAGTTTCTTTCAGATTATATCCTTCGCCTATTATTTTTCCATCAAAAACCACTACTGCTCCTACAGGTATTTCATCCATTTTATAAGCTTTTTCTGCCATTTTGATTGCATTTTCCATATATTTTTTCATTTTTATCATCTCCAAATAAAAAAGCACACACAATTAGAGATATTTAAGGCTGCTATTTTCCAATCCTGACCTGTTTCATACATAATTGTTGTGCATTTTTAATATAACACATATATATTATTCAAGCAACGAATTAGCAATTTGTTATTTTATTTTTGTGAATTTTTTTATCATTATTTACTTATGATCTGTTTTTGTATGTTTCACGTGGAACATTATTGTTTTTTTATCATTGTTTATTTATGGTCTGTTTTGTATGTTTCACGTGGAACATTGTTATTTTTTATCGTTGTTTACTTATGGTCTGTTTTGTATGTTTCACGTGGAACATTATTATTTTTTATCATTGTTTATTTATGATCTGTTTTATATGTTTCACGTGGAACATCGTTATATTTTATATAATAATCACACTATAAATAAAAAAGAAGATTATTTATCCTCTTTTTCCGTCATAATGATTTCCTCGTCGTCATCTTTTTTTATTAAAGCTACAGTACTAACATTTTGATTTTCTTTTAAATTTATTAATTTAACACCCTGTGCTACACGTCCTGTTTTTGAAACTTGCGATAATTCCATTCTTATAACAATACCGTTATTTGTGATAATCATTAAATCTTCATTTTCCTTGCATATTTTAAATGCAACAATATTTCCGTTTTTTTCTGTAATGTTTAATGCTTTTACACCTTTACTACCTCTATGAGTTAAACGATATTCAGATATATTTGTTTTTTTACCATATCCTTTTTCCGTTATTACTAGAACTTCCTGATTCTCAGAGGCAATTTCACAACCAACAACTAATCCCCCGTTTAAATCTATCCCTTTAACTCCTGAAGCTGTTCTACCCATAACTCTAATCTCGTTTTCATCAAATCTAATCATTCTACCATTAGAACTGGCTATTAAAATTTCATTTTTGCCATCTGTTTTTTTAACATCAAGTAAAACATCATCATCTTTAAGTGTAATTGCTATTTTACCAGTTGCACGAATTCTATCAAATTCAGTTATATTAGTTCTCTTAATTAAACCTTTTTGTGTACAAAATACAACATAACTATTTTCTTCTTCCTTACTAACTTTTAGTAATGTTGTTACTTTTTCTTCTTTTTCTACCGGTATTAAGTTAACTATTGGTAAACCTTTAGCTTGTCTACTAAATAATGGTATTTCATAACCTTTCATTCTGTAAACTTTTCCTTTATTAGTGAAAAACATAATATAATCATGTGTAGTCATTGATACTAAATTTTCAACATAATCTTCTTCATTCGTTGACATACCTTTAATTCCTACTCCACCGCGATTTTGTGTTTTATATGTTTCACTATTAATTCTTTTAATGTAACCTTTATTAGTTAATGTAATTACAATATCTTCTACCGGTATTAAAGATTCATCTTCAATATATTCGATTGATGTCATATCTATTTCAGTACGGCGATCATTGTTAAACTTACGTTTAATTTCTAACATTTCTTCCTTAATAATTGTTAAAATTCTAATTTCTTTTGATAATATATCTTTTAAATCTTCAATTTGACTAGCTAAATTTTCCAATTCATTTATTATTTTATCTTTTTCTAAACCAGTTAATCGTCTAAGTCTCATGTCTAAAATTGCAGTAGATTGTATTAAATCTAGACCATATCTATTCATTAATTCTTCTTTAGCAATTTGTTCTGTTTTAGATTCTTTAATAATTTTTATTACTTCATCAATATGATCAAGAGCTATTTTAAGACCGGCAAGAATATGATATCTTTCCTCAGCTTTTTTTAGAATAAATTTTGTTCTTCTAACAATAACTTCCTTTTGATAATCTACATAATGAGTTAAAATAGTTTTTAAACCTAATGTATGTGGTCGACCATTATGAAGCATAAGTAAATTTATACCATATGATGATTGTAATTGTGTATATTTATATAAATTATTTAAAACTACATTTGCATTTGCTTCTTTTTTCAATTCTACAACCAATTTGAAACCGTTTTTTAAGGAAGTTTCATCTCTTAAATCAGAAATACCAACTAAAACTTTATCTCTAACTAGCTCCGCTATTTTCATTTGTAATGATGAGGTGTTTGTTTGATATGGAACTTCTGTTATAATTATTTGATTTCTATTTTTTAATTCTTCAATATGAACTTTTCCTCTGATTACAATTGAACCACGTCCTGTTTCATATGCTTTTACAATTCCAGAATTTCCTAATATAGTTCCTCCTGTTGGAAAATCAGGTCCTTTGATGTGTTCCATTAATTCCGGAAGTGTTATTTCATTATTATCAATATATGCAACAGTTGCATCAATTACTTCACCAAGATTGTGTGGTGGAATATTTGTTGCCATACCAACTGCAATTCCAGTTGTACCATTTACTAAAATATTTGGGAATCTACATGGTAATACTTCCGGTTCTTTTTGTGAAGCATCAAAATTATCTCGCATATTAACTGTTTGCTTATCAATATCCCTAAGTAATTCCATAGAAATTTTTGATAATCTTGCTTCAGTATATCTATGTGCTGCTGCTGTAGAACCATCTATAGCCCCAAAATTTCCATGTCCATCTATTAATACATGTCTATAACTAAAATCTTGTGCCATTCTAACCATTGTATCATAAATAGCCGAGTCACCATGTGGGTGAAAACTACCCATAACATCCCCTACTGTTTTCGCTGATTTAACATGTGGCTTATCTGGAGTATATCCATTTCCATTCATAGCATATAATATACGTCTATGAACAGGTTTTAATCCATCTCTTAGATCAGGAAGAGCTCGAGATATAATTACACTCATCGAATAATCTAAAAATGAATTTTTAACTTCTTTTTCTATATTTATAATATCTAATTTATCCATTTTTTTCCTCCTAAATATCTAAGTTTTCTACACTTAATGCATTTTCTTCAATAAAATTTCTTCTAGGCTCTACTTCTTCTCCCATTAATATTTCAAAAATTTCATCTGCTAATATTGCATCTTCAATTGTTATTTTTCTTAATATCCTATTTTCTATGTGCATTGTAGTTGCACTAAGCTCTTCTTTGTCCATTTCTCCAAGACCTTTCATACGAGCTACTGTAAATCTTGTTGATGGAGATAATTCTTTAATATAATTATCTTTTTCCTCTTCAGTTAAACAATATTTGTTATTTTTACCATGTGATACTTTAAACAATGGTGGTTGGGCTGCATATACATACCCTGCTGTAATAACTGGCTTAAAAAAGCGATATAACAGTGTTAAAAGCAATGTTCTGATGTGTGCCCCATCTACATCGGCATCAGTCATTATTATAATTTTATGATAACGACAATTTTCTAAATTAAAATCTTCACCAATTCCTGTACCTAATGCTGTAATCATACTTCTAATTTCTGCATTTCCTAATATTTTATCTAATCTTGCTTTCTCTACATTTAATATTTTTCCACGTAGTGGTAAGATGGCTTGTGTTATAGCATCTCTTCCTTGCTTTGCGGCTCCTGCAGCAGAATCTCCCTCAACAATAAATAATTCACATTCTTCTGGTAATTTAGATGAACATTTAGCTAATTTAGTCCACTCAGCTGTAAAATCATTTTCTTTTGGTTTACGAATAAGTTCACGCGCTCTTTTTGCCGCTACTCTTGCTCTTGAGGCAGTTATACCTTTTTCAACAATAATTTTCGCAACTGTAGGATTTTCTAATAAAAATCTTTCAAATCCATCACTTACAATATCACTTGCTATTTTTCTAACTTCACCGTTACCTAATTTTGTTTTAGTTTGTCCTTCAAATTGTGGATTTGGATGTTTACATGAAACAATCATAGTTAAACCTTCACGCACATCTTCACCACTTAAGTTATCATCTTTTTCCTTTATAATATTATTATTTTTACCATAATTGTTAATAATACGTGTTAATGCCATTTTAACTCCGTCTTCATGTGTTCCACCTTCATGTGTATTTATATTATTAGTAAAAGAGTATATATTTTGTGAAAATCCAGAATTATATTGTAGTGCTACTTCTAAAGCAATACCATCTCTTTCACCTTCAAAATAAACAATTTGTTCATGAATAGCACTTTTGTTTTGATTAATCATTTCAACATAAGCACTTATTCCACCTTCATAAATAAATTCATCTTTTTTAAGTTCTTCTTCACGATCATCAATTAATATTATTTTTAATCCTTTATTTAAGAATGCTAATTCTTTTATACGATTTTTTAATATGTCATAATCATATACTTGTGTTTCTGTAAATATTGTTTTATCTGGTTTAAAAGTAACTGATGTACCAGTTCTATCACTATCACATTCTCCAATTACTTCTAATGGTTTAACAGTGTTACCACCATTTTCAAATCTAATGTAATATATTTTAGAATTTTGGTAAACTTTTACTTCTACCCACTCACTCAATGCATTAACAACACTAGCACCTACTCCGTGAAGTCCACCAGATACTTTATATCCTCCTCCACCGAATTTACCACCAGCATGTAACACAGTATAAACTGTTTCTACTGTTGAAAGCCCTGTTTTAGCATGGATTCCTGTTGGAATACCTCTACCATCGTCTTTTACTGTTATTGAGTTATCTTTATTTATAATAACTTCGATATCATCACAATATCCAGCTAAAGCCTCATCTATTGCATTATCCACTATTTCCCATACTAAATGATGTAAACCTTTTCCACTTGTTGTTCCAATATACATTCCTGGTCTTT
>CAYJFL010000013.1:0-27812 GCA_964369865.1 uncultured Muribaculaceae bacterium | reverse complement strand
CTAGTGTGATACTAGCGCCAATTCGCCTAATTCGAATTGGTGATTCCTATCTTAACCGCAAAAGTATATTTTGTCAACCCTTTTTTTACAAAAATTTTATTTTATATTAAAAATAAGGGTTTATCGTTTGACTTGCAAACTTATGTTTGGTAGTATTAAGTGTAGGTGATAATATGTTTATAGAAGATAGAATTAAACTTAGTAAAAAAGATTTAGAGTTATTTAACAAATTAAATATATATACAACAACAGATTTATTAGAACATTATCCTTATCGTTATGAAATTATTAGACGTACTAACTTAGATGCTGTCTTAAATAAAGAAAAAGTAGTTATTGATGGTATTGTAGAATCTGCTCCAGTAATTAATTATTATGGAAAGAGAAAAAGCAGTTTGAAATTTAATATAATATGTCAAAATAGAAGATTACAAATTATTATTTATAATCGTAGTTATTTAAAAAATAATATAACAATCGGTAAAGAAATAACAGTTATTGGAAACATTGACTTTGATAATAATAAAATTGTTGCTTCTGAAATAAGAGATGGATTAATAGAAAAAGAAAAAATAGAACAAATATACCATAAAACAATTGGACTTACTAATAATAAAATAGCAAGTAGTGTTAATGAAGTGTTAGAAGATAATATTAAAATTGAAGATTTTATACCTGTTGATTTAGTAAGCAAATATAACTTTATAGATAAAAAAATTGCAATTAAAAATATTCATAAACCTGCTAGTGTGGATTTGTTAAAATCAGCCCGAAAACGAATAAGTTATGAAGAGTTTTTTAAATATATGATAAAAGTTAATTATTTAAATTTAGATAGAAAAAGAATAAGTGGTATTAAAAGAAATGTGAATAGAAATATTATTGATAAAATCATTCGAGACTTACCGTTTGAATTAACAAAAGATCAAATAAAAGCCATTGATGATATTTATAGAGATTTAACTTCAGATTATCAAATGAACAGGCTTATTCAAGGAGACGTTGGGAGTGGTAAAACTATTGTAGCTTTTATAAGTATTTTTATAAATAAAATAAGTGGGTATCAAAGTGCCCTTATGGCTCCTACAGAAATATTAGCAATCCAACACTATCATAATTTAATTAAACTATTTCCTGAATTCAACATTAAATTATTAACCTCTTCAACCAAATCAAAAGATAGAAAAAATATACTTGCTGAATTAGAAAAAGGATTAGTAGATGTATTAATAGGAACACATTCACTAATTGGAGATAAGATTAATTATAATAATTTAGGGTTAGTTATTACTGATGAGCAACATCGATTTGGGGTTAAAGAAAGAACATCGTTAAAAGAAAAGGGAATTTCTCCAGATATTCTATCTTTAAGTGCAACACCAATTCCAAGAACTTTTGCTTTAACAATTTATGGAGATATGGATGTTAGTAACATAATAACTAAGCCAAGTGGACGAAAAGAAGTAACAACTAATTTATATAAAAGTAGTGAAGTAAAAAAAGTTTTAGAAATTATGTACCAAGAATTAAAATTAGGTCATCAAATTTATGTTGTTGCACCACTTGTAGAAAACACGGAAGAAGACAATGAAAAAAATGATATTGATACATTATATAATAATATGTATAAAGCTTTTGGTAGTAAGTTTAATATTCTTAAGATGCATGGAAAAATGAAACCAGATGAAAAAGAAGATATTATGAATCAATTTAAAGAAAAGAAAGCACAAATATTAATTAGTACAACAGTAATTGAAGTAGGGGTAGATGTTAAAGATGCAACAGCAATCGTAATATTTAATGCAGAGCAATTTGGGCTAGCAACTCTTCACCAACTTCGTGGGCGAGTAGGTAGAAATTCTCTTGATTCATATTGTCTATTAATAAGTGATAAGGAAACAAAAAGACTAAATATATTAGTTGAAAACACTGATGGATTTATTATAAGTGAAGAAGATTTTAAACTTAGAGGTAGTGGAGACTTATTTGGAGCTAAACAAAGTGGAGATATGATATTTAAAGTTGCTGATATTAAAAGAGATTTTAAGTTACTACAGTTATGTGCAAAAGATAGTTTAGAATATTTAAAAAGAAATGAAAGTAGTCGATTAATAGAGAAAATAGTAAGTGAAAATAGTTATGTTTCATAATGAAAAAATCATGATTTAATCTTTACATCGTTTATAAAAAATAATTGATGTAAAGTTATCTTTGTGTTATAATATAAATAATTGAATAAAAGTGAGGTTAACCTATGGAAAATTTAAAAAAGAAAATGATATCTATCACAGACGAAAATAATACATTAAAACAAGTAGAAGTTGTAGCTTATTTCACATTACCAGAATTTGATAAAAAATATATTATATATATTGATGGTCAAGAAGAGGCTGAAGATGTTATATATTCAGTAGCAACTATTATTGAAACAGAAGAATCATTTGAACTATCAAAAGTTAAAACAGATGCTGAATGGATTAAGATTAAAGCAGTTATGCGTGATATGGTAAAACACGAAGAATAAAGAGAGGATAAATAAATGAGAGATATAACGAAGAAAATTGTTGATGAAATTATAAAAAAACAACTAGCAAAAATTAATAAAGATAGAGCAGAAATTTTTAATGGACTATCGAATAAAGAGTTACAAATGAAGATGGAAGAAGCATTAGCAAAATATATTGGTGAAACATTTAAAAATAGTGAAATTAAACCTGAAAATATCGCTTGTGACTTTTTTACTGCTGGACAAATAAATGAAAATTCATCATTAAAAATTTATGATAAAACAAATGCAAAAATTTTAAATACTATAAAATTAGATAATGATTTAGAAAATAGTGTTTCAAACGATTTATATAGTGCCGCTTTTGATTTTCGTAGTGACCGAGACAGAAGCATGGCATCGTCAAAAGAATTGAAAGATAAAAATGAATTGTTAACTCATGTTAGTGAAGCTAATCATAAAAATAAATTGTTAGAAAAAGTCGAAAATTTAGTTAATAATTTTTATACAAAAAAAGAAGTTATATCAGAAGAGATAACTTCTACTCAAGTTGTTGAAGAACGTAAAGATTTAAACAACATTATGAAAGAAGCATCTATAGCAGCTGCTGCTGGAATGACTTTTGAAAATTGGATTTTAAAACTTGATGGTTTTGTAAATAAATATATTGCATCAAGTAAAAATGAAATAAAACAATTTTTTGATAATGCAAAAAAAATTGCTGAATCAAAAATAAATTTAACAAAAAAAGATTTGGAAGTTGTTCATGCAGATATGGATGATTTAGATAAAAAACAAACAAATCAAGTTGAAGAAGTAAATTCAATAAAAGTTGAAGGAAAAGAAAACAACGAAAAAATTAAAAATAGTGGTAGAAAAAGAGATGCTTTCTTTAAATTTATAAAAGAAAAAACACCATTAAATAAAGTGGTTTCAAAAGTTAAAGATTTTTATACTAAAATTACTGAACCAAGTATAGAAGAATTAATAAATATTGATGTTGATAATTTAGATAGTTTATTAGAAGAATCAAAAAATGTTGAAGAGGATTTATTAAATATTGATACATCTGATTTAGGTGATATTGTTAGCAAAAAGGTAGAATTTGATGAAAATCTAATAAATTTTGACATTAATAATTTAAATAACATTTTGGAAGAATCTAAAATAATAGAAGAGGATTTACCAACATTAGATGCAGCCGATTTAAATAACATTTTGGAAGAATCTAAAACAGTAAAAGAGGAATTGCCAACATTAGATGTTGCTGATTTAAATAGCACTTTGGAAGAATCAAAAAAAGTTGAAGAAAATTCAATTATAAATGAAGAGCCTAAAATAGTTTCAAAATTTAGTGAAAATATTGATTCAATTATAAATAATTTAGAAGAACAAAAAAATAATAAATTGTTAGAACAACAACAACGTGCTAATACTGAAGAAGCTTATAGAGCATTGTTTGATGTTGTAGAATCACCAGAATATAATGAATATGCTAAAAATTATCAAACAAAACATCAATTAGAAACTAAGATTGATGAAAATACTATTGCCCATGATATGATAGTTGGGCAAATTAATGAATTAAAAAATGATTTTAGAAATAGTAAAAATGAACTTTTAGCTTCTTATGGTGCAATTGATGAATTAGATTTAGAATCACCAGAAGCATTAAAAAGACTTAGTACATTAAAACGTAAATATACTATTATGACGAAGCCTTTAAAATTACAATTAAGTAATTTAAATAAAGAGGCAATAGAAAATGAATATGTTGATTTTATTCTTCAAGAAGAATCAAAACAACAAAATGCACAATATGAATTAGAACAAGAACAAAAAGCTCGTGAATTTTTATCGGGAATGGATTTCTATTCTGAAGAAAGAGCTAAAACTTTATAAAAAAGAAAAATTATTTTTCTTTTTTTTATTAGTCTACTTATTGTGTGTGATAGCTAAATAAGGTATAATAATAAATAGGTGATAATATGTTTTATGTATGGTTAGGAATAATAGTACTTTTAATATTGGTAGAATTGATGACAAAAGAACTTACTACAATTTGGTTTGTAATAAGTGGGATTGTAGCATTAATTTTAAATTCAATTTATGATGATTTTATGATGGAATTTATAACTTTTATTGCACTGGGAATTATTTTGTTAGTTATGTTGAAAGGTTATTTATATACTTTTTTGAATATAAGAAAGACTAATAAATTATTAAATATGACTGGTGTAGTCAAATCTAAAATTACTAAAAAAAACAATGGTAAAGTAAAGATAGGTAGAAAAATATTAGAAGCAAAAGCAATTAATAGTATAAAAGAGGGGACTGTTGTAGAAATAGTTTCTTTAGAAAATGATATTATTGTTGTTAAGGAAGTAAAATAGACATTTTTTGTCTATTTTTTCTATCAATAATTTAAAAATGATAAAAAAAATGATATAATTATGTATAGGTGATTATATGAAGTTAGAAATAAAAAAATTAAAAATCAATTATACCGATAATGGAGCGAAAAGTAAAAATACACTGGTATTGCTTCATGGATGGGGTCAAAATATTGCTATGATGGATCCTATTGGTAAAAATTTTAAAAATGAAAGAGTGATCACAGTTGATTTGCCAGGATTTGGTGATTCTGAAGAACCATCATTAGAGTCTAATATTACTATTCTTGATTATGTAGACATAATTAAAGAATTGCTAGATAAATTAAAAATTAAAAATCCAATTTTAATTGGTCATTCATTTGGTGGTAAAATTGCTCTTATATATGCTAGTAAACATGAAGTTAATAAATTAGTTATTTTAGCAGCTCCTTTTAGAAAAGAAATTACTAAATTATCTTTGAAAACTAAAATATTAAAAAAAGCTAAAAATATGCCACTTATTGGTTCTTTAGCTGAAGTAGCGAAAAAATATATTGGGTCTACTGATTATAAAAATGCTAGTCCAATAATGAGAAATATTTTAGTTGATCATGTTAATTTGGATATAACTGAGGATATAAAAAAAATTACTGTTCCGACAATTATTATTTGGGGTGACAATGATGAAGCTGTGAGTATTGCTGATGCTTATTTATTAGAAAAATTAATTAAAGATAGTGCTGTAATTTGTTATCCAGGAGGAACCCACTATGCTTATTTAGAAAATTTGGGACAAACTAATAATATTATTAGTAGCTTTATAAAGGAGAATTAAAATGCAAGAATTATTTATTTTATCATTGATACCATATTTTATATATACAGTAATTAAAACTAAAAGAGGATTACATATGTTACAATTAAATTGGTATAATTTAGACAATAGATTTGTTAAATGGATTAAAAACAACATTAATAAAGTATTCATAAAACCGGATATGTTTATTCCAGCATTAGCTGTAGGTTTGTTTATAAATTATAATATGACAGTAATGTTTTTCGTTGCCTTTTATTTAATTGTTACTGCCTTATACATAAGAAATTTAAAAACAGAACAACAAAAAGTTAAATTTAATTTTACAAAGCGTGTTAGAAGATTATCTGTAACTTTATTATTAATATATGTAGTTGTGATAGGGTTTATGATACTTACTTTTGACCACACTTATATAGCTTATTACTATTTAGTGCTAGGTTTATTAGTTTATATTAATTATATTGTTTGTATTCTTGCAAATATAATTAATATTCCAGTAGAAAAATTTGTATTTAATTATTATAGAAATAAAGCTAAAAATAAACTAGCTAGTATGCCTAGTTTAGATGTAGTTGGGATTACTGGTAGCTTCGGAAAAACTAGTAGTAAAAATATATTAAACGATATATTATCAATAAAATATAATACATTACCTACACCAAAAAACTATAATACAACATACGGACTTATTTTAACTACAAATATGTACTTAGATAAATTTACTGATATGTTTATTGCTGAAATGGGAGCTTTCAAAAGAGGTGAAATTAAAGAACTATGTGATCTAGTTTCACCAAAGTATGGAATTTTAACTACAATTGGTGAAGCTCATTTAGAGAGTTTTGGTAGTTTAGAAAATACTACAAAAGGTAAATTTGAACTAATAGAATCTCTTCCAAGTGATGGTTGTGGTGTTTTAAATTTTGACGATGAACGTCAAAAAAATTATAAATTAAAAAATGATTGTAATATTGTAACGATTGGAATTAATAATAAAAATGTAGACTACCGAGCAACAGATATTAAATTAACGCCTAACGGGTCGACATTTAATTTAATTATTAAAGGAGATAAGAAAAAATATAGTTTCGAGACTAAATTACTAGGACAGCATAATATATATAATATTTTAGCTAGTTTAGCACTTGGTAGTTATTTAGGTGTAAATATTGAGCGTTTACAAATAGCTGTTAAAAAGGTTAAACCTGTTAAACATCGTTTAGAACTAGTTAAAAATAATAATTATACAATTATTGATGACTCATATAACTCTAACCCTAGTGGTTGCAGATGTGCAATAGATGTTTTAAAGCTAATGCCTGGTAAGAGAGTCATTATGACTCCAGGTATGATTGAACTTGGAGAGAAGCAATATGAACTTAATTTAGAACTAGGTAAATATATTGCTACAAGTAAAGGTGTAGATGAAGTTATTTTAATTGGAAAAGAACAAACTAAACCAATTTATGAAGGATTATTAACGGAAAAGTATGCTGATAAAAATATTCATGTATTTAATGATGTATTAGATGGATTTAAATATGTAAATAGTTTAACTAATAATAAAGAAGAAGTATTTGTACTAGTTGAAAATGATTTGCCAGATACATTTTTGGAAAAGAAGTAAGGAGAAAATATGAAAATAAAAGTAGGAGTGATCTTTGGTGGTCCAACAGTTGAACATGAAATTAGTATAATTTCAGCTGTTCAAGCAATGAAAAATATTGATGATAATAAATATGATATTGTACCTATCTATATCGATAAAGAAAGAAATTGGTATACAGGCCATGTTTTAAGAGATATAGAAACATACAAAAATTTAGAAGATTTAAAAAGATTTAGTAAAAATATTACATTAGTAAAAAAAGAAGATGAATTTCATTTACAATCTCTAGGTTTTTTCAAGCGAACAGTATCTACAATTGATGTAGCATTCCCAATAGTACACGGGAATAGTATAGAAGATGGAACTTTAGCAGGATATTTAGAAACTGTGGGTGTACCATACGTTGGAAGCGGTGTACTTGGAGCTGCAGTAGGACAGGATAAAGTAATCATGAAACAGATTATGAAATCATGTAATTTACCAATTGTTGATTATACTTGGTTTTATGATGTTGAATATGATATGTATGCTAATGACATAAAAAAAGATATTAAAAAAATAGGGTATCCAGTTATTGTTAAACCAGCTACATTAGGTAGTAGTATAGGAATTGTTTTTGTAAAAGATGAAAAAGATTTAGATGAAGCAATTTATGAAGCTATGCAATATGATAAAAAAATAATTGTTGAAAAAGCTATAAATAATCTTAAAGAAGTAAATTGTAGTGTACTTGGAAACTATGAATTTCAAGAACTTAGTGTTATTGAAGAAGTAATAAGTGCAGATTTATTTCTTACATTCAAAGATAAATATGTAAGTGGTAGTAAAAAAACAGGTAAAGGAGTATCTAAAGTAGGTGGTGAAGGAATAGTAGCAACTGATAGAATTATTCCAGCTAGAATAGAAAATGTAACTGAAGAGGAAATTAAAGATATAAGTAAAAGAACTTTTAAAGCGTTAAACTTAAGTGGTCTATGTAGAATAGATTTCTTAATTGATGGTAAAACAAATAAGGTTTATGTTAATGAACCTAATACTATTCCTGGAAGTTTATCGTTCTACCTTTGGGAACCAGCTGGTAAAAAATATCCAGTATTATTAGATGATATGATTAATCTTGCTATAAGAGATTTTAAAATAAAAAATAAAAAAGTAAAAACATTTGATAATAATGTACTTAGTAGTTTTAATGGAACTAAAGGAATTAAAGGAAGTAAGAAATTTTAATTTTCTTACTTTTTATTTAGGAGGAATTAATTATGGTAGTAAAAGTAGTTAAATTGATAGAAGAAGCTAAATTGCCTATATACTCAACAAACGCTTCAGCAGGAGCAGATTTGTTTAATCCGAGTGAAGATATTAAAATAGAACCAGGAAAAACTGTTTTTATAAAAACTGGTCTTAGTATGGAAGTAACAGAGGGGTATGCTATATTTTTATACGCTAGAAGTGGTTTGGCTAGTAAATTTGGAATTGCTCCTGCAAATAAAGTAGGAGTAGTAGACCCAGATTATAGAGGAGATATTACTGTAGCTTTATACAATCACAGCAGTGAAAGTTATACAATAAAAAAAGGTGAAAAAATAGCTCAAATGGTTATTGCTCCATATATAAAAGCCAGCTTTGATGTGGTTGAAAAACTAGATAATACAGAACGTGGTAATGGGGGATTTGGATCAACAGGGAAATAATAAAAAAATATTTATTTTTCTGTTGACTTTTTTCTTTAGCTCGTGTATTATTATATTTGTCAGTGTTGTTAATCAGTAACTTCATTGCAAAATTAATTTAAAAAAATAATAAAAAAGTATTGTCAAAATGTCCAAAATAAGTTATACTTAAATAGTCATTTATAAATGGGCTTGTAGCTCAGCTGGTTAGAGCGCACGCCTGATAAGCGTGAGGTCGATGGTTCAAGTCCATTCAGGCCCACCATTTATGATTGCTTCTTTAGCTCAGTTGGTTAGAGCATCTGACTGTTAATCAGAGGGTCGTAGGTTCGAATCCTACAAGAAGCGCCATTATGTGGCCCGTTGGTGAAGTGGCTTAACACACCGCCCTTTCACGGCGGCATTCATGGGTTCGAATCCCATACGGGTCACCAATTTTGAATTAAACTAGTTTTACTAGTTTTTTTTTACATTATTTAACGCTTCTTGTAGTTTTTTAACAAATATAAAGTTATCTATTATACTAACAAATAAAAATATGTTATAATGATAATCGAAGAAGGTGTAAGATGAAAAAAGTATTACCAATGTTATTAATTGTAGTGACTATGTTTTCTATTGTTCCAAATGTAGAGGCAGAAACATTACAAAGCTATATAGATAAAGTAAATAAACATACTGCTGAATTAGAAGCTAGTCAAAGTCAGCTTGATCTAAATCAAGAAGAAATTAATAAAATACAAATAGAAATAAAAAATATTAAAGAAGAAATAGTAGTAAATAAAGCAGAGCAAGAAGAACTTGCACAGCAAATTGAAGAAAATAATATCAAAATTAAAGAGAAAGAAAAGGAAACTAAAAATTTAATAAATTATTCAGGTAAAAACGGCGGGTTCAATGCTGATTATGAATATATTTTTGGTGCTGACGATCTAACTGATATGATTTATAGAGCGGCTTTAGTTGAACAGTTAAGTGAATATAATGAAAAAGTTATTGACGAACTTACTGCAATAATAAAAGATAATGATGAGAAAAAAAATTCATTAGAAAAAAAGAATGAAGAACTTGGTTCTTTAGAATCATCTTTAAAAGAAAAAGAAGAAGCAATTAATGAAGATAGTGAAAATATTCGTGAGGGTATGCCTGATATCGAAAAGCAAATAGAAGAAGCTCAAGATATGGTTGATTTTTATAAAAATAAAGGTTGTGAACCAGCAGATGAAATTGGAGTTGATTGTGCTGTTATAAAACCAGTTACACCATCAACACCAGGAGCAAGTGGTTCAAATATACCATCTACTGGTGCTTTTGTAAGACCGATGGAAGTAGGATATATAACTAGTTCTTTTGGACCTAGATCATTAGATGGATTTCATCATGGAATAGATTTAGGAAATAGTGCTAACAGATATAATACAAAAATATATCCAATTGCTGATGGAGTTATTTATGATATAAGTTATGATATATATGGAGCTTTAACGGTTCGTATAGCGCATAACTATGGTGGTAAAATAGTTGCATCAACTTATGTACATTTAGCATCTTTTGCTCCAGGTATATATGAAGGTATGGAAATAAGTAAAAATCAATACATTGGTATTATGGGTAATACTGGATATTCATTTGGAGAACATCTACATTTAGAAGTATCTGATTGTCCTTATTTATATGCTGGTAGTAAATGTACTAGTTGGAGTGCGTATACTTCATATATAAGAAATAATAATCAAAATCCACAGAATTATATTTCAATACCTAGTTCATTTTCAGTAAGATAAAGCAACATTATTTTGTTGCTTTTTTTGTAGGTAATTTTCTTACATTGACTTTATGAAAGAATTTATATAAAATGATATTAAGGGTATATCCCTTAGAAGAAAATGGAGGTAGTTATGAATCAATTATTACTTTCCATATTACTTGTCCTTGTTGGGCTTTTTGTTGGTATGATTATCACATTTATATTAAATTATTTAAGAGGTACTCTAGCAAAGAAAAACGCTGAAAATATTGTTGAAAAAGCAAAAATTGAAGCAGATCGCATTAAACGTGATTCTATGTTAGAACTTAAAGAAGAGTCATATAAATTAAAAAAAGAAGTAGATAGTGAAATAAAAGAACGTAAATTAGAAATAAAAATGAGTGAAGAAAGATTATTAACTCGTGAAGGAAATATTGATAGACGTGATTTAGCTATTCAAAACCGTGAAGGTCTTTTGGATGAAAGAGAAAATAATTTACTTCAAAAACAAAAAGAAATTCAAGATGAATTAGTAGAAGTGGAAAATATCAAAAAAGAACAAATAAAAGAATTAGAAAATATTGCTGGGTTCAGTAAAAATGATGCAAGAGAGCTTGTCTTACAAAAAGTTGAAGATATGATGAGTTTAGAAATTGCGAGTTTAATTAAAGACCGTGAAACAGAAGCAAAACTAGAAGTAGATAAACGTGCAAAAGAAATGTTGTTAACTTCAATGCAAAGATATGCTGCCGATGTTAGTAATGAACAAACAGCAACAGTTATTACACTTCCTAGTGATGATATGAAAGGTCGTATCATTGGACGTGAAGGTAGAAATATTCGCACGATTGAAGCGGTAACTGGGATTGATTTAATTATCGATGATACACCAGAAGCTATTGTTTTATCTGGATTTGATCCATTTCGCCGTGAAATTGCCAAGTTAACAGTTGAAACTTTAATTAAAGATGGACGTATTCATCCAACTAGAATTGAAGAATTATATGAAAAAATTAGCAAAGATATGAGTGCTAAAGTAATAGAGTATGGGAATAATGCTTTATTTGAACTTGGTATTACTAAAGTAGATAGTGAATTAGTTTCTTTAATTGGTAAATTACATTTTAGAACTAGTTATGGTCAAAATGCATTAAAACATTCATTAGAAGTTGCACATTTATCGGGGTTAATAGCTAGTGAACTTAATGAAAATGTTGTTTTAGCTAAACGTGCAGGATTACTTCACGATATTGGTAAAGCAATAGATCATGAGATTGAAGGAAGCCATGTTGAAATAGGTAGTACTATTGCTAGAAAATATAAAGAAAATGATGTTGTTATAAATGCTATTGAGTCTCACCACGGTGATATTGAATCAACTAGTATAATTTCAACTATTGTAGTAATAGCGGATGCTTTAAGTGCATCTAGACCTGGAGCTCGAAATGACTCATTAGAAAACTATGTTAAACGCCTTCATGAACTTGAAGCAGTAACTAAAGATATTGCTGGTGTGGAAAAAACTTTTGCTGTTCAGGCTGGTCGTGAACTTAGAGTAATTGTAAAACCAGAAGATGTTAGTGATTTAGAAAGTTACAAAGTAGCAAGAGATATTAAACAAAAAATTGAAGAAAATCTTCAATATCCTGGTACAATAAAAGTAACTGTTATACGTGAAACTAGAGTAATAGAAGAAGCAAAATAATTGCTTCTTTTTTATTTTCTATAATATTGATAAGTATTATAAGTAGGGTAAGTATAAACTGGATAATAAACAGGTTGTGGAACTGGATAAGGTGCAGGATAACGTCCATATTTTGGACTTGCTATTAAAGCTCCAGTTAACCCTCCTAATAAAAAGGGAGCTAATAAGGGTACAAATCTATCATCATTCTCATTTTGATAGTTGCTTAATTGATTACTACTTTGATTATATGTATCTGGAATACTATAGTAGTTTTGTGGATAATTCCTGTATTGATTATACATAAAATCCTCCTTTCATGGTATAATATGTTAAGAATAGAAAAGAGTGATATTGTGGAAGAAAAAATAAAAAAATTAAGTAAAACAATTGTAGAATATTCACTAAATATTAATAGTGATGATAAAGTTTTAATAACGTCAGGAATTGAAGCAAAGTCGTTAATTAGTAATTTAATAAGAGAAATTAATAAAGCTGGTGCAGTAGTAGATGTTGATATTGTTGATAGTGAAATTAGTAGTCTTTTAAGTGAAAGTGCTACGGATGAGAAAATAGAATTAATCTATTCTAAAAAGAAGTTTGAAGTAGATAATTATACATCCTTTATTTTTATAAGGGTAAATGATAATGATTACAATAGTAAAAATATTAGTAGTGAAATCCGTGGTAAAATTGGAAGAAAATTAGAACCTATATCAGATATTAGAATTAATAATCGAAAGTGGGTATTACTAAATTATCCTACAAATGTTGATGCATATAAAGCGAGTATGACTAATAGTGATTTTTTTGAATATGCCTTTGATGTTATGTGTGTAGATTATAAAGATATGTTTAAAAAAGTACAACCTTTAAAAGAGTTGATGGATAAAACTGATAAAGTTAGAATAGTAAGTAAAGATACAGATATATCTTTTAGTATAAAAGACATCCCTGCGATTCCTTGTTGTGGAACTTGCAATATTCCAGATGGAGAAATATATACCGCTCCAGTTCGTGATAGTATTAACGGAGTTATTACTTTTAATACACCATGTCCATATCAAGGGAATATATATACTAATGTAAGTTTAACTTATGAAAATGGTAAGTTGATAAAAAGTACTTGTAATGAAGATGATGAATTATTATCCAAAATATTTGATACTGATGAGGGAGCTCGTCATGTTGGTGAATTTGCAATAGGGATAAACCCTCTTATTACTACTCCAATGGGAGATATACTATTTGATGAAAAAATCATTGGTAGTATCCACTTTACACCAGGTAGTGCTTATAAAGATGCTTATAATGGTAATGATAGTGCTATTCACTGGGATATGGTATTAATATTAACAGAAAAATATAATGGTGGTGAAATATATTTTGACGATATATTAATTAGTAAAGATGGTAAATTTATTATTGAAGAATTAAAAGGTTTAAATAATTAAAACATAATAAAATATAGTTTTCATATAGTTATATGGGTGGTAACTTATGAAAACTTTTTTTAATGCAGTAGCATTAATTGCTTTATTTTTAGCAAGTTTCTTTTATACTGAAAAAGTAGCAATAGTAGTAAAAGATATGGATAAACTAATGATAGAAATAAAGGATAAAAGTGAAAACTATAATACTAGTTATATTCCGGCAATAATTAGTGATAATACTATTATTCCAGGTATAAATGGATTAGTAGTTGATATAGATAGAAGTTATGTTAAAATGAAAAAATATGGTGTTTTTGATCCGAATTTATTTGAATATTCACAACTAGAAGTAGAAAATAAATTAAGTGATAATTTAGATAAATTTATAATTGGCGGTAATAATAGTGAACGAGAAGTTAGTTTAGTATTTACAGTGACAGATGAAAATTATGTTGAGGAAGTTTTAAAGATATTGAAAGATAATAATGTTGAAGCAAGTTTCTTTTTAGATGGGAATTATTTAGAAAATAATCTAGAAATATTAGAAACATTTAATAATAGTAATCATACTTTAGGTAACTTAAGTTATAATAATGATTATTTAAATCCATCTTATGTATGGATTGATACGGTAATAAAAAGATTAACAGATCAGGTGAAAACATACTGTTTAGCATTTGAAAAGAATCAAGATATCATAAATACTTGTAAACTTTATAATAGTTATACAGTTATGCCATCTATATATACAGAAAAAAATCCTTTATATACAGTAAGAAAAAGTATTAAATCAGGTAGTATTATTGTAATGCCAATAAATTCTTCAGTTAAAGATGAGTTAGGAGTTATAATTTCTAGTATTAATAGTATGGGATATAAACTTGTTAATTTAGAAATTTTATTAGATGAAACTAAGTAATAATATATGTTACTATCGACATTTCTTTCATATTAATTTATAATTTATATAAAGGAAGTGAACTATGAAGAAAATAGAAATTTTAGCTCCAGTAGGTAATAAGGAATGCTTAATAAGTGCAATAATGGCTGGATGTGATGCAGTTTACTTATCAGGAAATATGTTTGGAGCAAGAACTTTTGCTGACAATTTTGATTATGCTGGTTTAAAAGAAGCAGTAGAATATGCTCATATATATAATGTTAAAGTATATATAACTGTTAATACAGTTATATATGATAAAGAAATAGAGATGTTTTTATCGTATGTAGATTATTTAGTTAGTATTAATGTAGATGCATTAATAATTCAAGATTTAGGAATGCTTGATCTTATCCATAGAACATATCCCAAATTAGAACTACATGCTTCTACTCAGATGCATGTTCATAATTTAAATGGAGCTAAATTAGTAAAAAAATTAGGTGCTAAACGAGTAGTGCTAGCTCGTGAATTATCATTAGAGCAAATTAAACAAATTAAAAATAATGTTGATTTAGAAATAGAAGTATTTACTCATGGAGCTTTATGTGTATCATATTCTTCCCAATGCTTAATGAGTAGTTTAATTGGAAATCGCAGTGGTAATAGAGGTAGTTGTGCTGGTAGTTGCCGTCAACTTTATAGTTTAGTTAAATTAACTAATAATAAAGAAATAGTTATAACTGAAAATAAATATTTACTTAGCATGAAAGATTTAAATACAATTAATAATATTGATAAATTATTAGAATCTGGAATTGATAGTTTAAAAATTGAAGGTCGTATGAAAAGAAGTAGTTATGTGTTCATGGTTGTTTCAATGTATCGTAAGGCAGTAGATAATTATTTTAAAACAAAAAAAGTAAAAGTTGATACTGAAGATTTAATAAAATTATCTAAAATATTTGATCGTGGTAGTACTAAAGGTTTTTTATTTGATGAAGAATTAACGGGTGTAGTTAATACTTATCGCCCTAATCATATGGGTGTAGAAATAGGAACTGTAATAAGTTATCAAAATAACTTTGTTAAAATAAAATTATCTGATAGTGTTTCTATTTTTGACGGGATTAGAATTTTATCAGAACAAGATTATGGACTAGAACTAAATGTATTTTCAATAGGTAAAAATATTGTTAAAGAGGCACATAGTGGAGATGAAATTTTAATTAAAGTTAAATCACCTATAAAAATAGGTAGTAAAGTTGTTAAAACTACAGACTATAAAGATAAAATATTAATTGATAAAATAATAGAAAGTAAGCCTAGAAAAATAAATGTTGATTTAATAGTAGATGCAGTTATAGATAAAAAAATGGCACTAACAATTATTTGTGATAATGAAAAAATTAAAGCTACTAGCGAGTATATTATTAGTGAAGCAAGTAATAGTCCGGTTACACAAGAAAAAATAGTTGCTCAACTTAATAAATTAGGAAATACAGTATACAAAATTAATGATATAAAATGTAATATTTCAGATAATATTTTTATTCCTAATAAAGTAATTAATGACTTAAGAAGAGAAGTTGTTGATAAATTAAATACTAAAAGATTATATAGAGAGCCATTAGTAAAAAAAGATATAATTAATTATGATATTAAAGTAGAACTAGAAAAAGGTAACACAATAAAACTTTATGATGATAGTTTAATAAATGTAATAGATCAGACAAAATTTATTGATATATATACTCATTATCAAGATAAAACTTATATTGATAATAATATACCATTTACTATTAATGTATTAAACGAAGAAAATAACTATTCGAAAGTAAAACTTATAGGTGATTTAGGTAGTGTTAAAGAAGGTGTAATAACTGATTATAGTTTTAATGTAACTAACTCATATACTGTAGCTCTATTACATAATTTAGGTGTTAAAAGAGTTACTCTGTCTTATGAAATGGAAGAAGAAGATATAAAACTACTTGTTGATAATTATAAAAGTCGATATAAAAATTTACCAAACTTAGAATTAATTGTCTTTGGTAAAGTTGAAGCTATGCACTTAAAATATCAAATTGAAGGAATTAATAATATTGATAGTTTTGCCATAAAAGATCGCTTTAATAATTTATATTTACTAAAAAATATTGATGATGTGACATTTATATTTAATCATCAATACCGTAAAATAGTATCGTTAGATAAATATCGTAAAATTGGAATAAATATATTTAGATACCAATTAATAAACGAAGAAGATTTTAACAATTATATTAAGATAAAGGAATAATACATTCCTTTTTTTCATATATATTTATAAGAAAGGTGGAGTTTATGAAAAAGATTATACCATTTAAAAAAGAAATATTGTTTAATACAAAATTAGCAGAAGTTACGAGTATTTCTCTAGAACATACATTACATAAAGAAAGTAATAATTTAATTACTGGAGAATTTATAATAATGGGAGAGTATAAAGTTACAGACAGTAGTATTAATACTGATTCATTTGATTATAGATTACCATTTGATATTCACTTAGATGATAAATACGACTTAGAATCAGCACAAGTAGATATATATGATTTTTATTATGAAATTATTAATAATAATGTAATGTGTATTAATATTGAAGTAGAGATTAATGGAGTAGAAGAAAAATTGATTGAAATAGAAGAAGAAATAAAATTTGATAATGAAGATGTTTTATTAAATAGAATTGAAACAGAAATTCCAACAACAGAAAAAATATACGAAAATATAAAGTTAGAATTAGAAAAAGAAAGTATTAAGGATAAAATTAAAGAAATAGAAGAAGTTTCTTTAAAAAATAAAGAAGATAATATAAGTTTAGAAGTAGATAAAAGAAATGATATAAACACAATATTTAAAACTAGTGATGAGAGTGAAAGTTATTCTTCATATAAAGTATATATTGTAAAAGAAAATGATTCGATTGAGAGTATTATGAGTGAGTATAATATTAATCGTGAAATCATGGAAATATATAATGAATTAGATGAAATTAAAATTGGTGATAAATTAATTATTCCTAATTATGAATATAAAACAAATTAATGATTTAAGTAGTAAATATAATATTAAACCAATAAAATACGAAATAAGAGGAAAAACTACATTACTCACAACTGATACTGGTAAGTTTGCAGTTAAAGAAAAGGTTAGAAATAATAATAGTGAAATTATAAATTATTTAGCATCAAGAAGTTTTAATTATTATCCCAAAAAAATTGCAGAAGATGATGAATATATTATTTATGAAGGTATAGAAGAAGTTTTTACTCCTATTGAACAAAAATTAAATGACATAGTTGACGTTGTTGCATTGCTTCATAATAAAACAACGCATTATAAAGAAGTAGATACAAGTGATTATGAAAATTTATATGAAGATTTAAGTAATAATGTTGAATATTTATATTCATACTATGATGATCATATGAATATTATAAGTGAACATGAATTCATGTCACCAAGTGAATATTTATTTGCTAGAAACTCAAGTAAAGTTTTCAATGCCTTAGAGTATTGTAAAAATGAAATTGAGAGATGGTATGAATTAGTTAAAAACAAAAAAAAACAACGTCATGTTGTTTTGCATAATAATTTAGATTTATCTCATTTTATAAAAAGTGATAATTCATATTTAATTAGTTGGGATAAAACAAAAATTGGATTACCAATATTTGATATATTTAAATTATATAAAAAGCAAGGTATATATTATGAATTTGAAGAAGTATTAAATCGCTATAATAGAAGTTATCCTCTTTTAGAAGAAGAAAAAAAATTACTTTATATTTTAATGGCTATGCCAGATAAAATAGAGTTTATTGGTAATGAGTATGATAAAACTAATATAGTAAATAATTTTATTGAACAAATAATTAAAGCAGAAGCGATTATAAGTTCAGAATATTCTAAAGAAACTAAAAACGAATAAAAAGCAAAATAGAAATAATAAAAATAAATTGAATCTTGTTAAAATAATAAAAGTTAAAAATATTTGATAAATAATTAAAAAGAAAAGTCCGAAGCAACAAAGATGCCATTTTCCGCTCCACCAACCATTATTACACATATATATCACCTAATATATATTATTCAAACTTATAGCTATTGTATGGGTATAAAACTAAGATAAGGAAACTTATCTTTTTCTTGTACATTTGTTCGCTACATGGTATAATTTATATAGGTGATTTTATGAAAATAATATTTCATATTGATGTTAATAGTGCTTTTTTATCTTGGACTGCAATTGAATTAATTAATTCTGGTAAAAATTATGATATTAGAAATTCATATGCGGCAATAGGTGGAGATGAGTCTCAAAGAAGAGGTATTATATTAGCCAGCTCTATATCTTGTAAAAAAATGGGAGTTAAAACTGGAGAAACTATTTTTGAAGCTAAAAAGAAATGTCCAGTAATAAGAATGTATCCACCAAATTATAGTTGGTATCAAAAATGTAGTAACAAGTTATTTGAATTACTGAGCAAATATACACCTGATATTGAAGTAGCGTCTATTGATGAATGTTATTTAGATTATACTCCAATTAAACATTTATATAATAATGAATTAGAATTTGCTAAAATGATTCAAAAAGAAATATATGATGAATTAAAATTTACTGTTAATATTGGAATTGGTAATAATAAGTTAACAGCTAAAATGGCCAGTGATTTTACAAAACCATACAAAATACATACTTTGTATGATTATGAAATTAAAGATAAGATGTGGCCGTTAGATGTAAATAAGTTATATGGAGTAGGTAAGAAAACAACATCGAAATTAAGAGATCTAAATATAAATACAATTGGGGACCTTGCTTTATATGATAAAGAAGAATTATATTTATATTTTAAAAATGTTGCTTATAAAATGATTGATAGTGCTAATGGAATTAGTGATAATATGGTAGTCGTTAAAGCCGATGATCCAAAAGGGATAAGTAATTCTACGACATTACCAATTGATTTAAATAACAAAATTAAAGTTCAAGAAATTTTATATGAGTTGGTTGAAAATGTAACTTTAAGTTTACGTAAACAAAAAAAATATACTAGTGTAGTGGCTGTGATTCTTAAAGATAAACATTTTGTAAGTAGATCTCATCAAATAACATTAGTTAATGCTACTAATCAAACAGATATTATTTTTGATATAACTAAAAAACTATTAGATGAAATGTGGAATGATACAGCAGTAAGATTAGTAGGAATAAGATTAGATCATTTAAGAGATACTTATAATCATCAAATATCTTTGTTTGATGATATAAAAAAAGAAAATAATGATAAAGAATTAGAAGATATAGTAGATAATTTGAAAGACAAATATGGAATAACTTCGATTTCAAAAGCTACATTAATAAATAAAAAATATAAAAAGAAATACTTAGATTAAAGAAGGTGTAAAATGATTAATTCAGTATATATTCATATTCCGTTTTGTAATAATATTTGTTCATATTGTGATTTTTGTAAAATGTTTTATAAAAAAGAGTTAGTTGATAAATATTTAAATGCTTTAAATAAAGAAGTAAATGATAATTACAAAGGTGATTTAATAAAAACGTTATATATAGGTGGTGGAACCCCTAGTACTTTATCATTAGAACAGATTGATAGATTAAAAGATATTATAAATATATTTAATTTAGATAGTAACTGTGAATTTACTTTTGAATGTAATGTTGATTCTCTGGATATTGATAAATTAATTAAACTTAAAGAAATAGGAGTTAATAGAGTTAGTATTGGAGTTGAATCGTTTAATGATAAGCACTTAAAATATTTAAATAGAAAGCATTCAAAAAATGATTCTATAAAAATAATAAAAGAAGCAAAAAAATATTTTGAAAATATTAATGTTGATTTTATATATGCTTTAACTAACGAGACAATGGAAGAATTAAAAGAAGATATTGAACAATTTTTAAATTTAGAAATTCCGCATATTTCTACATATTCATTAATTATTGAAGATAATACATTACTTAGTATTAATAAAACAGAAAATATTGATTCACAACTAGATTATGAAATGTACAATTATATAAGAAATACACTAGAACAAAATGAATATGAACACTATGAAATTAGTAATTTTTCTAAAGAAGGATATCAATCAAAACATAATTTAGTATACTGGAATAATTTAGAATATTATGGATTTGGTTTAGGTAGTAGTGGTTATGTTAATGGAGTTAGATATGGTAATACTAGAAATATTTTTAAATATTTAGAAGGTAATTATATAAAAGATGAGCAAAAATTATCTAGTCGTGATAAAATAGAAGAAGAGATGTTTTTAGGGCTTAGAAAAATTAACGGTGTTAATATTAGTGAGTTTAAGAAAAAATATAATAAAGACATCGAAGAAGTCTTTGATATTAAAGACTTGTTAGAAAGAGGAAAGTTAATTAAAGAAAAGGGATATATTAAAATTAATAAAGATTATATATATGTTTCTAATGATATTTTAATTAATTTTATAGGTGAATTATGAAAATAGAAAATTTTAAAACAGAATTAAATTATATAAAAACAGATAAGTATAGAGAAAATGCAGAAATATTAATTAATTTATTGCCAGATTATTTCTTTGTTATACCAGCTAGTTCAACAGGAAAATACCATCCTAGCTATGCTACTGGGGACGGAGGGTTGCTTAGACATACTAAAGCAGCTGTTAAAATAGCCTATGAATTATTATTAAATCCTATTTTTGGAGATAAATATAGTCAATCGGAAAAAGATATGATTTTAATAGCTTTAATGATGCATGATGGTTTAAAGTCTGGTTTAGAAAAAAATAAATATACACAAGCTGATCATCCGATGTTAGTTAGTAACTATATAAAAGATAATAAAGATAAATTAACGTTTAATGATAATGAAATATTTGCTTTAACTAATATGATAGAAAGTCATATGGGAATTTGGAATAAAGACTATAATGGAAATGAAATATTACCAATTCCGGTTAATAAATATCAAAAATTTGTTCATATGTGTGACTTTTTAGCAAGTAAAAAGTTTATTGAAATTAAATTTGATGGAAACGAAATAATTGAATAAATAAAAAGGGGAGATATTGTGAGAGGAAAATTAATTGTTATTGAGGGAACTGATTGTTCTGGAAAACAAACACAAACTGATAAGTTATATACTAGTTTAAATGCTAGTAAAGTACCAGTGGCTAAATTATCTTTTCCGATGTATAATACGCCAACAGGTAAAATAATTGGTGGTCCTTATTTAGGAAAAGAAGAAATGGGTAGAGCTTTTTTTAAAGAAGGTGCTGTTAATGTAGATCCTAAAGTCGCATCACTTTATTATGCTGCTGATCGTAAATATAATGTTGCTATGATTAATGATTTGTTGGAAACAGGGGTTAATGTAATACTAGATCGTTATGTTTATTCAAATATGGCTCATCAAGCAGGTAAAATATTAGATATGAATGAACGTATTGATATGTATAATTGGTTAGACATGTTAGAGTTTAAATTACTAGAATTACCTCAACCTGATATTGCTGTTTTTTTACACATGCCATATGAGGCTGCTAAAAAGCTTCGAGAAAATAGAATAGAAAAACCAGATCAACATGAAATGGATAAAGAGCATTTAGTACAAGCTGAGAATGCATATATTGAACTTGCTAGCAGATATAAATGGGATGTTGTTAGTTGTGCTATTGATAATGACATAAAATCTGTTGCTGAAATTGCTTTAGAATTATATAACTGTGTATCAAATAAATTAAAATAGTACTTAATAATACTATTTTTTTCATATACTTTATTAGGGGTAAATATGAAAATAATATCACATAGAGGTAATGGGGATGGAGGTAAAGAAAACGATATTAAAACAATATTAAATATATTGAATATAAATGAAATAAATGGAGTAGAGGTAGATGTTAGAGTAACCAAAGATAACAAAATTGTTTTATTTCATGATTTTTTAATTAATACTGAATATATATTTTTAAAAAAAGTATCTGAACTAACTTACCAAGAATTATATGATAGTAATAAATTAGAATTATTAGATGATTTATTAGGAAAAATCAAAAATAATAAAATCTTACTCTTAGAAATAAAAGCAGAATTTGATGAGTATGAAGATACGATTGAAAGCTTAGAATCAGTAATTAAAAATTATTCGCATTTAAATATTTATATATGTAGTTTCCATTATAAACTATTACAAAAATATAAAAAAAAATATCCCAACAATAAATATGGGTTATTAGTAGGCTTATTTCTAAATGATAAACATTTATATAATGAACTAGACTTTTTACTTACAACAGAAGATTATAGTGACAAATGGGATAATAGTAAAGAAACATTTTATTTTGGAATAAATATTTATAATAAATTAAATAAGATAGATGTTAATCATAAAAATGTTTATATAATATGTGATGATTATAAAAAACTTAATAGTAGCCACCATTAATTATTTTAGTAGGTTCACTTACAATCAAGGCATTTGAATCTATTTCTTTAATAAAGCTAATCAATAGTGAAGCTTTCTTTCTAGTAGTTGCTAAATAATATATATATTTAGTGCTTTCAATACCGCTAGTTTTTAATACTGTTAAAGCAAAACCGATACTTCTAACGTCGTTGCTTATATCTTTTTCATTTATAATTATTATCAAATTATCACCCATTGCCAATAATTTTTCAATATAGCTACCAGTTAAAGAACCTACAGTACTTCCTAATATAAAAGCAATTATTTTAAAAGGATCATCATTAAAACCTTGGATTACAAATCCAGTTACTCCAATCCAAATAGAAGTTATAATAAGTTGAAGCAATGCACCTAGTTTATGCATACCAGCGGTTAATAAAATAAATCTTAAAGTACCAAGAGCGTTTTCTAAAATTTTCAATATAAAAATTATAATATAACTCATAAATATCACCATCATAATTATGTTAAATTATTTTATAATTATTCAATTTTTAATTTGATAAAAACCTAATTGAGTGTTATTATTTAAATAGTGATAAAAAGTCACTAAGTCTATTTAAATATATGGGGGAAAACAAATGGAAAAAAATGATAATAAGTATGATTTCTTAGAGTTACTAACAATTGCCGCTGAATTGAGTGATGAGGGTTATGTATTGGTAGATGCAGTACATCCTTATTATTTTGATGAAAAATTCGATTATGAAAAATATCGCAATTATTTATCAGAATTAGAAATAAAGAGACAAGAATCTTTGTTAGCTGGAGAAGAATTAGATCCGGTTGTAAATTTATTCCAAGAACATTTAGATTTTCAATTTGAAGAAAATAATATGGCTAAAATAATATTTAAAGATATAATTGTTAAAAAGAATCAAGATGATAGTTATGAATTAACTGATGCTCAAATAGAAGGTTTATCTGGGTTAGGTATTTATAATAATGGATATTATGAGGCATACAATGAAACAAAACTTGTAGATGTGGTTAAGACAAAAAATGAACTACATGATTTAATTATTGACTTATATATTAAAGAAAAAAACGTATCTAAAACACTATAATATTTAATAGTGTTTTTTAATTCCATAATTTCACATATTTTTTTAGCACTCGTTTGTTGACTTTGCTAATACAATGTAATATACTGTTATTAGCACAGAGGTTATATGAGTGCTAAAGTGGGTGAGATTATGATCAATAATAGGCAAGTTGAAATATTCAAATTAATTGTAGAAGAATATATCAAGACAGCTAAACCTGTTAGTAGTAAAGTATTAAGTGATATTTTGAATTTAAGTAGTGCTACTATTAGAAATGAAATGAGTTATTTAGAAGAAATAAAATTTTTAGAAAAGACTCATACTTCTAGTGGAAGAATACCTAGTGAATTAGGTTATAGATATTATGTTGATAATATAATGAGTCCTAGTGAATTAAATCAAGAAGAGATGAGAAGGTTAGAATCTATTTTTAATAATCATAGTTTAGCAATTAGTGATACTATTAAATTATCTTTAGAATTAGTTTCTGAAATTACTAATTTAACTTCTATAACACTAGGTAGTAAATCTAGTTCTAACTTAGTTGTAAAAGTAATGGTAGAAAAAATTACTGATCAAGATATGATTGCTATTGTTATTACTGATAAGGGTCATGTTGAACATGAAAATATTCATTTTGATATCAATGTTGATTTTAATGAAGTTATTAAAACAGTAGAAATTATTAATAAGTTAATTTGTGGAACACCAATTGATAAAGTTAGTGAAAAATTAGAATTTAGTGTTAAACCAGTTATTAGTGATGCTGTTAAGCAACATGCAGTATTATATAATGCTTTTTATAATGCCTTTAATGATTTTGCTCGTGAAAAAGAAGTAAGAGTTAAAAATACTACTAATATATTAAATCAACCAGAATTTAATGATGCTGACAAGATTCGTGAAATATTAGAAAAATTTGATGATAAAAATATCGTCAATTCTATAAGTGAAGATGAAAATGGAATTAATATATATATAGGTAGTGAAACAGAATTTGATGATGATGTAAGCATTGTTAAGACTAAATATAATGTAGATGGTCAAGAAGGAACTATCGCATTAATTGGCCCTAAAAGAATGGAATATTCCAAAGTTAAAAGTTTACTTGAGTATATAGTGAACAATATAAAGAGGTGATAATATGGAAAAAGAAAAATGTAGTTGTAAAGACATAGAAAGCACTTGCTCATGTGAAGAATGTGAATGTACTGAAGAAAACAATTGTGAATGCACAGATAACTGTGGTTGTCATGATGAAGCAGGTTGTTCATGTGAAGAGTGTGAGTGTACTGAAGAAAATAATTGTGGTTGCACAGATAACTGTGATTGTCATGATGAAGTAGGTTGTTCATGTGAAGAGTGTGAGTGTACTGAAGAAAAAGAAATTAAAAAAGAGAAAAAGAAATTATTTGGTAAAAAAGAAAAAATAGAATCAAAGATGGAAGAGTTAAAGTCTTTAATTAAAGAACATGAAGATAAAGAACTACGCATCATGGCTGAGTTTGTTAACTTTAAAAAACGTCGTGAAGATGAGGTAAGTAAAATGCTTAAATTTGCGAACGAAGATATTGTTAAAGATTTATTACCAGTAATTGATAATTTTAATAGAGCACTTGAAGTTAATAGTGATGATGAAAAAATTAATAACTTCTTATCTGGGTTTAAAATGATTAATGATAATTTAGTTAATACATTAAATAAATATGGAGTAGAAGAAATAGACGCTCTTAACAAAGAATTTGATCCTCAAATTCACCAAGCAGTTTTGACTGAAGAAGTTGATGGAGTAGATTCTAATATAGTAGTAGAGGTATTACAAAAAGGATATAAATTAAAAGATAAGGTCATAAGACCTACAATGGTTAAAGTTAGCCAGTAATTTGAAAGGAATGATAAATATGAGTAAAGTAATAGGAATAGATTTAGGAACAACTAATAGTTGTGTAAGTGTTTTAGAAGGTGGAACACCTACTGTTATAGCTAACAAAGAAGGAAACAGAACTACACCATCAGTAGTAGCTTTTAAAGGAGACGACATTATTGTTGGTTTAGCTGCTAAGAACCAAATGGTTACAAATAAAAATACTATCGCTAGTATTAAAAGACATATGGGAACTGCCCACAAAGAAGAAGTAAATGGGAAAAAATATACACCAGAAGAAATTAGTGCTATGATTTTAGGAGATCTTAAAAAGACTGCTGAAGAGTATTTAGGAGAAAAAGTAAGTAAAGCAGTAATTACAGTACCAGCATACTTTAATGATGCTGAACGTCAAGCAACTAAAAATGCTGGTAAAATAGCAGGATTAGAAGTTGAGAGAATTATTAATGAACCTACAGCAGCAGCGCTAGCTTATGGTTTAGATAAACAAGATAAAACTGAACAAATTTTAGTATACGATTTAGGAGGAGGAACTTTCGATGTTTCAATTCTTGAATTAGGAGACGGAGTATTTGAAGTATTATCTACTAGTGGAAATAATAAACTAGGTGGAGATGATTTCGATACAAAAGTTGTAGATTACTTAATAAGTGAATTTAAACGTGAAAATACTATAGATTTATCTAAAGATGGTATGGCAATGCAAAGACTTAAAGATGCTGCTGAAAAAGCTAAAAAAGATTTAAGTGGAATGACTAGTACTCAAATTAGTTTACCATTTATTACTCAAGGAGATGCAGGTCCTCTTCATTTAGAAGTTAATTTAACTCGTGCTAAATTTGAAGAATTAATTCACGATTTAGTAGAAAGTACTGTTAAACCTGTTAGAGATGCTTTAAAAGAAGCAGGATTAAAAGCAAATGAAATTGATAAAGTTTTATTAGTAGGTGGATCTACTCGTATACCATGTGTACAAGAATTAGTTAAAAAAGAATTAGGTAAAGAACCATCTAAAGGAGTTAATCCTGATGAAGTAGTAGCAATGGGTGCTGCAATTCAAGGTGGAGTATTAACTGGAGAAGTAGAAGATATTGTTTTATTAGATGTAACTCCATTATCACTAGGGCTTGAAACTTTAGGGAATGTTAGTACTATCTTAATTCCAAGAAACACTACAATTCCTACAAGTAAAAGTCAAGTGTTCTCAACTGCTGCAGATAATCAACCAGCTGTAGATATTCATGTATTACAAGGTGAAAGACCTATGGCGGCTGATAATAAAACATTAGGAAGATTCCAACTTGGTAATATACCAGCAGCTCCAAGAGGAGTGCCTCAAATTGAAGTAACATTTGATATTGATGCTAATGGTATAGTAAATGTTAAAGCTAAAGACTTAGGAACTAATAAATAACAATCTATTACAATTACAGCGTCTACTAATTTAAGTGATGATGAAATTGATAAAATGGTTAAAGAAGCAGAAGCAAACAAAGAAGCTGATGAATTACGTAAAGCAGAAGCTGACTTAAGAAACGAAAGTGAACAATTAATTTTCCAAACAGAAAAATCAATTAAAGATTTAGCTGAAAAAATTACTGATGAAGAAAAAACTAAAGC
>CAYJFL010000012.1:0-28268 GCA_964369865.1 uncultured Muribaculaceae bacterium | reverse complement strand
ATGAATAATTGTATTAATTTCTTCATTTTTTAAAATATCTTCCATTTTAGCTTTTTCACAATTTAATACTTTACCTCTAAGTGGTAAAATAGCTTGGAACACTCTATCTCTTCCTTGTTTAGCACTACCACCAGCTGAATCACCCTCTACTAAAAATAATTCATTACGTTTTTTATCACGTTTTGCAGCAGTTGTTAGTTTACCACTTAATATTTTATCTTTTTTACCTTTATCTTTACCATTACGCGCTTCATCTCTAGCTTTACGAGCTGCTTCACGCACTTGCTTACTTTTAACCATTTTAGCTAATATTTTATTAGCAACTTCCTTATTTTCTTCTAAGAAAAATTGTAATTTTTCACTAACAACACTATCTACTATATTACGAGCAACAGGAGTTCCAAGTTTACCTTTAGTTTGTCCTTCAAACTGTAATAAGCTCTCTGGAATTTGTAAACTTATAACTGCTGTAATACCTTCTCTAGTATCATTACCTTCAAAGTTTTTATCTTTAGGTTTTAAATAACCATTACTACGAGCATATTCATTAAATATTCTAGTAAAAGCAGTTTTAAATCCTACTTCATGTGTTCCACCATCATTAGTTTTTACATTATTAACAAATGATATTATATTTTCTGAATAATCTTCAGTATATTGAAAAGCAACTTCAACTCTAATTTTTTCTTTTTCTTGATCAAAACCTACAACATTATGTAGAGTCTTTTTATTTTCATTTATAAAATCAACAAACGCTTCTAATCCTTTTTCATAACAAAAGACTTTATTTCTGTCTCCTATTTCATCAATTACTTCAACAGTTAATCCTTTTAATAAAAAAGCACTTTCTTGCATTCTTTCACAAATAGTTGTGAAAGAGAAGTTTGTTGTTGAGAAAATAGAACTATCTGGTAAAAACTTAACAGTAGTTCCTGTTTTACTAGTTTTATTACCACGAGTAAGTTTTTGATCGATTACTCCTCCATCTTTAAATGAAATAAAGTGTTCATATCCATCACGTTTAATAGTTACTTCTAAGTAACTACTAAGGGCATTAACAACACTAGCTCCAACTCCATGAAGTCCACCACTAACTTTATAGCCGCCTTCTTCAAATTTACCTCCAGCATGTAATACTGTATAAATAACTTCTGGTGTACTCATCCCTTTAGAATGCATACCTACAGGTACTCCACGTCCTTCATCTTTAACTGAGATGGATTTATCTTTATGCATAGTAATAACAATTTTATTACCATGTCCATTTATTACTTCATCAATTCCATTATCTACTATTTCCCATACTAGATGATGAAGTCCTCTTTTATCTGTAGACCCAATATACATACCTGGTCTTTTACGAACTGCTTCTAATCCTTCTAATATTTTTATTGAACTTTCATTATAAGCCATACTATCACCACAAGTATTATAGCAAAGTAATTAAGAAAAAGGCAAGAAAATACTTACTTAGTTATAAGAAAAAAGATGCTTATCTAGCATCTTCTATAAAGTTTATTAGCATTTCTTTTGGCATATAACCACCTTTTTGACTAACTACTTTTCCATCTTTAAACATAAATAAAGTTGGTACACTCATAACTCCAAATTCACGAGCTAACATACGATCTTTATCAATATCTACTTTAATTATTTTAACATCACTGCGATCATTTGCTATTTCTTCTAAAACAGGAGCAATCATTTTACATGGTCCACACCAAGTAGCATGAAAGTCTACTAAAACTAATCCATCATTAGTAAGTTCTTTAAAATCTTTTTCTGTTGCGTTAACTATTGCCATTATTTTCCTCCTTGTAATCATTTATAATTGTATCTATACCATCAACTTTCAACTTACCACTATCAATTAGCTTTTCTAGTGATGACACTGATATTATTTTATAATCTAAATATAACTTTATTGCTTCTTTATTAAATTCATTTACTTGATCAGTACCATTATACTTATCAACTAAATTGTCTATTTCTTTATATACATCAAGCCCACTACCTACTGCATCACTTAATATAGGTGTAGTATGTAAAATTTTATCAGCAATTGCAGAATTTTTTACTTCCTTTATATCAAAAGTTGGTAATGATAAAAAGTATAGTATTACAAATGTATAACAAATATATTCTACTGCTCCTACTATTGCTCCAAAGATTTTTGATGGTATTCCTAAAATTATTGTATATTTTAAAATTGTTTCAAATACTCCAGTAATTTTAAGTAATATTCTTAGTATAATCATTAATAATGAGAATATAACTATGAATCCTATTATTTCATAAAATAGAATATTGAATGATGATGCTCCTTTGAAAAAAGTATCAAAGTTTATAAAAGGTAAATATTCATATAATAATCCAGAAACTATGTTTTTAAGTAAAAACGATAATACTATTACAGCTATAAAACCAATAAATGATACTAACTGTTTTGTAACTCCATTTTTAAATCCAACAAGTGCTCCTAAAGCAATAATAATTAATATACCTATATCAACAAAATTCAAATACATGCTTCCTACTTCCATTTTATCCCTCCTACATTAAAATTATATTATAAATTTATAAAAAAAGAAAGTATTTACTAAATTTTATGATAAAATATATTAGAGGTGAAATTATGACTGTAACATTAAAGGTTAGTGATAACACTAAAGAAAAGATGATTGAATACTTCATTGATAAAAAACGTGATAAAACTCCTGCTTATGCTGTATTTCAAGCTGTAGAAGCAGATACAGTAATTACTTTATATAATTCAGGTAAGGTAGTATTTCAAGGAATTAGTGCAGACATTGATGCTAGTATGTGGGGACAAATGGAAAAACATTTAAATCCAAATAAAAAATTAGAAATGACTAATAGTGATAAAAAAGATACTAAAGACAAGGATAAAGATAAAAAAGATATTTATGTAGATCCTAAAATTTACTATTCTACTTCTATTGGTAGTGATGAAGTTGGAACTGGTGATTATTTTGGACCTATAGTAGTTACAGCTTGTTTAGTTAAAAAAGAGCAAATTAATTATTTAGAAGAACTAGGTATTAAAGATAGTAAAAAAATGACTGATATTAAAATATTAGAAGTAGTTCCAAAATTTATTAATTTAGTAGATTATGAAACTATTATTTTATCAAATACTGATTATAATAATTATTATAGTAGTGATATCAATATGAATAAAATTAAAGCTATTCTTCATAATAAAGTACTTAGTAAATTAAAAGAAAGAACAAATAATTATGATTATATAGTTGTTGATCAATTTGCTAAACCTGATACTTATTTTAAATATTTAGCTAATAGTGGAAATGTAGTTAATAATATTACTTTTTTAACAAAAGCTGAAGATAAAAGTGTTTCAGTTAGTTGTGCATCACTAATAAGTAGATTTGTATTTTTAAAAAAATTTGATGAATTAAGTAAAAGTATTGATATGTTTCTACCTAAAGGAGCTAGTGATAAAGTTGATATGACTGGTGTTGAAATAGTAAAAAAATATGGGATAGATAAATTAAAAGAAGTAAGTAAGCTTAATTTTAAAAATACTGATAAAATTAAAGATTTATTGGATAAATAAAAATAGTTATGTATAATTAACTATTTTTTTTATATACTATAATGAGGTGTATTATGAAAAAAATTACAATATTTATACCATTAATACTTAGTTTAATAGTTACTATTTTCACTTCAAATTCAAGTGAATTTTATAGTGAACTTACTAAACCACTCTTTGCTCCACCAGGATATTTATTTGGTATAATCTGGCCTATTTTATATATTTTAATGGGACTATCTTATTATTTATATCGTAAAGATAATCCTCCACTACTTTTATACTATATTCAATTATTTATAAACTTAACTTGGACAATTATATTTTTTAACTATAAATTAATTTGTTTTAGTGCTATATGGTTACTAGTATTAGTACTAATAAACTTATTTATACTAGTTAAATATTATTTTAACAATAAAATAAGTTTCTATTTATATATACCATATATATTATGGATTTTATTTGCACTATATTTAAATGTAAATATATGTTTGTTAAATTAAAAAGTAGACTATTGTCTACTTTTTGTAATAAAATTATGCGCATCTTTACACATATCATCAAGAGTATGAATAGGAATAAAACCTAATTCAGCCTCTGCTTTTTCACCACTAGCATAGCAAGCAGCAATATCTCCAGAACGACGTTCAGTAATTTTATAATTAACTTTAACATTGTTTACTCTTTGGTAAGCTTCAACCATTTCTAATACTGAATATCCACTACCACTTCCTAGATTATAAATATAATATCCTTGTTTTTCACTAATTAATTTTTTAACAGCTTTAACATGAGCAATTGCTAAGTCAACTATATGAATATAATCTCTAACACCAGTACCATCTTTTGTTTCATAGTCATCGCCAAAAACACTTAAACATCCAAGTTCTCCAATAGCAACTTTAGATATAAAAGGCATTAAATTAGCAGGTATTCCATTAGGATCTTCTCCTATCAAACCACTACTGTGAGCTCCAACTGGATTAAAATATCTAAGAACACATATATTAAATGTATTATCTGAACTATATAAATCTTTTAAAATTTGTTCTACAAACAATTTACTAGTTCCATAAGGGTTTGTAGTATTTCCTATTTTAAAATCTTCATATATAGGAACACTAATAGGATCTCCATATACAGTTGCACTACTACTAAACACTAATGATTTAACATTAAATTTTTTCATAACTTTTAATAAAGTTAATACACTACTAACATTATTAGTATAATATTCAACTGGCTTATTACAACTATCTCCTACTGCTTTATATGCTGCGAAATCAATTACGCATGATATTTCATTTTCAGAAAATATTTTAATTAATAAATCTTCATCATTCATATCACCTTCATAAAATTTTACTTCTTTATTTGTAAGTTCTTTTACTTTGTCTAAAACTTCTCTTTTACTGTTACTAAAATTATCTAATCCTACAATATTAAAACCAGCATTTAAAAGTTCTACACTTGTATGACTACCAATATAGCCACAATTTCCTGTTATTAAAATATTCATATTATCCTCCTATAATTAATTATAACAAAAAAAATAGACTATAGTCTACTTTTTTTCTTTATAAGAATTTATTAAAGTTGATAAGTCATTAGGACTCATAAACAAAAATACAGTATTATCCCATTTTAAAAGTTTATCACTTTCATCAAACATAATACCTTCTCCATTACTTAGTTCATCTAATATAATTGAACTAGTAACATCAGCATAATCTTCTTGATTTTCACGAGCTGCATGTATAGGTAAAATATATGAATAATCAACTTCTTTTAACACTTTAATTAACTCATCTTTTATTTCTAAAGTTCTAGTAAAAGTGTGTGGTTGAAATATAGCAACTATTTTTTTATTAGGATACTTTTGTTTAGTCGTGTTAATTGTTGCTTTAACTTCTGTAGGATGGTGTGCATAATCATCAACTATAATTATATCTCCATTATTGATACTAGTTTCACTATATCTTCTTTTTGCTCCTGTATAAGTTTTAAATGTTTTTACAACTTCTTTACTATCAATACGTTCATAGTAGCAAACAGCTATACACGCAAGTGCATTAAGTAATAAATGCTCTCCAAAAATAGGTAAATCATAATGCCCATAATAATTATCTTCTATGAATACTTCAAATGAAGTACCCTTTTTATGAAAATTAATATTACGAGCTTCAATATCATTATTACCTTTAATTCCATAATAAAATATTGGCTTATTTACATTTAGTTTTCTAGTATTTGGATCATCTCCACACGCTATAACCATTTTACTAGTTAAATTAGCAAATTCTTCATAAGCACTCATAACGTCATCTAAATCTTTAAAATAATCAACGTGATCAAGTTCTATATTTGTAATAATAGAATACTTTGGATGATAAGACAAGAAATGTCTTTGATACTCACATGCCTCTAAAATAAAATATTTATTATCACGATTTGCATCTCCTGTTCCATCCCCTATTAAATAGTTAGCTCCAACAGTATTTGAAAATAAATGTGATAACATTGATGTTGTAGTAGTCTTACCATGACATCCAGCTATACAAACAGTATCTATTTTTTTAGTTAGATCTCCTAACATTTCTTGATATGTGTGTATTTTTAAACCGATTTCAACGGCTTTTCTCACTTCTTCGTTGTTCTTCTCATTGAATGAATTACCCTTAACAATCGTTAAATTTTTATTAATATTTTTTTCATCAAATGGATAAACAGGAATTTTAAGATCATCTAATCCAACTTGTGTAAAGAAGTATTTATCAACATCACTTCCTTGTACTTGGTATCCCATCTTGTGTAATATTTGAGCAAGTCCACTCATACCTGCACCTTTAATTCCGATAAAATGATACATATTATCCCTCCTTAGTATGATTATAACACAATCTACTAATTATCTAAATAAAAAGTAACCAAAGTTACTTTTTTTGTTTATAATTATTTACTATATTTGACAAGAAAGCTGTAACAATAATAAGTGGTGTTAAATAAACATTTTCAAATAAGTATGTATTATTCATAATTGTATAAATTAAATAAATTATCAATAATAACGAACCACTAATTGAAGTTATTAACAACTTTCTTTCTTTATATGCTTTAAAGCAATAATTTACTACTAACAATAATAATATACTAGTTGCGAATATTTTTCCTACAATATCTAAATTACCTAAATATAAATTACTATCATGAATAATCATATTTGTATAAACAAAAGTTTTTAAAAGAATATCTGCTCCTACTATAATAGTTGTGAAAATAATAGTTTTTCTAATACATAATTTTTCTAACTTACTATATTTATTATTAATAACTACATAACCTAAAAATAAATTAAATAATAAGTATAAAGAAGTAAAACTTTCTACAGTACTATTATAGTTAATGAAGAAACTAATTACTGAATAAACCGAAAATACTAATAATCCAATAAATATTGGTGATTTTTTTTCAAATTTAATATTAATTTTCTTTTTAACTATATCATAAATAAAAGTACATACTACTACTAAGCCAACAATTAATTTTACTGAATAATCATACTCAGTTGTAGGTATTACAAATTGAAATAAACCAATTACTACTATATAAATAAGTAGTGCTATAAAACTTATATTACACTCTGTAATCTTTTTTAAATTATTATTTTTCTTGTTTGTTTTTGCAATTTTTTTAACATCTTTCATATTAACCTCTTTCTTTACCTTATAAATATTATATCAAACTATTTTTAAAAAAGTAAGATGTATATTATCTATTTACATAATAAATATATTACCATATAATATATTGAGGTGATTTTAATGAAAAAATATAAGTGTATCAATTTAGACATGACTAACCAATATGGTATTAAGTATGATTTAAATACTTGGTATATTAATGATAACCCTATTTTTTATTTTGCTACTAACTTTGAAGACTGTTTTAGATTCTATGACTCAGATGATTCATACTTATGTGAAATTGAAGTAGATGGTATAGTTACTACATTTGATGATGAATATAATGGTAATTATGATTTGGGTAAAGCTTCAAAATTTAAAATAAATAAAGTATTGAACCGTGAAGAAATAATAGACTTAGCTATAAACCTACAATTCAATCGTAAAAAGAATTTCATTAAAACTTTTCACCTTCATGAAGAAGAACTTGATTATTTTTATTCAACATTAAAGTATAATTCAGAAATTATCAATTTTGATTATAAATATAGTAAGAAAAAATAACTATACGAATATATAGTTATTTACTTTCAATTATAAGTTTAATTGCAGTACGTTCTTCACCTTCAATTGCAATATCTGTAAATGCAGGTATACAAACTAAATTCTTACCACTAGGAGCTACGAAACCTCTTGCTATTGCTATAGCTTTAATTGCTTGATTAAGTGCTCCAGCTCCAATTGCTTGTATTTCTACGCTACCTTTTTCACGAAAAACATTTGCTAATGCTCCAGCTACTGAATTTGGATTTGATTTAGACGAAACTTTAAGTGTTTCCATAATTATTGATTCCTCTCTTTCTTATATTTAATATATATGTAATAGAAACAGTAACTTTACTATTTTTATTGTCAATTAATAGTTATTATGATAACATTAACTTGTGAAGTGAGGTGAAATTATGTTTTGTACAAATTGTGGGGAAAAAATTACTGATGGAGCTAACGTATGTTTAAAATGTGGTAAATTAGTTGATGGTGCCGCTGTTAATACAGCTACTGGTGCTGAAAAATCAAAAGTTGTTGCTGCTTTATTAGCATGGTTCTTAGGAACTTTCGGAGCTCATAACTTTTACTTAGGATACACTGGTAAAGCTGTTGCTCAATTATTAATTACTGTATTAACTTGTGGTATTGGTGCTATCGTTACTGGAATTTGGGCTATAATTGAAATGATTTTAATTTTAACTGGAAGTATCAGTCACGATGCTAATGGTAACTTAATTAAATAATGAAAATTAATAAGTCTTTATTAATATTAACTTTATTATTAATTGCTGCTATTATCTTTTATATAGTTCGCTTCCCTTGTTTGGTAGTTACTCTATTTGATGTTAATTGTCCAGGTTGTGGAATGACTCACGCTATTGATTCATTATTAAAACTAGATATAATTGGAGCTTTAAAGTATAATTTACTATCAGTTCCACTTGTTATTATTGTTATAATAAGTGTTATACTAATGATAAAAGATATTATCTTAAAAAAAGATACTTACTTTGATTTATTAATTAAAATCTTAGATAAGTATAAATGGTTAATAATAATTGTTATAGTACTTAATACTATTATTAATAATTTAAAATAAATGATGAATATTCATCATTTTTTATTTACTTAAATTTATATTTAATATAAAATTATAATACGGAGGAATAAAATGAATAATAAAGTGGTAATAATTGGGTGTGGTAATGTTGGTATGAGCTATGCATATGCCCTACTTAATCAAAAAACTAGTGTAAATGAATTAGTATTAATTGATTTAGATTATGAAAAAACAGTTGGAGAAATGATGGATTTATCTCACGGTCTTGCTTTCGCACCAACTAAAATTAAAATAAAAGCAGGTACTTATGAAGATTGTAATGATGCAGATATAATATGTATTGCTGCAGGAGCTAATCAAGCACCTGGAGAAACTAGAATGGATTTAATTAATAAAAATACTGAAATTTTTGATACTATAATAAAAAAAATTATGGAAACTAATTTTAATGGTATATTTTTAGTTGCAACTAATCCATTGGATGTTATGACACATATGACTTATAAATTATCTGGTTTTGCTCCTAATAAAGTTATTGGTAGTGGTACTACTTTAGATACTGCTAGGTTAAGATATCAAGTTGCTAATAAGATCGGATTAAATCCTAAAAATATTCATGCTTATGTTATTGGGGAGCATGGAGATAGTGAATTTGTTCCTTGGAGTAATGCTACTGTTGGACTTATTAATATTAATAGATTTTTAAATAAAGAAGAATTAATAAAAATTGAAGATGATGTTAGAAATGCAGCTTATGAAATAATAGCTAGAAAAGATAGTACCTACTATGGTATTGGTATGTGTTTAGTAAGAATTACTAATGCTATATTTGGAGATGAAAACTCAATTTTAACAGTATCTATATATGATAAAAACAATGATATTTATATTAGTAATCCTGCTATTATAAATAAAGATGGTATTAAAGGTGTTTTGAATTTACCTCTAACTGAAGAAGAAAACAATAAATTTATAAACTCTGTTAACACTATTAAAGAAGCTATAAATAAAATTGATTATAATAAAAAGATGTAGTCTATTACATCTTTTTTCTTTTTAATTTTATTATTTTTTTATACACTTTTTTTACTATAGGTAATAATTTATCAACTGCAAAGTATATTATTGGTTTAATGATTAAATCATATTCTCCAGCAAATTCTAATACAATAGCATTATATTTAGATTTATAACTAGTTAAATTATCTTTTAGACTTCCATCTACTCCACCTAAACTTAAGTAATGACAATTTTGTTCAATTGAAAATTTACTTATTTCATGAATAACTCCATCATTAATACGTAAATTTGGAAATAAAATATCATTTCCTGCATATAAATATTCAGCCGTTCTAATTCCTACTTTGTTTTTAGGAATTATAACTAATGATGAACATAAAGATAATGTTTTATCTTTTTTTAATAACTCATTAATTTTAGAAATTTCTTTTTCATCATTCTTTTCTTTACAAAATTCTAAATATTTCTCTAAATCTAAGTTTCCAAAAAATAAATGACAATCAAAGTTTTCTAATATTTTTTGAAAGTAATCTTTATTTCTTAATATAATATTTTGTCTTTTTTCTGTTTCTCCAACTATTTTAACAAATAAATCTAAATCATCTTGACTTGTGCTATGAGTAAAAAATACTCCTCTTTTATCATGATAATTACCAATATAATAACGTTGATTTTTCTTATAAGATTTTTTAACTTGATCGGCAGTTAATTGATTATTATCTTTATCTATTAATGGGATAGCCATATTAAAACGTGGTTGTTGATAATAATTTAAATCTTTAACTAATTTTTTTCTTTTAAATCCTGCCGCTAGTAAATTACTATTATAGTTTTCGTAATCAATACTATAATTTTTAATATCATTTACTTGTTCATTAGGATAGTATTCATCAATACAAAAATTAGGGTCTATTTTAACATTAAAGACTTTATTTTTTAAAGCAACCATTTTTATATTACTAGTAAATTCTTTTACTATATCTCTATTATTAAAGTCAGTTACATATCCACGAGGTATATACCAAAGTTTAAAACCAAGTGGAAATTTTCGTTCTAAGATTAGGGCTGTTGCTACTAATTTATTGTCTTTATATAAACCAGCATGAAAACTATTCCACTCTTTTTTAATAATAGACCAGTTATATTCTTGCATAAATGATACTTTACTATTTTTTTCTATAAAAGCATCAAATTCTTTTTTGTTAACATTTAATTCAAATTGATATTTCATCTATCTCACCTTTTTTTATTATACTATAGTTTATTACACATGTACATAAAAAAGAGGCATAAGTCGGCCCCTTTTTATATAAAATCGATAAATTATCTGTTATCGTTGTCAGTGTCTAAACCATTATGCTTAGAGTTTGCTTTGTGTGCTTTTATTGCTTTTTTTATATTTTTTTTAGAAGCAGCGACACTTTTTTTTGTTGCCATAATTATCCCTCCTTATGATTATAGTATTTACTTAAAATTTAAAAATAATCATAAAAATAATAATTTTATTTATTTAAATATTTTTGATATTCAACCTCTTTAAATCCTATTAAAATAAATTTATCACTTATTAAAAGTGGTCTTTTAACTAACATACCATCACTACTTAATAATTTTATTTTTTCTTCAATATTCATATTTGGTAGTTTATCTTTTAGATTCATTTCTCTATATATAATACCACTTGTATTAAATAATTTTTTAATATCAATATTATATTTGTTAATCCATAATTCTAATTCATTAAAAGTAGGATTATTAAGTTTTATATCACGGTCAATAAATTTAATATTATTATCAATTAGATATTTTTTAGCTTTTTTACAAGTACCACATTTAGGATAGTTTATAAATAACATATTATCACCTCTTTTTTAATTTTAACTAATTTAAATAAATAAATCAAATGTATGTTTTTATAAATATTTTTTGGTATACTAATAATGAGGTGATAATGTGGGAACTGTAACAATGTATATTGCAGCTAGTATTGATGGGTATGTAGCTGATAAATTTGGAAGTGTTGAATTTTTAAGTGGAGATGGAAGTGATACTGATAATAAAGGTACTTATGATAACTTTATAAAAGATATTGACACTGTATTAATTGGTAATGCTACATATAAGCAAATTATAAATGAACTATCTCCTGATGTTTGGCCATATGAAGGTAAAACTAGTTATGTTATAACGAGTGATAAAGGTATAGATAGTGACTCTATAAAATTTTACAGTGGTAATATTGAAAATTTAGTTAATAATTTAAAAAATAGTAATAAAAACATTTGGGTGTGTGGAGGTCCTTCTATAATTAATCAATTGTTAGAAGTTAATTTAATAGATCGTTTTATTATTACATTTATCCCAACTATTTTAGGTAGTGGTATTAAATTATTTAATGAAATTGATTTTTCACTTAATTTAAAATTAGTTTCAACTACTACTTATAATGGTATTGTTGAAGTAGAATATAAAAAAAGAGCTTAAGCTCCTTTTTTTATAAATTCATATATATAATCTACTGTTATACTTTGTTGTTCAAATGGTGTTATTTCTAAATCTCCATCCCCACTTTGTTTACCATAATTACCAAAACCAGCATGATTACCACCTATAATTTCATAAACATTTTTATCATAAGTTATATCGTCACGCATTAGTAAATCATTTTCTCCATATATAGTAATAGTATTATCTAAACTATAGTCACTGTTATTATAAGACCCTAATAATATTAAGCCGTTTATTTTGTCTTCATTACTAAAAGCATACTCACTAGCCATTACCCCACCAAGTGAATGACCTCCTATATACCACTCTTTTATATCATTGTTATTATCAATAATTTTATCAGCCGCATTAATATCAAATATCGCAAGATTAAAAGGCATTTTTACTAAATAAATATTTATTCCTTTCTCACTTAAACTTTGAAGTAATGGTAAATACGCTATATACTCTACTTTACCACCAGGATAAAAGATAATTCCTATATCACTATTCACATCTATTTTAACGTAATTTTCTTCTTTTTCTACATTATCATAACCTAATATATTTCTAGCTTCATCATCTGCTTTTTGATAAGTTAATAGATAGTGAAGTAAAAAAGAGATCATAATCACTATTATAATTAAACTTATTACTAATATTTTTTTCTTCATATAACCACCTATTTTTATAATATTATATTTTTAATATATATACAACTAATTATTTTTTGTGCTATAATTAAAAAGAGCCAACACTCTCGATTAAGGAGTGATTTTTTTATGACAAAGTATATTTTTATCACCGGAGGAGTTTGCTCTGGTCTTGGAAAAGGAATTACTGGATCTAGTATAGCTTTACTATTAAAAAGTAAAGGTTATAAAGTATTTATGCAGAAATTTGATCCGTATATGAACGTTGATCCAGGTACAATGAATCCCATTCAACATGGAGAAGTATTTGTAACTGCTGATGGTAGTGAAACAGATTTAGACTTAGGACACTATGAAAGATTTATTGATGAAGAATTAAACTATACTTCTAATGTAACTAATGGGAAAATTTATTCTTCAGTTATTGAAAAAGAAAGACGCGGAGATTACTTAGGAGCAACTATTCAAATTATACCGCACATTTCTAATGAAATTAAAAATAAAATTTATGAAGCAGCGGCTACTAGTAAGGCTGATATAGTAATTACTGAAATTGGTGGTACTGTCGGTGATTTAGAGAGTGGTGTTGTTTTAGAAAGTTTAAGACAATTTAAAATGGAAAAAAATAATGATGATGTTTTATTTGTCCATACTACTTTAGTTCCCTATTTATATGGTTCTAATGAATTAAAAACAAAACCTACTCAAAATAGTATTATTGAACTTAGAAAGTTAGGTCTTCAACCAGATATTATAGTAACTAGAGCTTCTATTTTACTAGGTAATGCTGTTAGAAATAAAATATCTTTATTTGGTAGTATTAAACCTGAAAATATTATTGAAGCTATTGATGTTAAAAATATTTATGAAGTACCTATTAATTTCCATAAACAAAATATTGAAGATATTATTTTAAAGCATTTTAACTTAGAAAATAAAAAATCTAATTTAACTGATTGGGAAAATTTAATTGATAAAGTAAATAATTTAACTGAAGAAGTAGAAATTGCTTTAGTTGGTAAATATATTGAACTAGAAGATGCTTATCTTTCTGTTAAAGAATCTTTAAAGCATGCTGGTTATAAATATAATCATAAAATTAAAATTAATTGGATTGATAGTGAAGTTCTTGAAAAAAGTGGCACTGAACTTAGTGAAGTATTTAAAAATTGTAAAGGTATATTAATACCTGGTGGTTTTGGATATAGAGGAATAGAAGGAAAGATTAAAGCTTGTGAATATGCTAGAGTTAATAATATTCCTTATTTAGGTATTTGTTTAGGAATGCAAATAGCTGTTATTGAATTTGCTCGTAATGTATGTGGAATTACTGATGCTGAGAGTACTGAGCATAACGAAAAAACGAAAAATCCTATTATTGATTTAATGATGAATCAAAAAAGTATTAGTAATTTAGGTGGAACTTTAAGACTTGGTAATTATGAATGTACTATTAAAGATAATACATTAGCTTACAGTGCATATCAAAGTAACAAAGTTTTAGAACGTCATCGTCATCGTTATGAATTTAACAATGCTTATAAAGAACAACTTGAAGATAATGGAATGGTTTTCTCTGGGATTAATGAACAATCTAATTTAGTAGAAATAATTGAAATACCTAGCCATAAGCATTTTATTGCTGGTCAATTTCATCCTGAATTTAAATCGCGCCCTACTCGCCCTCACCCATTATTTGATTCATTTGTTAAAGCAAGTATCGATAATAAATAAAGTTATAGAAATATAACTTTTTTATGTTAAAATAAATATGGAGGTGCTTATGACTATATTAGATGCTGCTCTTATCACTTTTATAATTTTAGAATTAAGTAATGTTTTTATATTATACTTTAAACCTAATTTTAAACATGGTAATAGTTTATATGTATTTAAAAATTATACTGATAATATAGATAATAATGATATTAATTTATTTAATTCTTATATGGCTAACTGGGTTGCTAATTCTAAAGCTATATTTATTATATTATTAATTGTAATAGTATTAAATGGAGATAATAATATTAAACTTATTACTGCTATTATGATGATACCTAGTATATTATTATATTTTATTCGATTACATCCAATTATAAGTAAAATGGATAAAAAGAAGTTATTAAATATTACAGGTTATTCTAAAACTCTAGCTAGTATGATTATAAGTTTTATATTACTATTTATATTTAGTGTAATTTTATACATGATTTAAACACTTAAAGTGTTTTTTTTTATAGTTTGTGTTATAATAAGTCACTAGAAACGAGGTACTTATGAATAATTTTACTGTAGAATTTAAAAACAAACTTAATGATTACTCTAATAAAGTAGCAAAACTTATACTTAATGATTATAAGAATTCTCTAAATATTGAGCAAATAAAAAAATTAAACAAATTAATAACTTCTAACAATAATATTGATGTTACTAACTTTACTAGAAAATTTGATTTGAATGTACCTCCTAAAATATATCGTTGTTTATTAGATAAAGATTTATTAACTCATCATATTAGCAATGAAAAAGAATTAGTATTATTTACAAACTCACCTTATTTTATAAGTAAAAATAATCAAGAATTATCTAACAAAAATATTGCAAATATAGTTATTAAACATATTTTTAATTCAATAATTGATTTGAATATTGAACATGTTGAGTCATTTAATAAATTTTTAAGTACTTCAATTAATGATGGTGTTATAGAATATTATACCAAAGAATTTTGCAATAATCATAATATTGAATATACTTATACTAATTCTGACTATAACTTGAAATTAGCAAGTATGATAATAGAAACTATACCTAGAGATATTGATAAATCTATTAAAGATGACATTGTATTTAATGGTACTTATGTAGATTTACTTAAACAAACTGATTTTGGTGATGGTTTATCAGAACGTTTATCTATTGATTATCATAAAGTTAATTATTTAAATTTAATGCTTGAAGATATGATTAATGTTATTAATTTAAAATATGATTGTAATATAGATAATGTTAATTATTATTTAAAAAATAGTGACATAGATATAAAATATGAATCAATTTATAACGCTATTAAATATATATTAAATAATAATGTTGATTTTATGAATCGTTTAAATAGAATTTATGATATTAATGAAGCTAAGAGTGATTTGACTGATATTGATTATTATAAAAAAATGGTTGTATAAAAATAAAACTTAGTAATTATTTACTAAGTTTTTTTGTATATATTAAATCTATTATTAACACTATTAAATACAATGATAAGTTAGTTGCTACTACTGTTGCTCCAGTTGGTAAGTCTATTAAATAAGATAATATCATTCCTACTATAAACGATACTGTTGAACTAATTAACGCTCCTAGTATTACTGCTTTAAATGATTTAAATATTCTAATAGAAGTTAGTGCTGGTATTACTAGTAAACTTGATATTAAAAGTGTTCCTATAATTTTCATTCCTAATACAACTATTATAGCTGTTAATATAGCTATAAGTGTCATATATAAATCAACCTTTACTCCTGTTGCTCTTGCAAATGATTCATCAAATGTAACAGCAAATATTTTGTTATAAAAGAAGATAAATAATATAATTACTATTATTGATAAAATTATAGTTAATATTAAATCAAAGTTACTTAAAGCTAATATAGTCCCAAATAATACACTATGTACATCAGTATTAAGTCCACTTGAAAATGATACTACTAATATTCCTATAGTTAAAAAAGTTGTAGATACTAAAGCAATTGCTGAGTCACTATTTATCTTACTATTAGAACTCATTTTAAGTAAAAATATCGCAACTATTATTACTAAAATTATAGTCATAATTAGTGGATCTAATTTAAAATTATCTGATATAAAAGGAATAGTATTAAGAGCTGCTACTACTGATATAATACCAAAAGCACTGTGTCCTAATCCATCTCCAATCATTGCATATCTCTTTAGTACTAAGCAAACACCTAATAAAGCAGAACATGCTGATACTAATAAACCTACTATAAAAGCTCTTGTGATAAATTCATAAGAAAACATATTTATTATTTCATTTATTATTTCCATCATTAATCCTCTAGAAATAGCTCACTTAGCATATTCTTTTTATAACTTTCTACATCTCCAAAACAAAAATGATTTTCACTAATATGAAGAACTTTATCAGCATATCTTACTGCTGCTTTTATATCATGTGAAACTACAATGATTGTAATATTTTTATCCTTATTTAATTTATTAATAAGCTTATAAAAATCATTGGTTGCTTTTGGATCTAATCCAGCTATTGGTTCATCCATAATAAGTATTTTACTTGATGACATCATTGCCCTAGCAACCAATACTCTTCTTTGTTGTCCACCACTTAATTCTCTAAAGCTTTTATTTTTTAAGTTTAATATATTTAATTCTTTTAATACTTCATTTAATTTATTTTTAATATCTTCTCCATAAGTAGGTTTTAATCCACGCTTATTTAAAGAACCAGATATTACTACTTCACTGACACTAGCTGGAAAATTATTCATAGATGTATTAAGTTGGGGTAAATAACCAATATCAGTACTATTAATATTATTATAATTAATAGTACCTTTAAGAGGTTTAAGTACTTTAATTAAACCTTTAATTAAAGTACTTTTACCTACTCCATTTTCACCTATAATATATATATATTCTCCATTTTTAACTTCAAAAGATAAATCTTTAAAAATAATTTTATTACCATATCCTAATGATAAATTAGTTATTTCTAATAAATTCATTAATTAAGAGCCTCTTTTAAATTGTTATAATTACTTTCCATAAAATCTAAATAAGATTCTTCATTTTCAAATTCTTCTAGTGTAATATTATGAGATGAATGAAGTTCTAACTTTTTAGTGTCTGTTTCGTTTACAATAGCATCAGCAACTTTTTCACTTGATGATTCTACATGAAATACTACTGGAATATCATTATCATTTACTTTATCAATTAGATAAGCAATAGTTTGACTACTTGCTTCATCTGATGATGAACAACCAGTAAAGGCTGCACTTATATCAATACCATAATCATTTACAAAATAAGTAAATGGGAATTTATCAGCAACTATTATATAATTTCTTTTAGCTTCGTTTATCATTACTTCAAATTTTTCATCTAAGTCTTCTAACTTAGTAATATATTTTTCACTATTACTTTTGTATAATTCTTCATTAGCATTATCAACTTCAACTAAAACATCAGTTAATACTTTTACTATTTCAATAGAATTATCAATAGAAGTCCAAATATGTTCATCATAAGCTAACAATTCACTTTGAGTTAAATCTCCATTTATAGAATGATCATGGTATGTATGTTCATGAGTTTCTTCTGATTCGTGATCATGGTCATGTGTAACTTCTGTTTCTACTTCATGATCATGGTCATGTATTTCTTCAGCTTCATGATCGTGATCATGTGTATCTTCTGTTTCATGGTTATGATCGTGATCATGCTCCATACCTTCTACTACTAGTTCTTTTTCTAGTTCTACATAGTCCATAAGTCTAATAACTTTTACTTTAGTAGTATCGATACCATCAATGATTGTTTGTGCCCAAACTTCAGTTCCTATGTATACAAATACATCACTTTCTTCAATTGTTATTATATCTTGAGGTGTTGGATCAAATGTATGAAAATCTGTTCCAGGTTTCATTAACAGTTCAATATTTACTTCACTATCCGCTATTTCACTAATGAAATCATATGAAGGATAAACTGTTGTTACGACATTTAACTTGTTGTTATCTTCTTTAGTGTTACATCCTGCTACTAATAATCCAGTAGCTAGTAATGTTACTATTACTAATATTTTTTTTATATGCATTTTTTACATCTCCCTTTTATAAAATATTCTTCTCTATCTAAATAGAAATCATGTTTGTTTTCTATTTTATTATGAAATTCATTAAATATATCAGCATCTATATGTGTTACTTTATTACACTTAGTACAGATGATATGAAAATGATGACTAAGGCAACAATTAAAATATCCATATTTTTTTTCTATACTATTCCCATAAACTATAATAGTTTTATCTTTAATAAGTGAATCTAAAAAACGATAAACTGTTGTTTGACCGACTATCACATCCTCTTTATTTAATTCATTCATTATATCTTTTACTGAAAACAATTTATTACTATTTGTTTTAAAAAACTCTAATAATAATTCTTTTTGTTTAGTTTGATAACTACGACCTTCCATTTTACCTCCTCCATTTTGAAAACCATTTTCATTTTATCATAACGCTATGTATCTTATCAAATTTATGTTTGAACTACCATTAATCCTGTTTTAATAAACATAAATATAATAAATAAGTGCATAATATATTTAGGGTGAATACTATGTCTAAAATGTTTTTTTTAATAGCTATTATTTTTAGTATTTTTTTTATGAGTATTGGATATTCATCTTTAAATACTAATTTAAATGTAAGTGGTGAAGCAAAAGTAAGTCAAATTGGAGATATAAGAATAACTAATGTATATACTTCTAGTCAAGATAATGATGGTTATAGTGAATATAATCCTACTCATACTGAAAATCAAACATCAATGTTTATAAAGTTACCAAAACAAGATTCTAGTGTTACTGTTACAATTGAGGTTACCAACAGCACTAATGATTATTATCACCTATCTGATATTATTCAGCTATCAAATACTAATATCGGGATTAATTATCAATTTAGTGATGAAAAAACACTATTTTTTTATCCAAATAGTGTTACTGAGATAGAAGTTGTTTTTTCACATAAATGGATGGTAGGAACAATGAATAATACAGTTTTAAATTTAGAGTATGTATTTAGTAAAATTAATTATAAACCTTTAGATTACATTACTAGTACTGGTACTCAGTTTATTGATACTGGTGTTAATAATACTGGTGATTATATTTTTGAAACTGAGTTTATGATTAAATCATTTACTCTAAATGATGGTGGTTGGATATTTTGTGGTCGCATTGATTATAATTATACTTTAGGAGTGTTTGCTGGTAATCACGGGACATTTAATAGTTATGGTGGTGTTACTACTAATTTAAAACCTATTTTATCTTTAGATACTTGGTATCCATTATATTTTTCAAGATCAAAATTAACTATTGGAGATTATAGTTATACTGTTTCTAGTAAAACACTAATATCTAATGATTATTTATCTCCTATATATTTAGGTGGAGCTACTGTGCAATACAGCGGAGAAGTAGATAATCGACACTTTAATGGACATATTAAGTATTTTAAAATATACAGTGCTTACAATAATAGCCTACTTAAATATTTTATACCTGTTAAATTATTAGATACTGATGAAGTTGGTTATATTGAATTAGTATCTAATAAATTTTATAGTAATAATGGTACTGGAAACTTTTTAGAACCATAAAAAAATAACACAACTGTGTTACTTTTTTATTTTATAATTAATCATTGTCTTTATCATCATCTTGATCATCTACATCATCAAAATCATCGTTATCATCATTATCGTCATCAAAATCATCATTATCATCATCCTGATCATCAAAGTCATCGTTATCGTCATCTTGACCATCAAAGTCATCGTTATCGTCATCTTGACCATCAAAATCATCATTATCGTCATCTATATCATCATAATCATCATTGTCATCTATTTCATTACCATCTTCTGTTTCAAACTTTTTACTAATAATATTACCCGTTTTAGCATCAATATCGTATTCGTAACTTAGATTTTTATAATCAAACTCTACTTCATAAATCATAATACCATCTTCATTATCAAACTCTATTTCTTTATCAGTTAAATTATTTACATTTATATTAGCATTAGTTGTTGCGATGTTTAGTGCTTCATCTTTTGAAATATATCCTTTTGTAGAAGCATTTCCATTTGTAACTACATCATTTACAGTGTTAATTTTTGAATTAACTAATAAGTTTAAATCATTAGTAGTTAATCCTTTTAAAATATCAACTGTATATTTACTATTACTTGCTATTATTTTATTAATTAATTCTAATTTACCAACTGATATACCATATTTTTTTGCTTGTTCTTCTAACTCTTTATCAGTATCTACAACTTGAGTAATTACTGAAGAATCAATATTATTATTTTTAAGTTCATTATTAACTGTAGTATTTACTTCTTCTACTACTTTTGAAGCATTATCTCCAGTACCAGTTACTAATACTGAATTTTTATCAGCAGTAATAAATTCATCTTTTACCATTTCAGTTACTACTTCTTTAGTAGCTGTTTCAATTGATTTATTTTTAATATCAATATCATTAATAATAGTATCTGCATCACCATTAATAGCATTTACTTCTCTTACTACTCCATTTTTATCTAATCCTAATTCTACTGATGGATTTACATCCATTGTAACAGTAGTTACTACATCATGATTAGGGTTTAAAATCATTACTAATGTTATAGTGGCAAGTACTGCTGTTGGGGCTAATAATAATTGTTTAAAATTAATTTTCTTTTTCTTTTTTTCAGTTTCCATTTTTAATATAACTCCTTCATTGTTATTAATTTTATATTGAACGGCACTGAAGTTGCTTTTAATTAAATTATCTGTAATATTACTAACATCTTTTTTAATTTTTTTATTCATAGTAACCATCCTTTTCTAATGAGTATATAAAGCGTATTTTTTTAATAGCTCTATGATACTTTGAGAGTACTGTTGATAATTTCAAATCAAGTAAAGAAGCTATCTCTCTAAATTTATAATTATCAATAGAATTTAATATAAATATTTGTCTTTCACTATCATCTAGTACTTCAATAATAGTTTTTAATAATGTTTTATTAAAAGCATGATCTACTTTACTACCAAGAGTTTGTTCTACCTCACTATAATCAGTAGCAATTCTATTTTTATTTGCTTTTAATTTATTTAAACATAAATTTTTAGTAATAGTTAATATCCAAGCTAAAGGTTTTTGTCTAGAATTATAATTTTTAGCATATTTATTAATATTTACATATGTATCTTGCATTATATCTTCTGCATCACTACAGTTTTTAACTATAGATAAAGCAAATCTATATACATAATTTCTTGTATCATTATATAGTAGTTCTAATGCATTTTGATCATTATTACTAATTTTTTTAATATAATTATCAAGTACAATATTATTCATATTTTCTTCCATCTTTTTACTCCTCTCATATATATAACAACTGAAGTTATTGTTTTATTGCAAAAAAAATTATTTTTTTTATTTCTTTCAAATTAATTATATATTAAATAAAAAAAGTTAACAATAGATGTTAACTTTAAAATACTAAACGATACCATAATTTATCTGTTTCTTTATATAAAACAAAATTATTTCTTTCATAAAATTTAATAGCCTTATCAAACACACTACTAGTACGTAATATAATAGATTCATAATCTTTATCTTTCACGTCATTAATACAAGCATCAAATAAATTTTTACCAACTTTAAAGCTACGATAATTACTATCTACATAGAAGCTTGATAGTCTTGCTTCTTTTTCACTAGATTCAAAATAACCACAAATACCAATTATTTTATCATTATCTTTAGCAACATAAAATTGATGGGGTAATTCCTTTATAAAATCTATAAATTCAAATTGATAATATTCAGTTAAATTATCTATTTTAAATTCATTTACTACTATATCTAATATAAATGGTATTACTTCATTTTTATTAGCAACAACATCATATTTAACTATATTAAATTCTTTCATTTTTTCCTCCCCCTTTTTAACAGCTTTCATATTATATTATTAATTTTATATTTTTACAACTAAAATATTGATATTTTTTAAAAAATTATATTTGTGGTATAATTACAGTAATAAAAAAGGAGTCACCTAGTATGAAAAAGTTGTTTGTTTTAGGAATTTTTATTTGTATATTATTTACTAGTATTGGTTATTCTGCTTTGAATACTGAATTATCTATTAGTGGTAATGCTTTAGTAGATGTTAGTGGTGATATTAGAATAACCAATGTCTATACAAAGTCAGCTACTAACGGTGGTTATACTGAATATAATCCAACTTTTACAAATCAAACTACTAATACAAATGTTGTGTTACCAAATAGTAATTCAACAATTACATTAATTGTTGAAGTTACTAATACTTCAGATGATTACTATCATTTAGATAGTATTGAACAAGCTTTAAATACTAATCCTAGTATTAAGTATGATATTAAAGATCGTGATATTTTATATTTTCCTGGTAATAGTGTTAGAGAAATTGAAATTACATTTTCTTATAATTTTATGGGAACTGTAAATAATACTAGCGTTAATTTAGATTATAATTTTGAAATTGTTCCTTATGAAAAACTAGAATATGTTAGATTTAGTGGGACTCAATATATTGATACTGGTCTTATGAATACTGGTGATTATATATTTGAAACTGAATTTATGCAAACAGCTTATACTACTGGAGATGGTGGTTGGATATTTTCTGGTCGTACTACTAGTAGTTATACTTTAGGAGTATTTATTGGTATAAACGGTGTTTATAATGGATATGGAGGAGTTACTTCTCCACAATACCCTAAATTATATATGAATGCTTGGTATGATTTATATTTCTCAAGATCTAAGTTCACGCTTGGTACTACTACTTATAGAGTTAATGGTGGAACTATAGTTCCGGATGCTTATTCTAGAACTATTTTATTTGGTGGAGCCACTACTGGATGGAATGGTGGTTATGATGCTAGAAATTTTACTGGTAATATTAAATGCTTCAAAATTACTAATGCTGTAAATAATGCGGTCTTAAAATATTATGTTCCAGCAAAATTATTTGCTACTGGTGAAGTTGGATACTGGGATTTAGTAGAAGATAAGTTTTATGGCAATGATGGTACTGGATTATTCTTAGAACCATAAAAACAGTTAAAATTAATTAACTGTTTTTTTATTATTCGTATACCCACATTGTTCCTCTTGTAGCATGTGTCCAATAACTTACTCCAGTAGATGTCATGAATCCAAATATCCCTGAAGATGTTCCACCTCCTTGATCACCACTACGTAAAGTCCAATGATTAGTAGCACCATTTGGTATTGATGAATAATCATTATACCACCCAGCATTTTCACTTATCGCCTGTCCATATCCACTATTTATATAATGATGACCGGAAGAACTATATTTATATATATCATAATATTTAGGGTTTAAATCAGTAAAACCAGATGAACTAAAATCTATAATTCCTGATGAATTAAGTTGTATACCCATTGTTCTCTCCCATAGCCCTCCTGACATATCAAATACACCTGATATATTTCCACTAGTACTAGAGTTATAAACATCAGAATTGATAGTTCCAAATGCATTTAAACAAGTACTGACACTTTTTAAATTACTTATATCTGCTCCACAACCAGTAATTTGTTTACTATAGTTATTTAATATAACTTCAGAATTTTTACCATACATAGAAGATGATAAATAAGCTACTGCTGCCCACTCACTATTTTTTATTAAATGTGTATCAACTTTACTGTTACCATCCATATAGATATTTTTAAAACTGCTTATCACATTAAAGTAATTAGCTAAATTTAAGTTTCTAAGGGGAGCTGATAGCGGTAATGATGTTGGCGCAGCTGATGTTCCTGTAAGTTCAAATTTATTAACCCAAAAACCGTTTAATTCCATTGTTGTTGATCCATCAAAATAACTAAATGCTGGATGCGTAAACCAATCTCCTACTCCTGTAGTTTCTTTTTTAAAAATATTATTATCTACAAATCTAATATTTATTTCTTGCATTTCATTTTTATCTTCACCCCAAGTAAAATTAGTTTGAACTTCATCCCATATTTGATATTCATATCTAGGTATCCATACATAATATGCTGCAATATGAGTTGAATCAATTATTGTTCCACCAGGAGACGATATATATAAATCTCTATTACTTTTATCAATTATCATTACTGCATTAGCCCATTGTTTATTATTATAATTATACCAAGCTGTACTAGTGTCAGCTTTTAATACTGTTCCATCAGCATTAATTATAACTGGTATTAAATTTGTAGTTAATACAGGATCAGCTCCTGCTAAAGTAGTATCTTTATAATTATCATATAATATAAAATGATAGTTTAAATCTAAACTAATTTCTTGATTTGTTAAAGTTGGATATTTATTAGATATTACTAATTCAAACTTTGTATTACCATGACCTAGTTTAGTAGAATAAGTTATATTTCTTATATCCCAAACTACATTTGGATTACTGGCCATAATTTCTTCAATATTATTTAATAAGTAATTATTAGCTGTTTGATTATTAAGAGTTATTTCATATACTACTTGTGAAGTACTATTAGGCAATGTCACATGCATCTGTGTACTATTTATTGTAAAACTACTAGAATATCTCTCATAAGCACCATCAACAAACTCTTTTACTACTACTGAGTTTATAAGAATTTGATTAGGTGGGTTTACCGCAACATCTCCACTAATAGTAAGTTCTGTATTTAAAGCAGAGTATCCAATAGACATAAAGCATATGAATATAAATAATGATGCACATATTAAAACTTTCTTAGTCATATTTCCTCCACTACATTGTTAAATTATACAACAAATACTACTATAAAACAACAATAATTATATTATATATATAATTATTATTTGAAAATTAGTTAATTGTATACAATAGTAAAAATAATAAATATTAATTATTACTATTAACTTGTATAAACTTTACTTTTGGAGTAAGATTATTGTAGGTGATAAGATGAAAAAATATAATAATTTAAAGCAACTTAAAAATATTGAAGAAATAGAAAACTTTACAAGAACGGAAGTACTTGAAGATATTAATCTTATGAATTTAGATATTAATAAGCATATTTTATTAGTAATTATTCCTAATGTAATTATAACTGGTACTTTAAAATCAGTTAGTGATAGAATAATAGAAATATTAGTTGATGGTAATGTTGCTCCTACTAGTTTTAATAGTACTGATTTAATAAATTATAAAGTCATTGATAATAGTATTGAATTTGATACTACACTTTTAAATAAAGAAGTTGAATTAACTGATTATAACAATGTTACTATTACAGCTTATATTAATAACTATAACAAAAATAACATTGACATAGAATGTCTATATAATAACGAATCAGTTAAAGCTACTATCCCTCTACCATTAATTAAAAGTATTAAAAAAATCATTCTTTAGTTAGAATGATTTTTATTTATCAAATATTTTCATTGACATAATTTTTAGATATTTTTCTATATTCTTAGAATTAAAGTTCTTATCTGTTGATAAGATATCTATAAATGGCTCTTTATTCCCTGCTGTTAGGCCTGTTTGAATAAATCCATTACGTTCATAGAAGTTTAATCTTTTTACTCTTTGTTCATAATTTATGGCATTTTTATCTTTCATAGTTTCTATAAATAATGATATTGGTTTATCAGGGTATTTATCAAATAAAATTTGTAGTAGCTTAGTTCCATAGCCTTTAGACTGTATCTCATCATTTACAGCTATATAAAATACAAATAAAGAGTCTTTAGATTCTATTGTAAATAATATCCCTATAAATAAATCATTATCATAATAGGCATTAAAATTATAATTCTTTTTCTTAGCCATTAATTTTAATAACCACATAGGCATTAATTCTTCTTTAGGAAAAACTCTTTTCATAAATTTTACTATTTCATTATAATTTTTTAATTTTCTTGTAACTTTTTTTTCTATTATTTTCATATTTTCCTCCTAACATTATTTTAAAATAACCAAGTATTAGTTATTAAATAATATATTGATTCTGTTAATGATAAAATAGCTGCGACTAATATTATTAAAGATAAGAGTGAATATAAAAATAATTTTATTTTTTCTACTCTATTACTAGTCATAATTTTATTATTAAAATAGTTTATAAATTTTTCATGTTTATTCAATAATATGGGTATGAATAATATAAACATTGGTAACTGACTAATTAATACCCACACTATATTTGCAACTATAATGCTTGTTAAATTATTACTTTGAGCACTCAAAGTTACTAAAGCTAAAAAAGATGGATCTGCTAACTGTGATACAGCAAAGAATAATCCTACAAAGAATAAACCATTTTTCATATATTTACTAAATATTGATTCTTTTTTTATATCTTTATTAATTTTCTTTTGCTTAAAGAATGTTCTTTCAATAAACCAGTTAAGTAATACTAACCCTATAATAAATTCTAATATCATATATATATCATCTGGTATATAATTAAATAAATTAGATATAAAGTCTACTGGTATTTCAACTATAATATAAGAACTTATTAATCCAGTTATAATAGTTGCGAAAAAGACTGTAAGCATAAACATAATTACTTTACTTCTTTTTAATCCCATAGCTAGTGCAGATATTACTACAAATACTCCAGTTGGATCAATACCAGCTAGTCCTAGTAATAAACATGTTGGAAATACTTTCATGAATTCCTCCTCTTATTTAAATTTCTATTCTAAAATCTTTACAATCAGTAGTTGTTAAACCAGCTTTATAAAACACTCTTTGCATCGCCTTTTCATGTGATTGTCCAATTATATACGTATAACCCTCTTCTTTTACTAAATTAACTACATTAGTAAGTAATTCTGTTCCAATACCTTTATTTTGATATTCTAAATCTATAATTACACATTCTAAATGTATATATGGAGCATTTAAATCAGTTGGATAGTATTGCATATTCTTATAAACATTTACTACTCCAATTATTTTATTGTCAATATAGCAAGCATAAGTATAATTACCTCGACTAAGTAATTCACTATATATTTCTTTTGCTTTTAATAAATCTTCCTCTTTCACTTGTAATTTTTCTTCATTACAATATAATTCATATACCATATATACATCTTCAAGTGGTACTTTTTTAAACTCTTTCATAACTTCACCAATATTTTCTATACTTATATCTTAATATAAAATTATATAATATTCAAGAATATAAAAAACAGTTATTTAATAACTGCTTAATTAATCTTTATAATCCCACCACTTAAGTTTACTTTTATCTAAATTATCATTATTAGCATAATCTACTGCAAGTCTATATACATATAATAAACACCTATCATCTTCGAATCCTTTATATAAACTATCTTTAAAATATAAAT
>CAYJFL010000011.1:0-30088 GCA_964369865.1 uncultured Muribaculaceae bacterium | reverse complement strand
AATTAAAAATAAATCTTCATTTTCAATTTTGTACATCATTGCATCCATTTCTTCAAATGACATTACTCCGCTAACTACGTCGCTTCTAATCATAAATGGTGGAATACAATAATCAAAGCCACGATCAATCATGAAGTCTCTAGCATAAGATAACATCGACGAATGTAATCTTGCGATATCTCCTATTAAATAATAGAATCCTTCTCCACTAGTACGTCCTGCACTTTCCTTATCCAATCCATTTAAATTATTACATATGTCAGCATGATATGGTATTTCAAAACTTGGCACATAATTATCTCCAAATTTTTCAATTTCTACATTTTCATCATCACTTTTACCTACTGGTACACTACTATCCATTATATTTGGAATTGATAACATTATTTCTCTTATTTCTTTAGTTAATTGCTCTTCTTCTTTTTCTAGTTCAGCAATTTCTGAATTATAATTACTAATTTCTAATTTTATTGCTTCTGCTTCTTCTTTTTTTCCTTCACGCATTAATAAACCGATTTCATTACTTTTTTTATTTTTTAAAGATCTTAGTTCATCACCCTTTAATTTAATTTCTCTATTTTTCACATCCATTAGTTCTACTTTATCAACTAATTCTAATTTGTGATCTTGAAATTTTCTTTTAATATTATCTTTTACTAATTCCTTATTTGTTCTAATTAAATTAATATCTATCATATTTTTTCTTCCTCTCTTATCGTTAATAAATAAAAAAAGACTATTGTTATAGGAGTATATAAAATACGGTACCATCCTACTATAGTCTTAATTAAGATAACGGTTTTACCCGGAAATTATTAGTTTCTCTCAAAAGTAGATTCATATAAATAATACAGTTTCGTTTTCATCAACCACGAACTTTCTTAACAGTTATTTATATTACTAGTCTTTATCAACGATTTATGTATTAATTTTAACATATCATATTATTCTAGTCAATCATTATACTTAACAAATATATATGAAATCATACAAGTTGGTACTACAAATATCAATAACCAAATTGGAGCTGGTAAATAGCTTAAAAATGGGAAAATATCATATATAAATAATGGTAGTGTATCACTAAATATATAATTTGTTCCAATTAATTGATTTATAACAAATACAACACTATACACTATAACCGAGTATATTGCGACTTGTTTTAATCCACTTTTTTCTACTTTATATTTTTTTATGTACAATGTATAAAAGCTACAAATCAATATAAAATGGTGTGATATTATTAATAATATAAATTCATATCTGTCATATGCTGTTGCTGGATTTTGAAAAATGACTGCACTCATTGCAGCAAAAAATATTGCATAAAATAAAAAATTAAACATTTTTTCTTTTTTAAATATAGTCATATAACAAAATAAATAACCCGTTATATAACAATAGTGTAGTGGCAAGTGAATATTTAATTCAAGTACATCATTAACTGCTGCACCTATTATAAATATAGCCATATTAATTAATAATATACCTACCATTACATAATCAACTTTTCGATTATGATTTAATTTATTTCTAAATTTATATAATAAAAATATACTTAAAAATGTTATTAATATTAATGTTATATGTACTGGTCCAAAAAAAGACAATGACATATTACTTACTGAACCAAAATAATACTTCATGTTACACCTCTATATCATTTTAACATAAAAAAAATAATTTTATAAATTATTTTTTATTTAGCATTATACCAGTTATCTCCATAATTAATATCTACTTTCAGTGGGACATCAATTTTATAAGTGTTTTCCATGATTTCTTTTATACATTTTTTAACTATTTCTAATTCATCTTTTTTACAATCAATTATCAATTCATCGTGTACTTGTAAAATTAATTTACTTTTTAAATTATTTTCTTTAATATAATCACTTACTTCAACCATTGCTTTTTTTATAATATCAGCACTAGTACCTTGAATTGGTGTATTTAAAGCCATTCTCTCAGCTTGTGATCTAATCATATAGTTAGGATTAGTAAGTTCTGTTAAAACTCGCTTACGATTCATTAAAGTAGTTACAAATAAGTTATCACGAGCTATTTTAATACTTGTATCCATATATTCTTTAATACCAGGATAAGTTAAAAAATATTTATCAATAAATTCTTTAGCTTCATTAATAGGAATATTTAAGTTAGTACTTAAACCATAACTACTAATTCCATATAAAATACCAAAGTTAACTGCTTTTGCAACTCTTCTCTCATTATCAGTTACACTCAGTATATTTATATTAAAAATATCACTAGCAGTCTTAGTATGAATATCTTCTTCTTTATTAAAAGCATCAATTAATGATTCTATTTTAGCAATATGACTAAAAATTCTAAGCTCAATTTGTGAATAATCCGCAGTCAAAATAACTGAATCAATGCTAGGCACAAAGGCTTTTTTTATTTTACGACCGTATTCATTTCTAGCCGGAATATTTTGTAAATTTGGTTCAACTGAAGATAATCTACCTGTCCTAGTCATTGTTTGAGTATAAATAGTGTGTATTTTCCCATTAATAATATTATTTTTTAATCCCGTAATATAAGTAGCCTCAAGTTTACTTAACATTCTAAATTCAATTATATCTTTTATAATAGGATGTGAATTTACTAATTTTTCTAATACTTCAATTGCTGTTGAATAACCACGAGTTGTTTTTTTACCATGTGGTAAATTTAGTGTTTCAAATAGTATAATCCCTAGTTCTTTTGGTGAAGCAATATTAAATTCACATCCTGCATGATTATATATAGATTGTTTTAATAATTCAATTTTAATTCTTAATTCAGTGCCCATATTATCAAGTTCTTCTTCAACAACATTTATACCAGATAATTCCATATTTGCTAAAACACTTATTAGCGGCATCTCAATAGTTTCAAACAATTCACTCATATTATCTCTATTCAATTTATTTTTTAAATCATGCATACTATCATAAACAAACATTGCTTTAGTCGTAACATATTTACTTAATATATCTGTTGAAGGAATAACTTCTTTATTTACTTTCCCATATATATTTTCATAAAATTCAACATCATAATCTAATATATTTGCTAAATAAGCAACATCGTCTTTAAGATTATACTCTAACATAGATGCTGCTATCATAGTATCAAATTTTACTAAGTCTAAATCTAATCCTAATTTTGATAATATTACTATTGCTTTTTTTAAATCATAAGTATAATCTAAATAATTAACTATTTTACTAAAACATTCTTTTATTAGAGAAGCTTCAATATAATAACTTTCAGTATCATTATATATTGAAAGACCTATTATTTTTGAACTGTGATAATTACCTGCTAATGTTTCTAAATAAAAGGCTGAATCTTTAGTAATATTTATGTCATCAACACTTTTTACAATAACTGGTTCTATATTTTTTACTACTTCTTTTTTTAATTTATTATTTTTAATTAAAGAATAAAACTCTAAATCTTCATACATGATATTTAAATCATCTGTAGGTCCATCATATTTTAAATCATCCATAGAAATATCCATTTTAATATTTTTAACTATAGTTGCTAATTCATATGATAAATAAGCATTTTCTTTGTCGTTATTCAATTTTTTTCGAATTGAAGGTGTATGTTTATCTATATTTAAATAAATATTATCAAGTGTTTTATATTCTTGTAGCAATTTTAATGCTGTTTTTTCTCCAATTCCTTTAACTCCAGGTATATTATCTGAAGGATCACCTTGTAAAGATTTTAAATCAATTATATTTATTGGATCTATACCATAAGCATCTATAAAACTTTGTTCATTATAACGGATATAATCTTTTTGTTTTAATAATTTAATATCTATACTTGGCGAAATTAATTGCAGTAAATCTTTATCACTACTAACAATAGTTCCATAGTATTCAGGATTTGAATCACAAAAGTTTGCAAATGTACCAATAATATCATCTGCTTCATAGTTATCTATCTCATAATATTTAACTCCCATAGCTTCTAGTAATTCTTTAGCTTTAGGAAATTGCATTTTTAACTCATTAGGAGTTTCACTGCGACCATCTTTATAAGTTTCATATTTTTCGTGTCTAAAGGTTTTACCTTTATCAAATGCTACAATCATATAAACAGGTTTTTCTTCTTTAATTATTTTATTAATCATATTACTAAACCCAAATAATGCATTAGTAGGAAATCCCTTAGAATTTTTCATAAAATTACCTGTATATGCTGTTGCATAATAACTCCTAAATAACAAATTATTTCCATCTACTAAAATTACTTTTTTCATATATACACTCACTTTCATTATTAATTATATCATATATTAATAATTAGTTTCATTAAACTTATTATATCGTTCTATTTTATTTAATAATGATTTATTAGTACTAAAATAATTTAATATCTCTAATCTATCACAAGCTATTTTAAAGCTAGTTTCAAAAGTATCACTTAATATTTTTATTTGATTAACATTGACTTTTTGATTAAAATTAAGTGGAATATCATAACTTGGAATAAGTGTTTCAACTATAATATTTTTATTATAAATATTTTTAATATCGTCAACACTATAAATCTTATTAATAATATTATTTTTATATTTTATATAATTAAAAGATAAATTAAATTTTTTATATAATAAAATATTATATACACATCCTATAACTAATTCTTTTTTTATTTTTTCATTCAAACCTATTCTAACTACAATAATATTATTTTCTTTATCTATTAAAAAATTAGCTATTTCTTTATTATAAAATAATTTTTGATTATCGCTAACTATTAATTTGATATTGTTGAATTTGCAAAATAATTCGATATTAAATTCTTTATTTTTATTGCGAAAATTAATAAGTTTATTATATAAATATCTTTTTTCTTCCATATTTATCACCCGTTAATACTTTAACACAATTTTTAATTATTTTAATTGGTAATTATTAACAAAAAAAAAGATACTATTTATTAGTATCTTTATATTCTTTACAAACTAAGTCTAATGAGTTTATAAGTTTATCACATTCATCAAAATTTATTAATTTTGCACCACTAGCAAACTTATGTCCTCCACCACCATATAAGGCAGCAGTTTCATTAATAATAGGACCTCTACTACGCATAGATACACGAATAACTCCATTAGTTTTATCTTCAGTCATAATTACCCATGAAATAATTTCATCAATAAAATTAAAATTATTAATTAAATTACCTCCAGTTGCAACATCTACTTTATATTCTTTTAATATGTCAGTAGTTAATTTAATATAAGCTAAACCATTTTTTGTAACTGTTAAATTATTAGCAATATATCCCTTAAATTTTATTTCTTTATATGGTCTTATATATAAAGATGGATATAACTGAGCAATATTTATGTTAGTTTTTTCTACTAAATCAGCAACCATTCTAAATGTTTTAGGTGTTGTAGTTGCAAATAAAAATCTATCTGTATCACTAACCAGTCCCATATATAAAGCTTTTCCAATATTTTCATCTAATTGTAACTTCGTATTGTTTATTAAATCAATAATCATTTCACTAGCACTACTTGCTGTTTCATCTACCCATTCAATATCACAGTATGTATCAACAGTTGGATGATGATCAATTTTAATTTTACATTTAAATTTAGTAACATCAACACCATCTACACGTTTAATGTCTGGTGTATCAGTTACTATCAACAAACTATCTTTGTAGATGTCGTCACTAAAACCATCTAATGTTCCCATAAATTTGAAGCGATTAGTTGGAGCTCCAACAGCATACACTTTTTTATCCGGAAATGTTTTTCTAATTGAATCACGTAATCCTATTGAAGATCCTAATGCATCAGGATCAGGACCAATGTGTCTCGCAATAACAATCTTATCATAAGATTTTATCAGTTTATAAATTTTAGTATATATGTCATTTTGAAACATAATATCACACTTTCTATTTGATTAAGTTAAATGTATCACGAGCAATCATTACTTCTTCATCAGTTGGAATTACATATACTGGAATTTTTGATTCACTAGTAGTAATACAAACTTCTTTACCACGGCAATTATTTGCTTCACTATCAAGTTCTACACCTAAAGCTCCTAGTCTGTTTACTACTTCACTTCTTGCGTCAATTCCGTTTTCACCAACACCTGCAGTAAATACAATAGCGTCAGCTCCACCCATTTCAACGTAATATTTAGCTATGTAATCAACAATTCTTTTCATGTAAATTGTATTTGCTAACACACATCTAGCATTACCTTCTTTAATACCATCTTCAATGTCACGAGCATCACTACTAACACCACTAATACCAAGTAGACCACTTTCTTTATTAATAGCATTATCTATTTCTTTTGTAGTCATTCCTGTTTGATCCATGATATATGGTAAAATAGATGCATCAATATCTCCACAACGACTTCCCATTACAAGTCCAGCGTTTGGAGTTAATCCCATAGATGTATTAATACATTTACCATTTACTACAGCACTTACACTTCCACCATTACCAACATGACAAGTAATAATTTTAGTATTTTCTTTATTTAAAATTTCATTCATACGAATTGAAACATATTTATGACTAGTTCCGTGCATTCCATAACGACGTACTTTAAATTTTTCATACCAAGAATATGGTAATGCGTAAATAAAGTTTTCTTCTGGCATTGTTTGGTGGAATGATGTATCAAATACAGCTGTATTAACAGCTCCACTAATTACTTCACGAGCAGCATTAATACCAATTATTGCAGCTGGATTATGAAGTGGCGCTAAAGCTGATAATTCATCTATTTTAGCTAACTCAGCATCACCAATAACTACTGAATCTTTAAAGAAATCTCCACCTTGTACAACACGGTGTCCTATTCCTTTAATTTCATCTAAGCTTTCTACTACGTTATTAGCTAATAATTCATTTACTAATATTTCAAAAGCAACTTTATGATCTTCCATTTGAATATCTTTATTTATTTTTTCTCCATTTACTTTAATAGAGTATTTACCACCTTTAATCCCAATACGTTCAAATACTCCTGAAATTAATACTGTTTCTTCTGGCATTGTAAACATTTGAAATTTTAATGATGATGAACCACAATTTACTGATAATATTTTCATAATTTTTCTTTCCTCTTTCTAATTTAATTCATACTCTTCCAATAGAGCATTAACTGGTTTATATTTTAATAAATTTCCATCAACAGGAAATCCATTAAAGTAAAAGTGCATCATCCTAGTGATACCACTATGTGTTACAACTAATACTTTCTTATCTTGATATCTTTTTTTTATATCTTTTATTACTAAGTCAACTCGGTTATATAATTCACTAAGCTGCTCAGCTTTTTCATACTTTTTATTTATATTGTAATTCCAATACTCAGCAAAATCTAAGCTGTCCTTACTTACCCCTTGAAATTCTCCATGATCTCGACTAAGTAGTCTCTTATCATATATAGTTTTAATGCCTGGAGCTGCTAATCTAGCAGTATCTATTGTTCTTCTAGTAGGAGAACAGACTACAAAATCTATTCCTAATTCTTTAACTTTGGCAGCAACATTAATCGCTTGCATCTTACCAGTCGGATTTAGATCTGCCTCTTCACGTCCATGCATTATACCTCCCAGATTCCCATCTGTTTGGCCGTGTCTTAATACATAAATTTTCACTTATTATTTTACTTTCATAGTTGGGAATAAAATAACTTCACGAATTGATTCTGAATTAGTAAGTAACATTACTAATCTATCAATTCCCATTCCCATTCCACCTGCTGGTGGCATTCCATATTCAAGCGCTTCACAATAGTCAAGGTCCATTTCGTTTGCTTCATCATTCCCAAGTTCTTTTTCAGTAATTTGACTTTCAAATCTTTCATATTGATCAATAGGATCATTTAATTCAGTAAATGCATTCGCATATTCATTACCGATAATAAATAATTCAAATCTTTCAGTAAATCTTGGGTCTAATTTATTTTTTCTAGCTAGTGGTGATATTTCCACTGGATGTCCATATACAAATGTTGGATCAATAATTGTTTCTTCTACATATTTTTCAAAGAATGCATTTACAATATGACCATATTTAAAATGATTTTCAACTTCGATATCATGTTTTTTAGCTACTTCTTTAGCTTCTTCAAAACTCATATCATTACTAAAATCAATACCTGTAACTTCTTTAATTCCTTCAGTCATAGATAATCTTTTAAATCCAGGTGCTAATGATATATCATGACCTTTATAAGTTAATTCATAAGTACCTAAAACACTCATACAAGCATTACTGATAATTCCTTCTGTTAAATCCATCATACCATTTATATCACTAAAAGCTTTGTAAATTTCAATAGTTGTGAATTCCGGATTATGAGTTCTATCCATACCTTCATTTCTAAATAATCTACCTATTTCATATACAGCGTCCATTCCACCTACTAATAATCTTTTTAGTGGCAACTCAGTAGCAATACGTAAATACATATCAATATCTAAAGTATTATGATGAGTAACAAACGGTCTAGCACTTGCTCCACCTAAAATAGTTCCAAGTACAGGTGTTTCTACTTCAGTATACCCTAAATTATCTAAGTAATTTTGAATTGATCTTATAATTTTAGGACGAGTGAAAGCAACTTTTCTTGCTTCTTCATTCATAATTAAATCAACATAACGACGTCTATATCTTTCTTCAGTATCAGTTAATCCGTGAAATTTTTCTGGTAATGGTCTTAACGCTTTAACTAAATGCGTATATTTTAAAGCTTTAATACTTAATTCTCCAACATTAGTCTTAAATAACTTACCTTCAATCCCGATTATATCTCCTAAGTCTGCTTTTTTTACAATTTCATATGACTCTTCACCAAGTAAATCTTGTCTTAAATAAACTTGTATTTGACCTTCTTTATCCTGAATATGCATAAAAGATGCTTTACCTTTACCACGAGAAGTCATAATACGACCAGCAACTATTACTTTTATTTCTGTTTCTTCTAATTGTTCTTTAGTGTATTCACTATATTTTTCTTTAATTTCTTTTGAATTAGTGTCAATATCAAATCTATCTCCATATGGATTAATACCCATATTTTCTAAATCGATAGCTTTTTGACGACGAACTAATTCTTGTTCTGAAAATTCTCTCATTTTTCTCACCATTTTCTACTTATTTAATATTTGTAATTCATAGTTATTACGCTTATATAATACCATATTTTACTATATAATTACTAGTAAAATATCAAAAAGCTTATATTTTAATTACTATTTGCATTATCATTTACAATTAATTTTTCATACTCATCTAATAAATTAAATACTTCTTTTTTAGTAGTTAATTTAAAAAACTTACTTTTAATCTCATTTCCTATTTTAACACCCTTTAAATAATAACTTATTTGAGTACGCATTTGTAAAACACTAGTCTTTTCATCTATCGACTCCATTAAATACTCTAAATGTTTTTTTATCATTAAAAATTTTTCTTTTACTGATACTTCAGTGGGTAAAGTTTTATCTCGTAAATAATCAACACACTCTTTAATTAGCCAAGGGTTACCTAATACTCCTCTACCGATCATTACAGCATCACATTTAGTATACTCAAGCATATGCATCATAGTTTCATAACTAGTAACATCTCCATTACCAATTACTGGAATACTAACATTTGCTTTAACATCTTTAATAACATCTAAATTAACTTTTCCACTATAACCTTGAGATCTAGTTCTACCATGTACTGCAATGGCACTAGCACCTGCTTTTTCACATCTCTTAGCAATTTCTACAGCATTAATACTATTAAAGTCCCAACCACTTCTTATCTTAACTGTAACTGGTATATCAACAGCTTCTACTACTGCTTTAACTATTTCTTCTACTTTATCAGGATCTTTTAAAAGAGCACTTCCTGCTTGAGCTCTAAGAGCTACTTTAGGAACTGGACACCCCATATTAATATCTATAATATCTGGTTTCATTTCCTTACAAATATACTTAGCTGCGACAACAAAAGACTCTTTATCACTACCAAATATTTGTTGTGTAATAGGTCTTTCCATATCTGTCATATACAGCATATCAATAGTTTTTTTACTACCATAATAAATAGCTTTATCACTAACCATTTCAGCATATATAAGTCCACAACCCATTTCCTTAATGATTCTTCTATATCCACTACTACAAACCCCTGCCATTGGAGCTAATACTATTTTATTATTTATTTTAACATTTCCAATTTGAAACATAATATCACCTAGGACATTATACCATATAAATGAACATAAAAAAAGCAATCATAAAATTGCTTAAAATATTAATTTGTAAGGATCTAAACTAGTTCCTGTCCCACTTAAAGATTTATAATCACTTAAATATATCACTGGATATATACTAACTTCTTCACCTACAAATTTATCACTAATTTCTCCATTATTAATAACAGTCATAGATATATCAGTAGCTGGGTGATTAGTTAAATAACTATTATTAAAATTTAAATAGTTATTATTTTTACAATAGGTGATATCTTGAATACAACTATTATCACTTGATGCTAAAACATAATCGCTTACATTTATATTTCCAATAAATGAAGAAGTTATAGTATAATTACTTTCTTTTACTAATAATTCATCAATTGGTAACATTTTATTTAAATCAATTGTCCCAGCATTAAAGTTAAATTCTTTATTTAATCCTTCTTCTACTAGTAATTTTTGATATTCAGCATGATATTCTTTTAGGTTACTACTACTATAATTAACAGTACCCTTACTATTATAAACTAGCTTAGTTAATTCATTATTTTTAATAACTTTTATACCATTTGTATCTAACTTTATGATACGATACATTTCATTATTGTAATCTATATAATTATTAGGATTAATCCCTTTAAAAACATATTCACCTATTTGATTTTTTTCTAAAGAACCATCTCCAGGTAATACCCTAGCATTATCAACTATAATTTGATTTTCTTCTAGTAATGAATCACTTACTACATTTACTGTTAAAATTAATATACCTACATTATCATATATATCAGTAGCACTATATATAACTTCATATGTTCCTGGTATATATATATTTAAATTACTCTTAATACTACTGCTTTTTATTTCATTACTGTTATCAACTATCTCTGGTTTAATTATACTAAAATCACTATCTACTAAAATATTCATTGTAAAACTTTTACTTTGTCCATTTACTATTATAACCGGGTCTAAAGTATCAACGATTTCTACTTCTTTAACATAAGTTTTTACTATTTTGTTATTAGGGTCTTCAACTTCATATATAATTTCACAAATATCTGAAACTTTACCTTCAGTTAAATCTTCTGCTTCTTTAGAATTACATTCATATTTAGGCTTAGGTATTTGAATATTTTCTTCTAATATAGTTGTTGCTGATAATATTGGAAGTTCATAATCAATATTTGAATTAACTTCATAGCTACTATCACTATCTTTTAAAACTTCAATAGTTGGTGCATAATCACTTCCCGTAGTATTACAATCTTCTTCATAATATTTTGTTTTATATTGATTATCATCATTTAAATAAATGATAACACAACCATTCATTGCTTCTTCAGTTCTTGGATCAACTATATCAGCATTTTTTATAAATTCTAACTTTTCTAAATCATCTAAACTAATAAATCTTGCATCATCTTTACTGTCTTGTAATTCTGTTGCATGAACTGTAGCGTATGTCATTGCTGCTTTTTCTATTGCGTCAACATTAGTATTATATATTTGTTCATTAGAACTATCAGTTAAACTAATAATTACAGGGAAAGCTGCAATTGCAATTAAACAAAGTATGATGGTTACAGTTAACATTTCAACGAATGAAAACCCTTTATTATTTAACATAATTCCTCCTATTTAGAACAAGTTTCATACAATTTAAGTTCATAATCAAGTCTTTTATTTGAATCTACTGTAAAAATCAAATTTAATGTTTTATTAACATTTTCACCTACTATTATTTCTTCATTTATAACACCTGTTGATATTAATTCGTCTATTGATATACAAATAGTATTACCATTACTTAAATTATAATCATTTAAATTATTTTTTATATATGTATCAGCATCACTATATAATAAAGTTATATTAGATTTATCTATTTCATTATTAGCATTTCTAATATTATTTATTATTGGAGGTGATACTAATATAATTAATATTCCTAGTATAACAATTACCCCTAGCAATTCTATTAGTGTAAAACCTGTTTTTTCCATATTATCACCTATTCTTACTATTATTAATTTTAACATTTATAATCAATTATTACAAGAAACAAAAAAACTAAGATATATCTTAGTTTTAAAATCTTTCCAAACAAGTTTTCATAGCTTCATCACCAAATGTATTTAAGATAAATATAATTATTTGTGGCAATATAAATAATATTATTAAAATTACTATTCTAGTCATTAATCTTTTAAATGCTTTATTAACTGAATCCTTCTCATCACTACTTGTCGCTTTTAAAAATTCACTTGCTGCTAGTATAATAGCTCCTACTCCAGCAACTAATATAATAGTATTATATATTTGAACTAATAATTCTAAGAAACGTGAAGTCATTATTCCACCACATTCAGCGGGATTAGTTGCGGTTGCGAATAATTTATCCCATTCTGTGACTTCCCCCTCGTTAAAAACTTTGTCGTGCTTAGTTTGACATGATTTTATGCAGTTTATATATCCAACATCTTCAAAACTAGAATCAGAATTAAAGTTTACCTCACAAATATTTTGACATTCTTCAAATGATTCTGTATCAGAGACTAAATTGTCACTTTGAAGTGGAATTGCAGGTTCATTTATATAATCATAAATATTTCCATCAGGAAATATTTTACCACAATCCTTATTACATTCAATCCATCTATACTCATCATTTTCAAAATTTTTACATGTTCTAATACAATTTCCATAAGTATCAATGTTTCTTATTGCCGGATCATATTCAGAAGTATTTTCACTTGTATTTCCTGTAGTTACATTAGTATCTAAGTTATTTAATATATCTTCTAACAAATCAGTTATACCAACATCTGATTTATCATCTGGAAACATAGAACTACAATCTTTGTAACAGCTAGCAAACATTATCTCGTCACTAACATATGTTTCACAAACATTAGTACATGAGTTGTAATCTTTAACATTCTTTAAAGCAGGATCATATTCAGAAGTCCAGTTATTGTTAGCTGAAACTGGATTCACTCCAAAAAATAATCCAAAAATACACACTATAACCCAATTAATATATTTAGTTTTCATAACATCACCTATATTTTATTATATATTAAATCTAGCTTATATACAATTAGAATAATTATTTTATACATTACATATACAATTAAACTCTTAAATTTATAATTTTTTATAAAAAAACTAAGATATATCTTAGTTTTAAAATCTTTCTAAACAAGTCTTCATAGCTTCATCACCAAATGTATTTAATATAAATATAATTATTTGTGGTAATATAAATAATATTATTAAAATAACTATTCTAGTCATCAATCTTTTAAATGCTTTATTAACTGAATCTTTCTCATCACTACTTGTTGCTTTTAAAAATTCACTGGCTGCTAGTAAGATAGCTCCTACTCCAGCTACTAATATTATAGTATTATATATTTGAACTAATAACTCTAAGAAACGTGAAGTCATTATCCCACCACATTCTGCTGGATTTGTTGCAGTAGCAAATAATTTATCCCAGTCACTAACTTCAACTTCGTCATTTAAATTTGTTTCTGGTTTATATTTACTTTCACATTGTAATAGACATTCACCTTGTTGATTACCTACAAATACTCTAGTACAACCGGAAGTACATTCATTATGATTATTGGAATTATTAACAATACCATCAATTACAATTTCATCATCAGATTTATCTTCTGTAGCATTATCATCATTTGAATCACTTTCTTCCTCAGGAGGATTAAATTTTACTGTGCAATAATTTTGACATTTTTTAACTGTATCTGTTCCTTGAGTCCCATATACTCTTGAACAACCTGAGTTACATTGGTCGATAGTATTAGAGTTATTAGCCATTCCTTGCATTACAGTATCATCATTTGCAAAAACTATATCAACATTTATTAACATTCCTACTACAAACATTATTACTAATATACTTTTTTTCACATTCATGTTATCACCTAAATATAATTATATAGGAAATTTATTTTATATACAATTATATTTATTTTCTTTTACAAAAATTATACACTTAGGCACCTATTTTATTAAATTCTAATTGCATTTTATCTGCAATAGTTACTATAAATTCACTATTAGTAGGTTTTGCTTTATCAATATCTACACTATTACCAAATATTTCTTCCATAAGTTCCCATTTAGCTCTATTCCAACTTACCTCAATAGCATGTCTAATAGCTCTTTCTACTCTAGAAACTGTTGTATCAAATTTAATAGCTAGTTCTGGATAAAGTTCTTTTGTAATTGCTCCAATTACTTCTGGTTTATTATATACTATTGATACTGCTTCTCTAATATATTGATAACCTTTTATATGAGATGGTATTCCTAACTCATGAAGCACTCTAGTAACACTTATTTGTAAATTATTATAAGTAAAATCAATTGCTTTCTTTTCTAATTCTCCACTATTATTTAATAGTAATATTCTATCTTCTAAATCTTTTAAATCAAATGGTTTTAATATAAAATAACTAACTCCAAACTCAGATACTTCTCTGATAACTTCACTAGCGTTATAACTTGTAACTACTATAACTTTTTGATTAATTTTTCTATTTTTCATTTCTTTTAGAACGTATAGACCATCTTTATTAGGCATTATTAAATCTAGTACAACAATATCATATGCTCCATAATTTTTCTCAATGGCGTTAATTCCTGTTTCTCCATCAAACGCTACATGTGTTACTTCTATTTTATCATGATCTGTAAAATACTCACGTACCATATTTACTAAATTTACATTATCATCAATCATTAATATTTTTATTTTTTTCATTCTCTTATTCCCTTTCAAAATTATTACTACTATAAATTTATTATACAAAACTATATTATTTATTTAAATAGCACAATATAGCTAGTTTTGTCGAAAAATAAAAAGTCATTATAAAACGACTTCTTTTAATTTTAACAACTCATTACTATCTACTGCAGCACTACCAACTAAGTATCCATCTATGTTAGGAAAAATATTAAAATCATTAATATTTTTAGTACTAATACTTCCTCCATAAACAACTTTGTTATTTATACTATAATTAGTTTGAATAAAACTTTTAATAAATTTAATTGTTTCACTAACTTCTTTTGGCTGCGGTGTTAATCCTGTTCCTATTGCCCATATTGGTTCATAAGCTATAATTACTTTTTCTAAATAAGACTTATTAATACCTTGAAAAGTTTCACTTATTTCTTTAATTAATATATCATTTGTTAAATTGTTGTTTTTTTCAAGTTCATTTTCACCGATACACATAATTGGTATTATATTATTAGTTAAAGCATTAATTAGTTTATTTCTTATTTCCTCATTAGTTTCATTATGATAACTTCTTCTTTCACTATGACCTATAATTGAATATTTAATGTTTAATGATGATACTTGTTTAGCACTAATACTACCTGTATATGCTCCACTAGTATGATCACTTATATTTTGTACACCAACCATAAAATCTTTATTTAAGAAATAGGGCACATATAAACTTGTTGGGCAAATAATTAGATTGTTATTATTTATTTTGTTTACAATATTTTGAAGATAACTATTTATTTCATCTTTACTCATATACATTTTTAAATTTGCAATTAATATTTTATTTTTTTCCATATACTTTCTTAAAAAATCCTTTTATTCTACTTTTTATATTTTTTTCTTCTCTTAATTCATCTTTATCGCCTATAGCAGTTTTATAAACATCTAATGCTTTAATTGCGAAATACTTAGCTGAGTGCGCATCAGCAGTAATACGTGCTTGTTTAGCAAGATTACTTCTAGTTTTTGGGTCTTCAATTAATTTTATAATACATTTTTTATAATCTTTTTTATTTTTAAATAAAAACCCATTTAATCCATCTACTACAGCAAGTCTAAATGCTTCATCATCAATAGCAACTACTGGAATACTTGCTGCCATTGCTTCAATAACAGTTAGCCCCTGCGTTTCTGTTAAACTAGCTGTAGTAAATACATTAGCAAGTTGATAATATTTAGGAACATCTTCCCATGGAACTTTACCTGTAAATACAACATTATTACTTATTCCTAATTTATTGGCTAAAGATTCAAATTTCTTCTTATCTGGCCCATCTCCTACAATAACTAGTTTTGCATTTTTATATTTCTTAATTAATCCATAATGTCCTTCTATTAATAAAGATATATTTTTTTCTTCTCCTAATCTTCCTACAAATAGTATAACGAAATCATCTTTTGTAATACCTAAACTTTGTCTGATTTGATTAATTTCTTGTCTTTTAAAATTATCTTTATAAAATCTCTCAACTTCAATTCCAGTTGGAACTATGTGAACATTACGATCTACTTTATACTTTTGTTTAAATAAGTCATATGTTTTTTTAGTTGGTACTATTAATTCTGTAGCTGTTTTATCACAATAAAATTTAGTTAAATGTTCAATCAGTTTTTTACCTGAATTACTAAAATATCCTTTTGTAATATAATGAACATAATCTTCATACATAGTATGATAAGTATGCACTAAAGGTATATTCAATTGTTTAGCAAGCAATCTTGCAAATGTTCCGACTCCAAACTCAGTATGTGAATGTATAACATCAAGTTTCCATTTACGAATAGTATCTATTGCTCTTAATGGATATATACCTGTTAAACGATAATCATATATTCCTGTAGGTACACCTGGAATTCTAATAATTTTATCATCTTTTTGATATTTAAATAAATCATTATTTACAGTTACAACAAATACTTCGTGCCCTTCTTTTTCTAAAGCATTTTTTAACATTGCTATACTTGTTGATACTCCATTTATAAATGGTGGATATGTATCTGTAAACATTCCTATTCTCATACTAATCCTTCTCCTTTAAATTTAATGTAATTGCTCCTATTACGATGGCTAAATAATAATTAATTAGTCTCCACAGTAACATTGATGCTTGTAAAATACTTCCTTGAATAAAATTTCCAAAGAAAGATATATAACCAAATTCTAATCCCCCAGTACCACCCGGTATTGGAACAAATGAACCTATTAACATTACATAAGCACTTGTACAAATAACAAGACCTGCATCAACACTAGTATAGTCTCCCATACTATATATTATTGCTAGTGGTACTAAATATTGACAAATTAAACCTAATATATTAATAGTTACTGCTTTAGCAAAAAACATCTTACTTTTGATTAACATTTTGGCACCTTTGTTAAACTTTAATAAATTATCATCCCATTTTTTAATTTTTTCATCCTGATTTTTAATAATTTTAAAGTGTGACATAATTTTAATTGCGAAATTAATTATAATACTATTAAATTTTTTATTAAATGATATTAAAAATAATCCAACTATTACACAAGCATTTATAATAAACCCGACTGTTACTAACTCTTTTAATATATGAGATTCAGCTAAAAAGTTAAAAAAGAAATTACTAATTATAGCTACCGTTCCTAATGTTACAAGGGCTATTTGATAAAGAATAAAATTTTGTATTGCTATATTAGTAGAATCTACTAATTTAACGTTATCTTTTTTTAACATATATATTTGAAATGGTTGTCCACCACTAGCAAATGGTGTTATACCATTAAAAAATTGAGTACTAAGCACTATTTTTAAACTTTTTTTAAAAGTATAATCTTTTTTATATCTTGTAGTTAACTTATATAGGCTTATTGCTTTAAAATAGTAAAATGCAAATGATAAAATTATTGCAATAACAATAAAAAATATATTTACTGATAAAAGTTCATGAATAATTTCATCAAAATTATCTTTTAATGAAAAATAAAGTACTAAAAAAGTTATAGCTCCTAATATAAGATAATTTAAGATATTACTCTTTTTCTTCTTTATATTTGCCATAACTTTCTCCTAACTATTTATCATCTATAACTTCAATTCCTGGTAATTTTTTTCCTTCAAGAAGCATTAGCGCTGCTCCTCCACCAGTTGAAATATGTGATATTTTTTCTTTATAACCTAAATTTATAACTGCACCAACAGTATCTCCACCACCAACAATAGTAGTAGCAACTGTTTTAGTTATTATAGCACATAAATCATTAGTTCCTTGTCTAAATGCTTCAATTTCTGTCATTCCTATTGTCCCATTCCATACTATTAAAGCACTATCTTCTAAATATGGTTTAGCTTTATTTATTGTTTCTTTACCTAAATCTAAAATAACATCTTCATTCTTAATATCTTCAACTTTAATAGTTTTATGTATTACTTTATCATCCTCAGTTGTTTCTACAACAACGTCAACTGGTAGTAGTAATTTTTCTCCATAAGTATTTAATAAATTTTTACAGTAATCAATTGACTCAATATCATAAAGTGATTGTCCTATGTTGTAGCCTTTAGCTTTTAAAAATGTATTTGCTATTCCTCCACCTAAAACAAAATAATCTACTTTATTTATTAAATTATCAATAACTCCTATTTTATCTGAAACTTTTGCTCCTCCTAAAATAAGTGTAAAAGGATGTTCTGGGTTATAAACAACATTTTCGAGTTCATTCAATTCTTTTTCTATTAAAAACCCTACTCCACTTGGTATATTTGTTGCTATTCCTACATTAGATGCATGCATTCTATGACTTGTTCCAAATGCATCATTAATATATATGTCACCTAAATTAGACCAGTACTTACCAAGTTCTAAATTATTTTTGCTCTCATAATTACCAGCAACATCTTCAAATCTTGTATTTTCCATTAATAATATTTCACCTGCTGATAAACCATTAACTGTATTTTCTAATAATTCACCATGAGTATTATTAACAAACTTTATTGGCCTTTTTAATAAATCAGCTAACTCTTCGGCAATAGGTCGAAGTGATTTACTATTCTTTTCTTCTTCACTTTTTACTCGACCTAAATGTGACATTAAAATTATTTTAGCACCTCTTTCAAGTGCATATTTTATAGTTTTTAAACTACTTAAAATTCTATTATTATCAGTTATTACTCCATTTTTAATTGGTACATTAAAATCACATCTTATAATAACTTTTTTATTATATAAATCAAAATCTTTAATTGTTTTTTTCATACTGCTTACTCCTTACTCAACAAAATTGAAATCTAATGTTCCATTATCTTTCATAGTAACTTTTACTACCATATTTTCAGTTACTTGTTCACCACTAGGTTTAGTTGGCAAATCAATTGTTAATCCTTCATCAATAAGTGTTTTAATAGTAATATTAACACTATCACCAGGATTACTAATTCTTCCATCATAAATATCATCATTTATTTGATAATGTACTTCAGCAGCAGAAGCTACTGTAGTTTTAAACTCTTCATATTTACCTTCATCAGTGTTACTTAAAATTTTTGTAACTGAAGGTAATGCTACAATTAGTATTATACTAATAATTGTAAATATTCCTAGCACTTCTATCAGTGTAAATGCTTTTCTATTCATATTATCACCTATTCTATATACATTTTAACCTATTTATCATATTTTTACAAGAAATAAAAAAAGAAACAAGCTATGTTTCTTTTTATTTTTTATTAATTAATTTATTAAAACTGGTTGGTAACTTAGCTTCAATCTTAACTAATTTTTTTGTAACTGGATGAATAAAATCTAATTTATTAGCATGTAAGAACATTCTTTTATCTTCTTTTTGCTTAATACCATATTTTTTATCTCCAATAATATAAGTTCCTAACTCTTTCATATGAACTCTAATTTGATTTTTACGACCTGTATCTAAATATATTTCTAACATTTTATTATTTTTAGATTCTTTCATAGTACGGTAATGAGTTATTGCTAACTTTCCTTCTTTAGGATTTCTAGTAGAATATACAAATGTATTTTTTTCAGCTAAATATGTTTTAATAGTCCCACTATATTTAAACTTAGAATAATTTACTATTGCAACATAACCTCTAGTTTTAACAACATCATTCCAATTTTCTTGAAGTTCATTTTTAATTTTATCATTTTTAGCAAATATAACTACTCCACTAGTATCTTGATCAAGACGGTGAACAACATATAATTTGTTACTTCTTTTTTTATCTTGAACATATCTTTTTACAATATTAAATAAAGTATTATCTTTTTCTTCATCAGTACTAACAGTTAATAACTTTTCTAATTTATTAACTGCGATTATATAATCATCTTCATATAATACATCTAAAACTTCATTTCTTCTAGTTTTCATAATTTTATTAAAATTAACCGTAACAACATCATTTTTTACTAATTGATAATTAAATTTTGTTGTTATTCTACCATTAACACTAATATTACTATGAGCTAACAATGATTTAACTTTTTTCTTATTTAAATCACTTAATAATACATATAATGTTTCTAGTAATAATCCCTGTTCTTTTATTTTAAAATTTCTTTCGTTTTTTTTCATAATTTCTCCCATAATCTTTAGTCATTATATCACACTTTATTAATAAATAAAAAAAGATTTAAATAATTAAATCTTTTATATTAAAAAATATAATAACACTATAATTCCCAAGATAATTCGGTACCAACCAAATACTTTAAAATCATGTTTCTTGATGTATGCTAGTAAGAATTTAATTACTACAATTGATACTATAAATGCTGTAATTAATCCTATAAATAATATTATTAATTCTGTAATAGTAAATACTAAACCAAATTTCATAATTTTAAGTAAACTAGCTCCTATCATTACTGGAATAGCTAAGAAGAATGTAAATTCTGCTGCAACTACTCTTTTAATGTTGATCATTAAACTTCCAACAATCGTTGCTCCACTTCTACTAGTTCCTGGAAATATTGCGGCTATAAGCTGGAATAATCCAATTATAAATGCATCTTTATAAGTAATTTCATCTAAACTATTAACTCTTACTTTACTATTTTTATTTTTATTTTCTACTATTATGAAAGCTATCCCAAATATAATTAACATAGTAGCTACTACTACTGAATTATATAAATATTTTTCTAATATTTCATCTAGTAATAAACCTACAATTGCAGCTGGAATACAAGCTACTAATATTTTGAACCATAAATTCATTATATCCATTTTGATGAATGACTCTTTTTTATTAGAAAAATTAAATGGAAATATTTTCTTAAAGAAAACTACTACTACAGCTAGTATTGCTCCTAATTGAATTACTACTAAAAATAAATTAAAGAATTCTTCACTAACATTTAATTTTACAAAATCGTTTAATAAAATCATATGTCCTGTGCTACTAATTGGTAACCACTCTGTTATTCCTTCTACTACACCGTATAAAACGGCTATTATAATATCTACTATGTTCATACTTACCTCACTTATTATTGTATATTAATTTTATCATATTTTTATGAATAAAAAAATATAGTATTAACCAATTTTATAATTATGATAGTTAGTAATGTATGTGATATACTTTATTTAATTGGAAATAATAAATATATATAAAGGAGGTTTTATGAGAATAAAAATAATAACACTATTATTATTAATAAATATTTCAATTATTTTTATGACTATTGGTTATTCTGCATTAAATACTAATTTGTCAATTAGCGGTAATGCTAATGTGAATAAACCTGATACTATTAAAATTTCTAATACAACTATTAATAAGCAGGTTAGTGGTGCATATTTAACTTATACACCTACATTTACTAATAATTCAACAAATATAGCAGTTACACTTCCAAATAGTGAGTCATCTATTATTTTAGATATTGAAATTACAAATGATACTAGTGATAATTATCATTTAAAAGATATTATAAAAACTCTTGATACTAATCCCTCTATTGAATATAATTTCATTAATGAAGACATATTATTTTTTAAACCTAACAGTGTAAGTAATATTCAAGTTGAAATTAAATATAAATGGGGTTTAGGAACTATGAATAATTCTGTTTTAAATTTTGATTATATTTTCAAAAAAGTTAATTTTGAAAAGTTAGATTATATAATTTCTACAGGTACTCAGTATATTGATACTGGTGTTTCAAATACAGGAGACTATCGTTTTGAAAGTGACTTTTTAATTACTAACTATACTCAAGGAAGTGGTATTTGGATATTCAGTGGTCGTAAAGTTCCCGAATATTCGCTAGGTATATTTGTATCTCACGCTGGTGGTGTTATTAATGGTTATGGGGCTAATAACGTTTACTATGAACCTAAGTTACCACTAAATACTTGGCATTCTCTTATTTACTCAAGAACAGAAAATAAAGTAGGTCCATATACTTATCCTGTAGTAGGTGGAAAACTTATTCCTGAAGCATACGCTGCAAACATCTTACTTGGTGGTAATGTTGTTAATTATGACTTAACTGTTGATACTAGACATTTTAGTGGCTATATGAAATACTTTAAAATAACAGATGTATCTACAAATAAAGTAATTAGATATTTCATACCTGTTAAAATGGTAGACACTAATGAAGTATTATATTTAGAAGTTATAGATAATAAATTTTATAAAAATATTGGTACTGGTATTTTTACTGGTATTTAAAAAAATACATTCATAAGAATGTATTTTCTTTTTATTATTTTTTAGATATGAATGACTTAATGATAACTGCTGCAACTATAATAGTAATTATTACACCAATAATAATCAACATTAAATTATTATTACTATTATCTGTTGTTATTTTATCAGTATCTTTTTTACTATCATCATTGTCATCTTCAACTAATATATCAGTTTCATCTTCACTAGTGTCTGATAATTTTAAAATATTTATTGTATATATTTTAGTACTGTTATCTTCAGCAGTTACAATTATTTCTATTTTGTTATTACCAACAACTAAATTATTATTACCAAGTATTTCAGCAGTTGCTTTTGAATTACTTAATTCATAAAATAGTTCTAATGCATTAACATCATTTTCAACTGTAATATCATATATAAGAATATCTCTATCAAATTTAATTGTATGATTACTTATTTGTAAAGATTTTAAATTATTATCATTAGATTTTACAACATTATTAACAACTGGTTTAACAATTACTTCATCTTCTACTGGTGGAATTATTTCTTCTTCAGTAGGTGGAAGAATATCTTCTTCAGGAATTATTTCTTGTTCTAACTTAGTTACTAATATAGTGTATATTCTAGTGCTATTATCTTCAGCTGTTACTGTAATACTAATAGTATTTTCTCCAACTGACAAATCACTATTACCACTAATTTCTACATTAGATAAATCACTTTCAGTTAATGCAGTAATATTTAACTTATTAACTTCATAAGGAATTTCTAAACTATACTCTAATGATTCTTTATCAAATGTTTTAACTAACTCATAATTTTCTATAACTAATTCTTTTAAATAATTATTAGTATCTAGCACTTTTTCTTCTCTAGTTACTATTATAGTATATGTATTAACAGAAGAATTTTCTGCTGTTACTTTTACAGTAACAGTGTTATCACCAACAACTAAGTTATTATTTCCTAATATTTCTGTTGTGGCTTTATCACTTTCTGTAGATACTAATAATTCTAGATCTTTTACTTCATAATTTACTGTAAGATTATAATCATTCACTTCTTTATCGAATAGTGGATTGATAATATGATTTTTTACTTCTAAACTAGATAGATAATTGTTAGTATCTAAAATAATTTTTTCTTCTCTATTAACATTTATTGTATATGTATTAACAGAAGAATTTTCTGCAGTTACTTTTATAGTAATAGTATTATTTCCAACAACTAAATCATTATTTCCAGTAACTAATACAGTTGCTAATGAACTTTCTGCAATTGCAGTTACTTCTAAATCTGATATCTCGTATGGTACTGTTAAGTTATATTCTTTTATACTCGAATTAAAAGTAGGATTCATAACTTGACCTTTGATTACTAAACTAGCTAGTAAATTATTAGAATCTAATATACGTTCACTTCTAGTAATATTTACAGTATAAGTTTTTTTAACATTAATATCGTGAGCTGTTACCTCTATATTATAAGTATTTAGGCCAACACTTAAATTTTTAATTCCAATATTAGCATTATCTATCGTTGCATCACTATCAGAAGTACTTGCATATAAATTTATACTTTCAGTTTCATATGGCACTGTTATATTATAAGCAAGTGTTTCTTTATCAAAGTTATCTATAGTAACTCCATTTACTTTAATATCATTTAAGGAAGCGTCAGTTTTAAATGTATCTTCAACATTTATATTAACTGTAATACTTCCTTCACTAGTAGATAATGTTACTTTATAAGTTCCTCCTAAATATGTTGTATTTTTTATTTCTTCTAAACTAGAAGTAGTTATTTCTAATGTATCACCAGTAATATTAGAATAAGCAATAGCATCAGTTACTTCTAATACTTTATCACTAGTAATACTCTTAGCTTCACTATTACTTATAGTAGCATCTATTGCACTTAAACCTAAACTAGATTCACGCTCACTACCTACTACTAATATTTTTGAACTCTTACTAATTGTATTTTTATAACGATCTTCTAAACTTATTACTAAATCAGTTTCAATCACATCTTTATTTGTTACTTCTTTAGCAATTAATTTTAAATATTCATCACCTGAAGTAAAAGTTTGATAAGATATTACTGAACTATTTGCAGAAACTTCATAAGTTCCTCCTAATGATTCAAAGTAGTATGGCCCTATAAAACCTTCATTATTAGTTTCATTGTCTATTAATAAATATTGAATTTCTTCAAGTGAAGATAAAACAATTAATTCTGGAACATCTAGAGATAATTCTTGTTTTTCAATATAACCTAAATTAATAAATGAAGCTGGATCTAATGTAGGATCAATATTTCTAACTCCATCATCTCCTGTTTGAATATCACTATCTATTTTATAATCACTACCATTTTGATAAGCTGTTTCTATAAGTAATGGATATTTATCCATTACTGGCACTATCATATATTCACTTATTTCTCCAATTGTTTCATGATTAAATTGATAATGTCCATTACTATCTGTAATAGTTGTTACAACTTTACTATCTTTAGTAACTGGTAAATATGTACCATCACTTTCTTTTCTATGTAATTCAATTTCAATATCTGGTAAAACTTCATCCACTGATGGATCATATAAACCATCAAAGTTGATATCTTTAAACATAGTACCTTCAATATTCATAAGAACTAATTTAGCTCCTACACTACTACCTTTTTTCCACCCTGAATAAACTACATAATCAACTGTATAGTATGGATTAAATATATTCATTTCACTTATTTTTGATTCTGTTGTTTCTAATGTTTCATCAATAACTATTGGTACTTCTACACTAGTTGTAGTTCCAATACCTATTTCTTTTGTAGCAGTAACTTTAATCATATTAATACTATCTAAATCACTAGGAGTTTTAGTATATGATGCTGTTGTAATTGTATCTTTAGTTACACCACTAGCATATGTTACTTCAAATCCTTCTAAATTAGGTAAAAGACTTGATAATTTCATATTATATTTGAAAGGTTCACTTTGATATGATTCTCCAAAATTTTCTCCTTCTTTAGGAATAGGAAAGTAAAGTACAAAATCAGTTGCTTCATAAGGCGAAGAATTTTTAATTGTAATATTGTAACTTGCTAAAAATTCTGGTGTAAAATTAACAGCAGTTTCTGGATAAGATGGCATATAACTTGGATATCTAGTATCTTCAAATGATAAATATGTATCAACCACTACATGATTATTTTTATTAATAGTTAGTGGATACGAATATGAAGTTGGTATTTTATCAGTTGTTGTACCATTATTATTTAAATCCACTCCATTTTCTAATAATGAACTTCCATCACGAGCACTACCTTTTGCTCCATCATTAGCAAAACCAAAAATATCTTTTATATTCACAATATAACTATCTGTACTAGTAGATGAAGTAGTAAAATCAAAAGATACTTTTAATTTTTGTTCATAAAATGGATAACTTATAAATTGTCCAATTGTAATATCATCAACTAATGTAAGTTTATAATATGTATCTAAATTACTATTTGATGGAACAATTTTATCAACATTAAAATTTAATTCCTTATTTGTTATTGGGTTAATTATTTTAATAGTACTTTCATGAATAGTTATATCATTTGATTCTCTTAATATAAAATATGGATTTTCCATTATAAGTGAATTACCATATAAATAATTGAAAATATCTGCATGTGCTTCTGCGGTAACAGTATCCCCTGCAGTTACAGCAGTAACGATAACACCATCTTTTTTCATTACTGAAGTACCTTCTAGTGTCATATTACTTGTATAACTATCTAATTTAGAATTTGTATCAACAGTTACTTTAGTATCTGCTTCATTACCTTCAACCCACATTGATACAGTGTGAATAACTTCACTAATTCCTGATTTTTGCATTCCATATGCCAGCGTATTAGTATAATGATTAACACTAGTAGGTCCATATGAATAATATCCTGCACTAAGTTTTCCAATATTAGCTTTTACTTCAGTAAAATATTCATCAGATCCTAACCCTACTGTACCAGCATCTAAATATCCATTAAATCCAGTAATATCTAAACTGATATACTCATCACTTTTATTTGTTTTATATTCTAAACTAACAAAATCTTTTCCTTTAGGAACTTTAACTCTCTTAGCCTCATAATTTTCATCTAAAATTACTTCATACATTAAGTTTTCTGTCATAAATGGATTATCATTTTTAAGTTTTATTAATCCAGTATGACTATATTCAGTTTCATATAATGGATGAACATTACTTGTTTGTGTTAAATTAATTGGACTTCCATAATCACTACGGTCTTTTATTTCAACATCATCAAATACAAATCCATCATCTACTATCCCATCTTTATCTTTATCACTACTAACTGGAATATATTTATAAGTACTTCCATCATAAGTTGTAAATTCTATTTCTGGTGTTCCAGAAGTTTCATATATACCAGCACTCATACCTTCTGGAATTTTATATTTAACACTTGTTCCTGGATAAAAATAATTATCAGTAAATTCATATACAACTTTACCTATCTCTTCATCAATAGTAATTGTGTATCCTTCTGTTCCTTTAGTTGGATAGTTATAATTATATCCTACTACTCCAATAAATTCTGTTCCGACTGGATAATAAAGTGTTATTTTTCCAGATTTCAAATATGGCATTTCCCATACTTCAAAAGGACTTCTAGTATAGTTATAAATTATTTCATCACTTTTACTAGCTACTGACGTAGCACTAGCATACACATTAGGTCTTTCATATGAAATTAAATCAGTAGTTTTTAAATCAGCCTTTACATCAACACTAGTTGTTACAGTTGTATCATTGTAAGTTGCTGTTGCAATTAAATCATTAATAATATCATGATCAGCATATATTCTTTCTCCATCCCCTTTTACATAGAATGTTAATACAATTTTATCGGCTGTATCATTTAAATTATAAGTTACTTTATTAAAAGTTGACCCAGTTGCTACATGTTTATCTGGTAATACTACATCTTTAATAGCCTGAGTAGCTAGCGGTTGTCCTTCACCAAGTTCATTAATTATTTTAGTATCTACAGTTGATGGAATACTAAATGATTCTGGAACAGGTATCCCATTTTGAGCATATGCTAGACCTTCTGGCACTGTTAAAGTTAGAGATTTATTACCTACTGTTTGAGTAGGATAATATGCAGTTAATGTCACTACTTTACCAACACTATCATTATTGGCAAATGTTCCATCAAAATCACTAATAATCATTTCAATACTAACATCTCCAATTGTATCAGTTACAATCATATCTTCTAATTTAATATATGCTTCTTTATTTGATGAAGAAGTTATCGGATTAAACATTGTTATTGTCATTAATAATAATATCGATGTTACTAAAAATAAACTACCAATAACTTTAATTTTTAAATTAACTTCTTTAATCTTTTTCTTAATATTTAACATACCTTACACCATACTTTCAACGTTACTGTCTATTATAATTAAATTATATTACAAATAAAGTACTATTAAAAGAATAATCAGCTCTTTTTTTACAACTTTACACAATTACTAAATTTAATTAACAAAAAAACACATAATGTGTTTATTTTATTATTTTTAAGACATAAAAGAGACAGTTTAAAACATTAAATATGATTAACAAATATTAAATAATATAATAAATTGTGGAGGTAGTATGATAGATTTTAAAGATAGTAGTTTTATTAAATTAAAACAAGTACCTATAAATGAATTTATAAAATTAATTGATTCTATGCTTATTAGTAATGAACAAATAATTGATTCATATAAAGGTATCAGAGATAGTATAGTTTTTACAAATAAAAGAATTATAACAATAAATATTCAAGGATTAAGCGGTAAAAAGAAGGATTTTACTTCAATACCATATAAAAATATTCAAACTTATTCCTTAGAAACAGCTGGAACATTTGATTTAGATAGTGAGTTTACAATTTGGATTTCAAGTATAGGTAAACTAAAATTTAAATTTGCTAGTTCATCTAATATACATGAAATATGTAAAATGATATCAACTTATATATTATAAAAGATACTAAATTAGTATCTTTTTTCATTAATTTCTAAACATTAATATTATTTTAATCATAAATACATACATACTTGTTTGTTCTTATTATTCTAAATATATTAATATATGATATGAAGCCACCTAATAGCAATAATGTAAAAGCACAATATATATTGACTACTACATTATGAATTAATATTACAACACATATTTTAATTATTAAATCTATTATAGAAATAGTTAATAATTGTTTAACATGTCCACTAATTCTTGTAACTATGTCAGAGGCATAATCTAGGCTATAACTCATACAATATATAAATATAAATATATAACTAGAAAAAGTTACTGGATCTATATTTTTAAATTCTAAATTAAAATGCAATTGTAAAGTAAATATTATAATTGTGAAAATTGAACCTATTATTGCACTAATAGTTGTTCTTCTTACTACAGTTGAATACTTTTTAATTACCCCTATATACATTTGTTCTTCTAAATATTTAACGTATATATTATGAATAAAAGTACCAAATTTATAACTTTCATATAAAACCTTACTTATCAATATTCCAACATTCCCAAATAATGACCCTACATAAGTAGAAATAATTATACCTGAATCATAAACCATCATACTTAGTAAATAATGATAATTTTCTTTTAATATTTTAAATCCTTCTTTGACTTTCATGTATTTAACTTTAACTTTACCTACAATTTTATATGTAAGATATGTCTGATGTATTTCAGTCCCAATAAATATAGATAATATACATATCAATATAACAACATTACTCATAGAGACAATTCTAGATAAACCTAATAATAAGACTAATAAAATATTAATATACGTTAATCTATCTTTATTTATTTTAGCAATTTCTATAATATTTCCTTCTGTATTACCAACAGAATATAATGGTCTTAAAATTCCTATAACTGTACTTTTAAATATCATAAATACAAAATAAATGTTCAACACTTTGATAAATTGATTATTATCAAAAAAAAGTTCTCCTATTTTATTTCTAAATATAAATATTAATAAACATATAAAAGCACCATATAATACATTAATTAAAACAGTATTTGAAATATGCTCACTTTGTTTTTCTATAGTTTTATGTCTTTTAGTATCACGTTTAGCACTTTCTGATAATGCATATATTCCACCATAAATAAAATTATAGATATTCTCTCCTACTGCATATACAATATAAACATCAGTATTAATAATTAATAATAATATTT
>CAYJFL010000010.1:0-31436 GCA_964369865.1 uncultured Muribaculaceae bacterium | reverse complement strand
TTGAAAATACTTTCAATACTAATATAAAATTAGAAAAAGCTATGATTGAAAAATCTGATGTTCAATTTTTATATGCAACAGGAGATATTTATAATTTTATGAATATGGAAACTTATGAACAAATTGAACTTACTAAAGATCAATTAAAAAATGAATATTTATATTTGAAAGATGGTTTAAATGTGGAAGTGAGTTTTTATAAAGGAGAACTTTTAGGAGTTATCTTACCAGAGAAAATCACTTTAAAAGTAGCAAGTACAGAACCTGCCGTTAAAGGGAACACAACTAATAATGCACAAAAAGATGCAGTATTAGAAACAGGTTTAACAGTTAAAGTACCTTTATTTATTAATGAAGGCGAAGAAATTATAGTTTCATCTAAAGATGGAAAATATGCATCACGTGCATAATATTTGTTGACAATTATATAATTATAATATATAATATAAATTGTTAAAAAGGAAAGAAGAAGTATCCACTTCTCACCCGATAGCTTAAGTTATGGGTTTAAAGCCAAAATTATATTAATATAATAAAAGGTTTTTAGGTGGATACATTATTGTATTCACTTTTTTATGGAGGTGTCGATTATCGCAAATAGAGAAAGAGATTTGTTTATTAATGAACAAATACGTGCAAAAGAAGTAATGGTCATAGGACCAAACGGTGAACAATTAGGTATTAAAGGAATTAAAGATGCGCTTACACTAGCTACTTATGCAGGGTTTGATCTTGTTTTAATAAGTCCTACTGCTAATCCAAAAGTTTGTAAAATTATGGATTATAACAAATTTAAATATGAAAACAAGAAAAAACAAAAAGAAAATGCTAAGAAGCAAAGAGAAAGTAATTTAGAATTAAAAGAATATCGTCTTTCAGTTACGATTGATGTTAATGATTTTAATACAAGAGTACGTAATGCTGGAAAATATTTAGAAAAAGGTCACAAAGTAAAAGCACAAGTAAGATTTAAAGGTAGAGAAATGGCTCACCCTGAACTTGGAAAAGAAGTGCTGCTTCGTTTTGCAGAAGCTTTATCTAATAGTAGTGAAATAGAAGTTAGACCTAAATTTGAAGGTAGATTTGTATCGATTATATTAGCACCGAAGAAAGAGAAGTAATAGGAGGAAATTATGGCAAAGAAAACACAAAAAACTCATAGTGGGTTAAAAAAAGTAGCAAAAGTTAAACCAAACGGTAAAGTAACAATAACTAGTGCTGGTGGACAACATAATAGTGGTAAAAAAAGTACAAAACAAACAAAAAAATACGCTAAATTAAGCACAATGAGTGCTGGTGATTACAAAAGATTAAAAGATTTATTGTAATATATTAAGAAGGAGGAAATAAAATGCCAAGAGTTAAAAATGGTACGGTAAGTCGTGCTCGTCATAAAAAAATATTAAAACTAGCGAAAGGATATTTCGGTAGTAAACACAGATTATATAAAACTGCTAAAGAACAAGTAATGCATTCATTAAAATATGCTTACAGAGATAGAAAACAAAATAAGAGAGAATTTAGAAAATTATGGATTACACGTATTAACGCAGCATGTCGTATGAACGATATGAGTTATTCAAAATTCATTAATGGACTTGCTAAAGCTAATGTTCAAATTAACAGAAAAATGTTAAGTGAAATAGCTATTGAAAATCCAGCTGCATTCACTGAATTAGTTGAATTATCAAAAAATACTTTAGCTGGTAAAACAGTAGCTCCAAAAGCTGCTAAAAAAGTTGAAACTAAAAAAGTAGAAGCAAAAAAAGAAGCTAAAGAAGTTGCAAGTGTAGATTACTCTTCAATGAAAGTTGCTGAATTAAGAGAAGCGGCTAAAGCTAAAAATATTGCTGGTTACTCAACAATGAAAAAAGCAGAATTATTAGATGCTTTAAAATAATCCGTTTGGATTATTTTTTATTTAATATTAAGTTTATTATGATATAATAATAAAGAAAGCGGTGAATAATATGCTTAATGATAACCTTAAAAAATATTATAAAGAAACTGAAAATAGTATTGTTAGTGCTTTTAATAGTGGTAAAAACATTGTTGGTTTAATTCATGATACAGGTATTTATAATTCACTAAATGCAATTAATTTCACAAATAAAAATGCTGATTCTAAAGTTATTTATTTAGTATCAAATAATTCACATTTAATTAATATTAAAAATTATATAAATAATTTAGGTTTAAATTTTAATAAAGTAACTTCAAACATAAAATTCATTTCATATTCTAATCTTTATAAAATGTATGTTAATGATCAAATTCAAAATAAAAATAATATTAAAAATATAAATGCTGATATATTAGTTATTGATGATTATGATCATATTAATGGAGAGAAATGGAGTCTTGCTGTTAATAAATTTATTAGTAGTCATGATAATATGAAAATAATAGGATTAAAATCAAATAGTACAAACTATGAACAATTAGAAAATATATTTTCTAGCAATGAAATAAGCACATATACTATCGGGAAAGCAATTAGTGAAGGTATTTTAAATAAGCCTTGTTATAAAGCAAATGATGAACCTGTTAAAGAATTGATTAATGAATTAATAACTTTAATAAACTCAAAAGTTAATGACACTAATAAACACACAGAATTAATTAATAACTTAAAGAGTATAATAAATTATGCTAAATCTAAAGAAAATATTTTAGGTAATAATATAAAAGATAATGGTAAATACATTTATTGTTGTTCAATAGATGATGTAGAAGATTATAAGCTTGCTATAAAAATGAATGAAGTGATAAATGATATAAGGCTTAAAAATCCAAATGCTGAAATTGAAGTGTATAAGTCATTATCATTAAATTTAACTTTGGGAAGTAAAAATAAAGATGCCTTTTACAGTAATGTGGACTTAAATGGAAATGATGTGTCAAACAAAATAAAAATTATGTTTGTAGCAAACCAATATAATGAAAGTTCATATATTCCAGATCTTGATGGAATAATAATTGATAGAAAAATTAAAAGTAATAAAGTGTTTAATGAGCTTATTAAAAGTGTGATGTATAACTCTGCCAAAGATGCAGAACCTATGATAATAGATTTAGGTAACAATTATAATCATATTAAGACTTTATCAGAAAAATATGATTATAATGTAAATAATAAAAATGAATTAGATATTACTTTAGAAAACTCTGATATATATTTTATGTTAAAAGAATTAAAAAAACAAATTACTAATAAATATAAATGGGAAAATAGTTATGAATTATTACAAAATTATTATGAAAAAAATGGTAATATTAATATACCGGTTAACTTTAAAAGTAAAGATGGAGTCAATTTTGATGAAGAAGGTTATTCACTTGGTGAATGGTTACAAAAACAAAGAGTTAGATTTGAAAAACTGAGTAGTGAACAACAAAATTTATTGAAAAAATTTAATATAAAAATTAATGAAAAATTAAGTTGGGATGACAAATATGACTTGTTAGAAAAATTTTATATAAATTATAACAATATAAATCTCGGTTTTAATTTCAAAACTATAGATGGTATTAATTATGATGATAGTGGTATTAATTTATATAGTTGGTGTAAAAATTTAAAAGCTAATCAACACGATTTAACTGCAGAACAAAAATCAAAGTTAGATAAAGTTGGTTTTGAATTTAAAAAAGTAATAACTCACCATTCTAAAGATGAAATTATTAATTTTATGGAAGACTATTTCAAAGAACATAGTAATAGTAATATACCACAAAGTTATAAGATGGAAGATGGTTTTACATTAGGTCGTAGTGCTGAATATATAAAGAAAAATAAAGATAAATTAACTGAAGAACAATTAAGTCGACTTAATAATATAGGTTTCAACTTTAATACTAAAGCAGTTACAAAAACTTTTGAAGAAAGTTATAATTTACTAGTTAATTTTTATACGGCTAATAGTCACATAGATATTAAAAAAGGTTTTAAAACTAATGATGGTATTAATTTTGATGAAAATGGATTTAATCTTTATAACTGGGTAATTAAACAAAGAACAAAAGTTGATAAGCTTACTGATGAACAAAAATATTTATTAAATTCATTAGGGTTTAAATGGAATGTAAAAGAAAATGAAGAACAGATAATTGCTGTATGTATTGAAAATAATATAGATTATAAAAAATATAAAGATATCTTATCTAAATACTCAGTTGATCATTTAAGAGCTAAACTGTCATTTATTGCTGAAAATAAACTTGATTTTCATGAAAATGGTTTACCAGAAGTTTTAGTTTTTTCTAATGATGAATTAATGGACAAATATAACATATCAATGAATGAACTTTATAATAATTATTTAAATGGAAATATAAAATAAAAACAGTACTATTTATAGTGCTGTTTTATATTACTTATTAAATCATCAAAACAAATGCCTAGAGAACTATTTATCTTACTAGGAAAATATAATAAAATATTATCATAATAATATCTAAAATATTCTTCATTATTTAATAAGTAATTTTTATGTTCAATATTGAATTCATCAGGTATCATTAATAGACCTAATCGATTACATTTACTATTAGGTGCGAAATCAAAAGCATCAAAGAAAATCATTTTACCTAAATAGTTATAAATATTACAAATATTTTTAAATGAATAATCTTGCAATAAATAATTATATTTATCACGTAAATGAATTGCCAATATATCTGGATGGTGTTTTGGAATATCACCAGGATATAACACACTTTTTTTAAAATTAAAATCATCCAAAAATAAGCATTCGTCTTTTCCGTTAGAATCAATTAATATTATTTTTAATTTATTGTTAACATTGAAAATATCTTCATAACAATTGATATCCATTTATTCACCTCTTTTATATAAATTAGTTAATTTTATTAATTACTTCATGATTATTAATTTTATTCATAAAAGTAGAATAACTTATAATTGGGGGATTATTTTTATTAAAATGCTTCATAAATATTAAAAAAATATTATTATCCCCATAAACTTTCATCATAATATCTTTAGTAAAGTTTAAATAATTTTTATGTGCTTCTGTGAATACACTAGGTATAAATATAACACATTGTCTATCACTACTATTTATTCTATATTCAGTAGCATCAGTTACAAACATAATTCCAAGTTCATTAGCTTTTTTATAAATATCAATTTGATGCTTGATTGGAAAAATTAAATCATACTTTTCTTTAAAATATATTGTTATTACCTCAGCATGATGATCTGGTATAACGCCTGGATTTAATATATTTTCTTTATCTTTATAATCAGCTTCAAAGCCATTCACAAATTTCCCGTTATTTTCTACTGCGACAAATTTAAGTCTGTTTTTTATATCAAATATATCATCTATACTATTTATTGTTACTTTGTTCATAATATACCCCTTAACCATTTAATTATATAATATATTTAAACTAATAGTCAATTGTGTTATAATAAGTAAGCAGGTGAGTAAAATGAAAATATATATAGATTTTGATGGAGTTATTTTAGACACAATTAGTGAATCATATCGATGGTTAGAAGAATTAAATATAGATTATAAAGATGTTGATAAAACAAAAGAATTTTTTAGAAATTTAAATTGGTCTGATTTAATTAACCGTTCTAAACCAATAAATAATAGTTTAGATGAAATAAAAAAATTAATTACTTTAGGTTATGATGTAAGTATATTAACTCATATTCAAACAGAAGAAGAAATTGAAGCTAAGAGAAATTTTATTTTAAAAAACATAGGTGAAATTAATACTCATTATTGTCCAAAACATGTGGAAAAATGTGATTTCGTTGATCCTACTAATTCATTTTTAATAGATGATTTTTCTAAAAATTTACTTCACTGGGAAAGTAAAGGTGGAATATCTGTTAAATTTTCTAATGAAGATGAACATGAAAAATATAAAGTTATTGATAAATTATCAATGATAGAAAATATTATTGCTGATTATGTATAAATTGACTTATAAGCATTAATGTAGTATTATTAATAAGTAAATTATTTGTTTAAAATAGTATATAATAAATTATTTTTAGAGAACTAATGGATGGTGAAAATTAGTAATAATTGTTATAGAAGACATTAAACGTTAAATAAATCGTTATTCGCGTTAAGAATTAAGTGCATAGTATCTATGAAACAAGGTGGTACCACGGGTTTAACTCGTCCTTGTATTTATGGATTTTTTTTATTATAAGGAGGAAATATGGAAAGAGTTATAATTAATAATTTAAATAAAAATAATATAGGAGAGACTATTACTGCAGCTGGATGGGTAAGTAAAGTTAGAAACTTAGGAGGATTAGTATTTATTGATCTTCGTGACCGTAGTGGTATTTTACAATTAGTAGTAAAACCTGAAAATAAATTTTATGAAGTAGCAAATAGTTTCAAGAATGAATATGTAGTAAAAGTAAGTGGAAAAGTAGTTGAGAGAGAAAATAAAAATTTAAACATAGCAACTGGTGAAATAGAAATAGATGTTTTAGAGTTAGAACTAATAAATAAAAGTAGTGAATTACCGTTTGAAATAAGTAACAATACAACAGCATTAGAAGATACTAGACTTAAATATCGTTATTTAGATTTAAGACGTGAAAATATTAATAGTAGATTCATTACAAGACATAAAATAACTATGGCTGTAAGAAACTATTTAGATAAAGAAAATTTTATTGAAATTGAAACGCCTATTTTATGTAAAAGTACACCAGAAGGAGCTAGAGATTATTTAGTACCATCTAGAGTAAATAAAAATAAGTATTATGCATTACCACAAAGTCCTCAATTGTTTAAACAATTATTGATGGTAGGTGGAATGGAAAGATATTTTCAAGTTGCTAAATGTTTTAGAGATGAAGATTTACGTGCTGATCGACAACCAGAATTTACTCAAATAGATATGGAAATGAGTTTTGTAGAAGAAAAAGATGTTATGACACTAGCCGAAAATTTAGTTGTTGATATATTTAAAAAAGTAAAAAATGTTGAATTAACTACACCTTTTTTAACTATGAAATATGATGATGCTATTAAAACTTATGGTTCAGATAAACCAGATATGCGTTTTGATATGCCTATTGTAGATGTAACTAGTTTCTTTAATAGTACAAGTATTGAATTTATGAAAAACAAAGAAGTTAATTGTTTAGTGGTTCGTGATAGTGCTAGTAAATTTTCTAGAAAAGAATTAGATAAATTAACTGATTTTGTAAAATTATATAAAGCTGGTGGTTTAGCATTTTTAAAAAATGAAAATGAATTAACTGGTTCAATATCTAAATTATTAACTGATGAAGAAAAAAATGAACTTAAAACTATATTAAAATTGGAAAGTAATGATTTAGTATTAATTGTAAGTGATAAATATAATGTTGTTAAAAATAGTTTAGGTAATTTACGTGTTAAATTAGGTAAAGATTTAAATCTAATTGGTAAGAATAAATTCGCAACTCTATGGGTTACTGATTTTCCTTCATTTGAGTATAGTGAAGAAGAAGGGCGTTATACTGCTTCGCATCATCCTTTTACAGCTCCAAAAGATAGTGATATAGATAAATTATTAACTGATAAAGGAAACTGTTATTCTAAAGCTTATGATATGGTAATTAATGGGTATGAAGTTGGTGGAGGATCAATTAGAATTCACAATGAAGAAGTACAAGAATTAATGTTTAAAGCACTTGAATTAACAGAAAAAGATATAACTGAAAAATTTGGGTTCTTTGTTAATGCATTAAAATATGGAACACCACCTCATGGAGGGTTAGCATTCGGATTAGATCGTTTAACAATGCTATTAACTGATACTGAAAACATCCGTGATGTTATAGCATTTCCTAAAACAGCAAGTGCATCAGATTTGATGAGTGAATGTCCAAATGAAGTAAGTGATAAACAATTAGAAGAGTTACATATTAAAAATGCTTAAAAGTGATAGTATATATCGCTTTTTTTATTGAATACATTTACAAATATGGTAATATTATGATAAAATTATTTTAATGTAAGGGAGGATATTATGGAACGATTTATACCAGATGTATATCAAAAAAGTGTATATACTATCAATTATAATAAATTAAAAGATCGCGGAATAAAATGTCTCTTATTTGATTTAGATAATACATTAGTTCCAGCTAATGTTGATGTACCAAATAATAAGATTAAAGAATTATTTTTAGAGTTAAAAGAAATGGGATTTACAGTTATGCTGTTTTCAAACAGTCCAAAAAAAAGATTAATACCATTTGGAGAAGGATTAGAAGTAGAATTTGTTTATAGTGCAACTAAACCTATGATTCATAATTATTTAAAAGTTATGAAAAAATATAAATTTCAAGTTTCTGAAATAGCAATGATTGGAGATCAATTATTGACTGATGTTTGGGGTGGAAATCGTGTCGGAGTAACAACAGTATTGATTAATCCAATCAGTAAAAAAGATATCATATTTACTAAATTAAATAGAGCATTAGAAGCTACTATTGTAAAAAGATTAAGAAAGAAAGAATTGTTTGCTAAAGGGAAGTATTATGAATAAAAAGTGTTTAGGTTGTGGTGTAGAACTACAAGAAGTAAATAAAAATGAAATAGGATATGTTAATTCACTTGATTTAGATTTGTGTGAAAGATGTTTTAGAGTACGTAATTATGGTGATTACACTGTTGTTAGTAAAGATAACGATAAGTTTTTATCAATTGTTAAAGATATTAATCAAACTAGAGATTTAGTTTTATTTGTAATTGATGTTTTTAATATAAATAATGAAGTAATAAGATTAGCACAAGAATTTAGTAATCCTACACTAGTAGTATTAACTAAAAGAGATTTATTTGCTAAAGATATTTATAATAAAAAATTTACTGATAAAATAACTAATATTACTAATAACATAGTTGATTACTCTTTAATAAGTAGTAAAAATAATGATGGTTTTGATGATTTAAAAGAAAAGATATATAAATATAAAAAAAGTAAAAATGTATATGTTATCGGTCTTACTAATGCTGGTAAAAGTACAATGTTAAATAAATTTGTAAATTTATATACTGATAAAGAACATTTAGTAACTACAAGTATGCTACCATCTACAACACTAGATACTGTTAAAGTAAATATCGCTGATGATTTAATATTAGTAGATACACCAGGTATCATTGATCACAGTATATTTAATTATATTGATACTGTAGCTCTTAAAAAGATTACACCTAATAAACTTATAAGACCTATAACGTATCAAGTAAAAGTTGATCAATCTTTTATAATTGAAGATTTATTAAGAGTAGAGGTTAAAGCTAATAACAATATTACTATGTTCTTCTCAAATAAATTAAATATAAATAGATTTTACAAAGATCATGACAGACTATTAAATTTAGAAAAATATGTACTTGATGTTAAAGATAATCAAGATATAGTTATATCAGGATTAGGTTTTATAAAAGTAGTAAAAAAATCTAAAATAATCATATATACTATACCTAACGTAGAAGTTAGTGTTAGAGATGCATTAATATAAAAAGAATAAAGAATAAAAGAAATTAAAGATGGGTGAATAAAATGGGGATTGGAAAAATAATTGGTATTGAAGAAAATACTGTATTGTTAAAATTAAACGATGATTTTAAAATAGAAAAAAGTATAATTGGTCTTTATACTGTTTTAAAAGACAGTGAAAGAGCAATGGTTGGAGAGGTTAGTAATTTTAAAGAAGGTACTGCATATATTAATTTACTTGGTGAAATAAAAAATGGTCAGTTTATCTTTGGAGCAATTCATAAACCTAGTTTAACTGCAGTATCTTCACTTCTTCCAGATCAATACTTAAATACAATATTAAGTTCAACTAACTATAGTGAAAGAACAGATTTGTATTTAGGTAAAAGTGCTGTATATAGCAATCTAAATGTTACTATAAAAATAAATGATTTTTTTAATCATCATTTTGCAATCTTTGGATCTAGTGGTAGTGGTAAATCTTGTTCACTAGCAAGAATTATCCAAAATATATTTATAAAAACTGATCCAATTCCATATAAAGCTAGTTTATTTATATTCGATGCTTATGGTGAATACCATCAAGCTTTTGAAAAAATAGGAGAAACTAATCCTGATTTAAATTTTAAATCATATACTACTAAGAAAAAATTTGGAAGTTCAGATTTATTATCATTACCAATATGGTTACTAGATGTAGACGATGTAGCTTTATTACTAGGAGCTGAAAAACATACACAGCTACCTATTATAGAAAAAGCGCTTAAATTAGTAACTATCTTTGGTAAAGATGAATCACTAGTTATTAAACATAAAAATGATATCGTAGCAAGAGCTATAATGGATATCTTAGCAACTGGTAATACACCGGGACAAATTAGAGATCAAATTACTTCTGTATTAAGTCAATATAATACTAATGAACTTAATTTAGATACATTAGTTACTCAACCAGGATATTCTAGACCATTAAAACAATGTTTGTTTATTGATGCCAGTGGAAAAATAAGAGATATAGAATTAGTAACAACTTTTATCCAAAAGTTTATGACAGATGACTTACAATTAGAAATGCCAGATGGAAGTTTTAAATATAGTTTAGAAGATTTAAAAAGAGCATTTGATTTTGCTTTAATAAGTGAAGGTGTTCTAACTAGTGATAAAGTATTTGATGATGTAAATGTATTAAAAGTTAGATTACATTCATTAGTAAATGGAGAAGCAAAAGATTTCTTTGATCATAAACATTTCGTTAATAAAAGAGATTTTATTAAAGAGTTAATTACAGCTCCTAATGGTAAGAAAGCACAAATAGTTAATTTTAATATAAACTATATTGATGACAGACTTGCTAAAAATATTGTTAAAATATATTCTAAATTATTATTTGATTATGCTAAAAGTTTACCTGAAAAAGGTAGTATGCCATTTCACTTAATATTAGAAGAAGCTCATAGATATGTTCAAAATGATAATGATGTTAATTTATTAGGATATAATATTTTTGAACGTATTACTAAAGAGGGTAGAAAATATGGAGTAGTGCTAGGAATCATATCACAGCGACCTAGTGAACTTAGTGAAACAGTACTTTCACAATGTAATAATTTTTTAATTTTTAAAATGCTGCATCCTGTAGATGTTACATATATAAAAGAAATGGTACCAAATATAACTAATGAAATTGTAAAAAAATTAAAAATATTATATCCAGGTACATGTATTGCATTTGGAGCAGCATTTAAAGTTCCATTAGTAGTAAATATTGATTTTCCATCACCAAGCCCTTCTAGTAGTAGTAGTGATATTAGTGGAATATGGTTTGTTGATAAACAAGCTGGTGGTATTGATGAAGAAATTAATGCTGATAAAATTGTACAATAAAAGAGCTAATAGCTCTTTTTTATTTATAATATATTCCTTGATAACTATCTCTTTTAATAAATTCTTTATCTAAATCATTCATAACTACAAATTTTTTAACTAACCAATCTGGTGCGATTAAATCACTAACTTTAGGATCACCAGTAATCCTATTTATAACTATATCTGGGTTCAAATATTCAAGTTGAGAACATACTATATCAACATATTCATCTTTAGATAATAGTGGAAATTTATTAATATTATAATAAATTTCTAATGGAGTATTTTTAAGAACGCTAAGCATATGAATTTTGATACCACTTAATTTAAAGTTATTTAAATATTTAGCTGTTTCTACCATCATTTCTTTAGTTTCATATGGTAAACCATTTATAATATGTACTACAACATTAATATTTCTATCAATTAATTTATTAACCATATCACTAAAACACTCCAAACTATGGCATCTATTAATTAATTTATTAGTATCTGGATGGATACTTTGTAGACCTAATTCAACAGTCAAATAAGTTTTTTTATTTAACTGTTCTAAATAATCTAAACACTCATCACTAATACTATCAGGTCTTGTAGAAATTGATAAACCAACAACATTATCTTCTTTAAGGGCACTTTCATACTTATCTTTTAGTTCTTCAAGTGGAGCATAAGTATTAGTACGAGCTTGAAAGTAAGCAATATATTTACCATCTTTCCATTTTTTGTGCATCATTGTTTTTATTTCATTAAATTGTTTACTAATGTCATCAGTACTTTTCCCAGCATATTCACCACTACCTAATTTAGAACAAAATATACATCCTCCAGTACCAATTTTACCATCTAAATTTGGACATGAAAAACCACCATTTAAACTAATTTTAAATACTTTACTATTAAATTTATTTTTATAAAAATAATCCAATGTATGATATCTTTTAAAACCATCTGTATATTTAAATTTATTCATAAACTTCACCTAGGTTATTATAACACAATGTGATAAATATGTGAAAAATATTTAAAATACTTTATAATTTATTTTTTAAGTGATATAATTAAGATGGAGGTAAACATATGAAAGGGAAAAGTTTATTAAAATCAATAAGTTTTTTATTCTTAGCTTTTATAGTGTTAACTTGGTTAATACCAGCAGGTACTTATCAATCTGGAACTTTTGTTGCAGGTGAAGTGAGTCCAGTAGGTATTTATGAAGTTGTGAGAATTTTATTATCGATATTCTCTAATTACACTATTTACGGAATAATATTCTTATTAATAGGAGCACTTTATGGTGTTATGAGTAAAACAGGAGTATACGCTATTTTAGTTGATAAAATGGCAGCAATGTTTAATGGTAAAGCAAAAGTAGCTATTGTATTATCAATAATTATATTTGCATTACTTGGATCTGTAAGTGGATTTAATGTAGCAATATTTATTATTGTACCGTTATTTATGGCAGTATTAGCTAAATTAGGAGTAGATAAATTAACTACTATATTAGCAACAGTAGGAGCTATTATTATTGGTAATATGGGTTCTACATTAGGATTTGAAATATCAGGTTACTTAAATTTATATTATGGAATGGAAGCATTTACTAATATAGTAATCGAAATTTTATTCTTAGTAGCAATAGTAGCTTTAACAGCATTTTTCACTACAACATTTGTTAAAGTAGAAGCACCTGTTAAAAAAGTGACTAAGAAAACTACTAAAAAAGTAGAAGTTAAAGCAGAAAGTGATTTAGAAATACCATTTTATGTTGAAACTAAAGAAAAGAAGAACTTAATTCCATTAGCAATAATTTTTGGATTATCATTCTTAGTATTAATAGTAGGTTTATTTAATTTTGAATATGCATTTGAAATGACTTTATTTACCGATATTTATACTCAAATGATGGAATTTGAATTATTTGGATATCCAATTGTAGCATACTTATTTGGTACTATGAACCCATTTGGTTCATGGAACTTAGGGGAAATTGGATTTATGCTTGTATTAGTATCATTCATTATTGGATGGGTATACAGCCTAAGTTTCTCTGAAATACTAGAAGGTATGACTGATGGTATGAAAAAAATGGTTAAAGTTGCAATCGTTGTTATTGCGGCAAACATCATTATGTACTTAGTTATTCCATCAAGTAGTACAGGAATGCACAGTAACATTTTCGTTACTATAAATGATTTCTTTGCTAATTTAGGAGGAGAAACATTTAATTATGTAACTACTTCTATTAGTACAATCATTGGAAGTGTATTCTATAATGACTTTAAATATTTAGTAGATGCTACTGCACCATATATAACTATTGTAAATTTAGATACTACAAGTTATCCAGCAATTGCATTACTATACCAAGGATTACATGGATTAGTTATGTTAGTAACTCCAGTTAGTTTAGTACTAGTGGCAGGACTTACATACTTAAATGTATCTATTAAAGAATGGTTCTTATACATTTGGAAATTATTACTAGCATTACTAGCAGTAGTTGTTGTATTTGTATTAATAACTTCATTATTTGTGTAAATAAAAAGATAGTTGATTCTATCTTTTTTTTGTTATAAAATTTAAAATTTATACATATACTTAACTGGTGATATAATGATTAAAGTTGGTGATTTAGTAACTAGGCAATCTTATAATAATGATATGGTATTTAAAGTGATAGACATAATTGATGATGAATATATTTTAAGAGGAGAAGATATAAGATTAATTGCAGATAGTTTTATTGATGATTTATTAATACATGATAATAGTAAAATTAGTGATGACGAAAGAAAATTTATAGATAGTATAAAAGAGTTTACACAGTTAGATAGGAGTGATTATTTTTATTTGCCTGGTAAAATTCTACATATTGATGCGGATGATGATTATCTAAATAGATGTTTGAAATTCTATGAAGAAAATAATTTAATTGCTATAGGCATTAAAGAAAAGGAATTTAATATAAAAGATAAAATTATTGAACTTTTAAATGAATATAACCCCAATATAGTAGTAATAACAGGTCATGATGCTTATTATAAAAAAAAGGGGAATATTACTGATTTAGAAGCTTATCGAAACAGTAGTAATTTTATAGAAGCTGTTAAAGAAGCAAGAAAGTATGAAAGTAGTCATGAAAAATTATATATTATTGCAGGTGCATGTCAATCTAATTATGAAGAGTTAATTAAAGCTGGAGCTAATTTTGCCTCTAGCCCCAAACGTATAAATATTCATGCATTAGATCCAGCTATAATAGCTAGTAAATTATCAACATCAGCAATAACTAAAGATATAGATTTAAAAGGTATTTTAGATAAAACAAAGTATGGAACAAATGGAGTAGGTGGTTTATTAACGAAAGGAACTATGTATATTGGATACCCTAGATAAAAATTTAAAAACTATAAATAAAGTTAAAGAAAAGTTAAATAATCATGTTGGAAGTATTGTAAATATTAATTATAATTTAGGAAGAAATAAGTATGAAACTTATGAAGTTAAGATTAAAGAATTATACAATAATATATTTACAGTAGAATTGTTAAATAGTGATAAAAGTATTAAATCTTTTTCATATACTGATATTATTACAAAGACAGTTAAAATAAAATTTTAGCAATTTGTGTTTAATTGACAATAGGCGTATAATAATAATAACAGCTGAAAGGAGAGGTAAAATGAAAGTCACATCAGTAACAATTCGTAAATTAGACAAAGAGAACTCAAAATTAAGAGGAGTAGCATCTATTTTAATAGATGATTGCTTTGTAGTACATGATATTCGAATCTTAGAAGATGAAAACAGACTATTCACAGCAATGCCTAACAGAAAAACTAAAGCCGGTACTTACAGAGATACTGCTCATCCTATTAACGCCGAGTGCCGTAGTATGATTGATGATGCAATATTAGAGCAATATTCTAAAGAAGACTAACATAAGTTAGTTTTTTTCATATATATTTTTTTAATACATATAAATTATTAGGAGGATTAATTATGGATAAAACAGATAGTATTATGAGTGGTTTAAATCACAATATTACACTTAGTGATAGAAAAAATATTATTTTAACAGGTGTTAAAAAAATAGAAAGTTTTGATGATGAAGAATTTTTAATGGATACTAGTATGGGTTTTATGATTATTAAAGGTGAAAGTTTAGAAGTAATTAAGTTAGATACTTATCAAGGTAATGTATCAATAAAAGGTAAGATAAATTCTCTTAGTTATATGGATAAAAATATTGAAAAGAAAAAGAGTGAGAGTATGATTGGGAAGTTATTTAAATAATGGATTTAAACATTCAAATTAGTAGTATTATATTTTCTAGTGTAATAGGGATAGTATTTTCTATTTCATTCGAATTTATATATTTAAAACTTAATTTTAATAATGTGTTTTATAAATGGTTTTATAATTTATTATATACAATTCTATTTGCTATAATGTACTATTTTGGCTTATTAATTATAAATGATGGGATACTACATATATATTTAATATTAGTTCTTATAATTAGCTTTATATTAAGTGAAATAACAATATCTCGGTTGATAATAAAAAAATAATTTGTTATACTAATCTATAGTAGAGTGTAGGTGATATAATGAGTAAAAAAATGAATAAAGCAACTAAAAGAAGAATTGTTTTTTTTGTTCCTATTGCCCTTATATTAATTATATATTTTGTATTTACTATTTCAATGAATATAGCAGATACAATATCACTAAATTATGAAAAAAACAAATTAGAAGAAGAATTAATTGAAACTAAGGATGAAGTAAATGATTTGAGTATAGAAGTAGACAAGCTACAAGAACCTGCATATATTGCTAGATACATAAGAGAAAATTATGATTATACTAAAAATGGTGAATATGTACTAAAATTAGAGCAAGAAAGTAGTGAAGAGATATCAAATGATAATAAGTTTAATTTTAATTATAAGCATTTAGTAATTATAATAGGACTTATATTTTTATTTGTAATAGTAAAAAAGAGACGAAATAGAAAGAAAAAAAATAACACATAAGTGTTATTTTTTATTCTTTAATAGTAATTGTTCTAGTCAGCTTCTTAGAATTATTATCATATTCGATATCGTATGTAATTGTATAAGTATTAGCAATACTAGTGTCAATTAAATCGCTAACATCACTAATATCAGTAACAGTATCTTTATTACCTTCACTATCAGTAATAGTGATTTTAACAGTACTACTACTAGTAACATCATCACTACCTTCTATAACTTTAAAACCACTTTCAGTATAATTTGAATCAATACCTATAGTTGTAGAAGTAGATCCATTAAGAGTAATTTTAACTGGATCTTTAGCATTACTTAAATCAACTTTGATTTCTGTACCACTACTATCTAAGTTACCCATATTAGAGTATGCACTCTTAACTACATAAGTATCACTGTCTTCACTAGTAATACCTTCTAATACTAAAGAAGTATCAGTTACAAATTTAATTTGTTCAAGAGTACCATTACTATTTTTACGATATACTTTATATCCAAATGAACCTAAATTATTATCATTATAAGATGTAAGAGAGGTAATAAATGAATTAGCATATCCTTGATCTTTAAATATTTTAGAAACCCAAGATGTATCTGCAGCAGTAGGTGTAACAGCATCCCAAGTTAGAGTAAGTGTATTACCACTTAAACTTCCACTAGCTTTACCAGTGTTTTCTAATGTAGTAAATCTTGTAGAAACTTCAGTAGGTTCAGTTCCTTTTTTAAATAATTCTGTTATTTTTAAATTATCAGGTGTATTTTCACTTGGTAATTTAGCAGGATATGTATAATTTTCAACAGTAACTTCAACTACACTTGCAGGTTTTGTGAATTTACTATTTGGAACAAAGAATTCATTAGCTAATTGTAAGAATAATCTTCTGTGTGCAGAAGTATTAGTTGTACTAACATAACCAGCCTCAGCTCTATCATAACCATACCATATAGCAATAGAGTAATTACTGTCATATCCAACTGCCCATAAATCATTTACTGAGTTACTTGGATATCCTTTGGCTTCAACAATTTCAGCAGGATAGTTAGATGTACCTGTTTTATTAGCAAATGAAGCACCTTTAGAAGTTCTAGAAGTAGCCATTCCCCATTCAGCACTATCAACTAAGATATCAGTAATCATATAAGCTGTTTCTTCACTAATAACTTTATTTCTAGTAGTATCTCCAACAACTTCTTCTTTAGTATCGCGGTAAACAATTTTTTCTACTGTATAAGGTTCAGTATAATAACCACCATTTGAAAATATTTGATAAGCTCCAGCTAAAGATGTAGGACTTTCTCCTGTATAACCACCTAGTGAGTGAGCTTCATGAATACTTCCGTTAGAAACTTCAGGGCTTAAACCAATACTAGTTACAAAATCATATATTTCTTTATTATCATGACTTTGGAATGCTTTGATTGCTGGAATATTACGAGATTCAGCTAGAGCTTTACGTAAAGTCATCCAACCATAAAACTTACGATCCCAGTTATTAATTTCAACACCATTACTATATGTATAAGGTTCATCAGCAAATGGTTGATAAGTACTCCAACCTAAATTTTCAAATCCTAAAGCATAATCATATATAGGTTTTGATGTACTACCAATGTGACGTTCAGTTTGTGTTGCTGCATTAAATCCACGAGCAACATCTTCAGTATTACGACCACCACTTAAAGCAACTAAAGCTCCAGTTTTAGAATCGATAACACTAATCCCAGTATTAACTTTATCATTTTCCCATTTAAATAATTCTCCACTAGTAACACCATCTAAATAAGATTGTTTATCAGGGTCCATCATTGTATATATTTCAAGGGAAACATCATATGGACTAACACCATATTTATCTTGAACTTCATTTATAACAACATCTAAATATTGTTGATGAATAACATCAGATTCACTTTTTTCAACTAATAGTTTATCAACAGTTAATTCCATTGCGATATCATATTCAGCTTCAGTAATATATTCATGACGTAACATTAAATATAGTACTGTTTGACGACGCTCTTCAGCAGCATCAGGATTTAAAAATGGATCATAAGCACCAGGAGCTTGGAATAACCCGGCTATCATAGCGCTTTCAGCAATATTTAAATCTTTAGCACTTTTGTTAAAATAAGTTTGACTCGCTTGCTCAACACCATATGCTCCACTACCTAAATAAGGTTGATTAACATAAAATTCAAATATTTCTTCTTTAGTATAATTAGCTTCAATTTGGAATATAGACATATATATATCAGTAAACTTACGTTTTATTCCTTCAAAACCAGTAGCAACTTTAGAAGTATAATTATTTTTACTAACTTGCATTGTTAGAGTAGAGGCACCACCAGCATCTTGTCCAGCTAATTGTCCTAGAGAAGCCATTGTAAAACGAGGTAAATCAAATCCGTTATGAGCAAAATATCTTGAATCTTCAGTAGCGATAATTGCATCAATTAATGTTTCACTTAATTCATCATAAGTTACAAGCTCTCTATTTTGAGTTCCAAGTCTAGTCCATTCATCACCATTAGCATCATATACAATACTTGATTCAGCATGGTATAAGTTCTCAGGATCAAACTCAGGAGCTGTAGAAACTATATATGACATAAAAGCTATTAATGCTCCAATCCCTAATATTAATAAAATTAATAAAACTATTAATACTCTCTTTAACCATTTTCTTTTCTTTTTAGGTTTTCCTTCAACTTTATCAGAATCAGTTTTCTTTTCATTCTTACTTTTAGAAGACTTTTTCTTTTTATTTTTCACATGTTTACCATTAACTGGTTTTCTGCTAATAAAATTAGGAACAATTAATACCGCATCAATTATTGCTACAATGATAAAACTGTATAAAAAACCAACAGCTAAACTTCCTATAATAAGAGCTACTAAACTTAGTCCTCCTATAAATATTTCATATTGATATCTACTCAATATTTTATTAAAATTCTTTTTATTCATTACTTATACCTCCAAAATAAATTTCATCTATAATTTTTAAATAATCAATTCGTGGTTGATAACTATCTTTAATTAAATAACCATGTTCATCAAAATATGAAATTGGTATTGATTTACGATTACTATTATTTATAAAATTCACTAATTTATTACTCTGTAACAAATAAGTTCTATTTAATAATGTAAATCTAATTATCAAGAATGATATACCATTATGATACTCGATATCAACTAAATGGTCAATTTGATGTTTATGAATATTTGCTAAAGGAAACAAACTTTTATTTTTAGTTTCTTTAGCCTCGAAATCAATATATTTTCCTTTATATATACCATTATAGTCTGTAGTTGATGGAACTTTAAAATAAGCTTCATTAATAACAGCTTCTTTACGGCTTTTATAATCAACTTTTACTATTACTACTGGAGTAGGTTTTTTGTGAATGTTTGCTTTTTTGATATCACGATAAAAATCGTTAGATATATTTATTTCTGTTTCTAAACTCATACCTCGATTACTATGTGTAATAGTATTGTTTGAAGTAGGAGTAATTTTTCTTTTAACACCCTTTGGATAATTCATTCTTTTTTCACCATAATAATTATACTACATATATTTTAATATTTCTATAAACATTTATCTTTTTAAAAAATATTTTTATGATTAAAAATATAAAATTTTGACATTTCTATATATAGAGTGTTATAATATGAGGGCTTAAATGAGGTGGAAACATGAAAATAAAAAGTGTAGATATAGTAATGAGTGCGGTTAGAAGAAGTCAATATCCAACAGATAATAAACCAGAGTTTTTATTAGTTGGTCGTAGTAATGTAGGTAAAAGTAGTTTTATTAATACTATTATTGATAGAAAAAACTATGCTCGTACAAGTTCTAATCCAGGAAAAACACAAACTATTAACTTTTACTTAGTAAATGAAAAGTTTTATTTAGTAGATGCTCCAGGATATGGATTTGCTAATTTATCAAAAACAAACAAAAAGAAATTCGGATTAATGATGGAAGATTATTTAACAGGTAGAGATAACTTAAAGCAAGTATTTATGTTGATAGATTTTCGTCATAAACCAACAGCTGATGATATTATGATGTATGAATTTTTAAAGCATTATAATATTCCAGTAACAATTGTAGCAACTAAAACTGATAAAATTGGAGTTACTAATCATCAAAAACACCGTAATGTAATATTAGATGAATTAGAACTTATTGTTGGAAATGACTTTGTTATGTTCTCGAGTGTTACTAAAAAAGGTAAAGATGTAATTAGAGCTAAAATTGAAATGCTAACTTAATAGCAACATAAAATAAATTTCATATGATACTTTAGGGTGAGAAGATGAAATTTATTTTTTTTAATGACAAAACAAAAGTTATATACTTTAATAAATATTATATATCAAAATTAGATATTAATGATAAGGATAGTATAGAGCAATATTTGAAAGAAATTTTTATAAGATTAAATAACATATATAATATAAATTTATGTGGTTATTATAATGTTTATTTATATAATGATAAGAAAAGTGGAGTAATTATTAAATTAGTAGAAGATGATAGTGATTACTATAATTATTCATTAGATGAAATTGAAATGCGTTTAATTATAAAAGATTGTAATGATTTTTTATATCAAATAGATGATATATTTACTATTGATAATATTATCTTAGACAATTCTAAAATATATATTTATGAAGAAAAAATATATTTAAAATTATTAAAGGAAATAAATAATTATGAGCTAGGGAGATTGTTAGAAAATAGTGAAATAATATATGATTCAATAGATAAAATTATAAATAAAGCTAAAGTACTTAATATAGCCAGTTACACTAGTAATATATAGTTATATATGATACAATACATAATGTTTAGAGGTGATAATATGAAAAAACCAGTTGTAGCTTTAGTAGGAAGACCAAATGTAGGAAAATCTACAATATTTAATAGATTAGTAGGAAAGAAAATATCTATAATTGAAGATACTCCAGGAGTAACCAGAGATAGAATATATGGAACAGTAAATTTTGATGAATATTCATTTCATTTAATAGATACTGGTGGAATTGATATAAGTGAAGACGTTTTTAACAATGAAATCAAAGCGCAAGTAGAACTTGCTATTGATGAAGCAGATAAAATATTATTTGTAGTAGATGGTAAAGAAGGTTTAACAGCTAATGATTTAGAAGTTAAAAATATGCTTCAACAATGTAATAAAGATGTTACAGTTGTTATTAATAAAGCAGAAACTAAAGATTATCAAGATCACAAATACGATTTTTATGAATTAGCTTTTGATAATTATATGGAAGTTAGTGGTGAGCAAAATGTTGGTATATATGATTTACTTACAGATATAACTAGTGATTTTAAAAAATATAAAGATGTTGAATATGAAGAACATATCGTTAAGTTTTGTATAATTGGAAGACCTAATGTAGGTAAAAGTACATTAGTTAATTCGATTATTGGAACTGATAGAGTTATAGCAAGTAGTGTTGCTGGGACTACTCGTGATGCTATCGATACTGAATTTACTTATCATGGAGATGAATTTGTAGTAATTGATACTGCTGGTATGCGTAAACGTGGTAAAATTTATGAACATATTGAAAAATATAGTTTACTGAGAACTTTAAAAGCAATGGATAGAAGTGATGTTTGTGTTATTGTTATTAATGCTGAAGAAGGTATTATAGAGCATGATAAACATATTGCTGGTTATGCACTTGAAGCAGGAAAAGCAGTTATCATAGCTGTTAATAAGTGGGATATTATTGAAGATAAAGAAGAAGCAATGAAAAAATGGAAAGAAGATATTGCAGCTCATTTCCAATTTATGACTTATGCTCCAGTAGTGTTTTTGTCTGGTTTAACTAAAAGAAGAATTCATACATTGATGCCAGAAATTATTAGAGTTTATAATAATAGTAAGCGTGAAATTAAAACAAGCTTATTAAATAATGTTATTACAGATGCATATGCACTTAATAACCCACCTAGTTATAAAGGGAAGAGATTAAAAATATATTTCTCAAACCAAGTTAAAACAGCGCCACCAACATTTAATATACAAGTTAATTCAAAGGGATTAATTCATTTCTCATATGAAAGATATTTAGAAAATAAAATAAGAGAAGCATTTGATTTTGAAGGAACTCCAATAAAAATATATTTTAAAAATAAAGGTGAACAATAAGCAAAAATATCCTTCTTACATATAATAATGTAGGAGGGATTTTTTATGTTTAATTTTACAGATAAATTTTTTAAAAAAGTAGAGAGTAAAACTAATGTGGGGAAAGATACTATTTTAGATTTAGCTAAAAAACTACAAGCTGGTAATTTAAAAGATGAAAAAACATTACGTGAAGTTATAAAAGAAATAGGTAGTATGACAGGAAAAGAAGTATCAAAAGAGAAGGAAGATAAAATTATAAATGCTGTAGTAAGTGATAAAGTTCCAAAAGATATAGGTAATATGTTTTAAAATTAGTAAAAATATAGTAAAATGTATATAGTAAAGATAGGAGTAATTAAAGATGAAAGAATTTAATGATAAAATTGTTGAATACAAAACATTTAAATCAAATGTAGTTAATGCTTCTACACAAATGTTAAAAATTATGAGTGATATGGAAATTGAAATGATATCAAAAGATATTTTAGCTTTTTTAAAGAAAAAGTATAAATTAGAAAATTTACCAGATTTAAAAATAATAAATAATATTTTAGTTGATGTTTTTAAAAATTCTGTTATCAGAAGTGAATCAGAGATTTACAATATATTAAGTAAAGTAGACAATGATTATACAGATTTATCAGAAAAAGAAACCTTACAAGTAATAAGTGAAGAAATAAAAATTTTAAAAATTGATATAAGAAAAATATATAATGTAAAAACAACTAGTTGTTATGCAGACTTTCCAAGAAGATGTACTGAAGACATATTTAAAGAGTTGAAATTACTTGATAATGGAGAGCAATTTGATACTAATATTATAAAAATGAAAATGCAAACAAAAAAAGAACTTACTAAAGTATTACAAAAATTTTTAGATGGTGCATATAAAATGTTAAATTTACAAATAATTAGCAAAATGGAAAATATATTAAAAAAATAACTAGTAGTTATTTTTTTATTTTCGGTTAAATGCTATAATTTAATAAATGAGGTTATAAATATGATTGAAGATAAAATAAAAAGAATAATAAAAAATATAATTGATTTAAAATTACTTAAACAAATTATGATAGCTACTTTTATAATTGGTCTAATAATTCATGCGTATGGTTATATGAATATTACTTATAATCATGATTCTTTAAATTTTTGGCAAGAAGGAGATGTTAGTTGGAAATTGTCACTAGGTAGATTTATGCAGTATTTTAGTATCAATTTACGCGGCTATTTAGTAGTTCACTGGGTAGTAGGAATTATCTCTTTATTTTTATTATCATTATCTACTTATATGATAGTACAAATTGCTGACATAAAATCAAAAATAAATATTTATTTAATTCCAACCATAATATTAACTAGTCTTCCCTTTATAAATACAAATGCAATTTATACTCATGAAACAGATGCGTTTATGTATGGTATGTTCTTTTCAATATTAGCTGTTTATATTTATAATAAATATAAATTTGGTTATTTGATATCACCGATATTTCTTATGTGTGGAATAGGGTTTTATCAAGCCTTTATTTGCGTTGCATTAGGTATGTATACTATTTTAATTATAAGAAAAATAAATGATAAAAATAATATTCAAGAATTAATTGTATATACTTTAAAAATTATAATCAACATATTAGTAAGTTTAGGCATTTATTATATTGTTAACATGACTGTGTTGAAATTAACTGGAATACATGTTAGTGATAGTTATAATAGCGTAAATAATGTATTTAATTCTATTAGTAATATTTTTAATTTAATTATTAATACATATACTACATTTTTTTCAAACTTATTGACGCCGTATTCATATCAGAGTAATTTAATGACAACTTTAAATTACGGATTAATAATAGGATTTTGTTTTCATATTATTATTTTAATTAAAAATCAAACTAATAAAATCAAAAAATTTTTTTTAGTCGTAATTGTAATTTGCTTACCATTATTATTAAATGGTATTTATATTTTAAGTTCTGGTTTATTGCATTCTGTGATGATTTATGGTACTTATATGTTTTATGTAATACTTTTACATTTAATGGAAAAACATAAAATTATATTTAATTATATGTTGTATATTTTGATATTTATATCAGTATTTAATGGATATATCTATGTAAATAGTATCTATCAAGAAAGTGTATTATCACATGATTCATTAATGTTTAAAATGAATAATATTGTAGATGATTTAGAAGATATGGACAATTATATAGCTGGTGAAAGCGAAGTAGTGTTTATTGGTAATAGCGACGATATACTTCGCCCTAGTAATAGTAATATTGCAATAATATCATACCAAGAACTATACAAAATATATTTTAATTATGTGGTTGAATATAATATAAATATCGTAAATCAAGATGTTGTAGACGAATATAAAACTATGCAATCAGTATTAAATATGAATGTATATCCTAATAAAAATTATATACAAGATATTGATAATAGATTTGTAATCAGGTTATCTTATTACATAGAATAAATTATAAAAGAGGTGAAATTATGAAAATGAGAATTTTAGGGATAGACATAATAAAAACAATTGCAATATTATTTGTAATCTTAGTTCATGGATTTATAAATTCTGGATATTATAATTTAATTCAGTATGGAAAAATAACTTATTTATTATATTTTATTAGAGTAATATTGTTAAGTTGTGTACCTTTGTTTATGATTGCAACTGGATACTTAGCTAGTGGAATAAAATTATCAAAATCATATTATAAAAAAATTATTCCCATTTTAATTAATTATTTTATAATTTCAATTATAACTTTACTTTCTTTAAAATATATCTTAGGAAATGAAAAAAGTATATCAATATTATTTTTAGAAATTTTCAACTTTAGTACTATTTCATATTCTTGGTATATTGAAATGTATATTGGGTTATTTATGATTATTCCTTTTTTAAATTTAATCTATCATAATTTAAAAAACGAGCAAGAAAAAAAATTTTTAGTAGTTATAATGGTTTTAATTACTTTTTTACCATCTACTATAAATAAATAAAATTTTTTAGGAGCAAACTTGGAAATTATACCTAATTGGTGGCATAATATATATCCATTGACTTATTATTTCATAGGTAATTACATAAAAGAATTTAAACCTATGATTAATAAGAAGTATTTGTTAATTACGGTTGTAGTTGTAGGAATTATGAGTACAATATTTAAAGTTACACAAATGCAAGGTAATACATTTAATTTTATTTATCATGAAGACTATAATTCAATCATAATTGGATTTATATCAGTAAGTATATTTTTATTGTTATATAACGTAAATATAAAGAATAAATGGTGTAATAAATTTTTTAAAAAAATTTCATCATTAACTTTAAGTATATATTTATTTTCATATATAATCGATTTATTCTATATTGAGAAATTCAATATTCTGGAGCCATCTTTTTATAGTACCTTAGCAACTATATTCATAGTTGCACCAATAATTTTTGGTATTAGTTTATTATTAGCGTATATTTTAGACAATTTACTAAAAATACCAAAACTTATAAAAGTAAAATATACAAAATAATTTCTATATATGATATACTTAATTTGTAATAGAGGGTGAAGATATGAAAGTAATGTTTATAGCAAGTACAGGTGGACATTTATCTGAGTTATTACAACTTGATCAAATGTTTAAAAATTATGATTCTTATTTAGTTACTGAAAAGACTAAATCAACAATTGGTTTAAAAGATAAATATAAAAATGTTGATTATTTAGTTTTTGGAACAAAAGATCATAAATTTAAATACATATTTAAATTTAGTTTTAATATATTAAAATCTATATATTTATTTTTGAAAATAAGACCAAATTACATAGTGACTACTGGAACACATACTGCAGTTCCAATGTGCTATATCGCTAAATTGTTTAGAAAAAAAATTGTTTTTATTGAAACGTTTGCTAATATTAATACAAAAACATTATCTGGAAAATTAGTATATCCTATAGCTGATTTATTTATAGTTCAGTGGGAGACAATGCTGAAACATTATCCTAAAGCAATATATGGAGGGTGGATTTATAAATGATATTAATTACATTAGGGACGCAAGATAAATCTTTTAAAAGACTATTGGAGGCAGTTCAACAGCAAATTGATAATAAAGTGATAAGAGAAAAAGTAATAGTTCAAGCCGGTAGTACAAAATTTGAAAGTGAAGATATGGAAATATTAGATTTAATTCCTATGGACGAATTTAACAAACTTATTGGTGAATGTGATTTATTGATAACACATGGTGGTGTAGGTAGTATTACCACTGGTTTAAAGCAGAATAAAAAAGTTATTGCAGCTGCGAGATTATCTAAATATGAAGAACATACTAATGATCATCAGTTAGAGATAATTGAAAAGTTTGTAAATGATAAATATATATTGGAATTAAGAAATTTTGATGATTTGGGTGTAATGGTTGAAAAAATTAAAACATTCAAACCTAAAAAATATAGAGCAAACAATAAGCAAATGGTAAAAATATTAACTGAATACATAAAATAGTGGGTGAAAATAAAAAATGAAGAAAAAAAAAGTAAGTGTTATTATTCCGGTATATAAATGCGAAGAATATTTAAAAAAGTGTTTAGATAGTGTATTAATTCAATCATTTCAAGATTTTGAAATAATAGTAGTTAATGACGGAAGCCCAGATAATTCACAAAAAATAATCGACGACTATGTTTCAAAATTTCCATCTATAATAAAGGGTTATAAAAAAGCAAATGGTGGATTATCTAGTGCGAGAAATTTTGGATTAAAATATGCCACTGGAGATTATATACTATTTTTAGATAGTGATGATTATTTAAAAGAAAACATGATTAAATCTATGTATGAAAAAGCAATCAAAGATGATAGTGATATTGTAATATGTGATACAATTGTTACTGATGGAAATAATGAATATATATTAAAATCCAATTTAAAATATAGTGATGATAATATTAGAAATTATATAATATCATATCCGATGGTATGTATAAGACTTATTAAAAAGGAATTTTTTGAAACTATAAAATTTAAAGAAGGAATTTTTTATGAAGATTTAGAAACAATGCCTAAATTAGCAATGTTAACAAATAAAATTACTTTTACAAATGAGGCTACATATTATTATTTACAAAGAGAAGGTTCTATAACATCTGCAAAAAAAGAGTATAATTCAAAGATTTTAGATATATTTGAAGTGTTAGATTCAGTGGAAAAATTTTATGAAAAATATGGAAATTTAGAGTTATATAAGGAAGAAATTGAATATTTGTATATTACACATATTTTAAGAAGTACTACTTTAAGACTTTTAGATTGTAAAAATTCAAAAAAAGTAAAAAACAATTTAGAAAAAATTAATAAAATTATGTACACAAAATTTCCAATGTGGCGAAAAAATACATACTACTCAAAATCTACGTTAAAATTCAAATTGGTATGTAATTTAGCATATAATAAACATTACAAACTACTAACTTATATAAAAAAAATATCAAATAAATAATAGAGGTTTCACCTCTTTTTCATTTACACTTTAACTATATAATGTTATTATATAGTTAAGAGGTAATAAAATGGAATTAAGCAAAAATGAATTAAAAGAACTACATAATATTGAAATGGATATGGCAATAGAAGTATTATCGATTTTTGATAAATTGAATTTAAGATATTGTTTTATAGGTGGATCAGCTTTAGGCGCAATAAGACATAATGGTTTCATACCATGGGATGATGATATTGATATAGGTATGCCTAGAAAAGATTATAATATATTTTTAGAAAAGGCGCCTCTACTATTAAGTGAAAAATTATTTTTGCAAACTCAATTAACTGATGAGGGTTACGATAATTTTTTTACAAAAATAAGAAGGAATGAAACAACTTTTATCGAAGAAGTTAATGTCGGAAAAAATTTTCATCAAGGAGTATTTATAGATATATTTCCACTAGATGGAGCTGGTGATAGTATAGAAGAAGCGGAAGAAAATTTGCGTAAATTTGCTATTATTCAAGAAAAGTTAAAATATATGAATAAGTCATATAAAATTAAAGATATTAGAAGTTTGTTAAGACATTTCTATTATTCAATAAATATTTTAAAAGATAAAATTCAAAAAAAATATAAATCAAAAAATGATTTGTATAATTTTTTAAATAAATTTTGTGAAACTGAAGAATTCGACAGAAGCAAATATTCATGTAATTATTCAGGAGCATGGGGGAAAAAAGAAATAATTCCACGTGAATGGTTTGGTGAATTTAAAAAAATTAAATTTGAAAATATATATGTCAATGTCCCAGAAAATTATGATAAATATCTTAATAAATTATATGGTGATTACATGAAACTATTGCCAGTTCACGAGCGCATAGCTCCCCATTGCTATTTATGCGATTTTGAAAAATCATATTGTGAATATATTGAAAAGTAATTTTTGATAAAAGAAAGTTGTGTTTACTAAACTTTCTTTTTATTTACACGTTTATATATAAATGTTATAATTGATAATAGGTGATAATATGAAAAAAGTTAGTGTAATAGTCCCTGTTTATAATGTGGAAAAATATATTTCTAAGTGTTTAGAGTCACTTTCTAATCAAACTTTAAAAGATATTGAAGTAATAATTGTTAATGATGGAAGCCCTGATAATAGTCAGGTAATAATAGATAAATATGTCCAAAAATTTCCTGATATATTTAAATCATTCACAAACAAAAATGAAGGTGTTTCAGCAGCGAGAAATTTTGGTATAAAAGAAGCAACTGGTAAATATATTGCTTTTTTAGATAGTGATGACTATATTGAAAATGATACATACGAAAAGTTATATACAAAAGCAGAAAGTAAAAAATTTGATTTAACTTTATGTAATTTAAAGTATGTGTATGAAGATGGAAGAAAAGAAAAATTACATTCTATAAAAAGAAAAGATATTTTAAATAAAGTAGATGTTAAAAAGTTATTTATAGATTTTTATCCTGTTGTTTGGAATGGAATATATAATGCTAGTTTATTTAGCGATGATATTAATTTTAAAAAAGGAGTTTGGTTTGAAGATGTGGAATTTTTATATAAAATCTTTTCACGTATAAAATCAGTTGGTTATATCGATGATTATTTAATTAATTATGTACAAAGAGAGGGTTCTACCACAAGCAAATATAATCATAAGTTATGGGACTATTTAGACAATATGGAAACAATTATTGCATTTTACAAAAAAAATAATATTTATGATGAATATGAAAAAGAAATAGAATATGCTGTAATTAGATATTTATTTGCAACTTTTTGTAAACAAGTAACTAGATCACATGATATTAATGTAATTAATCAAGCATTTAAAGATAGTAAAAGTTTTCAATTGAAATATTTTCCAAAATATAGAAGAAATAAATATTTCAGAAAAATTAATATGAAGAATATATATTTAATAACTTTTAACAAAACATATTTAAAATTTTTAAATATGCTAATAAAATAAATCATTTAAATGCAAAGGGAGTAAATATGGAAATAATTAATAAGATAAAAAAACACACACTTAGTTTTTATGCAATAAATATTTTTATTGTATTTTTATGTTTATTTCCAAAAAGTATATCTACACTAGGAGATATACCAATTAGATTATGTGTAACTGTTTCACTACTACTAATTATTTGGTATGAAATATTTTTTAAAAAAATTAGTATTAATAAAAAATTTAATGTAAAATATTATGTTTTACCTATATTATTTTTATTTTCGCTAATTCCTTCAATTTTTATATCTTATGACAAAATTACATCAATTTATACATTAATAAAATATTTGTCCTATTTTATTTTATTTGTTACCATAATACAACTTAATTTTAACAAAAAAGAATACAAAGTAATGTTGTTAACATTTATTAGTTCTTCTTGTTTATTACTTTTTGGAGGAATAATTCAGTATATATTTGAAATAAATTTATTTACACAAGGTTTAGAATTTTATCCAGGTAGTAAAGGAAGAATCGATGTAGGTTTTTTTAATGCTTGCTATTTTGGATTATTCTTAACAATTTTACTTCCATTTGTAGCAAATTTATTAATTAATTCAGAAAAACCAAAAAGTAAATCATTATATACTATAATTATTTTATTAATTTTCACAAATATAATATTTGCATTTACTAGATCATCGTTTTTAGTTTTATTTGGAGTTTCTGGTTTAATATTAATTTTTTTCAATAAGTTAATTTTAAAAAAAGAAAATATTATATGTATTACATTATTATTAATAGGACTAGCAATAAATATTACTTTTATTCCAGGTGGAATAGAATTTGCCAAAAAAACTAAAGAAGATTTTATACTAATGGTTCAAAAAACAGTTGTTTTACCATCGTTTTTTGAAGATAAAGAAGGAAATTCTATAGATAAAGAAGATTTTGAATATATAGATTATTCACTGCAAGATAGAGAAATATTTGCTGAAATGGCACAAGAAATTGGTGCAGATTATGTTTGGGGAGTTGGATTTGGAAGCTATGTGAGCTTTATGGAAAGTGAAGAATTTTCCACAAAATATCCAGATTATAATAATAAAAAAATTCAACCACACAATTCACTTTTATTGATTTATGCAGAATGTGGAATTATATCAGCTATACTAATTATTGCTATACTAATTATAATAATTACATCAATCCTTTATAAAATGAAAAAAGTATATTCAAAAAATAAAATACTATATTGTCAATTAGCTACTGCGTTAATATCTTTTATAGCATATATTGTTGTTAGTATTCTATCAGAAAATTCATTTTATGATACTCAAACAG
>CAYJFL010000009.1:2884-31553 GCA_964369865.1 uncultured Muribaculaceae bacterium | reverse complement strand
CCCCCCCCCCCCCCCCCCCCCCCCCCCCCCCCCCCCCCCCCCCCCCCCCCCATAATTTTATTAATAATTAAATGGAGGAAAATTATGAATAAAAATGAAGTAATAAAAGAAGTTATTGGTGAGATTGATCGTCTTGCATCTATGGTTGCGCAGGGTAATAAATTTTGGGAAAATAAATGTAAAATTATGCAAAGTAATATGAATGACATGAATAGGTATAAAGAGGCAAGTAATAAAAAAATGTTTTCTGATCTTGAATATACATTTAATCATTCAAAAGGAATTAGAACTAAAGTAAGTGAAGAAAAATTAATCGATCTAATGGAAGTTTTAAAAAGTAAAGGAGATTTATCAATCATTTCCTTAGAACAAGAATATGAAGGTAAAAAAAATACACTATCTAAAGTAACTAACAATTTAATTGATGTAGTACCATTACCTATGGACCATAAACATTATGAAAGTTCAGGAAGTGGTTATAATGTAAATGGAGAACTTGTAGGTAAAAATGAAATTACTGATGAAATAGCTAAAGAAAAATATATAAGTTATTTTAGTGAAATAGTTGATAAAGTAAATCAACTTTCACCAAGAGATAGACAAGATGCTTGGGATAGATTAGTTGATAAAATAGAAAAAATTGAAACCAGCAAAAATGTTATAGCACCTCATCGCAAATATCTAAATGCTGATTATCGAAATAAAGAATATCAAAAACATACAAAAATTTACAATGAACTTAGTAGAAAAAATTATGAATGTAAAGTTGAAATGGAAGTTGAAAAAGTTACTAAAAATTTAAAATCAGAAATAATGCATAAAGAAATTATAGTTAAGAATGATTTAGAGTCTTTAAAAATGTTGCATGAAGAAATAACATATGCTGATGAAGAATTAAAACCAGGTCTAATAGATAGATACAATTCTAAAAATATTCAGTATAATGGAGACCAAGCAAAAGTAGAATTAATTAATAAAATAGTTAAAAATAATCAAGAAGGTAAATCTACTAGTTATAATGATATGTTAAGCCAAGATTACAACAACTATTCTAGAAGTATGGAAGAAAATAACGTAGTTGGACCAATTGAAACTATTGAAACATTTGAAACTAAGCGTTCTGAAACTTTTAATAATACAGTTAAGGCTGATACATTAAGTCTTAACGAGCAAACAAATGAAATGGAATATTTTGTAGAAGTAGGTAATGAAAAAATACTTTGTAAAGAGGAAATGACTTTAAAAGAATATCACAATTTATATACTCCTGCATTTGAAGAAAAAATATTAAATGGTAAAAAAATTGCTTCCAATGAATCATTTAAAGAAAAATTTATCAATAAAACTAAAGATTTATTAGCTAAAGCAATGAATAAACTGAGTAACAATCCAAGAATACCATTTATGAGTAAAATGGATAGTTTAGAATTAAATATGGATGATAACGAAAAAACTTTATAAAAAGAGAACTTATAGTTTTCTTTTTTTATGTTATAATTAAAATGGTGATAATATGAAATTAAATAAAGTTAAATTAGAATTAATTTATAAATGGTTTTTATTAAATAATAAAACTATTTCGACTATGGAGTCATGTACAGGAGGATATATAAGTAATGTTATAACGAATATATCTGGCAGTAGTAATATATTTAATTATGGTTATGTTACTTATAGTAATCAAGCTAAAATTGATATTGGCGTAAATGAAGTTTTGATTAATACTTACACAGTATATAGTGTTGAAGTAGCTAATAATATGGCTTATATTGCTTCAACTAGATCAAATAGTGACTTTGGTATAGGAGTTACTGGTGAACTAGGAAAAGAAGGTAAAATTACTTATATTAGTATATATGACAAGTTAAATAATAAGTATTATAATAAAACTGTTAGTTTAGCTTTAAATAATCGTGAGTTAGAAAAACTACTTGTAGCAAATTTAATAATTGATTTATTATTTGAAATTATAGAATTAGTGTAATATATATGCTATAATAGTTTTTAGAATAATAAAAGGGGTGTAGTCATGGAAACAACCGAGTTAGAAGCTTTAAACGACAGTGACGAAATTTTTTTTGAAGAAGATATGAGTAATCCACTTAGTAATATTGATCCTAATACAATAGCTATGGTAGATACTCTATTTAAAGATTTAAGTGAGAAATTAAAAATTAATATTCAATTAATACTTAGTAAAAATAATGTTAATACTAATAATATACTTAAAGATTTAGCAACTACATTAAATGAAAAAATATCAGAGTCAAATTATGAAGAATTATTTAGTATGATTAACGATAATATAATGGATGAACATAAAGCTAAAAGTAATCTTGCTTTTAAAAATGAATTTGAAATATTGAAAGATGTTACTAAAATTTTTAATGAGAAAATAAAAGCATATTTATCTTTTGATAATTATCAAGAATGTATGGTCAGGCTAAGTACCATTACTGAATTATATCAAAATGGTGTTAGTAGCCATCAGACAAAAGTATTTGAAGTAAGAGATTATTATGATAGTTTAGTCTATGACTTATCAACTCAGTATAAATTACATTCAAATATTACTATATATATGGATGTTAAAAAAGTAGTAGATGAACATAAAAGTATAATTAATAAGACTCTTGATTTAGCAGTGTTAGAACTTAAAAATTTTCATTGTGATTCAATTATAAATATTAAAGATAAAATAATAAACACTATAAGTATATATCAAGAAGATGCTTATAATAATAAAGTTATAAATTAAAATAGATAGTAGTTACTATCTATTTTTTAATATCTAATCTATATAAGTTTATACTAGGAGTATTAAATAATCTGAAGTTATATTTAGAAGTACCTAGCCCATTAGAAACATATATTAATGTATTATCGAGTGTGTATTTTCCCTCTATATAATTATTACTACCATCTTTTACAAGCAAATTATTAATACCATTGATATTAATATACCCACCATGACTATGACCTGCCATAACTAAATCATAATTGTTATAATTTATTTTATTAATGTAGTCTGCTTCATGCATTAATAAAATATTATAAGTTGGGATATTAGGACCGCTTTTATCTTTAACAGTATTTAAATAAGCATCAGTATTAGCAAGCTTAGTTTCAGGACTAATATCACTATTTATATTACTACTTAACCCAGTTAATAAAATTGGTATTAAAGATTCATTATAAATTAATTCATGTTTATCACTCAAATCAATAAAACCACTATTTTTCATAATTGTTTCCCATTCAGTAAATAAAAAATCTTCTTCTCCTTTAATAGCGTATTTTCCTAATTTAGTTTCAATAGTGCTTAATATATTAGTTAATTCTTCTAAATCAGTATTTTTATAAGTTATAGAACTATCTAACAAATCACCTGTAAAAACTACTAAGTCAGGATTTTGTTTATTAATTTCTTCTACTAAATTATTCAATTCTTTCTTTTTATATGTAGTATTGTAATGGATATCAGAAATTTGAATTATCTTAATACCATTAAATGATTCAGGTATATTTTCGCTAGTAATTAATACTTCATTAATTTTTAATTGATGAACAGATATATTAGTGGCATAGTAATATATTCCTACTAAAATCAATAATAAAATTATTAAAAATCTAATAAGAATAGTTTTAATATTTTTTTTATTTTCATTTTCAATATTTTCAGTAGTCTTTTTCATACATTACCTCGCTATTATAATTTTAACATATTAATTTAAAATAAAAAAGAAGATTTGAATCTTCTTTATAATAGTTCAGTTAAGTAGACTAAAGTTTGTAAAGCCATTAAAATACCATTGTGTAAAAAATGTAGTCCAATAGGAACATATATATTTTTACATTTAGTATAAGCATAAGCGAATATGAATCCAGGTATAGAATATGGAATTATATATATAAATTCTTGCCATGTACTTGCTCCAGCAACATGCATATATCCAAATAATAATCCGGAAAGTAAAATATATAAATAATCAAACTTAAAGATAATTTTACGTAGTGAAAATCTAAATACTAATTCTTCTAATATAGGTGCAAATATTACAGCTGAGAAATATATATATACTGGGTATTCATTAAACATCTCTACAATTGACTGTTGGTTTTCAGCACCATCTAAATTATTTGTAATTAGACCAATAATAAGATTGCTAATCATCATTATAATTAATAAAACAAACCAATATTTTAAATATTTTTTAAAATAAGCAGAGTGATTCTTTTTTAAATCATAATAGTTTTTTATTAATTCTTTTTTGAATATTAAGCCAATAGATAAACAAATAAGTATTTGCCAACTTAATAAATATATAGTAAGTGCTGTACTAGATAACTCAGTACTTTCTATTCCAAGTATTGCTAGTGGTAAACCTTGAATTATATTTAAAAAGAAATATATAAATATAGCACTTATTCCTTTTAATACATTAGTGATTGTCTCCATAAATTTCATTTTTATCATCTCCAGTAACTATTATATCAAAAATATTAATTTTATTGTTAAAAACTTGTTATTTTATGATATAATATAAATAGATTTTAAAGGAAGAGTGGGCACCCCCGCTCTTTAATTTAGACTTTAATGTAGAAAGAGGTAAAATATGCATAAAAATGTTGAAATTGTTACACCATTAATCGTACCAATAATAAATGAAAATGGTTATATTGTTGATGAAATTGAATATGTTAAAGAAGGTGGATTATATTTTCTACGAGTAATTATCGATAAAGAAGGTACAATCACAGTTGAAGATTGTGTTAAAGTTAGTAAACTTATTAATCCTATATTAGATCAAGAAGACCCAATTGCAGATAATTATATTTTAGATGTTTGTTCTAAATTGAAAGGAAGTGAATAATATGGATACAAAAGCATTTGATAAAGCTTTAGAAGTATTATATAAAGAAAAAGGAATAGAAAAAGAAACTGTTTATGAAGCAATGGAACTAGCTTTAGCTAGTGCATATAAAAAGAATAATCATTTATCTAATGTCCGTGTTGAACGTGATGTAGATACGAACGAGTTTAAATTATATTCATTTAAAACGGTTGTTAAAGATCCTGATGAAAACGGTTTAGTTAATGGTGAAGAAATAGATGCTTTCTATGATGAGTTTGGTGATTTATTAGATGAGCAATTAACTAAAATCGAAGAAGGAGAAGAAATACCTGATGAAGAAAAGTTAGTTGAACCAAAAGAAATTATGTTTGATGAAAGAATTCATTTAACACTTGAACAAGCTCGTAAGATTGTTGAAGATATTGAAATTGGAGAGACTATTGAAGATGAGGTTACTCCTAAAGACTTTGGTCGAGTAGCAGCAAGTACAGCTAAGCAAGTAGTGGTACAAAAAATGCGTGAAGCAGAACGTAATATTATTATGGAAGAATATAGTGAAGCAGAAGGTGAAATGGTTGTTGGTTCTGTTGCGATGGAAGATGTTCGTAATTATTATATTGATCTTGGTAGAACACAAGGTATTTTACCTAAAACTGAAACGATTCCAGGAGAAAATATTAAAATGGGATCAAGTATTAAAGTTTATATAAGTAAAGTAGATACTGCAGGTAAAGGGCCATTAATTTTATTATCTAGAACACACTATGGATTTGTAAAAAGATTATTTGAAATTGAAATTCCTGAGGTAAATGATGGTTCAATTTTAATTCATACTGTTGCTCGTGAAGCTGGTGTTAGAACTAAAATTGCTGTAAGTAGTGAGATTAGTGCAATCGATCCAGTTGGGGCATGTATTGGTCAAAATGGGTCAAGAATCAATAATATTATTAAAGAATTAAATGGTGAGAAAATAGATGTTATTCCTTATGATAGTGAAATAACTAAATTTATTGAAAATGCTCTTAGTCCAGCTAAAAATATTAATGTAGTTATTATGGATGAAAAAACTCGTGAAGCAATGGTAATTTGTGATCAAGAAAATTTAAGTAAAGCACTTGGTAAAAAAGGACTTAATGTTAGATTAGCAAGCCGTTTAACACAACACAAGTTAGATATTAAAAATTATGAGGAAGCAGCTCAATTAGGTATTAATATCAGACAAAGTACTGATTACTAGGAGGATTTATGAAAGAAAGAAAGATTCCCATGAGAACATGTGTAATTACACGTGAAAAGTATCCGAAGGGAGAACTTCTTAGAGTAGTTAGAACTCCTGAAGGAAATATTATAATAGATGAAACAAATCGTGCTAATGGGCGAGGGGCTTATTTAAAAAAAGATATATCTGTTATAGAAAAAGCAATTAAGTCTAAAGCTTTAAATAGACATTTAGAAGTAGAAGTACCTGATGAAATATTTGAAGATTTAAAAACATTATTAAAATAGAAAGAGAAGGTGATATTTATGATGAGTGTATTAGAGTATGCACAAGATGTAAATAAAACAGTAGAAGAAATATTAAAGATGTGTAAAACACTTAATATTTCAGTTGATAGTGAAGATGATATGTTAGATGATGAAGGTATAACATTACTTGATAATACTATTGCTACTGGTGAAGAAATAACTTCTGAAGATACTGGTTTAGAAGATGCAACTGATATTATAGATGTTGATGATGAAGAACTAGAAGAAGAGGAAGCTATTGTTTTACAAACTACTAATGTGAAAGATAAACCTAAAAAGAATAATGTACAAAGTAAAGTAGTTAATAATAAAAAAGAATTAGCTAAAAAGAAAAAACAAATGTATAAAAGTAAAGAAAAATTACAAAGTAATACAGCTCAAGTTAATGATGATATAGTTTTATATAAAGAAAATATGACTATTGGTGAATTAGCGACAGCTTTAAATGTTCCGGCAGGAGAATTAATTAAAAAATTGTTTGCACTAGGAATTATGTGTACAATTAATAATTCTCTAACATTTGAAAATGCAGAAATTTTAGTTGTTGATTATGATAAAGAACTAAAAAAAGAAGAAACAGCAGATGTTACTAATTTTGAAGAATTTGAAATAACTGATAGTGAAGAAGTTCTTGTTGAAAGAGCTCCAGTAGTTACTATAATGGGACATGTAGATCATGGTAAAACTACATTGTTAGATACAATTAGAAAATCTAATGTAGTAGCGGGTGAAGCTGGGGGAATAACCCAAGCTATTAGTGCTTACCAAGTTAAACATAATGGTAAAAATATTACTTTCATTGATACTCCTGGACATGCTGCATTTACAGAAATGCGTGCTCGTGGGGCAAGTATTACAGATATTATAATTATTATAGTAGCAGCAGATGATGGGGTAATGCCTCAAACTAGAGAAGCTGTTGATCATGCTAAAGCTGCTGGTGTACCAATAATAGTTGCTATTAATAAAATGGATAAACCTGGAGCAAATCCTGATCGTATTATGACAGAACTTGCTGAAGCTGGTCTTACACCTGATGAATGGGGTGGAGATACTCTATATAATAAGATAGTAGCATTTGATGGTACTGGAGTAGATGATTTACTTGAAAATATTAGTTTAATTGCAGAAATGCAATCATATAAAGCAAACCCTAATCGTTATGCATTAGGAACTGTTGTAGAAGCTAGATTAGATAAGCAAGTAGGACCAATCACGACTATGTTAATAGAGAATGGAACTTTAAGATTAGGAGATCCTATTGTTGTAGGAACAAACTATGGTAAAGTAAGAACTCTTAGAAATGATTTAGGACAAGAGATTACAGAAGCTTATCCAAGTATGCCTGTTGAAATAACTGGTATAAATGGTGTGCCAAGTGCTGGAGATAAATTTATGGCATTTGAAAGTGAAAAAGAAAGCCGTAGTATTGGTGAAACGAGAAGAGAACAAGCTAAAATTAAAGAAAATAAAGCTAAAAGTGCAGTAACACTTGATGAATTATTTTCTAAAATCCAATCTGGGATTAAAGAAATTAATGTTATTGTTAAAACTGATGTTAATGGTAGTAGTGAAGCAGTTAAAAATTCACTTGAAAAATTACAAGTTGAAGATGTGCGTGTTAAAGTAATTCGTAGTAGTGTAGGAGCTATTACTGAAGGTGATATCGTACTTGCTAAAGCTAGTAGTGCTATTTTAATTGGATTTAATGTACGTCCAAATAATACTATTAAAGAAATTGCAAAAGATAATGGTGTTGAAATTAGACTTTATAATATTATTTATAAAATTGTAGAGGAAATGGAAGCAGCAATGAAAGGTATGCTAGAACCTGTTTTTGAAGAAAAAATAATAGGTAGTGCTGAAGTTAGACAATTGTTTAAATTTTCTAAAGTTGGTATTATCGCAGGATCTAAGATTACTGATGGAATTATTAAACGTGATAGTAAAGCACGTATAATTCGTGATAGTATTGTTATATATGATGGTAATATTAACTCAATTCAAAGAGAAAAAGATACTGTTAAAGAAGTTAAAAAAGGTCTAGAATGTGGTATAACTATTGAAAACTTTATTGATATTAAAGTAGGAGATATTATAGAAGCATATGAAATGGTAGAAGTAGAAAGATAATCTTTCTACTTTTTTATATAAAAAAAACATTTTAATATAAAATGTTTGCTTTATTGCTAAATTTATTATCTTCATAAATTGAAAGTCTATTCTTAAGTGTAGCAGAATAAATGTTAGTATAATTATAAATATTATCAAGAAAATTACTATTTTTTAATTCTTTAATTATTTTGTTGAAATATTCATCATCTTCGTTATAGTTTATTAAATGTTCTATTGAAATTACTATCTCAATAAATTTTTTTTCTATAGATTTAAAATCATTATCTATAACTTTTTTTAAATTACTATCAAAAATATTTGAATTTTTCTCTACATAGTCACTTAGATGAATATGCTTAGTTAATAATTCATTTAAACAGTTGATTGTATATTCTGTGAAATCGTAAGCAGTAATATTTTTTTGTAATAAACTTTCATACATTTGAAAAAAATCATTCATAATACATACCTCTTCATTAATTATTTAATATTATATATTAGATATTTAAAACTGTAAAGAAAAAAATTAATAATTTGAATTTATTTGTGTCAATATGTTACAATATTAACAAGTTAATGAGGGACATGTTATGAATTATATAGAGCAATTATATGATGAATTATATCGCAAATTTAATTTTTCTTTTATAGGTTTAAAAAATACTATTGAAAATTATATGATAACAACAGATATATTTAATAAAAAAGAAATTGTAGTTGATAAATTCACAGATGAAATTATAGAAGATGAATTAATTGTTTCACGAATGAAATTTGCTAGGATGTGGATACTAGCAACAATGTTTAAAAGAGATAATACTACATCTATATCAGAAGAATTTATTTTTAATGATGAAATAGAAATAGCTTTTAGTGAGCCGCTAGAGTTATTATATAATTTATTAATGGAGTCACTAAAATATCAAGTAGATAACTCTATTTATATAAATCCTATAGAAATAAAGAAGTATTTAAAAAATAATAATTGCGACTGGTTATATCAAAATGAAATAGTTGATTATTTTTTCAATAGTAATGAAAATGAAATTATATTAAATAATTGGGTTAAAATGGTTATAAAGAATGAGATGCCTCTAATAGTTGAAGAGTTAAAATATAAATAAAAAGAACTTTATAGTTCTTTTTTTATATTATTTACGATATATTTATATACTTTAACTACTTTATTATTATTTGTACTTATATCTATAAAATTTACTAAATTAAATGAAATTAAATATGGAAAATAATAATTAAAACGATTTGATTCAGTTATACTTTTATCATTTATAGTAGAGTACGACTGTAAATAATTTTTGAAATTTTCACACTGATTTTTTTTATCAATATATTTATCTTTTATAAATACTAATCTTTCAGCTTTAAATTTAATTAATCCGATAATAATGATAATTAAAGTAAATATAACCATCATAAATATATAGTTAGTATTAATCATAGAAAATAAATAAAATTCAACTATTGCGAACACAAATGTCATAAATATTGCGATATTATTAACATAATATATATTACTTAGTCTAGCTGTTAAGTTTGACATTAAGCTTTTAGTTCTAAGTAATTCATCAGTGTTGTTAACACTATTATCAATAAATTTATTTAAGTTAACCTTATCATTACTTTGCATAATATAATTATATATACTATTTTCAGTAACTGACAAGTTATTAGGATCACCTATAGGATTTATTTTAAGAGTAATTTCTTCTTTATCATAGTATTTGTTTATATCAACAGATATATAATTTTTAACAATTAAATTTATAATAGTAGCGATAATATCGTTGTAATAAACAGCTTTCTCATCAGCTAAACAACTAGCTAATAAAGGATATAAATCATCATCGATTTCTTTACATTCACTTATGTTTATTTGTTTTTTATTTTTATTATTAAATTTATACATCATATATAATATTATTCCTAACAATTGAGCTGTTATAAAATATAAAGCATATTGAGAATAATAAGATATTATTAATAAAATTAATACATTTAAAAAGAATATTTTATTAATCATTTTGATACCTACTTTCTATTAAATTTTATCATATTTAAATATAATAAGTAATAGGTATTATTAATTAATAATAAAACTTTACACAAATTGATATAAATAATAATAAAATTATTGTATAATAAGTATGAGGTGAAATTATGAACGTTAAAATTGAAAGAATTGCCAGTACTTTAGAAAAAGAAATAGGAATGATTTTAATGACTGAAATTAAGAATAAGGATATTAGATTTGTATCAATTACGGGTATTAATTTATCATCAGATTTAAGTTATGCTAAAGTATATATTACAGTATTAAATGAAGACAAAAAAGATAGTACATTAAAAGCCTTAAAGGATGCTAAAAATTATATTAGGAGAGAACTTACTAATAGAGTTGATATTAGACATATTCCACAACTAGAATTTGTTTACGATGATTCAATAGCTTACGGTAAAAAGATTGAAAGTATAATTGATAAAGTTAATCAAGATAAATAGATTTTGTTGATATAATATGATATAATAAATTTATTAATTAACAGGGATAAATATCATAGTAATATAATTAGTAAATAGAGAATAAGTGGATGGTGAAAACTTATCAAGATTATATTATCAATTACATATTTTGAGTTAAATCGTTATTCGCGTTAAGAATTAAGAGCATAAAGTATTTATGAAATAAAGTGGTACCGCGCGATACAATTGCGTCTTTATATTTGTAAGTATTTTTTTTATTAGGAGGAAATATGAATATAGAAAATTATATAGATCATACAGTATTAGGATTTACTGTTACAAGTGAAGATATTAAAAGAGTTTGTAAAGAAGCTAAGGAAAACCATTTTGCTAGTGTGGTTGTACCACCAAGTTTTGTAGAAATGGCTAGTCAGGAACTAAAAGAAAGCAGTGTAGCAGTATGTACAACTGTTGGTTTTCCTTTAGGTAATAGTACTATAGGAACTAAAGTATATGAAGCAAAAGAAGCAATTGAAAATGGTGCTGATGAAATTGATATGGTAATTAATATTGGAGCATTAAAAGAAAAAAGTTATGATTATATTATTGAAGAAATTACTAGTGTTAGAGATAATATAGGTGGAAAAGTATTAAAAGTAATTATTGAAACAAGTTTACTTAATGAAGAAGAAATAAAAGAAGCTGTTATAGCTTGTAATCTTACATTTATAAATTATGTAAAAACATCTACAGGATATGGTCCAAGAGGAGCAACAGCAGAAGATATAGAAATTATTAATAGTCATAAAAATGAAGTGCTTGAAGTTAAAGCTAGCGGAGGAATTAAAACTTATAATGATGCTATTAAATTTATTACTCTTGGAGTAGATAGAATTGGTACTTCAAGTGGAATTAATATTATGAAAGGAGTAGAATAATGAAAATATATGATGAATTAGTATATAGAGGATTAATAAAAGATATAAGTAGTCCTTTATTAGAAGATAAATTGAATAATGATAGTATAACATTCTACATTGGAACTGATCCGACTGGAGATAGTTTACATATAGGACATTATTCCTCATTTTTAATATCTAAAAGACTTAAACTAGCTGGTCATAATCCTATTTTATTAGTAGGTGGAGCAACTGGATTAATAGGAGATCCTAGACCAACTAGTGAAAGATCTATGATAACAAAAGAAGAAGTTAATCATAATTTTAAATGTTTAAAAAAACAAGCTGAAAATATATTCGGATTTGAAGTAGTTAATAATTATGATTGGTGTCACGATATCAATTTTATTGATTTTTTAAGAGATTATGGAAAACATTTTAATATAAACTATATGCTTAGTAAAGATATAGTAGCTAGAAGATTAGATGATGGAATAACATATACTGAGTTTTCATATATGATAATGCAAGCTTTAGATTTCCTATACTTATACGAAAATAGAAATTGTGTATTACAAGTTGCTGGTCAAGATCAGTGGGGTAATATTACTGCTGGTATTGAATTAATTAGAAAGAAAATTTCTAAAGAAGCATACGGATTCACTATGCCTTTAGTTACAAAAGCTGATGGAACTAAATTTGGTAAAAGTGAAGGTAAAGCTATTTGGCTAGATAAAAATAAAACTTCTAGTTATGAATTATATCAATTTTTAATTAATAGTGAAGATTCTAAAGTTATTGATTATATTAAAACATTAACATTTATTCCAATTGATGAAATAAAAGAAATTGAAATAAATCATAATAAAGAACCACATTTAAGAATTGCCCAAAAAGCATTAGCAAAAGCTGTTATTACAGATTTACACGGTGAAGAAGAATTTATTAAAGCAGAAAATATAAGTAAGGCACTATTTAGCGGTGATGTTAAAAACTTAACTATGGATGAAATAAATGATGCTTTTAGTGATGTAGAAAATTTTTCAATAGAGACAGAAATAAATGTTGTTGATTTATTAGTATTATCTAATGCAGCAAGTTCAAAACGTGAAGCTAGAGAATTTATTAAAAATTCAAGTATTACAATTAATGGTGAAAAATGTACAGATGAAAATGTTGTTTTTGATAAAAGTAGTGCTATGCATGAAAAAGCGATTATCATAAGACGTGGTAAGAAAAAATATTATGTTGGATTATTTAATTAGTTAGTGGGGGAATTATGAAGAAAAATATTGTAAGTGAAAAAACTAAAGAAATTATTGCTGAAATTAAAGAGTTGTCAAAAGATTTAGATAAAATTTCTATTAAAGTTGTAGCAGATATGATTAAATGTAAATTTAAATATAAAACAACTTTCAATGATTATTTGAATTTTGAATTTTATTTACTTAATGATAACCAAAGAAGTACATATTTACCTTCTAAATTTCATAAGAAAGTTATTAAGTGTTGTAATAAAGAAAGATCAAGAGTTGCTTTTAATGATAAAATAGAATTTAGCAAAATTTTTAACGATTTTTTAAAGAGAGACTGGATTTATTTAAGAGAAGTAAAAGGTGATCAATTTAGTGAGTTTTTGAAAGGTAAAAGAGCTGTAATTGTTAAGTCTGTTAGTGATGAAGGTTATATGATTCCTGAAAAAATTAATGTTAATAGAAATACAGATGGTAAAAAATTATATCGTTCTTTACGTAAAAGTGGTCAAGTTCTTGTAGAGAGTTATGTAAAGCAACATTCTGAGATGAATGAACTTTATAAAAATGCAATAAATACTGTTAGAATATATACTTATACTGAAAATGATAAAGCAACGTATTTACATGGAGTTTTAAAAATAGGTAATGGTGGAGTTGTTTCTAAATTTAAAGCAGGTGGGCTAGTAGCATTTTTAAATAAAAATGGTAAAGTAGTAACTGACGCTGTTGATGCAGAAGATAATATATACGAAGTTCATCCTAAAACTAAAGTTGTGTTTAAGAAGTTTAAAGTGCCAATGTATAAACAAGCGGTAGACCTAGCAAAAGAAGCATCATTGATGATACCTGGAGTAAAATATGCTAGTTGGGATATAGCGTTAACTGAAGAAGGACCTTTACTAATTCAAGCTAGTTGTGAACCGACGCTTCATCAAGCTAGACCGTCAATGTTAAAAGTTAAAGAAGGTTTATTAAATAAATATTTAAAAGTTGTTAATTTGAAAGATAAGTAAAATGACAATTAATGATTTAATTAAAAAATATGGTTCAATATCATTAAGTTTAAAAGAAATTAATTTATTAAGTTCATTAGCTGTTAAAGATGCTATGGGATATGATTCAACAAGAAAAAAAATTAATTACTTTAATAAATATAGCAATCAAAGTGAAGCTAACCAATTGTATTTATACATATATGATTATATATTATTAAATAATGTATTATGTCATGAAGATAAATTAAAATATTTTAATTATGGGATAATCGATGCTGATAAAAAAGAATATAAATTAAATGATGATTTAATTTCATTAACTGTCGATAATTTAATTTGTAAAAATATTGCTATTAAATTTTACTTAAAAGGATATAAACATCAATTATCAGTGCTTGAAGATTATCAATATTTTACTAATATAAAAAGTAATACTAAATAGTATTACTTTTTTATTATAAAGTCATCTATAATTAAATTTTCATTTTCATTAATTGCTATTTTCCGATTTAGGTCTTTTGATTTTAACTTATCTATTAACTCATGTTCAAATTTATTAATATAATTATCAATTATATTGATTATATCATCTTGGTTAAAACTTTTTTTATTAACTAGTTTTTCATTTTTAAACCAAGTTTTTAGTGTAGAGTTAATTAAATCTTCTGTTTCATAATTGATTTTTTCTAGATATTCTTTAGAACTAGATCTTTCTTTACGATGTAATAACTTTGATATTAATTCGGTAGAGACAATAGTAGTTACAACAGCCAAGATAAATTCATAGTCGTTAGATAGTTGTTCAATATTAAAATGTTTGTAAATATTATGAAAAATAAAGAAATTCATAACTCCTAAAGGAACAATATTAACTCTATTTAACCAACCATTAATATCTTCATATTTATGATATTCTATATATCCTATTTTTAGTGCAGATAAATATGCGACTATATATTCTAAATATTCGTCCTCACTAATAGCTCCTACTAAATAAGCTTGCTTAATAAAGTCTATACCTGTTTTTTTTGTAGTCATGTTAATTCCTTTCTAATATTTTATAATTATTATTAATTCACTAGGCGTATATAGTATCATTCATTATTAATAAAGTCAATAAAATACAAAAAAAGAAACATATTGTTTCTTATCTGTTGTAGTATTCTACTACTAATGATTCGTTAATTTCTTTATTAAGTTCATTTCTTTCAGGTAATCTAACAAAAGTTCCTGCCATTTTAGTTTCATCGTAAGTAACGAATTCAACTCTATTGTGAACACTTGCTAAAGCTTCAACGATTGCTTTGTGAGTTTTACTGTTTTCTTTAACAGCAATAACATCACCAGCTTTACATCTGTAAGATGGAATATCAACTTTGTTACCATTAACAGTTATGTGCCCGTGGTTAACAATTTGTCTAGCTCCTCTTCTTGTAGTAGCAAAACCTAATCTGTAAACTAAGTTATCTAATCTACTTTCTAATAGTTTAAAGAAGTCTTCCCCGTGAACACCTTTTAATTTACCAGCTTCAACGAATAATTTTTTGAATTGTTTTTCGTTCATACCGTACATAAATCTAAGTTTTTGTTTTTCTTGTAATTGTGTACCATAGTTAGACATTTTTTTCTTACGCCCAGCTCCGTGTTGTCCTGGTGCGAAAGGTCTTTTTGCGATATCTTTACCATTCTCTAAAATTGAAAATCCTAAACGACGAGATTTTCTATTTACTGGTCCTGTGTATCTTGCCATAATTTCTCCTCCTTCTTTTCATGTGATAGAAGGTCATACGTCTATATAAAGGGTGATCATCTTAATATCTTCGCTTTGCAGCACTAAGTTACTAATAACCCTAATAGGTGATAATCACGTTATGTATATCGTATGACGCCGCTAGATCTACATGCATTTTTAATTATATATAAATTTATGCGAAAAGTCAAGTGAATAGCCATGAAAATGGTATATATATAAAAATAAACACGACTAATGTGTTTATTTTGCAAAGCTATTTGAATATTCATTAAGATCACCAAGATAATCTTGTAGTAATTCATCTTGTACAATACCATCATTGTTAGAATTTTGTAAATTATAAACAGATTCAAACACTCCTTCTGTTGAATCATTTACTTTTATTACCTCACCATTGATGTCAGCATATTGAGATTGGTTGCAAAACGATGATGGGATACAGTCATTATTTCTGCTTAAAATGGTAATAGAGTCATAATCGCTACTCGCAACATCATGATCAACAGCGACCCCAGTTTTAGCAACTAAAATAGAATAATCTTCTATAGTGTCAGCTCCATGTTTATGAATTGATTGCTCTAACTCTGGTTGTATTTTAGCCAGTTCAACTTCAGCTGACACCTTGTCCATAGAATTATCCTCACTACTCACAACATCTACTAATTTATTAATTTCATCTAAATTAAATTCTTCTACTTTTTTATCGGCAATAATTTGTGAATCGATTGGATATTTTGCATCTAAATTTAATTTTTCAATACTTTGTAAAGTATTGATAGCTTTTTCAACATTCTGAGCATCTGTTACTAGCTCGCTTAAATTATTAGTTTCTACAATTTCATTAAATTTTAAATCAAATTTATTAAAATCTGAAGAATTAATATCCCCAATTGTTGTTGTGAAATCAGTAACTCTATATTCCTTATTTTCACGAATTACAACATAAGTTCCAATTCCCGCAATAACTGCTAATGAAGTAAAAAGAATTTTAGCTTTTTTAGTTAATTTCGGACGTCTTTTTTTTAATATTCCAACTTTCTTTTTGTTTTGTAATTTTATGTTTGTCATATTTTCCCCCATATATAAAGGCACAAAGATTGACCTTCTATATGTTGTAATCGTATCATTCAATTAATGTGAAGTCAACACATAGTATATTTATATTGATAAATTTTTAAAAAAAGTGCAAAAATAATGTCTAATTGTGGTATCATATATAATATAAGAGATAAATAATAGAGGTGAATTTAATATGGATAATATAATTGTTTTGATGTCAGTAATATATTTAGTAGCAGTTACTTTAATTATTTTAGTATTAACTTTATTACAAAAATACACTAATAAAAAGTATAAAACTAAACTTGATAGTATAGAATATGAAAAAAATACTATAGATAGTTTACCAATTATGCCTGAATTAGCGAAAATTGAATCATATTTGAAAAATGATAAATTAGAAAATATGTATAAAGAGTGGAAAAATAGATTAGATTCATTAAAAAAAGAACAAATACCATTAGTTACAGATATGATTTTAGAAGCAGATTATAGTTTAGCTAGATTGGATTATAAAAAAACTTTATATAAAATAGCTCAATTAGAAATGGAATTATATAAATTACGTGCTAGTAGTGACTTTTTATTAAATGAAATTAAAGAAATTACAACTAGTGAAGAACGAAATAGAGCGATAATAACTAATTTGAAAAATTCATATCGTAGTTTGTATAAACAATTTAAGGATGAAGCTTCTAGTTATGGAGAGCTTGAAAGTAATGTGGTAGCACAATTTGATAATATAGCAAAAAGATTTGAAGATTTTGAAGCTTTAATGGAAGGTAATCATTATACAGAAGTTACTCAATTAATTAAAGCCATCGATGATATGTTGAAGCATATGGAAATAGTTGTAAATGAACTTCCTGATATAATTTTGCTTGCTAATTCAATATTACCGAAAAAAATTGATGAAGTTAAAAATACTTATGATCGTATGATGGAAGAAGGATATCCACTAGATTATTTAAATGTAGAATATAATATTGAAGAAGCAAATAGTAAAATAGCAGATATCATTGATAGAGTTAAATTATTAAATTTAGAAGATAGTCTTTTTGAACTAAAAGTATTAGTTGATTATTTTGAATCGATTTTTAGTGATTTTGAAAAAGAGGATATTGAACGCAGTACTTATGAAGAAACTAATAAAGCATTTAAAGATAAGTTGGCTAAAATTACTAAAGTAGTTGAAGATATCTTTTCTCAAATTGATGAAGTTCAAAATATATATAATTTAAGTACAGAAGATATAAAATTACTTAATGCTATAAAAGATGAAATAAAAGTTTTAAGTGATGATTATGATATATTAATAAAACACACTTCGAATCACGCATTTGCTTATTCTAAATTAACTAAAGAAATAGAAAACTTAGTTATTAGACTTGCTAATATAGAAGATAATTTAGATAATTCGTTAGATAGTATTGGTAATATGAAAGAAGATGAAGTTAGAGCTCGTCAACAACTTGAAGAAGTTAAAGTAATATTAAAAGAAGCTAAATTTAAAATTAGGGATTATCATTTACCAGTTATTCCGAGAACTTATTATGTTGAATTAAAAGAAGCTGGAGCTGCAATTGCTGAAATTGTTGTAGAACTTGAAAAGAAACCTATAACAATAGCTACACTAAATACACGTGTTGATACAGCTAGAGACTTAGTATTAAAATTATTTTCTTCTACTAAAGAAATGATTAAAACAGCTATGTTTGCTGAAATGGCTATAGTGTATGGTAATAGATACCGTACTACAGTTGATGGATTAGATAATAATTTAACTTATAGTGAAGTATTATTTTATAAAGGTGAATATCAAAAATCATTAGAATTAACTATTAATTGTTTAAATAAAATTGAACCTGGAATATATGATAAATTATTAAGTCATTATAGCCGTGATAAATAGAGTGCATTAAGTACTCTTTTATTGTAGAAAGATATAATTTTTGGTATAATTAGTTAGCAAGTGAGGGATGTTATGAAAAAATTAATAATGATTAAATATGGTGAATTAACTACTAAAAAAAGTAATAGGAATTTATTTGTAAGTGCGCTTACAAATAATATTAGAAAGATGTTATCTGATTATGAAGTTAAAATAAAAAGAGATCGTGTACGTATGTATATTGATGTTTTAGATGATAGATTTGAAGAAGTTATTAGTGTGTTAAAAGATGTTTTTGGGCTACATGGAATAGTTATTTCTTATCAAGTCGTTAGTGATATCGAATCTATCAAGGAAGTAATTTTAAATTTAGATTATGCTGATTATAAAACATTTAAAATTGTAACTAAAAGAGCTGATAAAAACTTTTCTATAGGTAGTATGGAATTTAGCCGTTTAATTGGGGGACATGTCCTTAAAAATACTGAATTAAAAGTAGATGTTCATAATCCAGATATGACTATTAATATTGAAATAAGAGAAGAGGGTACTTTTATTTATACTAATGAAATAAGAGGAGCTGGAGGATATCCTGTTGGGATACAAGGTAAAGGGATGCTTATGTTAAGTGGTGGAATTGATTCACCTGTAGCTGGGTATTTAGCACTTAAACGAGGAGTAGATTTAGAATGTATTTATTTTGAATCATTACCTCATACTAGTATAGAAGCTCGTAATAAAGTATTAGATTTAGCAAGAATAATTAATAAATATTCACTTAATATAAAAGTTCATGTAGTAAATTTTACTGCTCTTCAAGAAACTATATATAAAAATGGAATAGATAGTTATACTATTACTATAATGCGTCGTATGATGTATAGAATAGCTAGTAAATTAGCTCGCGTGAGAAATTGTAAAATATTAATAAATGGTGAAAGTATTGGTCAAGTTGCTAGCCAAACTTTAGCTAGTATGCAAGTGATTAATGACGTAACTAATATGCCTGTTATTAGACCGGTAAGTTGTATGGATAAATTAGAAATAATTGATTTAGCAACTAAAATAGGTACTTATAAAACTAGTATATTACCTCATGAAGATTGTTGTACTATATTTTTACCAAAGCATCCAGTAATTCATCCCAAATTAGATAAATGTTTAGAAATAGAATCAAGATTTGATTATAGTAGTTATGTAGATGAGTGTGTTAATAGCGTAATGACTATTACTAATTTAAATGAAGAAGAGTTTTCTGATTTATTATAAAAACATTTTTATAAATGAATAATTTATCATTATGAGGGTATTATATTAAAGTACCGGAGGTGGTACTTTATGAAAAAAAATAAAAAAGTTAATAAAACTAATAATGTAAGAAAATCTATTGATAAGATGAATGAAGAATTTTCTAATGAAGTTGGAATATTTTCTAATGAAAAAGTTCATAGTATATTTAAAGAAAAGAAAAATTATCATTTGAGGTTTGATAGTGTCAATAAAAAATGATATAGCTAAACAGTATTATCAAGGATTTGTTTATTATAAAAAATTAAATAAAAGACTTAGTAAAATAAATTACTAAGTCTTTTATTGTTGATAATTATATTCATATTCATCATTTTCACGTACTGAAGAGCATTTTATTATAATGTCTTCCTTTATACATTTATAAAAATGTTTTTTATTGTTATCAGTATAAGTTGCTGGGGTAAAAGTATATAGTGTTCCATCAGATAATGTACTTATTGTATTTACATCATAAGTAAGAGCAACATTTAAATCAGTAGTTAAATACATTCTTCGCATACTACCTTCTTCAGTTAGAAAAAAATACCAAAAAAGGCACAATAAACCAAGTAGTATATAAGCAGTACTAAGTTTAAATCTATTTTCTTCTACCTTCATAGTATCACCACAATTAAAGTATATCAAAAAAAATAGTATTTGAATACTATTTAGTTAATATTTCATCTACTAGACCGTAAACTAATGCTTCTTTAGCATCTAAAAAGTTATCTCTTTCAGTATCTACTTCAACTTTTTTTAAACTTTGTTTACAGTTTTTAGCTAGTAGCTTATTTAATTTTAATTTTATTTTTAATATATGCTCGGCAGCAATTTGTATCTCTGTTGCTTGACCTTTAGCTCCTCCAAGTGGCTGATGTATCATTACTTCACTATTAGGTAAACAATAACGTTTACCTTTAGCTCCGCTTGATAATAAAAATGCCCCCATACTAGCAGCCATTCCCATACATATAGTAGATACATCACTTTTAATTAAATTCATAGTATCGTATATTGCCATACCTGCACTAATAGAACCACCTGGAGAATTAATATATAAATTTATATCTTCATGATTAATAGAATCTAAGTAAAGAAGTTCAGCAACTATTGTATTAGCGCTATTATCATTTACTTCTCCTCCTAATATTATTATTCTATCTTTTAATAATCTTGAATATATATCATAAGCACGTTCTGAGTTGTTACTTTTTTCAATTACAGTTGGTATTAACATTATTTCACCCTCTCTATATTTATCATATATATTTTATTTTTAAATATACATATTAATATACGACATAGTTATATACTTTTTTGTATTTTTTTGATAAAATGATATTTAGAATAGAGGGATAATATGTATAAGTTTAAAGTTAAAAGTGGAAATTTTGATGTAAATACTTATGAGCCTAATACAACTTTTCAAGAAATAAGTAAAGATTTTAGAGATAGATTTACTTATCCTATTTTAATTGCAAAAGTTAATAATTATTTGACTCCATTATCTGATAAAATTACTCGAGATTCAGAAGTGGTTTTTTATGATCGTAGTAGTGAAATAGGGCATTATATATATGAAAACACATTACAATTTTTAATGATATATTCTATAAAAATGTTACTAGGTGATGATACTGAAGTTATAATTGAACATTCAATTGATAATGGTATATATTGTGAAGTAGTAAATAAAGAAATGACAGTAGAAATAGTAAATGATTTAGAAATATTAATGCATAAACATTGTGAAGATGACTTAGAAATAAAAAAAGTTAGTGTTTCTCGTAGTGATGCATCTTATTATTTTGAGAAAAAAAATCAAATTGATAAAGTTAAAGCTCTTAAATATATAAGTAATGCTAATATTCACTTATATAGAATAGGTAATGTTTATGATTATTTTTATAGTGGTTTAGCATCAAGTACAAAATTGCTTGACGAATTTAAACTTACATATGTTGATAAAAAAGGATTTGTTATTAGATTTCCTAATATCACTAATCCAGAGTGTACTTTAGAATATAATCACTATGGTAAAGTATTTGAAAAATATGAAGAATATATTGACTGGTGTGATACAGTTGGAATTAGAAATGCAGCTGATTTAAATGAATTTGTTACTACACATAATTACAATGATTTAATTAGAATAAGTGAAGCTAAGTATAATAGTCAGTTAGCAAGTGTTGCTGAAAAGATATCTGATAGTAAAAATGATATTAAGTTAGTACTTATTGCTGGTCCTAGTAGTAGTGGTAAAACTACAACTTCAAAAAAATTAGAAGTATATTTAAGAAGTCAAGGAATTACTGCTCATCAAATTTCTATCGATGATTATTTTTTAGATAGAAAAGATACTCCTAGAAATAATAAAGGAGAGTATGATTTTGAATCAGTTAATGCTATTGACTTAGAATCATTTAATCGTGATATGATGCGTTTATTAGATGGAGAACGTGTTTTACTTCCTGAATATAACTTTGTAGTTGGTAAAAAGGAGTATAAACGTAAATGGTTACAACTTAAAAAAGATACAGACATTATTATTGTAGAAGGTCTGCATGCTTTAAATGATAAGTTAACTATGTTAGTAGATAGTAAAAACAAATATAAAATATATTTAACTCCTTTATCGCCACTTAATGTAGATAATCATAGTAGAGTACATACTACTGATATAAGAAAATTAAGAAGAATGATTAGAGATAATCGTAGTCGTGGTAATAGTGCTAGTGATACTTTAACACAGTGGAATAAAATTCGTGAAGGTGAAAATAAATATATTTATCCGTACATTGAAAGTTCTGATGTAGTTATAAATTCAGCACTACTATATGAAATAAGTATATTAAAAATATATGCAGAGCCATTATTATTTTCAATTGATGAAAGTAATAAAAATTATCCAGAAGCACTAAGATTAATAAATTTTTTAAGAAACTTCTTACCACTATCTAGTGAAGAAGTACCAAACGATTCTGTTTTAAGAGAATTTATTGGTAATAGTTGCTTTTATTAATAAAGAAGAAAGAGGAATATAGATGAAAAAAATCGCAATAAATGGATTTGGTAGAATTGGAAGATTAGTATTTAGAATATTGGAACAAGTTCCTAATGTAGAAGTTGTTGCTATAAATGATTTAACTGATGCAGAACAATTAGCATACTTACTAAAATATGATACTTCGCATAGAAATTATAAAGTAAATGATATTAGTTTTGATGAAAGTAATATTATTATTAAAGATCGTAAAGTTAAAATAGTTAGTGAGAAAGATCCAGTAAATTTACCATGGAAAGAAATGGAAATTGATTTAGTATTTGAATGTACTGGATTATTTACTAGTTTAGAAAGTGCTAGTAAACATGTTGAAGCAGGAGCTCAAAAAGTAATTATTTCAGCACCTGCTAAGGGAGATATTAAAACTATTGTTTATAATGTTAATCATAAAACATTAGATGGAAGTGAAACAGTAATTAGTGCAGCTAGTTGTACTACAAATTGTTTAGCTCCAGTAGTTGATTTATTAGACCGTGAATTTGGTATTGAAAAAGGTTACATGACAACTGTTCATGCATATACAAATGATCAAGCTATTTTAGATGTTGCTCATAAGAAGGGTATAAATGCAAGAAGAGGACGTGCAGGTGCTAGTAATATTGTTCCATCTAGTACAGGAGCCGCTAAAGCAGTAGGATTAGTTTTACCTAATTTAAAAGGTAAATTAGATGGAAGTGCATTACGTGTTCCAACTACAACTGGATCAGTAGTTGATTTAACTGTTGAACTTAAGAAAAATACTACAGTAGAAGAAATAAATAATTTATTTAAAAATAATGCTAATGAAACACTAGGTTATACAACAGATCCTATTGTATCAAGTGATGTTATTGGATCATACTATGGTAGTTTAGTAGATTCAAAATTAACTGATATATTAGAAGTTGATGGTAAACAATTAGTTAAAGTAGTAACTTGGTATGATAATGAAATGAGTTATTCAGCACAAATGGTTAGAACTGCTTTATATTTAGCAAATATTAGCAAATAAAAATAAACACGAAAAAAGAAGAATGAATTTCTTCTTTTTTTTGTTTAAAAGACAAAATATTTACCACTATAATCATAAACTAGTTATAGGAGGAATATTATGTACGGAAATTTTGAAGAGAAAGCAAGAATAGTAGTAGTCGAAGCAAAAAATGAAATGAAAAAATTAAATCATCCTTATGTTGGAAGTGAACATTTACTATTAGCTATTTTAAAAAGTAATACAAGTGTAAGTAAAAAATTAAAGGAATATAAATTAACATATACTAAATTTAAGAATGAATTAATAAAAATAGTAGGTATAGGAAGTAAGACAAGCGAATGGTTTTTATATACTCCTATGCTTAGAAGAATACTTGAAAATGCTCTGTTGAATGCTAAAGAAAATAATAATAGTGAAGTAACTGTTAATCATTTATTTTCTTCTTTATTAGAAGAAGGTGAAGGAGTTGCAATTAGAATTTTACTAGCAATGAAAATAGATATAGATAAATTATATAAAGAGTTTGCTCCTAAAATTATAAATAATAGTAAAGAGACTGTAGAAAAATTAGTGCTTGATGAATTAGGAGTTGATTTAACATTAAAAGCAAGTAAAGGTATTAATGATCCAGTGATTGGAAGAAAAGAAGAAATAAATAGATTATTAGAGATATTAATGAGAAGAACAAAAAACAACCCTATTTTAATTGGATCGCCAGGTGTTGGAAAAACAGCAATAGTAGAAGAATTAAGTCGAATGATAGCTATGAAGGAAGTACCATATGCATTACGTAATAAAAGAGTTATATCATTAGATATGGCATCAACGGTTGCTGGAACTAAATATAGAGGAGAATTTGAAGATAGAATTCGTAAAATACTTAAGGAAGTAGAAAATAATGAAGAAATTATTTTATTTATTGATGAAATTCATACTTTAGTGGGTGCTGGTGGAGCAGAAGGAGCTATTGATGCATCAAATATATTTAAACCTGCTTTAGCAAGAGGTAAGATAAGATTAATAGGAGCTACGACTACTAAAGAATATAAAAAATATATAGAACCAGATGGAGCGTTAGCGAGAAGATTTCAAAAGATAAATATCGAAACACCATCTAGGGAAGTAGTGAAAGATATTTTACTTAAACTAAAACCAATATATGAAGAATTTCACTCAGTAACAATATCTGTTGATATTATAGAGAGTATAATTAAGTTTACAAATGATTATATATTTGATCGTGAAGAACCTGATAAGTCAATTGACATATTAGATGAAGTATGTGCAAAAGCTAGTCTTAAAGAAAGTAAAAATACAAAAAAATATAATAAGTTAAATAAGCAATTAGGGGATATTAAAAAGAAAAAATTATCTTTATTAGAAAGTGATTTATTTGATGAAGCGTTGTTACTTAGAAATGAAGAAAATAAATTAGCAAATGAAGTTAATAATATAGAACTTAAATTAAATAAGAATAAAGATAATAAAACAGTTACTTTAGATGATGTGAAAGCAGTTATAAATATGAAAACTGGTATACCGGTTTATGAATTATGTAGTGATAACGATAAAATAGTAAGTAAAATAAAAAAAGAATTAAGCAGTAAATTATTTGGTCAAGATAAAGCCTTAGATTTAGTTAATAACTTAATCAAAAAAAATAAATTTGGTTTTACTACAAAAAACAGATGCCATGCTTATATGTTTTCTGGACCTAGCGGTGTAGGAAAAAGTTATTTGGCTAAACTATTCGCAGAACGATTAGTAGGTAATAAAAATATAATCAAACTTGATATGAGTGAATTTATTGAAAGTCATAGTGTTTCTAAGTTAATAGGATCACCACCTGGTTATATAGGGTTTAATGACACAACTATATTTGATGAAATAAGAACGAAACCATATAGTGTATTAATTCTAGATGAGATAGAAAAAGCCAACCCTAAAGTAATTAATTTATTTCTACAAATACTTGATGACAGTAAAATAAAGAATTCTAATGGGGAAGTAATAAGATTTGATCATACAACAATTATTATGACTTCCAATGTAGGGTTTCATGATATAAATATTGGATTTAAAGATTCTGAAAATAAAAAAGCAATTAATAAATTAAAAGAAGTATTTTCAGTTCCTTTTATTAATAGATTAGATAAAATTATAGTTTTTGATAAATTAAATTATGATGTAATAAAAAAATTAGTTGTTAAAAAAATAAATAAATTAAAAAGAAAGTATAAAAGTAAAAATATTAAATTAATAATTAGAAATAATATAATTGAAGAGATAATTAATAAATGTGAATATGAAGAGTTTGGGGCTAGAAAAATAGATAAAATCATTGAAGAATATATTGAAAATAAAGTTATAATGAACCTTATTGTAAATAATGATGAGATAATTATTGATAAATTAGATGAATTATTAGTAATATAAGAATATTTTTTAAATTATAATAATTGTTAGTTCAATTTTTTCTAAAAAATGTTATAATATATTTATATAATAAAGGGGGAATATATTATGGACGGAGTAAAAATTGTTCAATATGGGTGTGGAAAAATGAGTATCTACACAATGCGTTATGCAATAGAAAAAGGTGCTAGTATAGTTGGGGCAGTTGATGCTGATCCTGCATTAGTTGGTAAAGATATAGGAGATATATTAGGATGTGAACCATTAGGAGTGAAAATTGTTAGCATTGATAATGCTGAAGAAATGATGAAAACTGTAAAACCTGATGTTTGTATAGTAACTACAATGAGTTTAATGTCAGATGTTTATGAATCTCTAATGTTATGTGCTAGATTAGGAGTTAATGCGATTACTACTTGTGAAGAAGCATTTTATCCAATTACTTCATCACCAGCTATGACTATGGCTCTTGATAAAGTAGCGTTAGAAAATAACTGTACGATAACAGGAAATGGATATCAAGATGTAGCTTGGGGAAATTTAATTTCATTAATGGCTGGTACTACTCATAAAATTAATAAAATAGTAGGAAGTAGTAGCTATAATGTTGAAGATTATGGAATTGCTTTAGCTAAAGCTCATGGTGCAGGTTTAACTTTAGGTGAATTTGAAAGTGAAATAGCAAGTGCTGATAATATTAGTGTTGATGAGAGAAACAATTTAATAGCAGAAGGTAAATTTTTACCTTCATACATGTGGAGCGCTAGTGGTTGGATTTGTGATAAATTAGGGTTAACAATTACTTCACAAGTACAAAAATGTGTACCAATAGTAAGTGATAAAGATATTACTAGTAGTACTTTAAATATGACTATTAAAGCAGGAGACGCTACTGGAATGAGTGCAGTTGTAACTACTGAAACTAAAGAAGGAGTAACTATTGTTGCTGAATGTATTGGTAAAGTTTATGATAGTAGTGAATTTGATAGAAATGAATGGACTATTGAAGGTGAACCAACAACAACAGTAACTGTTAATAGACCAAATACTGTTGAATTAACTTGTGCTAGTGTTATTAATAGAATACCTGATTTATTAGTTGAAGCAGCTGGATTTGTTCCAACTAGTGAAATGGGAGAGTTGACATATATAGTGTAAAGAAAAGAAGAAAAGTCTTTTCTTTTTTTTTATTTGTGGTAGAATATATAACTAAGTTATCAAGGATTATCTAATTTAATATTGATAATTTATAAACATATTGCTATAATAAATATTAAAGGAATATTAGGGTGATATAATGAATATGACAGACGTAGAAACAGCATTAAATTTAAATAAAAAAATTGATGCACCAATTAAAGAAAACATTTTAGGATTAGTTAATGTTTTCCATGAAACTTTTAAAGATATTAGCTTAGAAGATTTATGTAATAATTTAAAAACATTAAAAATAGAAAAGGTTTCTGTTTATGTTAATGCATTCCCTCTTGACTATAATAGTAAATTAAATAAATTAACTATTAATGTTAAAGAGTTAGAACGTGTTGAAGATTCTAGAAATTATTTTATGAATATTGTTATAAGAATTATTATGAATAAAAATGGAAATATTGGTTTTGATAAAGATGAAAAATTTGTTGGAATAAATATTGGTTATATTGCAGGAATAGCAAATATGTTGGTTGGAAATGTTGGAGAAGATGATTTCTTCAAAGAAGAGATTACCGCTTGTAATATTGTTGGTAAACTTATTGGTGATGAAATATTAAAAACTGCTTTTTTCAATCATGACACAGACTTATTAATTGACAGTATTGTCGAAAAAGGAGAATAATATGACAAATTTAGTAAACACAATTATTAAAGAAAGTAATTTTCAATACTTAAGTAAAGGTAATGGCAGAATAACACAAGATTTTAGCGCTATTAAAGGTTTTTACAAAGAAGCAATTAATGTTTTATCAGCTTCTCAACTAGATAGTGTTAGAGAATATGTGCCTGTTGTTTCAGATACAAATGAATTTACTAAAATCAACGAATCTCTAGGTAGTGTAATAGAAGCTACAATGACTTTACAAAAATCAAAAGTATTAAC
>CAYJFL010000009.1:0-2874 GCA_964369865.1 uncultured Muribaculaceae bacterium | reverse complement strand
GATAATTAAAAAATAACTTATTTGATTAAGTTATTTTTTTTATAACATAATAAAATAGCTAGTATTTATTTGTAATATAGCTATTAATTTGGTAAAATGTAATAGGTGATTAGAATGAAAGTAAGAACGCGTTATGCTCCAAGTCCTACAGGGTTTATGCATGTAGGTAATTTAAGAAGTGCAATATATGAATATTTATTAGCAGCAACTTCAAATGGAGATTTTATATTAAGAATAGAAGATACAGATCAAACAAGAAAAGTAAATGGTGCTGTTGAATTTATATATGACACTTGTAAACTTTGTGGTCTAGAATTTAATGAAGGACCAAATAATGGTGGAGAGTATGGTCCATATACTCAAAGTGAACGTTTAGAAATATATAAAGAATATGCTCATAAACTAGTTGAATTAGGTCATGCTTATTATTGTTTTTGTACAAGTGAAAGACTAGATAAGTTAAGATTACAAGCAGAAGAAGAAAAAATTGCTTTTATGTATGATGGTGAATGTAAAAAATTAACAGATGAAGAAATCAAAGCAAAAATAGATGCTGGTGTTCCATATGTTATAAGACAAAAGATGCCTAAAGAAGGTGTAAGTACTTATGAAGATATTGTTTATGGTAAAATTACAGTTGAAAATAGAATATTAGAAGATCAAATTTTACTTAAGAGTGATTCATATCCTACTTATAATTTTGCTAATGTAGTAGATGACCATTTAATGGGTATTACACATGTAGCAAGAGGAAATGAATATTTAATGAGTACACCTAAGTATAATCTATTATATGAGGCATTTGGTTGGGAAAAACCAGTATATGTTCATTTACCAATGGTTAATGGTAGTGATGGAAAAAAATTAAGTAAAAGAAATGGTGATGCATCATTTATGGATTTATACAATGATGGTTACTTACCACAAGCAATAGTTAACTATTTAGTTTTATTAGGATGGAGTCCTCCTACTAATGATGAAATTTTTACTCTTGAACAATTATCAAATATATTTGATCCAAGTCGTATAAATAAATCTCCAGCTGTATTTGATATTAAAAAATTAAACTGGGTTAATGCTCATTATGTTAAAAAATTAGATATAGATGCTTTATTATCAATAACAAAAAGACATTTAGAAGAAGCTTATGATTTAAGTAATAAAAGTGATGAATGGATTAAACATTTGGTAACAATTTATCAAAATCATATAAGTTTTGGTAAAGAAATTGTAGAAGAAACTTCATTGTTTTTTGAAGATGATATAACTCTTTTAGAAGAAGAATTAGAGTTTATGGGTAGTGAAGGTATAGATGATACTCTAAGTTTATTTAAAGATGAAATAAGTACAATTACAGAGTGGAATGTAGATAATATTAAATCTGCTATAAATAATACTAAAGAGAAATCTGGCTCTAAGGGTAAAATGTTATTTATGCCAATTAGAATTAAAACAAGCGGTAAAATGCACGGACCAGAGCTTCCAGATACAATTTACTTAATTGGTAAAGAAACTATATTAAAAAGATTAAGTAATTAATTAAAGGAGAAATTATATGGATATTAGAACTATTAAGGAATTTTTAAAAGATACTATTGGTTATATAATATTTATCGCATTAATTTTATTAATAATAATCTATATAGTTTCGCTCCAACAAGTAGTAGGTAATTCTATGAAAAATACTCTAAGTGACAGAGATTTAGTTATCTTAAATAAAGCTAAATATGCCTTTTTTGATATTGAAAGAGGAGACATAGTAAGCGTTAAATTTAATGACGGTAATTATATGGTTAAAAGAGTTATTGGTTTACCTGGAGATAAGGTAGAGATTATAAATAATCAATTATATATTAATGATGAAATATATACAGAAAACTATATTACTGAAGAGTTAAATGATAGTGATGATTTTAAGATGGAACATATTGGTTATGAAACAATTCCTGATAATATGTATTTAGTATTAGGTGATAATCGTAGTGAATCAGTAGATAGTAGAACATTAGGTCTTATCAAAAAAGATGATATCGTTGGAGAAGCAATGATACGTATATATCCTTTTGATAAAATAGGAATGTTAAAATAGGAGGATATATGGCTTATATTAAATTTAAACCTTTAACAGCAGAATTAACTTATACTAAAATAATTAATTTTGATGATTTGGAAGAAGAAGTAAAAAAATTATTTAATGAAGATGAAAAAGTACATATAATATGTCAAGCAACTAGAGATTTATTTATATTAACTAATAGAGGTGTTACTATAGTAGATTGTCGTGGTATTAGGGGATTTAGAAGAAGTATATATACAGTACCATTTAAATCCATATCAACATATAACATCGAAATTAAAAATATTAATACAGCATTTGAAATATATACTACTAGTGGTTATGAACTGAAAGTAAGATTTCAAAAACCAATTCCATTAGATACTATGTATGATATATATAAATATATTTCTAATAAAGTTAATGAATGTGAATAAAAATAATTATAAAATTGTAAAAGTACTAGAATATTCTAGTACTTTTTTGGTTAAATTAATAAATATAAAGCTTAATTTTAAAAAATAGTAATTTTAACAATAATTACAAATATGATAAAAGTTTATTAGGAGGAATATATGAATAAAAAATTAACACCACTATTAAATGATAAAGTATTTTATTATTTATATAAAAATAATAAAAAATCAGATGCATATATAAAAAGCTTTATAAGTAATTATTTAGATTTAAAAATAGATAATATAACTATTATTGAAGATGACTTACTATTGAAAGATAGAATATATTTTTATATTAGTATTAAGAATGTTAAATATTATTATGAATTAAAATTTAGTAATGAAGAAGGAGTTAATGAA
>CAYJFL010000008.1:0-34898 GCA_964369865.1 uncultured Muribaculaceae bacterium | reverse complement strand
CCACCATTATATAAAATGGTTTGCGGTAAAGAAAAAGTTTATGCATGGAATGAAGATGAGCGTAAAGAATATATAGAAAAAAATAAAAATAAAAAAGTAGAGATAAATCGTTTCAAAGGACTTGGTGAAATGAACTATCAAGAACTTAGAGATACTACTATGAATATAGAAAGTAGACGTTTATATCGTGTTAATGTATTTGATGCGGCATTAGCTGAAAAAAGAGTTTCTGTATTAATGGGGGACAAAGTAGAACCTAGAAAAGAATGGATAGAAGAAAATGTTGATTTTTCTCTAGAAGATGATTACGTAATTTAATAAGGAGGTAGCATGAAAGATATAATAGAAAAAATTTATAATTATTCTCTTGAAGATATTATGGGTGATAGATTTGCAAGATATTCTAAATCTATAATTCAAGAGCGTGCTCTTCCTGATGCACGAGATGGTTTAAAGCCAGTACAACGAAGAATTATTTATGGAATGTATGTAGATCACAATACATATGATAAAGCTTATCGTAAAAGTGCTAAAACAGTAGGTAATGTAATGGGTAATTATCACCCTCATGGAGATTCTAGTATTTATGATGCTATGGTTCGTATGAGTCAGTGGTGGAAACAAAATACTGTATTTGTTGATATGCAAGGTAATAATGGTTCAATGGATGGTGATACTGCTGCAGCAATGCGTTATACTGAAGCAAGATTATCTAAAATAGCTGGAGAGATGGTTCATGATATTAAAAAGAATACTGTTAAAATGGCACCAACATTTGATGACAGTATGATAGAACCAACAGTATTACCAGCAAAATTTCCAAACTTACTAGTAAATGGAAGTAGTGGAATAAGTAGTGGATATGCTACTAATATTCCACCACATAATTTAGGTGAGATAATTGATGCTACAATTAAAAGAATTGATAGTCCAAATTGTCACTTTGATTCAATATTAAATATTGTAAAAGGACCAGATTTTCCAACAGGAGCAATCGTAGAGGGAAAAAATGGAATTATTGATGCTTTTAAAACAGGTCGTGGAAAAGTTATTGTTAGATGTAAATTAAGTTTAGAAACTACAAAAAAAGTAACTAGTATTGTAATTACTGAAATACCTTTTGATACAAACAAATTAAATATTATTAAAAAAATTGATGAAATTAGAATAGATAAAAAAATAGATGGAATCATTGATGTAAGAGATGAAAGTGATGAAGAAGTACGTATTGTAATAGATACTAAGAGTGAAGCTAATACTGATTTAATTTTATCTTATTTATATAAAAATACTGATTTACAAATTAGTTATAATTATAATATGGTAGCAATAGTAAATAATCGCCCTATGACTTTAGGTATTCTTGAACTTTTAGATGCTTATATTAATCATCAAAAAGAAGTAGTAACAAGAAGAACAAAATATGATTTAGAAACAGCTAAAGCACGTATGCATATAGTAGAAGGTTTAATTAAAGCTTTATCTATATTAGATGAAGTAGTACAAACGATTAGATCCAGTAAAAACAAACGTGATGCTGAAGCTAATTTAGTAAGTAAATATGGTTTTTCAGAACTACAAGCTAATGCTATTGTAATGTTACAATTATATAAATTAACTAATACAGATGTAACACTTCTAGAAGAAGAACATGCTAAACTAGCGTTAGATATTAAAATATTATCAGCTATATTAGAAGATGAAGAAAAATTAAAATATGTTATTAAAAAAGAATTGAAAGTTATTAAAGAACAGTACGCTACTGAGAGATTAACAGAAATTAAAGATGAAATTACTGAAATAAAAATAGATGAAAAAGCTATGATACCTCGCGAAGATGTTGTTGTAGTAGTAACACGTGAAGGTTACGTAAAAAGAGTAAGTAAACGTAGTTTCTTAGCTAACAGTGATGAAACTGTAGTTAAAGTAGGAGATTATGTAATATCTAAATTCGAAGTTAATACGATAGATACAATTATATTATTTACTAATTTAGGAAACTATTTATTCGTTCCAGTATATGAGATACCAGAATTAAAATGGAAAGAACTAGGAAAGCATATAAGTAATATTGTTAAAACAAGTGCTAACGAAACTATTATTGGAGCTATACCAGTATTTGATTTTAATACTGATTTAGTAGTTACTACAATTACTAGTGGTGGAATGATTAAAAGAACAAATCTTAGTGATTTCTTAGTGACAAGATATTCAAAACCACTTGGTTTAATGAAATTAAAAGCTAATGATGAAATGATTAATGTTACAGTTTCTCAGAAAAAAGAAATATTTATTACTACATACCGAGGGTATGGTTTATGGTATGATATCGATGAAGTACCAGTTACTGGGCTTAAAACTGGTGGAGTTAAAGCAATTACTCTTAAAGAAGATAAAGTAGTTAGTATGAGTTTATTTAATCAAGATAATGAATATATAACAATAATAACTGAGAAAAATACTGCAAAAAGAGTTAAGATTACTGAATTTGAAAAAATAAGTCGAGCTCGTCGTGGTGTTCAATTAGTAAGAGAAGTTAAAACTAATCCATACTATATCAAAAATGCGTTCATATTAGATAATAAAGAACAAATGACTTTTATAAAAGATGATAAATTAACTATTTGTAAAAGTACTGAATTTAATATAGCTGACCGATATTCTACTGGTAGTGTTATTAAAGGAGAATACGATCAAATATTTAAAACTCCAGAAGTAAAGAGTGTTGATAGTTTTAAAAAAGTAACTGAAAAAAGTTTGGAAACAAATAAAACTTCATTGAAAGAAATAGATGAAAAGATGTTAACAATTGATGACTTTTTAAATGATTTCGAAAAATAATAAGAGATAAAGAGCAATTTTGCTCTTTTTTATTTTAAAAACAAATAAATAGTGTTATAATAATTATAGAAAATAGAATAGGAGAAAACTTATGAAAAGAATAATCAGAAAAACGAAGAAAAAAGCTAAAGAGTTAGGGTTACTTGAAAAAAGCTTTAGAAAGTATTTTATTGCAATTGGGGGATTAGTTATTGCTTTAATAGTGTTTTTTACATTTTTCTACCAAGGTATGAGTGGCGGTTTAATTAATATGTCACTAGATGATTACTTAGTTGAAACTAAATCAATGAAAGGAAGATATGTAGTATTTTTACATAATGAAGAAAATAGTATTAGTAATGAATTAAATACAGTATTAAATAAGTTATTAGATAAAACAGGAAATGAATATTATGTAGTTAACACTACTGAATTTAGTATTGATGAAGACGCAGATTTAAATGAAAGATTTGAAGTTACTAAAAGTGGGTATGTTGTTCCTACTATAATTGTAATTGAAGACAATGAAGTAGTAGATGTTTTAGAAGGTTATTTAGATCAAACTACTTTAGAAGAATTTTTAAAGAAAAATGATGTATATTAAAAAGAGGTAATATGAACGAGATTATAATTAAACAAATTAGTAATGAACTAAATGTTAAAGAATCAAGTATAATAAGAACTTTAGAATTGTTAAGTGAAGGGAATACTATTCCCTTCATTGCGCGTTATAGAAAAGAAGTTACAGGATCACTTGATGAAGAAGAAATTAGAAAAATAAATGAAGTATATGTATACCAAGTAAATTTATTAAAAAGAAAAGAAGATGTTATAAGATTAATTGATGAAAAAGAATTGTTAACTGATGATTTAAAAAATAAAATATTATCAGCTACAAAATTAATTGAAGTTGAAGATTTATATCGTCCTTTTAAAGAAAAGAAAAAAACTAAAGCTACTGAAGCAATTAGTTTAGGGTTAGAACCGCTAGCTAAAATGATTATGGCTGCTACTAATAATGGTACAGTAGAGGCTATGGCCTCTAAGTATTTAACTGATAAGGTTAAAACAGTAGATGAAGCTATTTTATTAGCTAGTTATATAATTGCTGAGTGGATTAGTGATAATGCTTTTTATCGTAAATGGATAAGAAATTTTAGTTATAATACAGGAATACTTACTTCTAAAAAGAAAAAAAGTAGTATAGATGAAAATAAAGTATATGAAATGTATTATGACTATAAAGAGCAAATAAAATATATTAAACCTCATAGAGTTCTTGCTATAAATAGAGCTCTTAAAGAAAATATAATATCTTCTAGTATTGAACTTGATACAACTAGAATATTTGATTATTTAGAAAGTAAATTAATTAAAGAAAATAATAAAGTTACTAAAGATATTATTGTTAATGCAATTAAAGATAGTTATAAAAGATTAATTTCTCCTTCTATTGAAAGAGAAATTAGAAGTGAATTAACTGAGAAGGCTAGTATAAAAGCTATTGAAAATTTTAAAGATAATTTAGAAAATTTATTACTTATTTCACCTATAAAAGGAAAAGTAGTAATGGGTTTTGACCCTGCTTACCGTACTGGTTGTAAATTAGCAGTAGTAGATGAATTTGGAACTTTAAAAAAGATAGAAGTTATTTACCCGCATGCACCTATTAATAAAATAGAAGAAGCTTTTAAAATAACTTTAAAGTTAATTAATGACTATAAAGTAGATTTAATTGCAATTGGTAACGGAACTGCTAGTCGTGAAAGTGTTGATTTTATTGCTAAACTTATTAAAGATAATAATTTAAAAGTTAAATATGCAGTAGTTAATGAAGCTGGAGCAAGTGTTTATTCTGCTAGTAAATTAGCTCAAATGGAATATCCAAATTTAACGGTTGAAAAACGTAGTGCAATAAGTATTGCTAGAAGGTTACAAGATCCATTAAGTGAACTAGTTAAAATAGATCCAGAAAGTATTGGAGTAGGTTTATACCAACATGATGTTAATAAAAAAGAGTTAAGTACATCATTAGATTTTACAGTTACTAAAGTAGTTAATTTAGTAGGTGTAAATATTAATACAGCATCACCAGCATTATTAAGTTATGTTGCAGGTCTTAATAAAAGAGCTGTAGATAAAATTATTTCTTACCGAGAAAGTAATAACGGTATTAAATCACGTGTTGAATTAACTAAAAAGAAAGTAATAACACCTAAAGTATATGAACAAGCAATTGGATTTTTAAGAATTACTGATGGAGATAATCTGTTAGACTTAACTAGCATCCATCCAGAAAGTTACTTATTAACTTCACAACTATTAGAAAAATTAAATTTAAATATTGATGATAGTGGTACTAATAATTTTATAGAAGTTATTAAAAATATTGATTTAGAGTTGCTTTCAAAGGAGTTAAAAACTGATATATATACTTTAACAGATATTGTTGAAAGTCTTAAAACACCAGGTCGTGATTACCGTAGTGAAGCTAATGCACCACTGCTTAAAAGTGATATATTAAAAATTGAAGATTTAAAAGTAGGCATGAAGCTTGATGGTACTGTTAGAAATGTTATTGATTTTGGAGCATTTATTGATATTGGCCTTAAAAATGATGGATTAGCACATATTTCTAAATTAACTAATAAATATATTAAACATCCAAGTGAAGTTGTTAGTGTTGGAGATATAGTTACTTGTTATGTAGATGAGATTCATATAGATAAAAATAAAGTATCATTATCATTACTTGATAATACAGATAAATAAAATGAACTAATATGTTCATTTTTTTTTATTACTGCATATATTAATGTGAGGGGTGAAGTTATGGCGTTATATAAAGAAATAGTAACTAAAACAATAGTTGGAAAAGGTAAAAAGTATTTTAAAAATAATTATACTATGACACCAAATGATAAACCAACTACAGTATTAGGTTGCTGGGTAATAAATCATAATTTTAAAGGATATAAAACTAAAGATAAAGTTGGAGTAGATGGTAGTTTTGATGTTAATATATGGTATTCATATGATAATGATAGCAAGACTACAGTAATGAATAAAACAATAGATTATAATGATATTTTTAATGTTAAAATTAAAGAAACAACTAGTGGAGATACTGACATTAATGTAAGAACTTTAAAACAACCAACTTGTATAGGGGTAAACATTCTAGATAGTGGAGATATTAATTTTGATATCGAAAAAGAAATGGGTGTTGAAATTGTAGGAGAAGCTAAAGTTAAAATTGCTATTGAAGAAGATGAAGATCCATGGGACACTATTGAAGATGATGTTGATGATAAAATTATGGATGAAATTGATAAAGTAGAAGATAATTATCTATAGAGTTAACAAATGTTGACTCTTTTTAAATATTTAAACTGTACACCAAAATAGGTTGACACCGATTATAAAGTATGTTATAGTTGTAGTACAAGTGAAGGAGGGAAATTATGGCAGTTAAATTAAGATTAAAAAGAATGGGAAGTAAACAAGCTCCGTTTTACCGTATTGTAGCAGCTGATTCAAGAAGCCCAAGAGATGGTAAATTTATCGAAAACGTAGGAACTTACAACCCAATTAAAGAAGATAACAATGTAACAGTTAATGAAGAAGTAGCATTAAAATGGTTAAACAATGGTGCACAACCAACTGATACTGTAAGAAGTTTATTATCTAAACAAGGTGTAATGAAAAAATTCCACGAAAGTAAAATGAAAAAAGGAAATTAATTATGAAATTAGTCGAATTAACAGAATTTTTAGTAAAAAGCGTTGCTATAAAAAGTGATGTAGTTACAGTTAAATTACTTGATGAAACAGAAGATACTATTGTTATTACTGTTTTAGTAGATCCAACTGATATGGGTCGAGTAGTTGGAAAGAGTGGTCGTATGGCTAACTCAATTCGTACAATAGTACAAGCTAGTAGCTATATTCAACAAAACAAACTAGTTCGAATAAGCATTGATAATTTTTAAAGAAGTCTTAGGACTTCTTTTTTCATACTTATCAGAATCATATTTCTTGAATATTAACTATATATATATTATAATAATAGTGTGAGGTAAAAGAATGAATGAATTAAGGCATGTAGCTATTATTATGGATGGTAATGGAAGATGGGCTAAAGAAAAAGGCTTAGCAAGAAGTATGGGACATAAAGCTGGAAGTGAAACTTTAGAAAAACTATGTTCATACATTTTAAAAAGTGAAGTAGAAGTGTTAAGTGTGTATGCATTTTCAACTGAAAATTTTAAAAGAGAAAAAAAAGAAGTAGATTACTTAATGGATTTATTTGTAAAAATGTTTAGTAAAATAAAAGTGTTTAAAGAAAATAATATTAAAATAGTATTTTCAGGTAGTAAAAATAATCTTAGTAGCAAATTAATAAAAGTTATGAATAAAGCAGTAGATGATACTAAAAATAATACTAATGGAACAATTAATATTTGTTTAAATTATGGTGGACAACTAGAAATAGTTGATACTATAAAAAAAATTATGAAAAATAAAATAGAAATTGAAGATATTAATGAAGAATTAGTAAGTAAATATTTATATAACGATTTACCACCAATTGATTTAATGATTAGAACAAGTGGTGAAAAGAGATTAAGTAATTTTATGCTTTATCAATTAGCGTATGCTGAACTATATTTTACTGATACTTATTTTCCTGACTTTTTAGAAAAGGAATATGATAAAGCAGTCGATTACTACTATAAACGTGATCGAAGATTTGGAGGAATTAAAAATGAAAACAAGAACAATTAGTGCAGCTGTAATGTTAGCTGTAATGATACCAATCTTTTTAATTGGGGGAGATATATACAATGTTGCTGTTTTAGCAATTGGTTTATTTGCATTAAAAGAAATAATAGAAATAAAAGAAACTAAAAAACAATTACCAGTTTTAATTAGTTTAATATCATATATACTTTTCGCAATATTGGTTATATTTAATATAGAGCATAGTAAATTTGTATTTAATATTGATTTTAGAATACTATCAGCAATGTTCTTATCTTTATTGCTACCAGTAGTATTATATAAAGATACTAAAGTATATAGTGTCAATGATGCCTTTTTTATGATAGGTATATTATTCTTTTTAGGATCTGCCTTTAATTTATTAATTTTACTTAGAGCTATTGATATTACATATTTAATTTATTTATTTATAATAACTATTTTATCAGATACATATGCTTATATAGGTGGTAGACTTATTGGTAAACATAAGCTAATTGAAGAAATATCACCTAAAAAATCTGTTGAAGGTATGGTTGTTGGAACATTTATGGGAACTTTAATAGCAACTATATATTATTATTTAGTTATAGGTAATGTAAGTAATGTAGTAGTATTAGTAGTGGCAACATTGTTCTTATCACTATTAGGTCAATTTGGAGACTTAGTCTTCTCAGCAATTAAAAGATATTATGGAAAAAAAGATTTTTCAAATTTAATCCCTGGTCATGGTGGTGTTTTAGACCGTTTAGATAGTATTATATTTACTGTATTAGGATTTATTTTTGTAATAACAATCATATAGGGGGACTAAATGACATTTATATATTTTGTATTAGTTTTAGGAGTTGTAGTATTTATACATGAATTAGGGCACTTTATTTTTGCAAAAAAAGCAGGAATATATGTGTATGAATTTTCTATAGGTATGGGTCCTAAAATTTATTCTCGTAAGAGTAAACGTGATGAAACAGTTTATTCTATAAGACTTTTACCAATTGGTGGATTTGTAAGTATGGCTGGAGAAACAGTAGAAATTGATCCAGATGTACCGGTTGAAAAAAGATTTCAAGAAAAGAAATGGCATCAAAAAGTATTAACAGTTATAGCGGGAATAATGTTTAATATTATTTTAGGTTTTATAATTTTAGTAATTGTAGGATTAATCAGTGGAGTACCAAAAGATCCACTTGAAGTAAGTAGTCTTGAAAAAGATTATCCAGCTTATAATAGTGAATTAAAAGTTGGAGATAAAGTAAAAAAACTTGATGGAAATAAAATTACTTCTGTAGACGAATTAATGCTTAAGTTAGTTGTTGCTGATGGTAGTAAAGTTAATTTAACAGTAGAAACAGAAGATAACAAAACGAAAGAAGTTGAATTATCAGCTAAAGAAGTAACTGTTGATGATACTACTTATTATAAATATGGTTTTGCTTTAAATAATGAAGTTAAATATGGACTATTAGATTCGATTAGCTATGCATTTTTTAAAATAGTTAGTTTAATTCATCAAATGCTATTACTAATTATGTATTTAGTTACTGGAGCAATTGGTTTAAATTCGTTATCAGGACCAGTTGGTATATTTAATGTTGTTGGACAATCAGCTGAAAATGGATTTTTAGACTTATTGTATTTAGTTGGATATTTAAACATTAATGTCGCATTCATTAATTTATTACCAATTCCTGCTTTTGATGGGGGTAGATTATTATTCTTAATAATAGAGAAAATCACTGGTAAACCAGTTAACACAACAGTTGAAAATATTATGCATTTAGTTGGATTTATCTTTTTAATGGGGCTAATGATTTTGGTTACATTTAATGATGTTTTAAAGTTATTATAAAAGAGTATTAATACTCTTTTTATTGTAGTTGAATTTTATAAGTGATATAATAAATTATATAAAGTAAGGAGTGACAAAATGTTAGAATTAAAAAATGTAACTAAATATTATGGTGATTTTAAAGCGGTAGATAACTTATCGTTTAGTGTAAAACCAGGTGAAATATTTGGTTTGTTAGGAGTTAATGGAGCTGGTAAAACTACAACATTTAGAATGATTATGGGACTGCTGGATGCTACAGAAGGAACAATCACTTTAGATGGTAAAAAAATAGATTATGATGTAACTGATACAATAGGTTTTTTAACTGAGGAAAGAAGTTTACTTACAAAGTTAACTGTTAAAGAGCAAATAATATATTATGGTCGTCTTAAAGGGATGAATGAAAAATTAATAGTTGAAAGATTAGAATTTTTATTAAATAAATTTGGTGTTAGTGAATACATGAATAAAAAAATAAAAGAATTATCTAAAGGTAATCAACAAAAAATTCAATTTATAAGTGCTATTATCAATGAACCTAAATTATTAATATTAGATGAACCATTTTCAGGGTTAGATCCGTTTAATGTTGAATTATTTAAAAGCGAAATATTAGAAATGAGTAAGAAGGGGAGTATAATTATATTTTCTTCACATCGTATGGAACATGTTGAATTATTCTGTGAAAAACTATTAGTTATTTTAAAAGGTAAAGTAGTTTTGGGTGGTAAATTAAAAGACATTAAAGAAGATTTTCGAAAGAAAAATATATATATTAAGGGAAGTGTTGATGAAGCATCACTTAAAAACATTAATGGTGTGATTGATGTTTATGATGAAGGTCTTGAGAAGGTAGTTAAAATAGAAAGTAAAGATATTATAAAAGATGTTTTTAATGAAGTAAAAAAAGCTACAGACATTATTAAATTTTCAGTTGAAGAACCATCTTTAAATGAAATATTTGTAGAAAAAGTAGGTGAAGCATATGAAAAGTAAATTATGGTATTTAACTTGGATGAGTATTAAAAGAAAACTATGTACTAAATGGTTTGTTGCTGCTAATATTTTACTTCTTATCGCAATAGTAGGTATTTCTAATATTGATACTATAGTTAAAACCTTTGGTGGAGACTTTGATGATAAACCAATTATTTATGTTATTGATAATACTAATGAAAGTTATGATATATTTTCAGAACAAATTAAATTAACAAATAGTATTTTATCTGATAACACAGAAGAAGCTTATGAAGTTAAGAAAACTGATAAGACTTTAGTTGAACTAGAAAAAGAAATTGAAGAGTCTAGTGAAGAAGAATATGTAGTAATATTTGATACTGATGAAACAAATACTCTAAAAGCTAAAATTATTAGTGAAGAATATTTATCTCTTACCGATACACAAACACTTACTAGTGCTATAAATTCAACAAAAGTAGCTCTCGCAACAATAAAGAGTGACGTAAGTATTGAACAGTTAGCCTTTATTCAAGCGCCTATAGAAGTTGAAAGAGAATATTTTGATAAAGATCTAAATGAAGAACAAGAAGAAGTAGAAAATTTAATGTCTATGTTAACTCCGATTTTAATTTTACCAATTTTTATGTTGTCTATTTTCTTAGTACAAATGATTGGTGCTGAGGTAAATGATGAAAAAACTACTAGAGGAATGGAAATTATAATATCTAATGTTAGTGCTAAAACTCATTTCTTTTCTAAAGTATTAGCTGGTAACTTATTTGTACTAGCTCAAAGTTTATTATTATTTTTATATGGTGTTATAGGACTTGGAACTAGACTTTTAACTACAGGAGATAATAATATCGTTCCAGGAGAAGTTACTGATATTTTATCTGAAATATTAAAAATGTTTGGAGATATTAATTTAATTGTAGTAATACCAACGACATTAATATTAATTATATTAACATTTATTGCATATTCATTATTAGCTGGTATATTAGCAAGTATGACAACTAATATAGAAGATTTTCAACAACTTCAAACGCCTATTATGATAATATCATTAGTTGGATTTTATTTAACAATGTTATCAAGTGCATTTACAGGTTCATTATTTATTCAAGTATGTTCATATATACCATTCATATCAGCCATTTTATCACCATCGTTATTACTATCAGGTGAATTAGCATTAACTGATATGTTTATATCTATTATAATAATGATTATCACAAATGCTCTATTAATTATTTATGGACTTAAAATATATAAAGTAGGTATATTAAATTACTCTTCTAAAGATCTTTGGAAGAAAATGTTTAAAGCTATGAAAAATAAATAAAACTATCTGAGGATAGTTTTTTCTTGTCTATTTCTAAAATATGTGTTAGTATAACTCAAAAAAAGGGGAAATTTATATGTTTGAGAAAGTTCTAGCTTCTATAGAATTAGATGAATTATTAAAAAATACTATTATAAATAGTATTCCAGATAATTATAACGATGAAGAAAAAGTTTTACATATTTATTTTTTATTAGGGAAAATATTCTCTTATAGTAAAGATTACTATGTAGAAAATGATAGATATTATGATTATTTCCAAGTCAGCAATATGAATAAATTAAATTATGAAAATAACAAAGTTAATTGCTATGTAATAAATACTTTATTTGCTAAGTTGTTATCGGAAATAGGAGTTGTATCATTTCCTAAAGATGAAGATAAAGGATATTTTTCTGAATATGACAGTGAATATTGTTTCATGGATGAACATTTTTCATTAGTAGTCTGTATTTATGGAAGGTACTATGATTTTGATTTGATAAGTTCATTTTATACAAGCAGCATGTTAAATTCTAAAATTAATGGAGAACTACCTAAAGTGGAAATTCCATTTAAAGAAAAAGTTTTTAATTATGTTGAAGAGTTAATTCCGTCATTATTAAATTATGAGGAATTAATTAATAACTATATGGAAGAGAAAAATAATAACATTAAGTTTACTAATTATGATATTATAAGAACTATTTTATCTTTAGTAGGACCAGTAGAATTAAATGAAATTGAACTAATATATTTAATAGATAAATTATTTTTAGATTTAACAATTGTTTCAGGAACAACACTATCTTTAACTCAAATGATAACTGATACTGAAGAATTAGTATTAGTATTTTATGATAATGATGATTATATATATTATTATCAATTAAACACATATTTAAAGGAAATGTCTTATGAAGAACTTCAAAATTTAATAAATGCTGGTGATGTTAAATTTATTAAAAAATATCATCAGATTCCAGGTATTCTATCAAAAGAAGAATATGAAAATTCAATAGAAGAAAACAATATTTTATTTTAAAATATGGCAAAGTATGTTGAAAATATCATAAAATATACAATATGTGATACAAAATAGATTTTTAATATTGTAATTATGGTATAATTATGGTATTATCATGCGCGTAGGGCGAATAATTAGGAGGAAATTATGAATAGAAACAAGAAAATAATTATAGCAATATTATTATTCATTATTATAGGTTTAATTATATTTGCATTTGCAAATACAAATAATGCTGTACCTGAAAAAGGTAGTGTAAAACCTGATTTAGAAGTATCTTTCAATGTTATTGAAGATGACGAAATGGAAGATGATACGATAAATGCTAATGGATGGGCAAATGAATATATTGATTTAGAATTCGATGCAGTTGAAAAGACTGTTCTTGAAATAGATGAAATTAAAGCATGTGCTACTACATCTGATAGTTGTAATCCAACTGAAAAAATGGATTCAACTAAAGAAATAGTACTGCTTAAAGATGAATCATTAACTAATAAATTATGTGTTCAAGCAACATATACAAATGGTGATGAGAGTGAAGTTGTTTGTAGTAATGATTACAAAATTGACTTAACTGCACCATCAAAAGGTGAAATGGTTGTTAGTGGTTCAGTTAACGAGTATGGTTGGTACTATACTGATGTTACAGCTACTAAATTAAGTGATGGAGATGATGAATTTTCAGGTCACGCAAGTACAACTCTTAATACTGAAATAATTAATAGTGATGTTAATGGTGGTCAAATAATTTTAACTACTAGTGACATGGCTGGAAATACTGCTAGTGTAGTAGAAAACATTAATAGAGATACAACAAATCCTACAGTTGGTGATATTAAAGTTGATGGAGAACTAGGAGAAAATGGATGGTATACTTCATACGTTACAATTAGTCCAGTTAATGGTAGTGACAAAACTAGTGGTCACGCTAAAACGACTATTGATGTAACTGAAGTTAATGAAGATACTAATGAACAAATAATTACTATTACTACTACTGATAATGCTGGATATACTACAGTAACTACTAAAGTAATTAAAGTAGATACTAAAGCACCAGTTATTACTGGAGTAGAAAATAATATAGTAGAATTAAATGAAACTTTTGATAACTTAAGTAATGTTTTAGCAACTGATACTTTATCAGGTGTAAATGGAAATATTACTGTTAGTGGAGAAGTTAATACTAAAAAAGTAGGAGAATATACTCTTACTTATACAGTAAAAGATAACGCTGGAAATACTACTACAGTAAAAAGAGTTATTACTGTAGAAGATAACAGACCTGCTCCAACAGTTGAATTTACTGTAGATGAATCAGCTTTCAATGAAAATGGATGGGCAAATGAAGATTTCTTTATAAATGTTGAAGTAACTGATAACAGTGAAACTGGATTAAAAGAAGTATTGTTCTGTAATAATTTAAATAATTGTGTTCCTAAACACGATTTAGCTGATAAAGAAAAAATTAAAATATTCCAAGAAGGAGCAACAAATAGAGTTTGTGTGCAAGCAACTGATAATAGAGATAAAACATCTTTAACTTGTTCAGATAAATTCAAACTAGATAAAACAGCTCCAACTAGTGCAGACTTAGATGTTAATGGAACACTAGGATTAAATGATTGGTATACAAGTGATTTAACACTTTCTACAAGTGGTGGAAGTGATATAACAAGTGGTATAGCAAATTCAACAGTAAGTGTTGAAGAAATTACTAAAAATGGTACACATGAAGTAGTTATTACAACTACTGATAAAGCTGGAAATGAAACAACAGTTACTAAAACTTTAAAAGTAGATAAAAGTAAACCAAAGATAGTTGCAGAAGATATTACTGTAGATATTAATGGAACGGTTGATTTATTAGCTGGTGTTAGTGCTACTGATACTTTTAGTGGGTTAGGCACTAATGGTGTTACTATTAAAAATAGTGATTTAGATTTAACTAAAGCTGGTGTTTATACAGTTACTTATAAAGCAATTGATAACGCTGGAAATAGTCGTAATAAAAAAATTAATGTAACAGTAGTAGCTCCGGCTCCAACTTTAAATTTATATGATTTAAATAATACTATAAATGAAAATAATTGGGCTAACGAAGATGTTACAATTAGATTAGATATTACTGATAATAGTAATACGGGTATTAAAGCTGTAGCGATATGTTCTACTTTTGAAAAAGAAACATGTTCATACAGAGATTATCCTGAATCAGCATTTAATGATGGAATGATTAACGTTATTTTATCTCATGAAAATGCTAAACATAAAGTATGTGTTAGAGTTACTGATAATGATAACAAAACTACTGAACAATGTTTTGGTGGTGAAGAACATACTTTTGGTATTGATAAAACTTTACCAACTATAACAGATACAATCGATAGTGAAATTATAGAAGTAGCTATGAATGAAGAAGTAAGAGTTACTTCAAACATTTCAGCTAGTGATGAACTATCTGGAAAAGATACATTCTATGTTAGTTCAGGTGCTTACTATGATTACGATAAACGTATGTACTTATTAGATACTAGTGAACCTGGTATTAAAGAAGTAGTTTATGAAGCATATGATTTAGCTGGAAACAAAAAAACTTATACTCGTAAATACAAAGTAATAGCGCCAACACCTACATTTACATTAAGTAGTGATGCTATGGTAAATGAAGATGGATGGACTAATACTGATGTTAATGTAGAAGTAAATACAACAGAGGTTGATTACACAATTAAAACTTGTACTACTACAGGAAATGAATGTGATCCAACAACTTCTACAAGTTCAAACTTAGTAATAAGTGAAGAAAGTGCATCTTCTAAATTATGTGTTGTTATGATTAGTAAATATGATGTGCAATCAGAAGTAGTTTGTAGTGATGCATATAAAATTGATAAAACTAAACCTACAGCAAATGATATCATTATTAATGATGTAGATGGTGTTTTAGCAACTACAAATAAATATAATGAAACTAAAACAGAATATTACTGTGAAGAAGAAAAAAATTACACTGTTACTTTAAATGGTGATGAATGTGATTATAAACACAGTAGATTTAGCTTCTTAAATAAAACAGAAAAAGCAAAAGAAAAAGTAACTAATGTTGAAGTAGATACTGGTTGGTATAATACTGATTTATATCCTACTTTAATTGGTAGTGATACATTATCAGATATTAAAAGTAGTAGTTTAAGTCATGATATAATTAATACAGATGGTATTTATACAGTGACTGGTACTGTTACTGATAAAGCAGGAAATGTTAGTGATGTAGTTAGTATTGAAGTAAAAAGAGATACAACTGCTCCAGTAATTAATGAAGCAATTATAACTGGTACTGCTGGTAATAATGGTTGGTATACTACTGATGTAGAAATTAATCATAATGATGCTACTGATAATTTATCAGGTGTTAAAAATACTACTATAGATAAAACATTTATTGAAGCACAAACAGAAGGTGAAATTGTAACAATTACATCTATTGATAATGCAGGAAATGTTAGTATTAAAGAATACACAATTAAAATAGATAATGAAGCTCCAAAAGTATCATTATCATTAAAAGGTGATTTCGGAATTAGTAGTGATAGTGAAATTCCAGGTTTAGATGGTGTAGAAATTCCTACATTACCAACTATTCCATCAGTTGATGAATTGGTTGAATCAGTATGTGGTGGTCTTCCTGACTTCTTAGCTGAAGGATGTAAGCTATTACCTATTGATGAATTATTAGAAATGGCTGGAATTAATGTTGAAGATTTATATTCAAATGTATGGTATAAAGGTAATGTTGAAGTAATAGTAGATATGGATGATAACTTATCAGGTTATGATTACCATGAATCTAGTGCTCCAATGATTATGGATTATACTACTAGTGTTGATGGTGAAGAAGTAACTATTACTGCTTATGATAAAGCTGGTAATATGGTACAAGAAACTATTACAGTTAAAATTGATAAAGATAAACCAGTTATAACTGGAGAAGATAATATTGAATTATTAGTTGATAAAACAAAAGGTAGTATCAGCGTTAATGATTTAGGACTTAGTGCTACAGATGCTCACTCAGGAATGTTATTATTCCAAGGTGTAGTAATTGGTTCTACTCCTACAAATATTGATTTAACAAAACCAGGTGTTTACACTGTATTATATACAGCACTTGATAAAGCTGGTAATGTTGAAGTGAAAACTGTTACTGTTAAAGTAAAAGCAGATGCTCCAACAATTTCTTTAGATGTTAACTTAATAGATCCAAATAAACCATTTGCACTTGATAACTTCACTCTTAATTTAGGACTTGAAGATAGTACAGATGGACAATTAGAAAACTTTACATTTTGTATGCCAGGAGCAGAACAATGTCAGTTAAATGTTGAACTTAACTCAAATATGATTAACTCATTAATTGAAGGATATATACCTGATGAATACAGTGATATAATTCCTAACATTACTGGATTATATGGAGTAGCAGAAGCAACTGATGAAAATATTTGTATGACAGTATTTACTGGAATACCTGGTGTTGAAATTACTGAATGTGTTGGATATAATCCAGTAGCTGATACATATAATGATGTTGAAGCAGCGCTTGAAGAATTACAAACTAAAATTAATGAAAGAATTGAAGAAGAAATAAATAAAATTATTGCAGCAAGAGATGCTTTATTTGAGAGTGTTGAAGCTGAAATAGATAAAGTTGAAGCTGAAATTTTAGAATTAAGAAATAGTATATTAGATGCTCGTGATGAAGCAGTAGCTGAAATTGAAGCAGAAATTGCATCTTTAGAAGCTGAGATTGCTGCTTTAGAAGCTGAAATTTTAGAAATTAGAAATAATACAGTTTCTAATGTAGAAGAAGAAATAAATAAAGTTTTAACTTCTGTAAAAGAAGTTAGAGATGAAATATTAGTAGTTAAAGAACAAATAGATAATATTTTAGATCTTATTACTAATTAATATAAAAGGCAGATTATTCTGCTTTTTATTAACTATGCAAAGGAAGTAAAATATGGAAATAAATTTATTAAGCAAGCGTCTTATTGATGATATAAAAGCGTTTGCACTAGTAGGTGTCTTAGTAATTCCCGTTGGAATTATTGTTGATACACCTAATAAAAACTATAATAATTCTATAGAAACTACAACTAATGTTAATGAAATAATAGAAGATGTAGCAAATAATTTAGATTTAAATAGTAAAACAAAGTAAGTTAAAAGCAGAATAATTCTGCTTTTTATTTTATTGTGGTATACTAATATAGTAAAGGATAGTGATAATATGATATTACTTTGTATATTAGATGGATATGGAATTAGTTATGAGATTAATGGGAATGCTGTTAAATTAGCAAAAAAACCATTTATTGATTATTTATTTAATAAGTATCCTAGTAGTAAATTAGAAGCAAGCGGTAAGTTAGTGGGATTACCATATGGACAAATGGGAAACAGTGAAGTAGGACATTCTAATATTGGAGCTGGTAGAATAGTTTATCAAAGTATTGAAAAAATAAATAATAAGATAGAAAATGAAGAATTTTATAATAACGAAAATTTAATAAAAACTATTAACTATGTTAAAAATAATAATAAAAAATTACACTTAACAGCTTTAATAAGTGATGGTGGAGTACATAGTAGTTTGGCGCACATTAAATCAATTATAAAAATGTGTCAAAAACATGAAGTGTTTATAAATTTACATGTAATAACTGATGGTCGTGATACACTTCCAACAAGTTCGTTAAAATATATAGATGCGATAAATGATTATTTAAAAGGAAATGGAGTAATAGCTTCTATTAGTGGAAGATATTATGCAATGGACCGTGATGATCGATACGAACGCATTAAACTAGCATATGATGCGATGTGTGGTATTAGTAACAAACACTATACTTCTTATCAAGAAGCAATAAGTAGTAACTATAAAGAAGGTGTTACAGATGAATTTATAACTCCTGGTATTATTGATATAAATGGATGTATTGATAATGAAGACGCTTTAATATTTGCTAATTTTAGACCTGATCGAATAAGATGTTTAGGAAATTCTTTAACTAATAGTGATTTTGATAAATTTATTAAAGATAAAGAAGTAGTAGTTAAAATGCTTACTTTAATGCCAGTTAGTAACGAAGTTAATTGTACTAATATGTATCAATATGATAATTTAAATAATACTCTTGGTGAAGTACTTGCTAATAATAATTTAAAACAATTAAGAATAGCAGAAACAGAGAAGTATGCACACGTTACTTATTTTATGGATGGTTTAAAAGAATTAGAACTGAAAAATTGTGACCGAATTTTAATTAAATCACCAGCAGTAGCAACCTATGATTTAACACCAGCTATGAGTGCACCTGAAATAACTACAGAAGTAATTAACAAGATGAATTATTATGATGTAGTAATATTAAATTTTGCTAATGGAGATATGGTTGGGCATACCGGTAAATTAAATAAAGCAATTGAAGCAATTGAAGTATTAGATAGTTGTTTAGAAAAAATATATTTAAAATTAAAAGAAATAAATGGAACATTAATTTTAACTGCTGATCATGGTAATTGTGAACAAATGCTTGATAGTAATAATAATGTTTTAACAAGTCATTCAACTAACTTAGTGCCATTTTTAATAAATAAGGATTTAAAATTAAAAGATGGTAAATTAAGTGATATTGCACCAACTATATTAAGTTTATTAAATATAGATATACCAACTGAAATGACAGGAGATATATTAATAGAAGAGATATAATCTCTTTTTTATTTACGTTTAATATACATAATTTTTTTGTAAAACATTTTAGATAGTTGTATACTATTAATAAGAGGTGTAAGAATGAAAAAAAGAAAATTAACTAAGAAGAAAAAAATAATGACTGTGATAGGAGTGTTACTCCTTATTACTTTATTAACTGTGGGATATTTAATATTTTTTACTGATAATGAAACACTAAAAGAAGTTAAAGAAAAAGTAGAACAAGTAATAACACAAGAGCCTGAAAAAAAATTAACTATTATCGATGAAGATAGTAATGAACGTACAATTGCAGTTATGATTGATACAAATAGTAGTGCAATACCTAATCATACAGGATTAAATGATGCTTATATTACTTATGAAATATTAGCTGAAGGTGGAATTGTAAGAATGATGGCACTATATAAAGATGTAGATACTGCTGAAATAGGACCAGTTAGAAGTTCACGTCATTACTATTTAGATTATGCTTTAGAAAATGATGCGATATATGCTCACTTTGGTTGGAGTACAAAAGCATCTAACGATATTAATAGTTTAGGAGTAGATTATTTAAATGGTATCACTAATGCTTCAAATGCATATGAGAGAAATGCTTATATGTATGCACCACATAATGTATTTACAAGTGTAAGTGCACTACAAGCTGAAGCAGCTAAAAAAGGATATAGTACAACAAGTGATAACGAAGTATTACTTAACTATACTACTGACGTTGTTGATTTAAGTAAAAAAGAAGATGCAGTAGTAGCAAATAATGTTAGTGTAAAATTTTCTAATTATCATACAACTACATTCACATATGATGCATCAAATCAAAGATACTATCGTAATTTGAATGGAAAACCACATACAGATAATATAACAGATGAACACTATAGTGTTAAAAATATAATTGTTACAAATATAGAAAACTATACTATGGATAGTGAAGGAAGACAAGACTTAAAAAATATAGGTAGTGGAACTGGTTACTATATTACAAATGGTTATGCTATACCAATTACATGGGAAAAAAGTAGTCGTTCATCACAAACTGTTTATAAAGATATGAATGGAAATGAAATCGAAGTAAGTGACGGGAATACAGCAATTGAGATTCAACCAGTACTTTACACTGCAACAATTAATTAATTTAAATTAATTGAATATAATTAATTAGAACTAGCATTTTTTTAAAAATGTGATATAATGTAATAGTTCGAGGTGAAATACGTGAAAAATATCGAAAACGATAGTGAATATAAATATATAATTAGTGATATTATGGATAATGAAGAATTTTCTAAATTAGAAAATATCAAACATCATGATAATAATCGCTTAACACATTCACTTAAAGTTTCATACTATTCTTATTTAATAGCTAAGAAACTAAGATTAAATTATACTGAAACTGCTCGTGGTGGGCTTCTTCATGATTTCTTTTTAGAAAGAACTGTAGATTATGATAATATAATAGATAAAGTTAAATTATATACTATTCAACATCCTAAAGATGCTGTAGCATTTGCTAAAAAGCATTTTGAGGTAACTGATATGGAAGAAGATATGATTAAATCTCATATGTTTCCATTAGATGTTAGTGTTCCTAAATATTTAGAAAGTTGGATTGTAAATTTGGTTGATACTACTGTTAGTACATATGAATTTACTAAAAAATTCAGTTATAAACTTAGTTATCTTACAAACATTTACATAATTTTATTATTAAATTTATTTAAATAAAGTACACAAGTTATTACTTGTGTATTTTTTTATTTTTATGATATAATTTTAATAGAAAGTAGGAATAATATGAAAACAAAAGGATTTACTTTGGTAGAGTTATTAGCTGTTATAATAATTATTGGATTAATTGCTTTAATCGCATCACCATTAATTTTAAATGAAATAAATGCTGCAGAAAAAAATACTATCCTTACTAGTGGAGATGGCTTAATCAAAGCAAGTAAAACTTATTTTACAACAGTATTATCATATGATCTTTCAATAGGTAATCAGTCGTTTGAATTTCCTGATAATCATAGTGGATTAAATTTAAGTGGTGAAATTCCTACAGGTGGTTATGTTGCTATCACAACAACTGGTGATATAGAAATACGTGCAGTATATCGTAATAAATATTGTGTTAAAAAAGATATGGATGAAGATAAGGTATCTATTCATGATAAGGATGAATGTTAATAAAATAATAGAGATATTATTTTATTTTGTTATTTAAGTGCATATAATTATTTATATGATATAATAAAATAGAGGTGAATAGTATGAGAGTGATAATAAGTGCTGGTGGTACTGGAGGACATATATATCCTGCTTTAGCTATTATAAATAAAATTAAAGAAATGGAACCTAGTAGTGAGTTTTTATATATTGGTACTCATAATCGTATGGAAAAAGATATTGTTCCTAAACAAAATATTAATTTTAAAGCTTTAGAAATATATGGTTTTAATAGAAAAAAATTACTTAAAAACTTTAAAGTTATTAAATGTTTATTTAAAAGTTATAATCAATGTCGTAAGATAATGAAAGATTTTAAACCTGATATTGTAATAGGTGTAGGAGGGTATGTTACGGCTCCTGTTATTATGAGTGCTAATAAACTTGGGATAAAAACCATTATTCATGAGCAAAATAGTGTTCCTGGTCTTACTAATATTAAATTAAGTAAAATAGTTGATAAAGTACTTGTATCATTTAAATCTTCTATCAATGCTTTTCCAAGTAGTAAAACAATATATACAGGTAATCCTTGTAGTGATGCATCTAAATTAGTAGAAGAAATAAAAAAAGATACTATTGGACTTAGTAAAGATAAAAAGTTAGTTTTATTTGTAATGGGTAGTCTTGGTAGTAGTAAGATGAATCAAGTATTAGTTGATAATATGCATAAATTTAAAAATAAAGACTATGAAGTATTATTTGTTACTGGTAAAGATAATTATGAAGATATTAGTAAAATTAAGTTTCCAGCAAATGTTAAAGTAGTACCTTATGTTGATGGTTTACCAAAAGTGATGAAATGTAGTGATCTTATGGTTACTAGAAGTGGAGCAAGTACATTAAGTGAATTAATAGCTTTAAAAGTACCGGCATTATTAATACCATCCCCTAACGTAACTAATAACCATCAATATAAAAATGCTATGGACTTAGTTAATGGAAAAGCTGCTATATTATTAGAAGAAAAAAACTTAACTGAAGATAATTTAGTTAATACTATTGATGAAATATTAAATGATAAAAAATTATTAATAGATATAAAAAGTAATTTAAATTTATTTGATATTCAAAATTCTAGTCAATTAATATATGATGAAATAAAAAAAACTTTGGGTGACAAATAATGGAAGAAATATTAAATGTAGAGTTTGTTAAAGATATAACAATTAGTAAATATACTACATATAAATGTGGAGGTAAAGCATTAGGTATGTTTTATCCTTCTGACATTAACGATTTAATAGTGTTGATTAAATATTTACGTAAAAACAATATAAAATTTAAATTATTAGGAAAAGGAAGTAATGTTATTTTTAATAATAAATTTTATGATGGATATATAATTAATTTAGAGAAAATAAATATATTAGATATATACGGAAGAACGATTAGGGTAGGAGCAGGGTTTTCTCTGCCTAGATTAAGTATGAAAGCAAGCTTATTATCACTAACTGGTTTAGAATTCGCAAGTGGTATTCCAGGAACTGTTGGTGGAGCTATATATATGAATGCTGGTGCTTATAATAGTGATATGAAAAATATCGTTAAGAGTGTTAAAGTTTTGACTCCAGAATATAAAATAAAAGAATTTAGTAATGAAGAATGTGATTTTTCATATCGTGAAAGTTTTTTTACTAAAAATAAAGGTTATATTATTTTAGAAGTAATATTAGAATTAGATTATGGTAATAAAGAAGAAATTTTAGCTTTAATAAATGATCGTAAAAATAGAAGAATAGCGTCTCAACCACTTGATTATCCAAGTGCTGGAAGTGTATTTAGAAACCCACCAGGAGATAGTGCTGGAAGAATAATAGAATCACTAGGCTTAAAGGGAAAATGTATAAATGATGCATGTGTTAGTAATAAACATGCTAACTTTATAATAAATACAGGGCAAGCAACTGGTGAAGATATTAAAAAGTTAATTATATTTATACAAGAAAAAGTAGAAAAAGAAACAGGAATTAAATTAAAAATAGAACAAGAGTTTGTAGAATAGGTGAATGTATGGCTAAGAAAAAAGTAGTTATAACTAAAAATAATAGTGATGGTATTGTAAAAAAAAGAGTTAAAATTAGATACGGAAGAATTTTTATAGTATTATGTCTTTTGTTTGCTGTATTATATAGTATCTTTAAATATACTGACCATAGTATTAAAAATATTTATATTACAGGAAATAATAATCTTAGTGATAGTGAAATCATAGAGCTAGCAGGCCTTAGTAATTATCCATCTACTTTTACAATCTTTAGTCCTAATGTAGAAAGTAAATTAGAAGATAATGATTTAATTAAAAAAGCAACTGTTTCAAAAGACTGGTTATTTAAAATAAAAATATCAGTAGAAGAAAATTATCCAGTATATTATGATACTAATATTAATAAAACTATTTTATTAGATGGAACTGAAATAAAAGACATATATGATATACCAGTATTAATTAATTATGTACCTGATAATATTAAAGAGGAATTTATTGAAAAAATGGGTACTATTGATTTGAAAATTTTAAATAAAATTTCAGAAATAGAATATAAACCAAATGAAGTGGATGAAGAATTATTTTATTTATCTATGAAAGATGGTAATTATGTTTATTTAACGTTAAATAAGTTTAATAATATAAATCAGTATTTAGATATTATTACTAAGTTTCCAAATCAAAAAGGAATATTATATTTAGATAGTGGTGAATATTTTGAAGTAATGGATATTAATTAATAAAAATATCCTTTTTTTATTTTCTAATACTTGTATATTAATAGTTACTTATAGTATAATATTTAGAGAATATAGGAGATGTTGCGATGAAGAATATTTATACTAGTATTGATATTGGTTCTAATTCTATTAAAATAGTAGTATGTGAACTATACAAAAATAAGTTAAATTTACTAGCAGCTACTAATGTTAAAACAAAAAGTGTTAGACATGGGATAGTAGTAGATATGGATTTAGCGCGCATCGAACTTAGAGAAGCTATTAAGAGTATTGAAGAAATGTTAGGAGTTACTATTGGACAAGTTCTTTGTTCTTTACCTAGTAATTATACTAAATTCAATTTAGTGCATGGATCAATTAAAATTAATGGGACATATTTAGATGAAAATACTTATAATAGTGACATTGAAGGTAGTGATATAAAAGCTTTATTACAAAGAGCTTCTTATACTGTTAAAAGTGAAACAGAAGAAATGCTAACACTAATACCAATTGATTTTAAAATTGATAATAAAGTAGTAGTAAAAATACCGCTAGGTATGCCAGCGAGTAAATTGGATGTACGTGCTATACATGTAAGTGTACCTAGAAAGACAGTGATTGATACTGTTAACTTGGTTGAGAGTATTGGATTAGTAGTTAAAGATATATCAATAAGTGGTATTGGAGATATGTATGCTTTTAAAAATAAAGAAATAGATGAAAAAGTTGGAGCTATTATAAATATTGGTAGTGAAACAACAAGTGTTTCTTTATATAATAAAGGAGTTATTGTTAAAAATAGTGTTATTAATATTGGTAGTAAAAATGTAGATAATGATTTAAGTTATATTTATAAAATTAATCAAGATGTAGCTGTTAATGTTAAAGAAAAATTTGCTTATGCAAATAAACGACATGCTAAAGCTAGTGAAATTTATGAAGTTGCTAATAATGTTAAAGAAACAATAAAAATTAATCAATTAGAAGCAACAGAAATAATTAGTGCTAGATTGAGTGAAATATTAAAAATAGCTCGTAAAGAAATTAGCAAATTAACTAATAGAGAAGTAGATTATATTTTAGTTACTGGTGGTATAAGTAATATGACTAATTTCTCATTATTAGTTACTGAAGTACTTGGAAATAAGGCTTTAGTAGGTAATATGAAATTGATAGGAGTACGTAATAATGCATTTTCTACTGCTGTAGGAAACATAGTTTACTATATAAGTAAATTGAAATTATTAGGAATTCGTGATACAATGATAGACGATAGTGATGTTAACGCATTAACATCAATTAATAGTGACTTAGCTACTACTAATAGTGAAACAATGCTAAGTAAAGTATTTGGATACTTTTTTAATGAATAGAGGAGGAAGATTATGTTTGGTTTAGAGATGGATCAACTTGCAAAAATAAAAGTTATCGGAGTTGGTGGTGGAGGAGACAATGCCGTTAATAGAATGATAGAATCAAGTGTAGAGGGAGTAGAGTTCATCGTAGCCAATACTGACTTACAAGCACTTAATAAAAGTAAAGCAGAAACAAAAATACAAATGGGAGTTAAATTAACTAATGGTTTAGGAGCAGGAGCTAACCCAGATATTGGTAAAGATGCTGCTATTGAATCAAAAGGAGAAATCCAAAAAGCTCTAGATGGAGCTGATATGGTATTTGTTACTTGTGGAATGGGTGGAGGTACTGGAACAGGTGCTGCTCCAGTTATTGCTGAAGTTGCTCAAGAAATTGGAGCTCTTACAGTAGGTATTGTTACTAAACCTTTTTCATTTGAAGGTAAAAAAAGAATGAATCAAGCTATTGCTGGATTAGAAAATTTAAAGAAACATGTAGATACATTAATTGTTATTCCTAATGATAGATTACGTGAAATAGTTGATAAATCAACTCCACTAGTTGAATCTTTTAGAGAAGTAGATAATGTTTTAAGACGTGGTGTACAATCTATTTCTGATTTAATTGCTATTACAGGTTTAATTAACTTAGACTTTGCAGATGTTAAAACAGTTATGGAAAATAGAGGTAATGCTTTAATTGGTATCGGTATGGGTACTGGAGAAAACAGAGCTATTGAAGCAGCTAGAAGTGCTGTTATGTCACCATTATTAGAAACTAGTATTAGTGGAGCAACAGATGCAATTATAAATGTTACAGGTGGTTCAAACTTAACTTTATTTGAAGTGGAAGAAGCAGCAAACGAAATTAAAGAAAGTGCTAATACTGAAATAAATACAATTTTCGGAGCTGTTATTAATGAAAATCTAAATGATGAGTTAATAGTAACTGTTATTGCTACTGGTTTTGAAGATGAAAAAAAAGTAAATGTAGAACAACCAACTTTTAATCAAGCGCCACAATTCCGTACTCAACCAGTACAACCAAAACCACAACCAGTGGTAAGTAGTACTACTGATGAAAGTGATGACTTTGATATTCCACCATTTTTAAAAAATAGAGGATTTTAATAAAATTTAAATAATAACTAAAAAGCGACACAAAATTTGTGTTCTTTTTTTTATAATTAAATTAGGTGATAAAATGAAAATTTATATAGATTTAATTTTTTTATTAAACATGGCCTTTGACTTTATCTTGCTTATGACAGTTAACATCATTTTAAGAAGAAATAAAAAAATTGCAGATATATTATCTGGTAGTATTGTAGGAGCATTTTCAATATTTTTATTATTTTATATCAAATCTTCATTAGTATTATTTTTATTAAAATTAATAATTAGTATAATAATGATTTTAGTTACCTTTGGATATAAAGACTTAAGATATTTTTTTAGGAACTTTTTATATTTATATATGACTAGTATAGTACTAGGTGGAGGCCTATATCTTTTAAACATATCTTTTTCATATAAAAATAATGGAGTTGTTTTTTACCATAGTGGAATTAGTATTAATTTTATTTTTTTAATTATTACAAGTCCGATCATAATGCATTTATATATAAAGCAATGTAAATATCTAAAAAACAATTACAATCACTATCATGAAATTACATTAATATTTAATAAAAAGAAAGTTACTTTAACTGGCTTTGTTGATACTGGTAATCATATAATTGACCCTATAACAAAAAAGACTGTGATATTGATAGATAAAAGAAAATTTATTTATGATTTAAATATGTTTAAAATGAGTTTGATTCCAATATTTACAGCTACTGGAAATTCTTTATTAAAATGTGTAAGTGTGGATGAAGTTATAATTGATAAGCATAAAAGCATAAATGTAGTAATAGGATTAATGGATAATAAAATTCCAATTGATGGAGTTGATTGTATCTTAAATGAAAAAATATTGGAGGGATAATATGTTTAAAAGAATAGTTAAGTTTATTAAATCTTTACTTAAAGTACCTAATGATTTATTTTTTGTTGGAAGCAGTGATAAACTACCTGAACCACTAAATAAAGAAGATGAAATATTATACGTAACTAAAAGTATGGAAGGGTGTATGGAAGCTAGAAGTAAATTAATAGAACATAATTTAAGATTAGTAGTGTTTCTATCTAAAAAATATGAAAATACAGGGATTGATTTAGAAGACTTAGTAAGTATAGGAACAATTGGTTTAATAAAAGGTGTTAACACATATAAGTTAGATAAAAATATTAAGCTTGCTACATACGCTTCAAGATGTATTGATAATGAAATATTAATGTTTTTAAGAAAAAATAAAAAACGTCGAATTGAAATAAGTTTAGAAGATAGTTTAAGTTATGATGCTGAAGGAAATGAACTTCATCTTGAAGATATCGTTGGAACAGAAGCTGATGTTGTAACTAAAAATTTAGAAGAAGAAGTAGAAAAGCAATTAGTTTATGATGAAATAAAAAACTTAAATGCTAGAGATAAACAAATTATGATACTAAGATATGGATTATATGGTTGTAGTGAATTAACTCAAAAAGATGTCGCATTAAAGTTAGATATTAGTCAATCATATATATCACGTATCGAAAAAAAAGTTATTAAAAAAATTAAATCTTTAATAAAAGTATAGGAGAAAAAATGAAAGAATATATTAGTGTTAAAATAAAGAATAGATGTGCTAATGATACTTTGTCTTTAAAACAATCAGTAAAAAAAACAGCCAATTTATATGGAAATGATTATGATATAAATGATATAAATATAATTGAGAACAACATGGAACAAAACGAAATTATATTTGATTTATTTTTAGTTCATAAAGAACATACATTAAATTTACATAAAAATAATAGTAGTGAAAATTATTGCTTAAAAGTACCAAGGAAAATGCTCATAGAAGTCTTAGAGGAATTAAGTAATAAGCTTTTAATAAATAATATTTTAATAGAAGATAATTTGCTTGTAACTAATGATTCTGTTTATTTACATATAAATTATAAGAAGAAAGAAAGTTATAGAAAAAAACAAGCAAAGTGCTTGTGAAAATTGACTTATTTATATAATATAGTATAATTAATACGTGAGCTTAGAATTGGAGCAATTAGATGACAAATATAAAAAACGAAGAAGAAACAAATAAATTAATTGGTAAAGTATCAGGTAGAATATATGATACTAATAGAATTGGATACCAGATATTAGATTTAGGTAGCAAGTATATAGATGCTGGTTGGAGATTAGAAGAATATGATGTTATAAAAATGGATAATAAAATTTATCATGTAGAAGCAATCTTTAGTACTGATGAATTTGAATTTGCAATAGTAGACGGTGAAAATAGCGTTGAAAGTTCTGAAAGATGTAGAGTGGAAGGACCAACAGTTGAAGAAATTGTTAATTATTTAGAAGAACTTAAAGAAACAGTTAAAGATGAAAATAAAAACTTAGACAAAGCTACCTTAACTTGTGAAAATGGAAAAGTTAAAGCCGAAATTATTATTAATAAATATCAAAATGTTATTAAAAGAGTTAAAGTTAAAACTAAGATGCCGGCAAAATATGCCTAAGAGAAAATATTTGATATTTTCTTTTTTTATAATTTCACAATTTTACCACAATTATATGGTATGCTTATATGAGAGGTGACTTATGAAAATATTAATTGTAGATGATGAAGAATTAATTAGAAATGTAATTAAAGAATATTGTTTAGTAGAAAATTATGAAGTTTTAGAAGCTAATAATGGATTAGAAGCTATTGATATTTTAAGAAAAAATGAAATAGATTTATTAGTTTTAGATATAATGATGCCAAAACTTGATGGTTATTCAACATTAAAAGAAATTAATAAATTTAAAAATATTCCTGTAATAATGCTTTCAGCTAGAAAAGAAGAGTATGATAAATTACTAGGTTTTGAACTTGGTGTTGATGATTATTTAACTAAGCCTTTTTCTCCTAAAGAATTAATCGCAAGAATAAAAGCAATATTAACTAGAAGTGGAACTATAAATAAAAATTTATATATTTATGAAAGTCTTAAAGTAGATACAAAAGGGAGAATAGTATATATTAATGATATAGAAGTTAGATTAACTCCAAAAGAGTTAGATATGCTTATATATTTTATGGCTAATAAAAACATTGCGGTATCTAGAGAACAGCTCCTTAGAAAAATATGGGGATATGATTACTTTGGAGATGATAGAACAGTTGATACCCATATAAAAATGTTAAGAAATAATCTTGGTGAATACCGTAATTTAATTAGTACTGTTAGAGGAGTAGGATATAAATATAATGAAAAAGTTTAATAGTATAAAAGCTAAAATATGGATATATCTAACAGGTTTTACAGTTTTAATAATAACTTTATTATGGCTGTTTCAAGTTGTTTTTCTAGATTCATACTATAAATATAGTAGAGTTAATTTAAATAATGATGTTATTAATAAAATAGAAAAAGAATATAATGGAAATAATATTGAAGATGTTATTGATTCAATATCACATGAACATGGTGTTTGTATTGAAGTAGTAGAAAATAGTGATATTGTATATACTAACTCTAATAATTTATTTGGATGTATAGTAAAAAGTAGTGATCGTGGAATTTATAACATAGGTGAAATAATAAAATTTAAAAATGATTTTTCATCTGGGAATATTACTCACAATAATCAAGAAATATATGATACTTTAAGTAGCGATAGTATGATTATATCTGGGGTTAAATTAGATAATAATACTACAGTATTTGTTACGGCTGCCTTACAGCCTATGGGAGCTACAGTAGATATTTTAGCTAGTCAATTAGTAATAGTTTCTATAATTGTAATTATACTAGCCTTAATAGTTGGATATTTTATATCTAAAAAAATATCTAAACCAATTATTAAAATTACTTCATCAGCTAATGAACTTAGTAAAGGTAACTTTGATACTGTGTTTGAAATAGATGAAGATATAAAAGAGTTAAATGATCTTACGAAAACTTTAACTTATACAAGGTATGAATTAGAACAAACTGAAAATTTAAGACGTGAATTATTAGCTAATATATCCCATGATTTAAAAACTCCACTTACAATGATCAGAGCTTATGCTGAAATGATGCGTGACTTACCTGATATTTCTGAAGATAAGAAGTGTGATAATTTAAATATTATTATTGATGAAAGTGACCGTTTAAATAATTTAGTAAATGATATTTTAGATTTATCTAAAGCTAGTTCTAATGTAGAAAAATTGGATTTAGAAACTGTTAATATATATGATTTAGTAAATACTATTATTAAAAGATTTGATTATTTAAAAGAACAAGAAAATTATAAATTTAAAATTATAGGACAAAAAGATACTTTAGTAAATTGTGATAAAAAGAAAATAGAACAAGTTATTTATAATTTATTGTCTAATGCTATAAATTATACTGGTGATAATAAACTAATTACAATCAAACTTATATTAAACGATAATATTGTTAGATTAGAAGTTATTGATACTGGTAAAGGAATTAAAGAAGAAGATTTAAAGAAAATATGGACTAAATACTATAGTAGTAATGTTGATCATAAACGAAATAAAGCTCATACTTCTACAGGTATAGGTTTATCAATTGTTAAAGAAATACTTGTTAGCCATAAATCTAATTACGGAGTTAATTCTAAAAAAGATAAAGGAACAACGTTTTATTTTGAATTAGAAAAAGTGAACAAATAGTTTCACTTTTTTTTCACAATATCTTCACTTTGTTTAGCTATATTATATGTAGGAGGAAAAATATGTATATTATAAAAAATAGTTTGAGAAATATTAAGAGAATGTTTTCAAGAAATTTAATCATTGGTATTATAATAACATTTACTACATTATCAGCTTGTATATCACTAACAGTTGAAAAAAGTGGTAATGATTTAATTAGTTATTATGAAGATACTAATCCAGTAGAAGTTAGTTTTCAAGTTCCAAGAACTCGTGAAAGTATGATGGGGGCTGGAACAACAAATGAAGTAGAAGCTCTTACTATTGATGATATTGAAAAGTATGGTAGTAGCGATTTAGTTAGTAGTTATTATTATACGATGGAATCAATGCTTAATAGTGATGAAGTTTTACCATATTCAGAAAGTGAAGAAGACAGTAATGATGAAAGCACTGACACTGATCAAATGACTGGGATGAGAAATCCTGGTATGAATATGGAAATAGGAGATTTTAGAATAATTGCTTATAATGATAGTTCATTTAATGAAGAATTTATAAGTGGAGATAAAAAAATCATTGAAGGAGAAATGGTTCATGAAGATAGTTCTGATAATGAAATAGTCATCAGTGAACAAGTTGCTTTAAATAATGATATTTTAATAAATGACACTGTTACTTTTACAACTTTAGATGATGTTACTAAAGAATTTATCGTAGTTGGTATATATGAAGATAACACAGTTGAAACTGATAGTAATATAATGAATTTAAATGCTTTAGATTCAAGTAATGTAATTTATACAACTATAAGTACTATGGAGAGTATTGTTAGTGATTCTAACAATGACTTTAGAAATATGAGTGGAGGATTAATATCTAGATTCTATTTAAATAGTGTTAGTGATATAGATGCCTTTTATGAAGAAGCCTTATCTTTAGGATTAGATGAAAATTATGAAATAAGTAGTAATGAAGATGAAATAACTTCAAAACTTACACCAATAGAACAAATAAGTAAATTTAGTAGTATGTTTGTTATTGTAGTTATAATAGTTGGAATAATAATTCTTAGTGTTATAAATTTACTAAATATTAAAGAACGTAAATATGAAATAGGTGTTTTAAGAAGTATTGGTATGAGTAAAACTAAAGTAGCAATAAGTTTATTAACAGAAACATTTATAGTTGCATCAGTTTCTTTAATTATTGGTATTAGTTTATCATTTATATTATCGCAACCAGTAACTGATTATATGCTAGAAGAACAAATTAATACAACAATAACAGAAGCAGAAAATGCAAGTATGAACTTTGGAAATGAACGTATGGGTCAACAAATGATGGATAAATTTAATCAAAGTATGGGTAATGGTGATGTTGAATATATAAGTGATCTAACAGTTACTGTTGATAGTAATATTATACTTATGGTGATAGCTTATACAATTATATTAGTATTATTTAGTAGTTTATTAGCAATATTAAATATTAATAAATATGAACCTAATAAAATACTACAATCAAGAGGATAGGAGAAAAAATGAAAATATTAGAAACAAATAAGTTAAATTTTACTTATGATGGTAATAAATATGTTTTAAAAGATATTAATATGTCTTTTGAAACAGGTAAAATATATGGTATTTTTGGAAGAAGTGGTGCCGGTAAGTCCACACTGCTTTCACTCCTAGCAGGACTTGAAAAAAGTAGTCCTAATACAATATTTTACAATAAAGAAGATTTAACAACAATTAATAAAGATAAATATAGAAGTAATGAAATAGGTATTATATTTCAAAGTTATAACTTACTATCGCATCTAACAGCTATTGAAAATATAATATTATCAATGGAAATTAATAATAATAAATTAACATTAAAAGAAAAGCATAATATAGCAATTAACTTACTAAATAAAGTAGGTTTAGATGAAGAAAAAGGAAATAGAAAAGTACTTAGACTAAGTGGAGGAGAACAACAAAGAGTTAGTATCGCAAGAGCTCTAAGTAATGATAATAAAATAATTTTAGCTGATGAACCAACAGGTAACTTAGATAAAGAAACAGAAGAAGAAATATTAAATTTGTTAACTGATTTAGCTCATAAAGATAAAAAATGTGTAATTATAATTTCTCATTCAAATAAAGTAAAAGAAATTACTGATTATACTTATCACTTAGTTAAAGGAAAAATAGATTTAAAAAAAGTTTAAAATAGTAGAAAATAAGTCGAATTATTTTCTCTTTTGTTATATAATTATATTTATAATAAGGGGGATATATGAAATTTGATTTTACTACATATACTAATAATTTTATTAGTAATGAAGAAGTAAGTGACTATGCTAGTAAGACTAGTAAAATAAAAGAAAAATTTGAAACAAATAGTGATGAAGTATATTTTTATAATTTAAAAAACTATGTCAATAATGATGAGTTAAAAAACTTAAAGCGTATAGCTAGTAATATTATATTAGATTGTGATGTATTATTAGTAGTTGCTATAGGAGGTTCTTATATGGGTAGTTGTGCTATAAATAGTGCTCTATCTAATAAATATAAAAAAAATAAACCTGAAATTATATATATTGGAACTGATTTTAGTAGCACCAACTATTTAGAATTAATAGAATATTTAAAAGAAAAAGATGTTTGTATAAATGTAATAAGTAAAAGTGGAAATACTTTAGAAGTAATCACAACATTTAAACTATTAATACCATTGATGAAGAAAAAATATAAAACTTCTGAAATAAAAAAAAGAATTATTGTTACAACAACTAAAAACTCTGGAAGACTTTATAATATTGCTAATAAAGCAGGCTATGAAATGCTTTTTATACCAGAAGAAATAGGGGGAAGATATTCAATATTTACACCAGCTGGTTTATTACCTTTAGCAGTAAATGGTATTGATATAAAAGAATTTTTAAAAGGAGCAAGTTTAGGACGAAGTCACCTTAATCATGCTACTATATATGCGATGATAAGAAATATAATGTTTGATAAAAATAGATTAGTTGAAGCCTTTACAATATATGATGAAAAATTAAACTATTTTAGTGAGTGGTTAAAACAACTATTTGCAGAAAGTGAAGGTAAGAATAATTTAGGTATTTTACCTATAAATATAATTAATCCTAGAGACTTACATTCCCTAGGACAATTCATAGAACAAGGAAATAAAATTATGTATTCAACAATTATTGATGTAGAAGAGTATAAAACTTTTAAAGTAAAAGAATACAATAAAACAATGTTAGAGATTAATAATATTGTAAGAGAAAGTGCATGTCAATCTCAAATGGACAGTAACACCCCATCAATAA
>CAYJFL010000007.1:0-39477 GCA_964369865.1 uncultured Muribaculaceae bacterium | reverse complement strand
ATGGCAGGGGCGGAGAGAATCGAACTCCCAACTGTGGTTTTGGAGACCATAATTATACCATTTAACTACGCCCCTGTTTATAGAACATATAAATTATATCATATATTAATAGATGTTACAAGAAATAAATTAAAAAGTAATATCAAACTAAAACAAGAAAAAAAAGTAACAATTTTATAAAATAACATATAATTTTATTTTATACCGTATAAAAGTGTAAAAAAAACATTTTTTTAGTTTGCTATTTGATACTGATGCGACAAAGTATGATATAATAATTATGTAGTAAAATATAAATAAAGCAACAGAGGAAAGAGTGGTTAGTGTGATAAATTTTATTGTATGTGAAGACAGTAAAGTAACAAGAAAGAAAATAGAAAATTTAATAGATGAAGTAATGATGGAAAATGATAATCATTATACTAAACATGTATATGATGATTACAATAAATCTTTTGATAAAGAAATATTGAATTGTAATATGGCAAATAAGATTTATATATTAGATGTTTATACACCAAGTAGAAGTGGTATTGATGTAGCACGTGAAATAAGAGAAAAAGATACTAATAGTATCATAATATTTTTAACTGGTGATAAAGAATGTGGTCAAATTATATTAGAAGATGATTTAATGTATTTATCATTTATAGTAAAAAATAATAATAGTGATTCTAGATTAAAATCAACAATAAATAAATCATTAAAGATTATAGGAAATAAAAGAGTATTAAAATTCAAGAATAAAGGAATAATTTATACTATTCCTCATAATGACATACTATATATAACAAGAGATACATATGAAAGAAAATGTATAATCAAAACAGAATGTAATGAATTTAAAGTTAGTAAAAATTTAAATGAACTATCCAGTATGTTAGGAAGTAAATTTATAGAAACTCATCGTTCTTGTTATATAAATATAGATAGAAAAATATTTATTGATAAAAAGAATAAAATTATAAAATTCGATAATGGCTTAACAATAGATTTAGTATCTAAAGCATATAAAGAGAGTGTGGAAGCATAATGATGAATATAATTCTTTTTGTTTTTACAATAGTGTCATTGTATACTTTAAACGCTATAGTAGAATCAGTTATAGATATTAAAATTAAATATAATAAAAATAAAATTTGTGTTTTTGCAATTTTTACTCTTATATTGTTTGTGAATAGAATATATTGTATTGAGTATTTAAAAATAATAAGTGCGACATTAATAATGTATTTTTATCTAAATAGCGTTATAAAAACTAAATTTTCTAAGAAAATGTTTATAGTTATATACTTTCAAATAATTAGTATATTCTATGAATTAATATTGTTGTCGTTATTTATGAATATATTAGCTGGAGACTTGAACAAATTACTAAATAATAATCTTTTTATATTTGTATTTAATTCATGCATATATTTATTAATATATGTTACTTCAAAAATGATTTTGATAAAAAAGTTAATAAAATTTCTTAATAGCTTTGCATTGGAAATAAGAAGAGATTATAAATTGTTCTTTACTTTCTCTGTAATGTTATTATTTAATATTTTAATTGTAAATATATATTTACCAATTACTTACTCTACATATATAGTTTTAAATATATTAATGATGCTAAGTGTAACTATTATTTTATATAGAATAATTGTTGAAAAGAATAAAAATGCTATTATGGAAATAGATAAAAAAGTTATGTTATCTGAAAACAAGGCATTAATAGATAGTTTAAATCAATATGAAGAAGTTGCTGATAAACATCGTAGAGATAGTCATGAAAATAATAATCAGTTAAGTTCGATATATTTAATGCTTCAAACTGATTCAGATACTAAAGAAATTATGGATTATATTAAATCTTTACAAGGAAGTGATAAACTAGCGGATATAAGCAATTTAAAACGTACTAAAAGAATTCCATCTGGTGGATTACAAGGTATTATATATCAAAAAATTATTTATATGGATAATAAAGGAATTAAAAATATTTTAAATGTTAGTCGTGATATGAAATCTTTTGATTTTAATAAATTAAATATGGATTTAATGACTGAAGCATGTAAAATTCTTGGAGTGTTTTTAGATAATGCGATAGAAGAAGTTTTAACTATAAAAGATAAAATAGTTGTGATTAATTTATATAAATCAGGAAATAACTTTTGTATAAGTGTGAAAAATACTTACCAAAAAGGCAAAGATTTCGATAATATTAATGATAGAGGTTATTCAACTAAAGGTAGTAATAGAGGATATGGATTATCACTAGTAGAAGAATTAGTAAATAATAATAAAAGATTAATTCATGAAACAGAAGTAACTGACAAGTATTTTAAACAAACTATAAAAATAAAAAATATGTTGAAAAAACGTTAGATTAATTCTAACGTTTTAATATTTAAAAATAGTATGAAATTATTCATACTAACTAACTACTTAATTAATGATTGTGGACAATTTGGTTCATCAATAATAACAGTTATACAAGCAGTTGTACCCATTACAGCGGCAACAGTTCCAACGCTAGCAATAAAAGCTAAAACTTTTGTCATTTCATTTCCTCCTAATATTCTTTTATGTTTAAATTTTATTTAAACCAGTAATTCTTTTTGGTAATTTAAATAGTTGTTTGCTTTTAATCCAAATATCTTATATATAGTAGGTGAAATCATAAGTGATTGTGTTACTAAAGCTAAGATAAATGAGTTAGCAAGAAAATTATTAGGAATTATTATTCCACAAATTACCATTGTTATTGCGATACTAGTTGAGATATATTTATATTTTTTTCGTCTTAGTGGATCTATAATAGGTCTTTTTTCAGTATCTGCAGGTGCATTTTTAAATACAAGAACAGTACATATTATTCCTATTATTAATTTAGAATACAGTGGGAATACATAATATTTTGCTATAAAAGGAGCTAGTATAAATATTCCTGTTGAAAATACTAAGCATATCCAACTTTTTGTAGCATGTAATCCAAATGATGTCATACGTATAACATTATATATTAGAAGAAAAATAATAAATTCAAGCAAGATATTAAAAATATAAGCAATAATTCCTATAATCACTAATTTAGTAATTAATATATATAGAGTTTCTAAACCATATCTTATTATTTCTAATTTATTCTTATCCTGTTCATAATTTTTTTCAATATTATTCATCAATTTATTGATAATCTTATTACGCATTTTCTACCACCATCTACATAATAAATTATCGATATTATAAAAATATTAATTATGTCCCAAACCATCGAAAAAATGTCTGAAAAGAAAATTGTCGATTATTGACATAAGTTTTATTTCAGACACGTTTATAGTTATTTTAAACAAATTTATATAATTTAAAATAAGATGGCTAGTATAATCCAAATTACCGGCACATGCAACTAAGAGGGAAAAATAAAACGTGTTGGTAATGAATTGGAGTGAGTTTTATGAATAGAAAGAAGGGGGATTTTAGAATCATGCGAGGAAAAGTAAAATGGTTTAACAACGACAAAGGATTTGGGTTTATCGAATATGAAAATCAGGAAGATATTTTTGTACATTATTCAGCAATTCTAACAGAAGGTTACAAAACTTTAGTTGAAGGACAATATGTTGAATTTGAACTTGTTAGAACTGATAAAGGTTTACAAGCTAAAAATGTTATCGAAATTAAAACAGCTCTAGTATAGAGTTGTTTTTTCACATAATTTACGATAATTCTCAAATAGTAATAACACAATTAATGTGTTATAATGTAATTGTAGGAAGGATATGTGATGAAAATGAAATTTAACATCAGAAAAAAGAATGTGGAGATTACTGAAAAAATAAGTAATTATACTGAAGAAAAAATTGGTAAATTAGAAAAGTATTTACAAAAATCAGATGAGCTTACAGCTAATATACTTATTAAAGAAAACGGTAAAAACCACACAGTTGAAGTAACTATACCTGCTAAAAAGTTTATTCTTAGAGCTGAGGAAACAAATAAAGATGTTTTAGCAGCGATTGATATAGTTAGTGACAAATTAGAAAGACAAATCCGTAAAGTTAAGACTAAGAAAAATGCTAGACACCATAAATTAGATCTAGTGGATTTCATAGCTGAAATCAATGTTCCTGCGTCAGATGAAACTACTGACGAAGAAGTTAAAGTAGTAAAGAGAAAGAGTATAGAAATGAAGCCTATGAGTGAAGAAGAAGCTATTCTTCAAATGGAACTTTTAGGTCATGAGTTTTTTATTTATAATGATATAGACAGTGGAAACTGCTGCGTAATTTATTTTAGAAAAGATGGAAATTACGGAATTATCGAAACAAATTAGAGAGATTTTCTCTCTTTTTTAATTTAACTTGTTATTATACTATTAATTTCATTGATTTTTTGATAAAATAATAGATAGAATTTAGGAAAGGATGATATGATGGGATTTTTAAATAAAATCTTTAATCACGAATATAAAGAATTAGAGAAGTTTAAAAAAATTGCTAATGAAATTATGGATTTAGATGAAACTATGAGTAGACTTAGTGATGAAGAATTAAAGAATAAAACAATAGAATTTAAAAAAAGATTAGAAGATGGTGAAACTTTAGAAGATATTAAAGTAGAAGCATTTGCTGTAGCTCGTGAGGCTGCTCACCGAGTTATAAATGAAAAACCTTATTTTGTACAAATATTAGGTGGATTAGCAATTCACTATGGTAATATTGCTGAGATGCGTACAGGTGAGGGAAAAACTTTAACTTCAACTATGCCAGCATACTTAAATGCGTTATCTGGTAAAGGTGTTCACATAATTACAGTTAATGAGTATTTAGCAACACGTGATGCTGACTGGATGGGAAACATTTATAGATTTTTAGGATTAACTGTTGGTATTAATCAAAGTGGAGCACCAGCAAGTGTGAAAAAAGAAGAATATAATAAAGATATTATGTATTCAACTAATAACGAAATAGGTTTTGATTACTTACGTGACAATATGGTTGTTAAAGCTAAATCAAGAGTTCAAAGACCACTTAATTTTTGTATAGTTGATGAAGTTGATTCTGTATTAATAGATGAAGCTAGAACACCGCTTATTATTTCAGGTGGTCATCATAAGTCAGCTAATTTATATAAAGATGCTGATAAGTTTGCTAAAAAGTTAAAAGAAAATGATGGATATGTTTATGATGAAAAAACTAAACAAGTAACATTAGATCCTAAAGGTATAAAGCAAGCTGAAAAAACATTTAGATTAGATAATTTATATGATTTAAAAAATACAACTTTAGTACACTTTATAAATCAGTCATTAAGAGCTAATTATTCTATGAAACTAGATTTAGATTATGTTGTTAATGATGGTAAAATTGTTATAGTTGATCAATTTACTGGTAGACTAATGGTTGGACGTGCTTTTTCTGATGGTTTACACCAAGCTATTGAAGCAAAAGAAAATGTTGATATAAATGAAGAAAGCAAAACTTTAGCAACTATTACATTTCAAAATTTATTTAGAATGTATGAAAAAATATCAGGTATGACTGGTACTGCTAAAACAGAAGAAGAAGAGTTCCGTGATATATATAACATGTATGTTATTGTAATACCAACTAATAAACAAATAGCTCGTGAAGATTTTGGAGATTTAATATTTGCTACAAGAAAAGGTAAATATAAAGCTATTGTTAATGAAATTAAAGATAGACAAAAAATAGGACAACCAGTATTAGTAGGTACTGTTGGAGTAGAGACGAGTGAAGAAATTTCACAAGCGTTAAAAAAAGCAAAAATTAAACATGAAGTATTAAATGCTAAAAACCATGCTCGTGAAGCTGAAATAATTGCTAAAGCTGGTGAAAAAGGTAGTGTTACTATCGCAACTAATATGGCTGGACGTGGAACAGACATTAAATTAGGTGAAGGTGTACGTGAGCTTGGTGGATTATGTGTTATAGGAACTGAGCGTCATGAATCAAGAAGAATTGATAATCAGTTACGTGGTCGTGCTGGTCGTCAAGGGGATCCAGGTTTTTCACAATTTTGTGTTTCATTTGAAGATGACTTAATGATTAGATTTGGTACAGATAGAGCCAAAGCTATGTTAGCTAATTTAGGGTTTAGTGATGATGCATCAATAAGAGTTAAATTTATATCTAAATCAATTGAGTCAGCTCAAAAAAGAGTTGAAGGAAATAATTATGATATAAGAAAAACTTTATTACAATATGATGATGTTATAAATAAGCAAAGAGAAATTATTTATAAAAAGAGAAATGCTATTTTAGATGATGAAAATATCAATAGTACTATTATGGATACAATTGAAAATACAATTGTTGATTTAGTTGAAAGTCATTTATCAGATGATTCTGATACTTTAGATAAAAAGGCACGTGAAGAAATAGTAGAATATGTAAATACATTGTTATCTGATGAAAAAATTACCTTTGATGCTATTAAATCAATGAATAGTGATGAAGTGATTGATTATATAGTAGATAAATTAAAAGCATTATATGAAACAAGAAGTAATAAAATTCCACTTGAAATGAAAGATGAGTTTGAAAAAACAATATCACTTAAAGTAATTGATACTTTTTGGATGGAACATATAAATTCAGTTTCTCATTTAAAAGAAGGAATTGGTTTACGAGGGTATGCACAAGAAAATCCTCTTAGAGCATACACAGTTGAAGGATTTAGATTATTTGATGAAATGTTAAGTAATATAGATAAAGAAATCACAACATTCTTATTAAAAGCTGAAATAAGACAAAATACTGAACGTGAACAAGTTATCAAAGGAGTAGCTGTTGAAGATAAATCAAAAGTTAAAAAAACACCAACTAAAAAAAGTGATGATAAAGTTGGTAGAAATGATAAATGTCCATGTGGAAGTGGTAAAAAATATAAACAATGTTGTGGTAAATAGAAAGTAGGGTATATTATGGCAGAAGAAAAGAAAAAATCAGCAGCTAAAAAAACAGTTGCTAAGAAAGCTACAGGAGTTAAAAAAACTAGTGCAGCTAAGAAAACTACTGGTACAAAAAAACCAACTAGTACTAAAACTAAAGCAGCAGTTAAAAAAACTGCGCCTAAAAAAATAGTTAAAGAAGAAGTAAAAGTAACAGAACCAGTTGTAAAAAAAGAAGAAGTTAAAACTGAACAAGTTAAATTAAGTAATGAAGGAAAAAAACTTATTACAGTAGGGATTATATTAGTTGGTATTATAATTGCTATTATAATAAGTAGTATTATGGGAAGTCAAAATATTGATGATTCAGTAAAACAATATGAAGAATTATTAAATAGTGAAGAGCCTCACTTATTATATATAGGTAGTGCAGAATGTTCATACTGTGAATTATTTGATCCTATTTTTAATGAAATAGTAACAGATTATGATGTAAATTATTCTTATGTTGATACATCATTATTAAATGATGCAGAATTAAATCATGTTATGGATGTGTTTAATACTGAATCATCTACACCACAAGTATTAGTATTACAAGGTGGAGAAATAATTGATTCACAAATGGGATATGTTCCTAGAGAATCATTCTTCTCATTCTTACAAGATAGTGAAGTAATTAATGAAGAGGCAGAATTAAAAGATTTATATCCAAGTTTAAATAGTGTTGATTATACTGAATATGAAGCATTAATTAATTCAGGATCTGATGAAGTAATTATGTTATCTCAAACTACTTGTTCATACTGTGGAGAAGCTAAACCTATTCTAAATGAAATAGCAAGTGAATATGATATTGTAATTAATTATATTGAATTAGATCAAATGTCTCAAGAAGATGGAACTAAATTTATGGAATCTTTAGATAGATATGCAGAAGATTTTGGTACACCATTAACTTTAGTTGTAAATAATAAAGAAGTTAAAGATGAATTATCAGGTTTAACTACTAAAGAAGATTATGTAACATTCTTTAAAGATGCTGGTATAATTAAATAAAGAAGGTGAAATAATGGAGCAAAATGTTTATGAAAGACTTTTAGAGTTTAAAAACAAATTTCCAATGACTATAGCGTGGAGATTAAAAAAACATGCTAAAGTTGTAGAAGGTTTTCTAAATCCTGGAGAGACAGTAAGATATGCTTTTGCTGCTCAAAAAAATGATAGTCCATTTGATATTATGAGTACAAATGCAATTGTATTAACTGATAGAAGAATACTAATAGCAACAAAAAGAATATTATTTGGATACTTTTATACTTCAATAACTCCAGAACTATTTAATGATTTAAAAGTTCAAATGGGACTTGTTTGGGGTAAAGTAATAATTGATACAGTAAAAGAAAAAGTAGTTCTTACAAACTTAGAACGTGGAGCTCTTGATGAAATTGAAACAATTATTAGTGAATATATGATGGAAGAAAAAAGAAAACTTAATCTAGAAAAATAGACAATCTAAATTGTCTATTTTTTCTATTGACAAGTGTATATAATTTATTGTATTATACAGTTCGCTTATAAAAAGGGGAGCAAATATATGAATAAAATTAAAATATCAAAAAAATTATTAGCGCTTTTAGTTACTACAACTTTATCACTAGGTTCAGTAATTACAGTTGCTAATATAAATGATAATAAAAATAATAATCAAGAAGAAGAATTAATTAATGAAAACTCAGAAATATATAATGAATATATTAAATTAAATAACGGACAAATAATTAAAATTTTAAATGAAGAAGAAAGTAATGAATTACAAAGTGGACAAATATATTTAGTAGAAGATAATGAAATTATTATTCCTAATGAAGAAATATTAGAACAAAATGGTTTAACAACAATTATAACTTATGAAATAGATAATAAGTACATGTCTAAACCTATATATAGTAACGATACATTAGAGTTATCAAATACTATAAATCAAATTGATTCGGTTACAGTAGTACCATACACTGTTACTGAAGATAATCAAAAAGAAATAACTTATAAAAGAAATATATATAATATAGACTTTATAAATAAGCATAATATAAAATAAAACTCACTTGACAAGAAATTTTACTAGGTGTATAGTAAATACAATTTCTTAAAGGGGGAAAATATTATGAAACTAAATAAATTAAATATTAAGAAATTACAAAAATTATTTGCAAGTGCCGGATTAGTACTAACATTAGGACTAACAGGTTGTGCTAGTAAAAAAGGTGATATAGAAACTCACGATGTAAAAATATTAGGAAATGATCAAATTCTTTTGATTCTAACAGAAGAAGAATCATATGACTTTAATGTAGGAGAAGAAATAATAGAAGAAAATGGTGTATTTCATATTCCAAATACTGAAATACTTGAAGAAAGAGGATTGTCTTTAATGATGGGAACAACTCAATCATATGATTATCTTGAAGAAGATTATTCATATGATTGTTCTGGATATAGACTTTTACCAGAAGAATATGATTCAAACTTCATGGCTGAAAAAGTTATAGAAGGAAAGTCAGTATCTAATGAAAAAATAGATAATTTTATAATAGTGGAATATAACACGGTTTATGCTGATGGAGTAAATGGTAAAAGAGAATATGTTAAAGAAGTTAGATTTGATTTAAATGATGGAACTCACCTTATACATCAGACTCCATTTATAAATGAAGAAAATATAGGTCAAGTTAAAAGTAAATAAAAAATAAAGTGATTAAAACAATAATCACTTTTTTATTATAAAAATTAAATAATTAATAAAAAAAGTGCTATTTTTAAGCACCAAGTATTAAATATTATACACTAATTACTATTATAAACCTATATAAAACAAGGAAAAAACAACTTTTTGTTCAAATTTACACAAAAAAATGTCAAAAAATGTTAAAAAGCACTTGACAAGGTATTTTACCGGGTGTATAGTAAAGGCAATTTCTTAAAGGGGGAAAATAAAATGAAATTAAATAAATTAAATGTTAAGGAATTAAAAAAACTATTCGCAAGTGCAGGACTAGTATTAACACTAGGTTTAACAGGATGTGCTACTGAAAAAACTGAAACACCAGTTAACCCAGAAACACCAACTACAGAAGTTGAAGAAGAAATAGTTACTATGGCAAATGGACAAAAAGTAGTTAATTTATCTGATGAAGAATCAAAAACTTTTGTTGAAGGGGATGTAATTGAACAAATTGATGGTGTTTATAATGTGCCTGACGCAGAGATATTAGAAAATAATGGTTTGATGATGGTTTATGAATTAGAAATAAAGCAAACTTTTGAGGGAGCTGAAAAGTTAATTTATACTACTGCTTCAATTAACAAAGAATTAACAAGTGAATTACTTGCTCCTACAGAAGTATATGAAACTAAAAATGAAATGTTAATTCATGGTAAAATTTATGTTGTAAAATATACTCAATATAGTGTTCCAGTTTCAGAAGATGAGATAGTAGCTAAGAAAGGTTATTTTGATGAATTAGACGGTAAAAGACTTAATATAGTTGATACATTTTTGAATGAAAATAATATTGATCAAGAAAAATTTAATGCTGATATTGAAAAAAATATAAAAAAATAAACAAATATAAAAACAAAACACTTATTATATATAGGTGTTTTTTTCTTGCTCATAAATAAATTATATGATATTATTTATAATAGGTAAGGTGATACTATGAAGAGTAAGATAATAGTTGTTTTATTAATGGGATTCATCTTATGTTTTCCAAATAGTGTAGAAGCAGTTAATTATTGTACTAATGATACAGTTAAAACTTTTAAGTCATTAACAAATAATATTAATGTTGATTATGGTTATAAAATGGAAAATAATATACCTATCTTTACTATTAGGTTAACTAATGTTGATTCAAGATTTGAAGTATATGATGTAGTTAATAAGAAAACTTATAATCCAGTAAATAACGAAGTGATTATTGAAGGGTATAAAGATAATGCTAGTTATCAATTTAATATATATACTACAGAAGTATATTTAAAGTATAAAATGGCTACTGTTGCTGGTATTAATGGACCAGAACAAATAGAAATATTAGTAGAGTCTAATGATTTAAATTGTGATGATAGATATTTAGGAAAATTAAGTGTTAATGTACCTAAATATAATAAATATTCTAATTTAGAAGTTTGTAATGGTAAAGAAAGTTATGAACTATGTGATAGTTGGTATAGTCATAATTATTCAGAAGAAGAGTTTATAGAAAAAGTAGAATCATATAAAATTATTGAAGATGAAGAAAATATAGAAGAGATAACTAATGATAGTTTTTTATCTAGAATAAATACAGTAGTAGTTAATTACTGGTATGTATTTATATTATTATTTAATATTTCTATATATTTAATATACAAATATTATAAGAGAAAATCCAAAGATGGATTTGTGGGGTGGTAAAATATGAAAAATAAAATAATATTTACATTAGTAGCAATATCGTTAAGTTTCTTAAGTATAAACAATGTATCAGCTAATGTATGTGAACCTGTAATAGATCCATATTATGATTGTTATGAAGAACAAGATGGAACACCTAATTTTGCTGATCCTTCTTTAGAAGATGCAAAGAAATGTGATGAATATACAGAAACAATTAATAAATATTGTACTAAGACTTGTAGAGAAGAAGTTACTACTAAATTGCCTAGTACAATTAATCCATTAAGTAATGATCCAAATGCACCTATACTATCTGGTAGTCACTTTCAGTGGGAAAGCAGTAGTATAATTGTAACCCGTGAATGTGAAGTTGAAATAGATTATAAATTAATAGAAAATACAATTAATGAAGTGACAACAAAATATAAAGATGGTGTAAAAATATTAATTAGAGAATTATTACAATGGACTGATAATAAAGATTTAGGTATTCCATGCGGTGGAAGTGCTGAAGAATCGTTGGGTTTTTTTCCATATGATTGTACCGATCCTTATAATACAATAGGTAGTTGTACTGAATGTGTTGCTGGTGCAGGAGAAAAATGTAACGAAATAAAAGGAGAAGCAGTACCAACATCAGCTGTTGGTGATGGAAGTACTGGTGGAGAAAATAATTTACATGCCGGGTATTATTGTCCTACTGAGTACAGAGATGACGGTTCAGTATTCATTCCTAAGCTAGTTGCTGAGTATACAGGTGCTTCTGTTACAGGTGCTAATTGCTTATATTATGAAAAAATCAAATTAGCTATACCACATACTGGTACTTTAATGACAACTACCATGGTATATAATTTCTTGTCGAATCCAACTTATTGGCATAAACGAGATGAAATTTATTGTTCTGATCAACCTCCATTTTATGATGGTAATGGTGGTTCAATTAATATTGGGGGAGCAGTTAGTACTTGGACTAGTAATTTTAATTCGATTAAGGCTGAATATCAAAAAACATTAAGTTATTTAGAACAATGTTATGAGAATGTTACTTCTGAAATAGCTCATAAACCTGAAGTTACAGTTAATTATACTGATCCTACTGGTAATTATGCTGATTCTAAAACACCAACTAAAATTTTATTAGATAGAAATTTAGTTAGTGAAAGTTCAGAAACTAAATTTTTAAGTAGTGTTGCATCTAATATAAATACATATAATTGTAATAGTAATTTACCAACTACTCAGGCACAGATAGCGGCTTATAAAGATAATTTAGATGCTGCTGCACCAGGTAATTTCTGTACTGAAAATAAAGTAAATACTAGTATTAATAGTGATGGGACTGTAAATGTTACTTTAACTGGTGGAAGTAATTCAGTAATATATACTAAGTTATATAGTAAAACTACTGAAGAATATACTTATACTATGCCGGGAGAAGAAAACGGAGACGATAGTGTATTTAGATATGTTGCTAAAATAAATGGTGAAGCTTCTTTTGGAAAACCAACTCCTTGGAATGATGAAGCTTCTAAAAAATATATTGATATTGGGTATTCAAATTATCCAGTACACGTAGATACTGAAGAAGGAACTTATCCAATATATCTTGATTATGTTAATGTTGGTTCATACAATAGATTTAACTGGTCACAATATAATAAATTTGAAGATGGAAGTACTAATAGTGATTTACATAGATACTATGTTTGTGATTATGCGGTAACGTCACCAACTAATGAGTGTTTACCATCTGATCCATATTATCCTACTTGTGTGAGACCACCAGGAGATTGCGGTCCAACTGATCCTAATTATCCAGAATGTCGAATTAATGAATGTGATCCGACTGTTGAGTCTTGTGGAACTTGTCCACCAGGAACTCCTTTCTGTCCAGGTGATGGTACTGAAGGTGGAGTAGATGTTATTTATAGACCTATTGATTTAGATGATCCATTCCCAGATGAAACTGGAGAAGGAAGAGAACCGGGTGTTAACTGGAGTGATCTTGATGTTGATAGATTTATTACTAACAACAGAGATGTTAAAACAGAAAATGTATATGGAGAAGAGCCACTTTATTCATTTACTTTAACTCCTGATTCAATTAGAAGAATAAATGATTATAATAAAATTACTGATTATAACGATTTTAATTTAGATTGTTATAAAGAAACTGGTAAAAGATGTCTAAGTGATTTCTTAGATAATATTGATAAATATGTATCTACTAGTGGTGGAACTTGTTTAGGTAGTTCATGGTCAGACTTTTATGCTTGTGCAGATAAAGTTTATCCAGATGCTCCAAATCAAGATGCTATTATTGGTGGAATTAATTCAAACGGTAATTACGAATGTATAAACTGTTCTGATCCAAAAAATGCAACACATCCAGGATGTAGTTATAGAAAATAGTGATTTTATCACTATTTTTTTGTCTTGATAAATATTTTAGTAATTGATATGATAGTACTATAGAATAAAGAGGTGTGTCATGAAAAAATATAAGAAGATAATAATGGTTACTATTTGCTTATTGTTAGTAGTTGTTGGTGTTGGTGTATTTAGTAATTATCAAGTTAGTAAATTTAATGACCAGTTATTAGAGTTAGTGGCTAATAATAATTTAAGTAATGAAAAGTATAATTTATTATTAAATAATGTAGTTAATGAAGAAGAAAAAAGTATTTTAGATACTGAATTTATTGGTATATCTAGTGGTTATATATATATTGATAGTAACAATGATGTTAGTTTTAATATATTTTTAAATGGTTATTGTCATAAAAAAGCAGCTAATAGTGAAAATATTATAACTACATTAGGTAGTTGTTCTTCGATGATATATAGTTATGATTACACTGGTTCTGATCAAGTATTTGTAGCGCCTAGAAGTGGGTATTATAATATTGAATTATGGGGTGCTGGTGGTGGACACCATTATGTTGATAATAGAAATGAAGAGTGGCAAGAATACGTATATGATTTAGTAAGTGCAGGTGCTTATACAAAGGGTGAAATATATCTTGAACAAGGTGAAACTCTTTATGTTTATGTTGGTGGTCAAGGTACTGATGGTGAATTAATTGATGATATAAATAGACTATCTCACTTTGGGGCTACTTCTAAAGCTGGAATTGGAGGTTACAATGGTGGTGGAGATGGAATGGATGATCCAGATGGCCAAGCCTCAGGAGGAGGAGGAGGAGCTACTGATGTTAGACTTATCAGTGGTGAATCTGAAGATTTTGATTCTTTAAAGTCAAGAATAATGGTAGCTGCAGGTGGTGCAGGTATGGGAAGAATATTCCACAATTATGCAGATGTTTATTATGAAGCAGGAATACCAGGAGATGGTGGTACACTAGAAGGTATTGACGCTATTAAGGATGGTTTAAATAGTGAAGATTATTCTAGAGGTGCAACTCAAACTGGTGGTTATAAATTAGGTGTTGGTGAAAATGGAGAGTTTACTATGAATATAATATCTGGTATCGGTGGTGGAGCTGGTGGTTATTATGGTTCAAAAACAGGATGGATAAATGTTAGTTGGTATCCATCATTCTCACCTGGTGGAGGTTCTTCATTTGTTTCAGGTTGTGAAGGATGTATTGCTATTTCAGAAGAGTCAACACCTAACAATATAATTCATACTAAAGATAATGTTCATTATTCAAACTATGAATTTGAAAATATAAAAATGATTGCAGGTAATGAGTTAATGCCTAATTATCTTGGTAATAAAAAGATAGAAGGTAATACAGAAGATGGATATGCTAGAATTAGTTATTTGGGGGTAAGATAATATGAAAAAGAACATATGGATAATATTGTTATTAATTATAATCTTGCTTAGTATTTTAATAATACCAAATATTTTTATTAAAAATGATGAGGATTTTCTTTTAAAAAATAATATGATAGATGAGTATAATATCATAATAGATAAAATGGATGATATAAATTTGACAGAATTAAATGTTGTTGATAAAGAATATACAATAGAAGGTAAAAAGTATACTGCTGATTATATTGAAAATGGTAGTATATATGTATATGAAGATTACAACTATGGTACTATAAAAAGTGATGATATGTGTATAACTAAAAATTACAATGATAGCTATTTTGATGAAGTATGTATAGAAAGTAATTCCGTTATAAATACTAAGGATATAGAAAGTGAGTATTTAGTTGATGACACTATAGAAAATATAGTTAATGATGACAATGTTTTAAGTAGTAAAAAATATTATACTGGGTCTAATCCTAATAATTATATTGTGGTAGAAAATGCTTGTTATCGTATTATTAATATTACTAAAAATGATAGTTTAAAATTAGTATATGAGTCTGAAGTTATAGATGGTAAATGTCACAGCGATAATAACACTGGTAAAATAGGAATATATTATTTAGATTTAGATAGATATACTAATAATTCTTGGAATGAAGAAATATCGTTATCTAAATATTTTGAATTTTTCGAAAATGATATGTATATAGAAAATGATTCTGTAAATATAAAATTAAATGAAAATTTAATGGTACCTACTTATTGGAATATTGGAGTAATAAACGAAAATACTACAATTAATCAAGATGTAGAAGATGAATTATCTGTACAAACTAATACTGAAAGATACTTAGGTTTAGTAAGTAATATTGATTATTTAAAAATAAGTTGTAATACTTCTTCAATACTTGCTGATGAGAAATGTTCTTTAAATAATTACTTATATAAATCTAAATATGAATGGTATACAATGAATCAATCAAATTCTGATCCGAAACCATTTTTATTCGATTTTGATGAAGGTACAGATCAAAAAGAATGGTGGTTTGTTAATAAAAGTGGATCAACAGAACCAAAAGATTTACTAACACCGTTTTCTTATTATTATGGTGCTGTTAGAGTGTCATTTCATATTAAAAATGATATTGAATTAATTGGTAATGGTACTGAAGAAACACCATATTTTATACTAAATTATTAAATTGATTAGATTTCTAATCAATTTTTTTATTTTAATTTACTACTTTATTAATTCATGATATACTATTTTATAGAATAAGGGGAATAGATATGATAATTAGAAAGCCGTATGCATTGTTGATTAAAAACTTTAAATTGATCCATGGTTTATTATTAATGTTAATGGGTTATTTGTTATATAGTTTATTTCAAATTAATGCTTTTTTTAGTGAATATTTTGAAGATAGTTTATCAGTAAGAGGACAAGAATTAACTGACTCTTTATTTAATGGATTTATCTATTTAGCTAATTTTTTAGTTATATTAGGGTTAATAACAGTATTAATTGTTATGTTTGTTAAGAAAAAACCTATAAAATATTATTTAGCAGCAATATTAACTTATGTAGGGTCGATTATATATTTTAATATTTCAGAGTCTATAATTAATCAGTTAGAGTTAGAGCTTTTAGATGCTCAACTAGTTAGAGGAGTTGCTGACTTTGCTGTAATTATAATGATTTTACAAGTAGCAATTATGTTATTTACTCTTGTAAGAGCAACAGGGTTCGATATTAAAGCTTTTGATTTTGATAAAGATTTAGATGCATTAGATTTCACCGAAGAAGATAGGGAAGAAGTAGAAGTAGGTCTATCTTTTGATCCTGAAAAATTTAGACGTAATTTCAAAAAAAGAGTTCGTCATATGCGTTATGCATATTTAGAAAATAAATTAGCATGGAGAGTAGTGTTTGGAGTTATAGTAATATTATTTGGAATATTTATGTATGACTTTTTAGGGTTTAATGAAAAAATTTATAAAGAAGGACATGAATTTTATGCGGGAGACTTTTATTTCACTGTTGTTGAAAGTTATATTGTAGATGAGGATGCCGCTGGTAATAAATTAGATGATGAAAAAACATTATTACTTATTAATCTAAATATTAATGGACGACTTAATTCAAATAAATTAGATGAAGCAAGATTACAGCTAAGTATAAATGACACACCATACTATCCTACTGTTCGCTTTGAACAAGAAGTAGAAGATTTAGGACAATTATACAATGGAGATAAAATTTCTAAAGGAGATAATAATTATTTAATTGCTTATGAAATTCCGAGCAACTATACTGAAGAAGAAATGAAGTTTCAATATATAAAAGAATTATATGGTATTGAAAAACAACTTCAAACGACATATGAAAAAGTTCTGCTAACACCAATTGATTTACGTATAGAAAAAGATGATATAAATGTTGAATCAAATTATGAAATAGAATTAACAGATAGCTTTTTAAGTGAAACTGTTATAAAAGTAGGAGCTTACGAAATTAAAGATGAGTATAAATTAAGTTATATATTCTGTCCGGTAGAAACTGAGTGTTACACTTCTTATGAGTACATAAAAGGTAATATTTTTACAAATTATACTGCGTCATTGATGAAACTTAATATATCAGTTGATTTCAATGATAAATATTTAAATGAAGACGATATAAATGAATTTATTTCAACTTATGGATATATAGAATATATGCTTAATGATGAATGGAAACAATTTAATAATATTGAAATCATAGTACCTGAAAATTCTACTACTGAAGATGAAATATATATGTCAGTTCCTAAAGAAATTACAGAAGCAAGTCAACTAAATTTTGTAATAAATTTACGAGGTCAAAAATACAAATTTAAATTAAAGTAATATTGTAATTAAAAATAAATAATGTTATAATTAACAAAGAATAGGATGTGAGTAAATGAAAGAGTCATTTTGGGGAATATTTGTAGTAGTAGTAGGAGTGGTAACAGTATTAATTATTAATTTAATGCAAAATGTAACAAATACTGATGAGCATAACTTTACAATCTTAAAAGAGACTACAGAAGCAGCGATGTATGATGCTTTTGACTTTGCATCTTATAAGGCAGATGGTGTAATAAGAATAGATCGTGAAAAATTTGTTGAAAATTTTTTACGTCGATTTGCTGCTAATGCTAATTTAGCAAGAACTTATCAAATAGATATTTATGATGTTAATGAAATACCGCCTAAAGTTACAATAGAAATAACTTCTACTGAAAGTACAACATTGCTACAAGAAGAGGAAGATGGACCTTTAGTGTTTGAATTAGGTAATAGATTAGATGCTATTTTAGAAGTTCCATATTAAAAGAAAGAATAAAAATAAAAAGGGAGAGAAAATATATGAATGAATTTACAATAAAATTGCAAAGATTTGCAAAAAATAAAAATACAGTAACGATCGTTGGTGTTATATTAGCAATCGGTATTTTATACTGGGGGTATAATACTCAAATTAGTAATGCAGTAACACCAGTAAAAAATATACCAGTAGCTAAAAATACTATCCAACCTAGAACATTAATTACAGCTGATGACATTGCGGTTGTTGATATTGCTAATGTATTATTAACTGATAATGCAATTAAAAATCCATCTTATGTAGTTGGAAAATATAGTAATTATAATGCAGTTATTCCACAAGGAAGTTTATTTTATGAAACTACAATTGTTGAAAAAGATGAATTACCAGATAGTGCATTTACTAAAGTTAAAGATGGAGAAGTAGTATATAACTTCCCTGTTGATATCGAAAGTACTTATGGAAATTCAATTTTTCCAGAAAATAAAATTGATATTTACATGAAAGCCGTTGATGATTCTGGTCAAGTAATGGTAGGTAAATTAGTTGAAAATGTTGAAGTTTTAGCAGTAAAAGATGCATCAGGACGTCATGTTTTTGAAAATTCAGAAGAAAATAGAGTGCCTGCATTCTTAATATTTGGAGTTGAACCTGAAATTAATATTTTACTTCGTAAAGCTAGTTATATGAAGGAGCAACAAGTAGAATTATTCCCAGTACCACACGGTGGAACTGTAGTTGAAACAGGAGATACAGAAGTATCTACACAATTCTTAGAAGACTTCATAAATGCTAACACAGTAGTAATTGATCAAGAAGTAAGAGCAGATGTAGAAGAAGATTTAGAAGAGGGAACTAATTAATCATGAATGATAATATGTTTTCTCAAATTGATTTTGGTTATTTAAAACCGCTATTAGAAAATGATGATATTACCGATATTGAATATAGTAATGATGGACAGTTATGGGTAAAAACATTATCTCAAGGTAGTGTTAGAATAGAAAATCAAGTTATTGATAATGCATTTATGGAAAAGCTTGCTTTTCAGTGTTCAAATGTAATGGGAAAAACATTTAACATGGCTCAACCATTTTTGGATGCTGAAGGAAGTGAACTACGTTTTAACTTTGTTCATGATTCAATTTCAGCTAATGGAATTTCATGTACAATGCGTAAAACACCAGCTAAAATTAGACTGGTTAAAGAAAAAATTATAGAAGATGATTATATTACAGAAGATATTAATGAATTTTTAGTTAAATGTATTGAAGGACACTGTAATGTAATTGTTTGTGGAGAAACTGGTTCAGGGAAAACTGAGTTAGTTAAATATTTAGCGTCACATATAAAAGAAAGCGAAAAAGTAATAACTGTAGAGGATACTTTAGAGTTACACTTACATAGAATATTTCCTAAAAGAAATATTATTGCAATGAAAACTAACAATGTAGCATCATATTCTGATGTGTTAGTTACTTGTATGAGACAGAACCCTAAATGGATATTATTATCTGAGGTTCGTAGTGCTGAAGCAGTTATGGCAGTCCGTAACTCAATATCATCAGGACACTACATTTTATCTACAATTCATGCGGATAAAGCGGAAGCCATCCCATCGCGTATGTACTCACTACTAGAAACAAATCAAGATATTGGTCAATTTTTAGCATCAATTCATAGATATGTTCAATTAGGAGTTTATGTACGTGGATATTTAGATAAAGAAACAAAAAAATTTCGTCGTGAAATTACAACAGTGTGTGAATTTTATGTTGATGAAAACAATGAAGCTAAAACTAATGTTTTATATAAAAGATTTACAAGTGGTAAAGTTATAACAAATAATCCAAGTAAATATTTACTTAGTTACTTAGATTCACAAGGTGTTACATTACCAGATAAATTAATAAACGGTTTAGCAAGTGATATAAAGAATAATAACGAAGAATAAGGAGGGATATCATGCAAGTGTTGATTTTTGTAATGGTAGCGGTAATTTTAATATTTGTTTTTGCATATCGTGCAAATACTGGTGGTAGTGTATATAAATATATTGCTAATAGTACTGGTAACATTTATGAAAAGTATGCTCCTTATTCATTCCAAGAAATAAGAGAAAAAGTTAAAGACTTAGGGCAAGAATATTCTAAGAAACAATATACTATTCAAGTAGCTATATTTTCTATAGGATCTTTTGTAGTAACATATTTATATTTTTATAATATAATTATTTCACTATTTTATGCCGGTGCTTCTATTTTAGTTATTCCATACCTTACATATTTAAGATGTAAAAGGGTATATAGTGAATATATATTTGAACAAGTACAAGTATATACTACAAATACAATTATGGAATTCGCAACAACTCAGTCATTCGTAAAATCTATTGAAGGAGTTTATGAATCAGGAGTTTTAGAAGATCCTATGAAAACCGATGTTAAAATTATGATTGATATGGCTTATGAAAATGGTACAATTGATGCATCATTAGATTATTTAAATCAAAAATATGATTATCATATTATAAGAAATATGCATCAACTATTTTTACAAATAACTAATGAAGGTGCTAGAAATTCTGGTCCTGCGTTAGAAAATATGTCACTAGATATCGATATGCTTGTTGAAAATGTATATTCAGATAGAATTGACCGTGCAGAATTTCATAAAAAATTCGTACGTTTTGGATTAATATTATACTTAATGGTTATGTTAGTTCAAGTGTTATTAACTGTAGAAAGTTATTTACAAATGTTAGATAATATTTTAGTTGTAGTATTGCTACATGGTATTATACTTATAAACACATACTTCCTATTAAACGGGGAAAAATATTATAATGAGAATGTAGGTGCTGAATAATGAGTTTTGAATTTATATTAATTGCACTTATAATAATAGGTGTACTACAATACAATAGAAAAGTAGATGTTCAAAAATTTGTAACAGATAGTGAACCTGCATTTAGGTTGATGATGGAAGATGATTATAGATTTTTATTATCTATTAGATATGGTGATAATTTAAATATTGAAAAATTATTTGGTAATCGTATTAGAAATGGAATGCTTACAATATTTTTAGTTGTATTTGCATTTTTAGCTTCTTTAAATTTCTTGAATGTAATTTTCGCAATAATAGCTGGATTTGTAGTGTTTAAAATGCCATATTTCCAATTAAAAACTTATTACAGAAGAAATTTAAATGAAATTAATTCAATGTTACCATATTACTTAAAAAGTTTAGAGATACTAGTACAACATTATACTGTACCAGTAGCTTTAGGTAAATCAATTGAAACAGCTCCACAAATTTTCCAACCAGGGTTAAGAACTTTGATTGGTAAAATAGATAGTGGTGATTCTAGTGTACAACCATATATGGATTTTGCACTTGAATATCCAGTTCGTGATTCAATGCGTATGATGCGTTTATTATATCGTTTAGGAGCTGGATCACAAGAAAATAAGGAAGAACAATTATTAATGTTTGCAAGAACAGTATCTTCATTACAAAACAAATCACGTGGTATAAAATATAAAAATCGTTTAGAAAAAATGGAAAATAAAACGATGATTATGCTATGTAGTACAGGTGGAGGTATATTATTATTACTTCTATACTCTATGCTTACAACAATGTCTTTATAATGAAGCGACAAACCAATGTAAACTTAATATAGTTTAATTGATAATATTTAATTATGGTGTTATACTAATAACATAAGATAAAGGTAGGTGAAAGTATGAAAGAAGCTGCAGGAGAAGCAAACATGACTATTATAACAGTCTTACTTATTGCGGTAGTGCTTGCTGCCGGGACTTTTATAATTAACGAAGTTTTAGGTCAAGTTAGTGAACAATCAGTTGCATCATCTGGTGGAGGGAATACTTGGACACCAGATAATTAATAAAAATAAATAAGGAAGTGAAGAAATGAAAGAAGCTATTGGTGGATCGTATGTATTTAACATTATAATAGTGTTTATCTTGATAATCTTTGCTTTTTTTATGGCGTTATTTAGTTATAATAAAGCTTTTAAAGTGAATAGTAGATTAATGAATACGATAGAAAAGCATGAAGGATTTAATGACTTAGCGTTAGCAGAAATTACTAATACTATGAACATTTTATCATACGAAGACGGTGCACATGATAATTGTCCTCAAACATATGATGAAGGAACACTTATTAATATGTCTGGATCTATGCATAAATATTGTATATACAGATTTACTATTGATGAGCACTATTATGCATATGGTATTTTAACATTTATGCATTTGAATTTACCTATGATCGGTGAATTTCTAGAGTTACCAATTTTTTCAAAAACAGACAAAATTTATGATTTTAATGTAGAATAGAGGTGAGTGAATGAGAGAAGCAACCGGACAAGCTTTTTTGTTATATATAATATTAACTTTTATAATAATATGTGCCTTATTGTTGATCGCTTCAATTTCATACACTAAAGCTTTTAATGTTAAAAATATGATTATAAGTTCTCTTGAATACCATAACGGATACAATTCAGCGTCTGTTGCATCAATAGAACAATCTTTGCAAGAAACAGGTTATAGAATAAATGTAAATGGTACTCAAAATTGTACAGTAGAACAAGAAGGAGATGCTAATGCAGCAAGACCTGTTGATAGTTGTAAAGTTTTAAACAATGCAAGTGTATATAAATATTGTGTATATGAATGCTATAGTTCAAAAGGTAAATATTATAAAGTAACAAGTTTTATGTATTTTGATGTGCCTGTAGTAGGGCAAATGTTAGAGTTTCCAATATATGGGGAAACAAGATTATTCGATACAGTATTAGATAAAAGATAGGTGGTGTTAATGTGAATGTTATCGTGAGTAATAAGCATCAAGTGATGTTAGAATCACTTGATTTAGAAATAATAAAAAGTGTAAATGGACAATTCGAAGTAGAAGAGTTAGTTGATATGTTTAAAAACTTTTTCTTTCAAAGAATGATTTTAGATATAACTGCAATTAAAGATTATAAAAATATAAGAAATATGCAAAAATTGTCAATTTCTTTAGATATGGATAAAATTATACTTGTACTTGATGATTCACACGATCCATCAGAACAAGATTTTTTATCTCAATTAATATCAATGGGTATATATAATTTTACCAAAAATAAAGATGGTGTTGATTATTTATATCACCATCCAAATTCATATCGAGATGTAGCCCAATATCAACAAATAGGGGTACAAACAGTTCAAATTGGACCAGCAGCAATAAATCCTGCTACTGGCGAACAATTAGTTGGAATAGGACCTAAAATAGTTGGTTTTAAAAATATTACAAAACAAACTGGAGCTACTACATTAATATATATGCTTAAAAGACAGTTGGAAGAAAATTATGAAACATTAGCAGTTGAAATAGATCGCCATGAATTTGCTTATTTTAATGCTAAAAATATGGAAAGCACACCAGCAAACGAGTTTGCAAACTTTATTGCTAAACATGGTAATAAAGAAGTGATTTTAGTTGATATTAACGGAGTTGCAAGTGTTGAGGCACTATGTAATGATGTAGTTTATCTAGTAGAACCATCAACAATAAAATTAAATAAACTTATGGCTACTAACCGTGCTTTACTTCTTAATTTAAAAGATAAAAAAGTAGTGTTAAACCAAAGTTTGCTATCTTCAAAAGATGTTTTAGATTTCGAATATGAGTCTAAATTAAAAGTGTTTTTTAATATGCCGCCTCTTGATGAACATGAAAAAAATATTAATATATTGAATGTATTTTTAACTAAACTAGGTTTTTCAAGACAGTCATCTTCTGAAGAAGAAGAAAAAAAGAAAAAAGGATTATTTGGATTTTAAGAAATAGTCATAAATATTTGACATTTATTAATAGAATAATATATAATATTCTTATATGAGGAGGATTATAAAATGGAATTATTTAATGTGTTAACTGATATAAGTACTGCATGTAATGAAATACCAGTAGAAATAACAAATATTACTAGTTTATTATATACTTTAGTAAAAGTTGCTATACCTTTATTATTAATTATTTTTGGAATGCTAGATTTCGGTAGAGCTGTAATAGCTGGTGATGAAAAAGAAATTAAAGAAAAACAAAAATTATTTGGTAAACGTTTAATTGCTGCAGTGTTAGTGTTCTTAATATTTTCTATAGTAGAACTTATTATTAACTTAATTGCACCAACAGATTCTGAATCTATTATGACTTGTGTAAAAGCGATTTTAGGAACTAATTAAAAAATGATTTATATCATTTTTTTATTTTCTGTAAAAATGTTGATTGTTGTATAGATGAATGATATAATTATTTTATAAATAGGAGAGTAAGTTATGAATAAATTTTTAAAAATATTATTAGCTATTGTAATTAGCGTTATTATGTTTATTCCATTTAATGATGTATCTGCATCAGGGAAAACCATTACCTGTGAATATGTAATTACTAATAAAACACCCAAAAATAGTACTTATAATGTAGCTTTAATTACATTTACTTATAACGGGGATACTCAAAATTTAAATATGAGTGTTATTTCTTTATTAAGTCATCAATATAAAAGTACTACACATAGTTTAACTGCATCAAATTTTAGCAGTTATACGTGTCCAGAAAATGTTTACGTTACACCGCTAACAGCTTTTGATAAAACAGAAGCATATCTTCACTTACCTACTATTGATTTAACTGTATCTCTTTCTTCTGATGGAGCTACTCTAAGTGAATTAAATAGAGATCCAATTATATCAAATAATAGTTCTAATAGTGGAACATCGACATCAGAAGAACAAATGAACTGTTCGGGAACGATAATTGATATACCAATTAAAGCCGCTAACCTTTTAAATACACTATACATCTTTATTAAAATTGCAACTCCGGTTGTTTTGATATTTATGGGAATGTTGGATTTTGGTAAAGCTATGGTTTCAAATAATGAAAATGATATTAAAGCTAATCAGTCTAAATTTGTTAAAAGATTGATTGCGGCTGGTATGGTTTTTCTAACTTTTGTCTTAATTGAACTAGCTCTAAATTTATTTGCTGGGACAGATGCGGAAGCTACTAAAAATTGTATTAATTTAATAATAAAAAGTTAAAAGAAAAAGTGAATTTTATAAAGAAATTTACTTTTTTTTGTGTTATAATTATAGTATATGTAAAAAAATATGATAGGGAGTGATATTATGCAAAATGCAGGTTGGATTGAAGATATAATTCGAACTTTATTTGGAGCGATAGATAGTGTAATTTATGGTTTTATAGATTATACATATAAAATGTTTGTTTATTTAAGTAGATTGGTTATACTTGATCAAGAGCAAATGCATAGCATAACGGATCGTATATATTTAATTTTAGGGATAGTAATGCTTTTTAAAGTAGCATTTTCACTCGTAAGCTATTTAGCTAAACCAGATGATTTTACTAATGGTGAAAAAGGTATTGCTAACATCGTTAAAAGAATTATTATAAGTTTAGTTATGTTAACATTTGTCGGTAATGTATTTACTATAGCTTACAGATTTCAAGCAATAGTGCTAGAAGATAATATAATACCTAATTTTGTTTTAGGGGCTTCAGAAGAAGAAGGGACTGGAATTCATTCAGTATCAACAGCTGGAAAATCTATTTCATTTCAAATATTTAGTTCCTTTTTTAAATTAAATGAAATTACCTCATCAGTTGATTACTGCGAACCAAGTGATAATGGTGTATATGTTTGTACTGATGGTGCCGGTGGTATGAGTTCAGATGATGTTAAAAAAATGGAAATTGCATATAACAATAAAGAAGTCAATTATTTGCTAGCTCTAGTAAATGTTAGTGTAGATGATGAAGGAACAGATAATAATTCTTCCTTGTGGGGATTTGCAGCTCCGCTTTTTGACAGTTTCTATGCATTTGAATATTCTATAGGTATATCAGCTATCGTAGGATTTATAGTTTTGTTAATTTTTGTTTCATTTGTTTTTGATGTAGTTATTCGTCTTGCAAAATTAACATTTTTACAATTAATCGCTCCTATTCCGATCATTGCTTATATTGATCCAAAAGGTGGAGATAAAATATTTAAAAATTGGGTAAAAGAGGTAACTACAACTTATATAAGCTTATTTATTAAGTTAGCAGTAGTCTTCTTTGCAATATATTTATGTACTCAAGTATCAGAATTTGGTGTTAAATTTTTTAATGCAACAACGGGAAAAGCAGATGCTATTTCAGGTGGAGGTTTCCATCATGGATTGGCTGTTACTTTAGTAATAATTGGTATATTATTATTTGCTAAAGAAGTACCTAAATTGTTGGAAGGACTATTTGGATTTAAATCATCAGGATTTTCATTGAATCCAATGAAAAGACTTAGACAAGTTCCAATTTTATCAAAAACTGCTACTGGACTGTCATCTAGAGTTGTAGGAGGAATTACTGGATTAAGATATGATCAAACCAATAACAAAGGTAGAGCATTTATTAATGGTTGGTCAGCTGGTAAACATGCAATGAAAGGAAAAGTAGGACTGATGGGAGGAGATGGAAAATCTAATAAAGTTTTTAGAACATCACTGAGTGCTGCTTACAAAGAAACTACAGGATCTGAATGGAAAACAATAAGTCCTACTAAAATGTTATTGACAAGAGGGGCAAGAAGAGATCAAGAGGCAATAAAAAAAGGATATTTAAATCCGCTTCGCACTGTAAAAAACGGTATGGAATCTGATCTTAGAAACAACCGTTCACATTTAAATGGATTATATAATAGTAAATTAGAAACAAGCAAAGAAATTAAAATTGCAGAAGGAAAATTGGCGGATCCTCATGTTTCAAATGCTAAAAAAGAAGAATATGAAAACTATATAAAGGCTAGAGAAAACCTGCTGAATACAATAAAAACGAATATTTCTTCTGCAGAGGAGAAGGATAAAAAATTGAGTAAAGCAATTTTAGACATTGATAAAGATATTAGTTTATATGCTGATCAAGTTAAAGATTTTGCAAAAACTTATGATTTGGATGAATCTACTGCAGATAAACTGAAAAAGGCAAACTCTAAAATTGATTCTACTAGAAATATACAAGATAATGAAATTAAAATGGATGCATTAAAAAATAAATATTTAAAGTAAGTTGAGAAAGGAATAAAAGAATGAATGGAAATTATTTGATACCAGCAAACTCAAAAAAAAGTTTGCTGATATTCGGGGTGTTTAAAAAGGAAGAATTGATAATGTTTGCTATATGCATAAGTGCCACTCTATTAGGGATGGTTAGTTTACCAATCAATATAACAGCTGTTGCTTTATTAACATTAGCACCAGCACTTATAGGTGGTTTACTTGTTATGCCTATACCTAATTATCACAACGTACTAACAATGTTAAAAAATATGTATATATTTTTTACAATAAGACAACGATTTGTATGGAAAGGATGGTGTTTCTTAAATGGCGAAACAAAGAAGTAAGTATACAGAAGAATCCTTTGTTCCAGTAAAAAATATTACAAATGGAACAATTATACTTGATAACAAAGAAAAAGTTTCGGGTGTTAAAATTATGCCTAGAAATATATTTATATTAGACTATGGAACTCAAAACGCTACAATTGAAAATATTAAAAATTTATATAACCTAATTGATTATGAATTTTGGATTATTGTAGCAGATCGTCCAGTAGATATAAATGTATATTTGTCACAATTACAAATTCTATTTAACGAAACACAAAATCCTATAAAAAGAAAATTAATAATGGAAGATATTAACAAAGGAAACATGTTTACTAATAATAATATCGTTGATACAGAATATTATTTAATTTTTAGAGAAAAAAATGATGATGTAATACAAAAACGTATTAGAAATTTAATTACATATTTTGCTAATGCGGGATTGAATTCACATCAAGTAACTAACGAAGATTTAAGAATTATCTTAGATAACTTCCTTAACGGAGGAAATACTACGAATTTTGGGACGGTGATACCTAATGAATATTAAAAGTCAATTAGCTCCAAAGGGGCTTGAATTCAAATCAAATGAATTTGTTATAAGTGATAAATATGCAACGATAATGACCGTAATATCTTTTCCAAGGTATATTGACCATGGATATTTAGCTAATTTAACAAGTATGTCTGGAATAAAAATTGTTATTAAACATATTCCAATGGCATTTGGTGTTATTAGTAAAATGCTTAATAAAGAAATAATAGATTTAAAACAAAGATATCAAGAAGAAAATGATCGTACAATACAAGAACGTATAAGACAAGATTATGAATCGCTAGAATCTTTTATTTCAATGATTGCAAGTAGTCAATCAAAAATTTATGATTTTCAAATGCACATTATGATTACAGCTGAATCAGAAGAAGCACTTACTACAAAAAAAGTACAAGTTAAAAGTTATTTACAAGCAATGGAAATGAATGCTATTCCATTGAGATTTGAACAAGAAAAAGTATTTAAATCGATTGTACCAATATTTCCGAAACAAGATATTGAAGAAAGAATAGGAACTCCAATTCCCTCTCCAACTATTGCGGCAATGTATCCATTTATATTTGATAGTATAAAAGATCCAGGATTATCTACACTGCTTGGTGTTGATTTCTCAGGTGGAGTTATAATGTTTAATCAATTTTTATATCAAATAAAAAAAGAAAATAACAGAAATAATGCTAACTTAATAGTGTTAGGGACTTCTGGTAGTGGTAAGTCAACAGCCGCTAAATTACTATTGCGAAGTCATTTCAGAAGTGGAGCCCAAATTATAATGATTGATCCTGAAGGTGAACTTGAAGAAATGTGTCGTATGTATAATGGGGATTTTATTGATTTAGGTAAAGGTGGAGAATTTGGTATGATTAATCCACTTGAAGTTGTATTAGATGCTGATGAAGAAGAAATTAAACAAGGTCTTGGACATGCAGTATTAACTAGAACTTTACAAACCATCAAGGCATTCTTAAAATATTATGACCCAGGTGTTAACGAGGATATTTTAAACTTATTTAGTGAAGTAGTACAAGAAACTTATCAAAGATTTGGAATGGGATTTGACACTGATTTCACCAAATTCACATCAAAAGATTATCCAACTTTTAAAGATGTTTATGCTACAATTCGCGGTCGTATAATGGCTATGCCAGAAAAAAACCATGAAAGAGATACTATGGAACGTCTTGAGCTTAAAATACGTCCAATAGTGAAAGAATTAAAATATTATTTCGATGGTCATACTACAATAAGACCATCAAGCGAATTTATTGTATTTAATATTAGAGAGATAATGAATGCGGATACTAATATAAGAAATGCTTTATTTTTCAACATTTTAAAATATGCATGGGGAATGACACTTGACCGCAGTGTGAATACAATTTTAGCAGTTGATGAAGCCCATGTGCTTCTGTCTGGTAGTAATACTCTTGGAGCTGAATTTTTAGCACAAGTACAACGACGATCAAGAAAATACAACACAGGGACAATTATAATTACTCAACAACCAAGTGATTTTAGTGAACCTGGAGTTATTATGCATAGTAAAGCAATATTTGATAACGCTTCATATTACTTAGTAATGGGATTGAAAAAACAAGCAGTAGAAGATTTATCAAAGTTAATAGATTTAAATGATAGCGAAAAAGAGAGTATTAAAAGATACAATCAAGGAGAAGCATTATTTGTATGTGGAAATAGACGTATGAGAATTAATTTAATTCTTACTCCACAAGAATTAGAGTCTTTCGGAGACGCAGGAGGATTCTAAAAAAAGATAGTAGGTGATTTAAGTGGAAAATGAAAATAATGAAAACGAAAATTATAATGAAAGTGATAATTTAAATCACCAAGAAAATGAATTTAATGAAGATGTAAATTATGATCCTAATGTCGAAGAAAAAAAATCTTCTAGTTTGTTTGATAAATATATAGATTTTATAGTTAAAAAGCTATTAGAAGCTCATGGAGTACCGCCAACATTATCAAGTGAAATGGCAAAACAATTACGACCAATTGCTAAGCAAATTGCTATAAGAAATATTTGTATGTGTGTAGTTCCTATTTTTTTTCTATTTATAATTTTGGTACCACTTTTATCAGCTTCAGGAAAATTAGCCCCGATGGAAGCTTCGTATGCAGGAGTAGGTAGTACTGACTATGGAGCAAAAAAGACAGATGACTGGGCTTTTTATGATGAAGATGATAAAGAAAAACAAACTTTTTATAACAAATTACGAGAGTTATCTGAGGAAAAAGATATTGATTCTGCATTAGCTCTTTCAATTTTATTTTTTGAAACTTCAATATCATTAGATGGAAGTTATGAATGTAATGAAATAACTGAAGAAAATGCTGAAGGAGAAACAATTGGAACTGGTAAATGTACTGCATCAAATACATCTAATACTTCTTCAAAACAACTTTATGATGATGTAGTACATATAGCAAACAACATAGATGGTAAGAGTGAAGAAGAAATAAAAGAATGGTTGAAAACTACATATTTACCTGATTACTATAATAAAAATGACATCAAATTATCATCAGACGAAGAAATAAAAGATAGAATTTTAGATGATGCAATAGAAGAAATATATGCTTTTAGGGATTTTTATATTTATATTACATTTGAAGAAGATGAAACATATATGAGTAATACATGTAAATATAGTGTAGGTCCTGAAGCAGAAAATTTAACAATCGAATTATTAACATGTGACGGTTCTTCAGTTATAAAAACTATGGATTTCGAAGAATACATAAAAGGAGTTGTATTTGCTGAAGGAAGAGGACTACCAGTAGAAGCGATGAAGGCACAAGCTATTATGGCAAGATCATATGCTTTAACACGTCAAAATGCAATGTGTCCAAGTAAACCAGAAAATTGTAATTATGGATATAATGCAGAAAGAAATGTTGTTAGAATGCGTTCATGTGAAAATGATCAAGCATATTGCAATCCGGAAACAGGATGTGCAGTTAAAATAACTACTGGAACTGGTGGAGTATATGATTGGGTTATTGAAGGTGATTTTTCAAACTCGGAAGTAATTAGTAATTATGAATCTCAAGGTTATAGAGTAATTAAACCGTACAGTGGAGAACAGTTAGAAAATTATAACAGTATTTTAGAATCAGTAAGAGGGATCACACTTAATGATGCATCAGGAGCTATTGTTAAAACTGGGTATAAAAGTGATGTACAAAATGCAATTAGAGATTCGGCAGATTCTGGAATGGATTTTAAAGAAATATTGCTAAAACAATATAGTAATGTAGGAGCAACTGATTTTAGTCACGGATGTACAGTGGGTTCGGGTGAATTATTACCAGGTATATTATTTCCTATTGAAGGGGAATTTTATAATCCTGATTGTTATAGTCATGGTGAATACTATCACGGAACAGTATCCAAGGCCAATTATCATGGTTCTATAGATTTTGGTAAAAACTCATTATATACACCTGCATATTCCGATCGAGAAGTTAGAATAATTTCATCGACAGCTGGTAAAGTAATCAGTATGGGTACTGATAGTTCAAATACATATGCTACCGGCCCAGTCGGTTCTGGAGGAATGGGATATGTTATCATAGTAGATGATAAATCATCGCCATATTATGGGTTTAAATTTACGTATTGGCACCAAAAAACTTTAAATCCTGAAATTGGACTTGGTGATAGAGTTGAACCAGGAGATTTTTTAGGATTAATGGGAAATACTGGATATTCTTTAGGAGCTCATTTGCACTATAATGTTAAACGGGCAGATGGATCAGATTGGATATTAGATGATTATGTTGAGCAATATTGTGAAACAAATGTTTCACAACCTACTTAATTATAGGAGATATTTATGAAAAAAATGAAAATTTTAACTGTGCTTTTGATAGTTGCACTAATGTCAGCTTGTCAAGCAGATTACACTTTAGAAATAGATGAAAATTTAAATTTTAGAGAATCTATAACTTTAACAGAGGAGAATAATTTTTTTCTAATGAATAATACTACACCTGAAGAATATACAACAACTCAATCTGAAATTTTATCTAATGTGGAAAAATATAGTGATTTTCAATATAAATTTGAATATTTAACTGATGAAACTATATTAAACTCAACAAGAGAATTGACATATGAAGATTTTTCAAATAATGCTCTACTAATTGGTACATTGTTTGAAAATTTTTACACAGAAATAGATGACGACCTATTAACAATAAAAACTCAAGATTATAATGGTCATGCTTATTTTGGTCCAAAATTGTTTGAAAGTGATATAAATTATTCTGACATTTCAATCACAATCAAATCACCATTGAAGTTAATTAGTACAAATGCGGATTTGATAGATGAAAAAAATGGATTATATACCTGGAAATATGATAATTCAGGATATGAACTAAGTTATACTGAAGGAATAGTTGGAAAAGATAATGTTACTGAAAATGATACTATTTATAAAAATATCGAAATAGTATTTGATACTAAAATAGATATTTGGACTAAAATAAAATTATTTATTTTAAATATATGGTATGTTCCTATAATAATTGTTGTTATTATAGGTGGATATACATTTATTAAAACAAAAAAAGTAATAAACAACAAAATATAAGTGGAGGAATCATGAAATTAAAATTTAGAGCAGAAGCTAAAGATATAAAAATATTTATAATATTTGCAATAATATGGTTTTACTGTGTTTCAATTGCAATAGTAAATTTAACTGAATTCACAAACACATCTGAAATTCATGGTTTTAATCCATTACCAGCTTTTACCGCTGAATTATTTCCTAGTGTAGTATTAATATTTATTTCATCCCTGTTGATGATAATGCTTAGTGTGCAATCATATTTTTTTGATAGAGAAAAAGGAATTGGTCTGGTTACAAGTAAAAAGGACGAAAGTGGTTATTCTCGTTGGGCAAAAGAAAGCGAAATGAAAAAACAATTGAAAAGAGTAGATCCTAAAGCTGATGTTAATGATGCTGGAGGAATACCATTTATAAATAACAACAAAGAAATGTGGGTAGATGATGGTGGATATCATAGTTTAATAATTGGTTCAACAGGAGCCGGAAAAACTCAAATTGTTGTTCAGCCTTTGATAAAAGTTTTAGCTAAAAATAGTGAATCAATGATCATTACTGACCCAAAAGGAGAAATATATTTAGAAAATGTTAATGAACTTAAAGAGCGTGGATATGAAATTGTAGTTTTAAATTTCCGTGATCCAGCAAAAGGGAACTCATGGAATCCTATGATTTTACCATATGAACTTTATAAAAAAGGAGATACAGATAAAGCCATTGAATTAGTGGATGATCTAGCCGAAAATATAATGCATGATGAATCTGGCGAGGGGAAAGATCCTTTCTGGGAAAAATCATCTGCATCATATTTTGCAGGGTTAACACTAGCCTTGTTTGAAGATGCATCTCCAGAAGAAGTTAATTTAAATAGTATTAATCTTATGACTACCATTGGAGAGCAAAAAATTAATGGATCAACATATGTAAAGCAATATTTTGATAATAAAGACCAAGATGGTATCGCATATACTAATGCATCAGGTACTTTACAAGCACCAAATGATACTAAAAATAGTATTCTATCAGTGTTTAAACAAAAAATTAAAATATTTGCGACAAGACAAAGTATTTCTGAAATGTTAAGTTACAGTAATTTTGAAATGCGAGATATTGGTAGAAAAAAAACTGCAGTATTTTTAATTGTGCAAGATGAAAAGAAAACATACCATCCATTAGTTACAATTTTTTTAAAGCAATGTTATGAATGTTTGGTTGAAGTAGCACAATCTAGTCCGGGTGGTAAATTGAAGCATCGAACTAATTTTATTATGGATGAGTTCGCAAATATGCCACCAGTAAAAGACTTTGATGCTATGATATCAGCAGCACGATCTAGAAATATAAGATTGAATATGATTATTCAAAACTTTTCACAATTAACAGAAGTTTATGGTAAAAGTAATGCAGAAACAATAAGAGGTAACTGTGGAAATTTAATTTACTTAATAAGTACTGAAGTAGCAGCTCTTGAAGAAATATCAAAAATGTGTGGAGAAAAAAAATCAAAAAAAGATGACAAAACTGATAGTACACCATTAATTACAGTAAGCGACTTACAACGTTTAAAAGAAGGAGAGGCAGTTATACTAAGGCTGCGAACGAATCCTTTTAAAGTTAAATTAAAACATAACTATATGATGGTTAAAGAAGGTGCTTGGGGTAAAAATTATGATTTTGGAGAATTTCAATTACGCGATAACAAACCGCTTGAAGTTTTTGATATAAAAACGGTTGTCGATGAAATTGTCAAGAAAAAACGTGAGCAAATGTTTGGAGATAAAGCTATTGGCGGACCAACACCATCTATATTTCCAGGACCAACAACCCCTAGTCGAAATAAAAATAAAACTGATGAAATTAATAAAAAAATTGATGATAAAATTAATCAATTGATTTCAGAATCAAAAAAAACTAAAGAGTCAACACCAGTTAAAAAAGTACCTAAAAAGGGTGATTTTAACATTGATAAATTACTAGCAAATTTGGATGAAAGAATGGCTGCATTAGATAAAGAATTTAATGAAAAAGAGCAAAGTAAAGAACTTCCAAAAGAATCAAGTAGGTTCAGTAATATTTCAAAGCCTAAAATAGAAAAAAATATAAAATCCAAAGAAGAAAAAAAACCTGAAAGTAAAATTTCAATGCCGAAAACTAAAGAAGAAGTACCAAAAAATAAGACTTTAACTCATAATTCTAAAAAATCACAGGAAATACCAGGGATAAATGTAATAAAAAGAGAAAAAACTAAAAAAGTTGAAACAATAAAAAAAGATATAACAATTGACAAAAAGAATAAAAAAATTGATAAACCTATATCTAACAAGTTTAATCATATAACTGACGATCAATTTTTTGATGATTTCTTCTTCGATGATGAGTAACATTAATTTGTAAATTTCATAAAATATAACGGTGACTATTATGAATAATAATATTGTTCAACCATTTGAGATGAGTTTTAATTCAATTATTATTGATATAAGAAATAAAAATTCATACAATTGTAGTCATATAAAAAATGCTGTTAATTTTAGTCATGATGATCTAATATATAATCATAAAAGTATTTTAGATAAAAAAAATTTGTATTATATTTATTGTGAAAAGGGAGTTCTTAGTAACAAAACATCCACAATATTGAACTCATTAGGATATGACACATATAGTTTAGATGGTGGCTATAATAAATATTTAGTAGAAAGAAAAAATAATTAAAATTTTTTCTTTTTTTATGCTAAAATATATATAGGTGATAAAAATGGAATTTATGATTATAATGTTGTTATTGTTGTTAATTATAATAAATGCAATTTCAATAATAAAAAACAATGGTGAAACTAACTTAATTGAAAGAATCGGTAAAATGGAACTATCTATTAATAAGGAATTGTCAAATTCAAATCAGTTATTAACTAAAAACATGAATGAAGATTTTAATAATTTAAACGAAAAAATCGAAAGAAAATTGTATTTAATAAATGAAAAAGTAAATGAAAGAATTGATGAAAATTTCGAGAAAACAAATAAAACATTTACTAATGTGCTAGATAGATTATCTAAAATTGATGCTGCACAAGCAAAAATAGATCATTTGTCAAGTGACATTGTTTCTTTACAAAGTATATTAACAGATAAAAAAACCAGAGGTATTTTCGGTGAAGTAAATTTACATAATATAATGACCAGTATTTTTGGCGAGAGTTCTAAAGTTTACAAATTACAATATGGTTATAATAATGGTACGATTGTAGATTGTGTCTTATTTGCTCCAGAACCATTAGGAACAATTTCAATAGATTCTAAATTTCCGCTTGAAAATTATCGAAACATGGTAGATAAAAAAAATGGAATGGCATCAAGAATTTCTGCTGAAAAATTATTTAAAAGTGATGTTAAAAAACATATTGACGCAATCGCAGATAAATATATTATTCCAGGAATTACTTCGGATCAAGCCATTATGTTTTTACCAGCAGAGGCTATATTCGCCGAATTAAATGCCTATCATGGTGATATCATTGATTATGCTTACAAAAAACGTGTATGGATTACCTCGCCTACTACGCTTACAAGTACCCTTACAACAATAGAAATGATAATTAAAAACATGGAAAGAGATAAATATGCCTCAATTATACACACTGAATTAAAGTTGCTAAATCAAGATTTTAAAAGATATCGTGAACGATGGTCAAAATTATCACGTAGTATTGAAACAGTAAATAAGGATATTAAAGATATTAATGTTACAACTGAAAAAATAAGTAAAAGATTTGATTCGATAAATTTAGTAGAAGTAGAAGATAAAGAATTAAATTTATAATAATAAAAAATACAGAGTTAAATGACTTTGTATTTTTTATTGATTATTTTTTTATATTTGATATAATTAATATAGAATAAAGATAAAAGAGGTAAATATAATGGAAAAAATAAAAGTTAATATAGCTGGTAAACCATCTGAAATATATGTATTAAGATACTATACAATAAATGAATGTAAATATTTATTATTTACTAATGAGACATTAGAAAAAGATAGTATTAAAATATTTGTTTCAAAAATTTATGGCAACAATGTTGTAGAAATTTCATCTGATTCAGAATGGAATAACATAAAAAAAGACATTGTAGAACTAGTTAACGATAATAAAGAACTAAGTAAATTAAATATTATTGATTTGAGTACTGATGATATTAAAAACATAGATATTTTATCAGCTAGAGCACTAGTATTGCCTACTAGTGTAATTGAATATATTACAGCTAATCGCCCTAAATTCAATGAAATAGTACGGGAAAATGATTATTCAATTAATTATATATCAAATTTAGATAGCAAGGTTGATGACTTGAAAAAAATAAATTCAGAATTATCAGATATTATGAATGAAATGGAAAACGATTTTAGTAGTAATGATAAAATGGAAGTTATTATGCCAAGTAATGGTATTGTAGAAGAAAATAAAGTTGTATCTGAAAAGATAGAATCAAGTAGCAATATTACATCTAGAAATGATGAAGAAAATTTCAAAAAAAAATATTTAGAACTATTCGATGAAAATGAAGTTTTAAAAAATAGATTAAATAAATTAGAATTAGAATTAAATGAATTAAACAATAAAATAAATTTGATAAAAAATGTATTAGAATAAATTATAATTTATTCTTTTTTCATAATTTCAAAAAAATAACAATAAACTAAATTAGGTGATATGATGAAATCGACAATACATTATTATTATGGTTTAGATATCAAAAATATTAGATTAAAAAACAAAGTATATTACTTTGAATATTTGAATGATGTATACATGATGAGTAGTTTCAACATTAAAAATAAAAATATATTGAATTATAATATAATTAATGAAAAAATTGTAAAAAACAAATTTGGAGATTATATATCAGAAATAGATAATAATTTCTATATACTTGAAAAGAAAAATTCTAAAGATAATACACCATTAATTTTATATGACATTTTAGAATGGGATAATAATTCACCAGTAATAGATAGTATAAATTCTGGGGAATTAGCTAATTATTATGCGCATATTATAAATATCGCTGAAAAAAAATTTAATCAGATTAAATCTTGTAATAAAAATATATATGAAAGTTTTAATTACTATATAGGCTTAGCTGAAATCTCAGTTGCATTATTAAACTATAAATCTGTAACAACAAATATGACAATACAAAACGATAATATTGATTATAATACAAAATTATTAAATTTTGAAAGTATTGCTAATAAAATTGTAGCTCCTGAATTTCATAATATTGTAATTTTTTTGAAAGAAAATAATTACGATGATCATTGTTCAATAAAAGAAGAATTATTAAAATATTACATTACTAAAAAAGAGATTAATAGTGACAGTATAATAGTATTAATGGCAATGTATATTTTTCCAAACAAATATTTCGATCATATTATGAGTAATGAATGTAGAAAAAGAGTTAATAAACATGACAATTATATAGATCAAGATATAAAAAAAGTATACGAATTTTTATTTTCATATACTTCACTTCCAAAAATAAACTGGTTATTAGATATATAAATAATTAAATAACATTAATAACAATAATATTTTCATCTACCTCACTTTTCAACGCCATTTCAATCCCATCTTTTATTGTTTGATCAATTAAATGACATTCTTGACATGCCCCTAACATTCTTATATATACAATATCACCTTTATATTCAATAAATTCTAAATCACCACCGTCACTATGCAAAAATGGTCGTAACTTATCCAAAATTTCTTCAATCATTTCAATTTTTTTTTCATTATACATATTATCCCCCATCAAATTATACTATAGTTTTTATAAAAAACAAAATTTCTTCAAAAATATTATTCATTATGTTATAATAAGTAAGAGGTGTAACTTATGAAATACGAAAAAGGAAAAGTAGCTAGAGGAACTGTTACAGGGATAACACCTTATGGAATTTTTCTTGCATTTGAAGATTTTTATACTGGCTTAATCCATATTTCAGAAATTTCACACGGATATGTTAAGGATGTAAATAATTTTGTAGAACTTGGAGACAATATTTATGTAGAAATACTTGAAGTGGAAGAGGATAGCCACAACTTAAAATTAAGTATAAAAAATATTGCGTATAAAAACAAGCGAAAATATTCTGGTAAACAAAAGAAAATTGTAGAAGTTGGCAGTGGATTTATGTTAATTTCTGATGAATTAGAAAACTGGATTGATAAAAAGATAAAAAAAATAAAAAAAGCTGATTTTTTTATTGACAATATATAATCTTATATGGTAACATTAATGTTGTCCAAAGGTTTTGGGCGATTAGCTC
>CAYJFL010000006.1:308-41503 GCA_964369865.1 uncultured Muribaculaceae bacterium | reverse complement strand
CTTCACTTTCTGGATTTTCTTCAGTATATTTATATATTTTCATATTAGCTTCACTTACAATATCTCTTATCCAATTACAAGCATCATCTTTATTACCAATGCTTCCTAATTCTTTAAATCGTGATGCGATATGCATGATAGTTAATGATGAGGCGATTTCACCAGCTCGGTGTCCACCCATACCATCAGCTACAGCTAGTAATTTTTCTCCAGAGTAATTTTCAGTTATTATAACACTATCTTCATTATGATCTCGGACTTTACCGGGGTCAGTCAAATAAGCATAATCCATTATTCATTCTCCTTTATATAATCTGATCTAAGTTGCCCACAAGCAGCACTTACTTTTGTACCAAACTCTCTTCTAACAGTACAATTTATTTTATTCTTTTTAAGTACATCATAAAAAGCTAATATTGCTTTACTTCCACTTTGTTTAAATTCTATATGACTAGTTTCATTATATGGAATTAAATTAACATAACAATTAACTCCTTTTAATAAAGTAGCTAGCTCTCTAGCGTGTTCTAATTTATCATTAACACCAGCTAATAAAATATATTCAAAAGTAACTCTTCTATTAGATACTTTAATATATTCTTTTATTGAATCAATTAATTCTTTTACTGGATATGCTTTATTAATTGGCATAATTTTATTTCTAATTTCATCATTAGGAGCATGTAGTGAAATTGCTAAATTAACTTGTTTACGATATTTAGTAAACTCTTTTATTTTAGGAACAATACCACATGTAGATATTGTTATATGACGTGATCCAATTTCAAGACCAAACACCTCATTAATTATATCTGTAAATTTAATAACATTATCATAATTATCAAATGGTTCACCTATCCCCATTAATACTACATGTGAAACTCTTAATTTTAAATCAGCTTCAATCATTAAAATTTGTAATACCATTTCACTAGTAGTTAAATTTCTAACTCTTTTTAATCTTCCACTCTCACAAAATGCACATCCCATATTACAACCAACTTGTGTTGAAACACATAGACTATTTCCATAATCATGTAGCATTAAAACAGCTTCTATTTTTTCTCCATCTGGTAATTCAAATAAGTATTTATATACTAAGTCACCATCTTGACGACGTAGTATTTTTAATTTGTCAAAACTAAAATCTTCTTCCAACTTAATTTTCATTGAATTTTTCAAATTAAACATTTCACTTACATGATTTACTCTTTTTTTATATAACCAATCATAAATTTGTTTAGCTTTAAATTTTTTCTCACCTAAGTCTAGAAAATATGTTTCTAAATCACTTAAGCTTTTACCATATATATTTTCCATAACATATCTCCTAACACTTAATCTTACATACTATTATAATATCATTTTATAAGTTTTATAGTCAAATAAAATGAGCTTTAAGCTAATAAAAAAGCACTAAAACTAGTACTTTGTTTACATATAATTTAATACTGCACAAATTGCAATAAATAAAAATCCTAACGTAGCAGTTAATCTTGTTATGAAAAGTTCTCCTCCACGTTCTTTACGATTTTTAAATAAATTATCATTCCCACCTGTAAGTGCTGCTTGTGCACTTTCTGCTTTAGAACTTTGAAGTAATACTAAAACAATAATTGAAATTGATATAATTAATAATAAAATTTCCATGAGTTTTACCCCCTTATACAATTAATAATTTATCATATATATAAGATAAAAGCAAGTAATATAAGTACTGAAATAATTATACTGGATAGTTTATTAAATTTAAATGATACAAACAATAAATAACTAGTTATTATATATAAACTTAAATTCATAAGTTTTAAATTACTTAAACTTATATAATCATATATATGTTTGTCAAAAAACATATTACTCAAAGTCAAAGCAGTTAATATTGAAACATTAAATTTTAAAAGTAAATCTATAATATTTTTATCAGTAGTAAATATAAAAGTTATTAAAATAATTATATTTAATATATATTGATAATTGTTATTAAAAAATAAAGCTATGAAAATAAGTGGTATATTATAAATATAATTTTTAATATTATCTTCGTTTTTATTAATAAATAAATAGCTTAAATATAGTGCTATAATTATATAATTAATAAATGACTGATCGATAATATTAGGGGTTCTATCTATGCTAGTTAAGAATAGTACATATATATATATCAATAATCCTATTTTATATAAATATTTATGATATAAATTTATTATAATATTTTTTTTTACAAAAACAATATTATAAATATAAATTAGTACTGAAGTGATAACTAAATAAATTACCATAGTATCTATAGTTAGTATATTATTTTTATTTACAATTAAATTACTTAATATTGTAGTTAAGATAAATATGTCAAATGAAAATATTTTTTTCCTTATATATATTAAAGATAATACAAGATATAACATATTATCACCTATTTAATAATATTAAAATTATTAAAAAAAAGAAGTATATACTTCTTTAATATTTAATTTCTATAATATATTTATAAAAATTAGAATTTATTTTACTAGCTGATGTAGTTAAATCTATTTTAATTGTTGTGATTTTATTATTAAGTTCTGTTGTACTTATCAGTATTTCTTCACCCGCTGCATTTTCACCTGTATATTGATTATATAATTTATAAAACTCTTCACTATTAATATTATAAGTTATAACTTCTTCACCTGATTCAAAAGTAGTTGTTGATAACTTAGTTGAATTTTTAATTAAGTCATAAATATTATTAGCTGATAAATTATAAAATGGATATACTGTTGGATTTGTTGTTACTGTTTCAACGTTATTATGAATGATATTAAAATTATTATTAATATATTTATAATTATTATCATTATAAACAAAATTTACTGTTTTTTCATTAACATTCCCAGTAATAGTAGTAACTATATCATTTTCAAAATATGTTTGAGTAAAATCATAATTAATATTACTATTTAATTTTTCTAAAGCATCCACATTAATAAATTCATTCTCAGCTTCATATTGTGCATACCCTTCAATATTAGTTCTTATCATTATAACTATAATAGTCATAAATATAAAGTAAAAAGATAATTTACAAACTGTTTTATTAGCTTTATAAAAACTATAACCTGCTTTTATTTTTACAAAGCTTTCTTTTTTTTCAGTTTTTTCTTCAGTATCAACCTTATTTTTAACTTCTTTTATTTTTTTCATACTATCCTAATATTTTCCCTATTAAACTAGCTTTATTTTGTAAACCATTTAAATAACTACTAGCTAACATTTTTCCTTTTCCTTCAATTTGTATTTCAGTTAATACTATTTCTCCATTACTTACTTTGACACCGATACCATCATTATAAATATTAGTTATAGTTCCATTTATTTCACTTGGATATGAATTATTAGAAACATAACTTGACCATACTTTCATTATTTTACCATCCATTTTAGTAAATGCTCCTGGCCAACTATTTAACCCTCTAATTTGATTGTATATTTCTCTTTTACTTTTATCAAAATTTATTTTTTCATCTTCTCTAGTAATATTAAACCCATATGTTGCTTCTACATTATTTTGTTTAGTACGAGAATTAGTTCCATCAATAATTGATGGTAGTGTATCTAATAATAATTCTCTTCCAACTATAGCTAGTTTATCATGAAGTGTACTAACTGTTTCTAAATCTGTTATTTCTACTTCTCGCATAGATATTATATCACCTTCATCCATACGTTTACTCATATACATTATTGTTATACCAGATTTTTTATGTCCTTTTATAATTGCATGATGAATTGGAGCTCCACCACGTAATTTAGGAAGTAATGAAGCATGTACATTTATACATCCAAGTCTTGGTATTTCAAGTATATCTACTGGTAATATTTGTCCGTATGCACAAGTGATTATCAAATCTGGTTCAAAAGCGCTTATTTCTTCAATGTGCTCTTTTATTTTTTCAGGCTGAATAACTAAAATCATATTATCATTACCAAACTTTTTAACTGGTGTAGGAACTATTTCACGTTTACGCCCTACCATACGATCTGGCTGTGTAATAATAGCTCTAACTGGATACTTACTTGCTAATCCTTCTAACACTTTAACACTAAATTCTGGTGTACCCATAAATATAATTTTTAATTCTTTTTTTACTTCTAATTCATCTAAATTCATAATGCCTCCTATATTTTATTTGGATTAATATCTATTAATACTTTTATATTTCTATTTACCTTATATTTATTATATATGAATTCTAACTCTTTATAAATACTTTTTAAGTTTTTATATTTAATTATTACTTGCATATAATAAGTATTGTTTATTTTAGGCATACTAGCATTACTAGGGCCTAAAATTATTTTATCTTTTAACTCTCTTTTTAAATAATTACTTATTTTATTTGACTCATCTTTTAATAGTTCATAGTCTCTACTACTTATTTTAATCAAACATAAATTTGTATATGGTGGATAAGCAAGTAACTTTCTAACACGTATTTCTTCATTATAAAAAGCTTTATATTCATGTTTACTTGCTAAAACAATACTATAGTGATCCATATTGAATCCTTGCATCACTACTTCTCCATCTTTATCCCCACGACCACTTCTTCCTGCTACTTGACTTAATAATTCATAAGTTCGCTCACTACTTCTAAAATCAGGAATATTTAAACTACTATCAGCATTTATAACTCCTACCAATGTTACATTAGAAAAATCTAGTCCTTTAGCAATCATTTGAGTTCCAACTAAAATACTATATTCTCCACTTTCAAAACTATTTAATATTTTTTGATGTGCACCTTTTCTTTTAGTTGTATCAACATCCATTCTAATTACTTTTGTATCAAACATTTTTTCTAACTCTTCACTTAACTTTTCAGTTCCAAGTCCTTTATATGTAATATCTTCACTTCCACATTTACTACATTTAATTGTGACAGGCTTATAATAATTACAATAGTGACATTTTAAGGAATTTATTTTCTTATGATATATAAGCGGAATATCACAATTTGGACACTTATCTACTTCTCCGCAATCACTACAAGATAAAATGGTTGAATAACCTCTTCTATTTAATAAAATCATTACTTGTTCATCTTTATTTAATCTATCTCTAATTTTATCAGCCAGCAACTTGGAAATTATTCTTCTACCATTTCTTATTTCCATTTTCATATCAACTAAATGAACTTTAGGCATTTTATTATTTACTCTATTTTTCATTTCTAACAGAGTATAAACTCCTACTTTACTGCGAGTATATGATTCATTTGATGGTGTGGCACTTCCAAGCAATACTGGACAATTATATTTTTTACCACGGTAAAGAGCAATATCAATTGCATTATAAAAAGGTATACTATCTTGTTTATAAGTTTGAGAGTGCTCTTCATCTACAATAATTATTCCTATATTAGTTAATGGAGCAAAAACTGCACTTCTTGCCCCAATTACTATTTTAACTTCTTTATTAACTATTTTACGCCACTCATCAAATTTTTCACCATCTGATAAACCACTATGTAGTATTGCTACTATACTTCCAAAGCGAGCTTTAAATATACTAACAAGCTGGGGTGTTAAACTAATTTCTGGAACTAGTACAATTGCTTCTTTATTATTTTTAATAACCTCATTTATTAAAGTCATATATACTAAAGTTTTACCACTTCCAGTAACACCATGAAGTAAGAATGGATTAAATTCATTAATTTTTTCTTTTATACTATTAACAACATTACTTTGCTCATTTGTCAGTTCATAATTTATATCTTTTTTTTCACTTATATCTATTTCACGGTAAACTTCTTCTTTTACCTCAGCAATAATATTTTTACTAAGTAATGTTTTTACACTAGATGTAGAAATTTTATTTAAATCACTTTTTAAAATATAATTATTATTTTTTAAATTATCAATAATTAATGCTTGTTTAGAACTAGTTGGTATATAATCATTATCATTTAACTTAATGTAAGTTGTAACCTTTTTATTTATAATTATTCCATTTTTTGCTTTTAAAGCTTTAGGCAACATGGCTTGATAAGCACTTGTTTTTGTACATAAATATTTACGACTTATATAATCTCCAAGTTTTAGTAATTCGTCATTTAAAACAGGATTATCATCTACTACATCAATAATATCTTTCAATTCATAATCTACTTTTTCATAATTAAACCCTACAACAAAAGCTTCTAATATCTGATTATTAAAATTAATTGTAACTCTAACTCCAACTTTAATTTTATTTTCTAAATAAGTTGGAACCTTATATGAAAATAATTTATCAACACCAGTAGATCTAATTTCTGTAACAACATTAATTACCATTTTATCACCTATTAATATTATAAACTATATTATATCTAGATACAATTATATAATCATAAATATAAATTAATTAAATAAGTTATTATTAGGAGTGATTTTATGTTTAACTTTTTAAAAAAATTATTTAAAGACTTTCACGTTTTTTCTGCAGCCTATTCAAATAATTTATTTCCTGACCCTCTTACTAAAGAAGATGAAGAATTATATGTTGGTAAGTGTAAACTAGGTGATAGTGATGCTCGTAATAAACTTATAGAACATAATTTAAGATTAGTAGCTCATATCGTAAAAAAATATGACCATAAAAGGGAAGATATTGATGACCTTATAAGTATTGGTACTATTGGACTTATCAAAGGAGTCGATTCTTATAGTTATAAGCACGGAACTAGAATAACTACTTATTGTGCTAGATGTATTGAAAATGAAATATTAATGTATTTTAGAAATGACAAGAAAAACAATAAAAATATTAGTATAAATGAAGGTGTTGGATATGATAAAGATGGTAATGAAATAACATTTTTAGATATTTTAAAAACCCCTAATCCAGATTTTATTCTAGATATTCACCTTAAAGATAATATAATGTTGTTAAAAAAATATTTTACAAATTTAAATGAACGCGAAAAAGAAATAATTATAGCTAGATACGGTCTTGATAATAATGATCCAATTACACAAAAAGATATTGCAAAACGATTAAATATTTCTAGGAGCTATGTATCAAGAATCGAAAAAAGGGCTTTAACAAAAATGCTTAGAGATTTTTTAAAAAATAAAAATATTGAATAAAAAAAGAGACAACATCTCTTTTTTATTGATTAATTTTAGTTAAATAATTATCTTCATAAACTAACTCATCATTAATTATATCTACTCGAATATCAATATATGTATCTTCAATTTTACCTTGATAATCTTTTCCTGTCCTATTCTCACCACCACCAAAAAGCGGAATAATAGTTTGTATACTAGTTAATTCTACATTATATTTATTTTGAATATAATTTTGAGTTAAAAATTCTGTCATTATTGAACTTGTTCCACAATCACTGACAAACAACTCACCAATTGTATCAATATCATATTCATTATTAAGATTAGTAACTTTCGTTTCACCATTAGATAAACATATATATATATTATTAGCTGAATTATATGTGATGTAAGAATTATCTGTATAACCCTTTTCTTTTAAATTAGAATCAATTTCTAATAAGTCACTAAAAAAGTAAGCTCTAGGTTCTTCATCTTTAATTTTAGCTATCAAGTTATTTGCATCATCTATCATATCTTGTTCACTTATTTTTTCACTTATAAATAATGGCATATAATTAAATAATATAAACAATAATATGATCAAAATAATAAAAATTACATTACTTATAATTTTAACTTTTTTAACTATATTAACTATGCTCATCACTGATATTATTACTGCAAGCACAGGTATTAAAAATCTATTAGACGCTTTAAAGATTGTATCAATAAAAGAATCACTATTAATAACTAAACAATTACCTAAAAACATAATTATATACACTATTAATAATATAAAAGTGGCATAATATATTTTATTACTCATATTTTTTTCTACATTAGTCTCTTTAGTTGGAACTAGAGTTCTTTCTCCTAATAAAAATTTACTTAAATGTTCTTCATAGTTAACAAAGAACGGATTCACAACTAACATACTTTCATCTTCTGAAATAATTACTGCTCCTCCACCACGAGTGGTATTACAGAAATAAACTGCTTTTTGATTTGGAATTTTAACTATTTTCAAGTTCTCTTTTTTACAAGAAAGTACATTAAGAGCTTTCTTTTTCATTTTATTTATATTCATATTTTCTCCTATTTAGTTTTAGATAGATTTAATTCTCTAGCAATTTTAATCACACTTTTTATATCACTCGTCATTTTATTTCGACCGTCAATAGTCCCGAATCCATCCATTTCACTATCCCAAAGTAATGAAATATTGTAATTATTTAAAGATATAATTTCATTTTCAAATGTATTTAGTTGTTCACTCGTTATAGTTTTAGGAAATAGTATAAATGCATTATATCCATGGTTTATTGGATCTTTAGTAGTATTTAATATCACTATATGACTTAGTCTAGTTAAAGCATAAGCAACATGGTTAATCATACTTGTAGTTTTTAAATTTTGAAAAGCATTAACACTTTTAAAATTATCCTCACAATAATCTATAAATGTTTGTATATGTGTATTATCTGATTCAATATTTCCTAAATAGTCTATTTCACCATTCTTATCTATATTGTCAACTGGATATTCTCCAAAAATAATTGATATTTTATTTTTCATAATTCACCTTCTATTTAATTATATAAGTTATCCAAATTGGTAAAACCATATAGATTTAATCTTATTTTTTCTATTTTCTTTTGAAACTAAACTTTATTTCAATTTGTTCCATTAACAAATATTGTCCTAAATAAATAAGTAAGTAATAAATTGAAGTTTTTCAAATTATTTCTTTCTTACATTATTAGTTTACCATAAATATACTAATTTTTTAACAAAAAAAGAGATATTATATCTCTTATTTTGCTTTTTCTAAATCTAATTTTACATCATGACCATTAAGATCATAACTATCTGTTAAATCTTCTTTAACAGTTAAATTATCAGCTAATGTTTCAGATTTAATATATTCAATAAATGAATTAATAGCATTAGTAAACTCTTCATTACCATTATAGAAAATATTTATATGATCAGACACTTCTAATCCTTTTGTTTTTCTTAAATTTTGAATTTTACTTACTAATTCTCTAACAATCCCTTCATTAATTAGTTCTTCATTTAATGATGTATTTAATATAACAAAGTTATTATTTTCCATACCAACATCAAATCCTTCTTTAGTACTTATAACCATTTCTACCATTGAACTTGTAATAGTTACTTCTTCATTATCAAGAATTAAGTTAATATCTTCTTTATTTTCTAACAACTTTATTTGTTCTTCAGTTAAATTATTAAGAGCTACAGCAAATGATTTTACTTTATTTCCTAATGTTTTACCAACTTCTTTAAAATTAGGTTTGAACGCTATATTCATATATTTATTTAATTCTTTAGTAAATACAATTTCTTTAACATTTAACTCTTCTTTAATTAAATCAGTTAAATCTTTTATAACACTTTCGTTACTTCCATCTAATAAACACTCACTTAGTGGTTGACGTACTTTAATTTTTGTTTTTTCACGAACCATTCTACCAATAGATATAATATCACGAACTAAGTCCATTTTATTTTCTATTTTATTATCAATTAAATCTTCATTGCACACTGGATAAGTTGCTAAATGAACACTTTCTTCTTTTGTTAATTTACGGTAAATTTCTTCTGTAATATATGGTGTCACTGGAGCTAATAATTTAGTTAAACCCACCAATACATCATATGTAGTTTTATAAACTGCTTTTTTACTAACAGTAAGCTCACTTCCCCAGAAACGTTCACGATTTCTTCTTATATACCAGTTTGATAAATCATCAGAAATAAATGTTGTAATTAATCTAACTACTTTATTTAAATCATATTCATTAAATTCATTTACTACATTCTTAACTAAGTTATTATATTTAGATAATAACCATTTATCAATAGTTTCTAATTCACTATATTTTACATTACATTCTTCTATATTTATATTATCTAAATTAGCATACATACTAAAGAAAGTATATGTATTTTTATATGGATTTAAAAACTTAGAATGAACTTCTTTAATTCCTTGAATATCAAATTTTAATGGTGTCCATACTGGTGATACATAAGGTAAATAATATCTAACAGCATCTGCTCCGTGTTCTTCAATAGTAGTAAATGGTTCTACTATATTTCCACGACTCTTACTCATTTTTTTACCATCACTATCTAGTAATAAATCATTTACTAAAACATTTTTAAATGGTGCACATCCTTTTACAAATGTAGAAATAACCATTAATGTATAAAACCAACCACGAGTTTGATCAATACCTTCACAAATAAAATCAGCTGGAAATTGTGAATCAAATAATTCTTTATTTTCAAATGGATAATGATATTGAGCAAACGGCATTGAACCACTATCAAACCAACAGTCTAATACGTCAGGTATTCTTGTCATTTCACCATTACATTTACTACATTTTATTTTCACTTCATCAATAAATGGTTTATGTAAATCAATGTTATCATCTAATTTTTTAGTAGCCATTTCTTTTAATTCTTGAATACTTCCTACCATATGTGTATGTCCACAATCACATTTATAATAAGGAATTGGAGATCCCCAGTATCTAGTTCTAGATACATTCCAGTCTCTAGTATTACTTAACCAATTAGCAAATCTTTTTTCCCCAACATATGAAGGATACCAATTAACTTTACTATTAGCTTCCACTAATTGATCACGCATCTTACTTACTGCTACATAATAAGCAGGCATTGCATAATATAAAAGTGGTGTTGAACATCTCCAGCAATGTGGATAATTATGAGTTATTTTTTGTTTTTTAAGTAATTTACCTTCTGCTTTTAAATATTTAATTATATCTAAATCAGCATCAAATACATTAGTTCCATTCCATAAACCTTCAATATACTTACCATCTTTTCCTACTGGATTTAAGAATGGTAAATCATATTTTTCTCCAATACGAGCATCATCTTCTCCAAATGCTGGAGCAATATGTACTATTCCTGTACCATCACTAGCTGTAACGTAATTATCAGCTGTAACTACAAATGCTTTTTTATCAACATTTAAGGATGGAATTAATTGTTCATACTCCATACCTTCAAGTTCACTACCTAAATATGTTTTTAACGTTTTAACTTCTTCAGTAAATATAGTACTTATTAAAGATGTAGCAATAATAAATTTATTCCCCATTGACTCCACTAATGAATATTCTAATTCAGGATTAACACATAGTGCTACATTAGATATTAAAGTCCACGGTGTCGTTGTCCAAACTAAGAAATAAACATCTTCATCTTTCTTTTTGAATGTAACATAAACTGTATCTACACTAACATCTTGATATCCTTGAGCAACTTCATGAGTAGCTAGACCAGTTCCGCACTTAGGACAGTATGGCATAACTCTATTACCTTCATAGAAATAACCTTTATCAAACATATTTTTTAATATCCACCATTCAGTTTCGATGTATGAATTATCCATGGTTAAATATGGATTTTCAGTATCTATAAATTGACCCATTTTATTAGTTAAATTAACAAAAGCATCTTCATTAATTCTAACACTTTTACGACATTCATCATTGAAATTTTGAATTCCAAAATTTTCTATTTCTGTTTTACTAGTAAAACCTAATTTTTTCTCAACATGGTTTTCTATTGGTAATCCATGAGTATCCCATCCTATTTTTCTGATTACCTTTTTACCTTGCATAGCATTATATTTACATACAATATCTTTTAAATTTTTAGCAACCATATGGTGTAAGCCTGGAAAACCATTTGCGAATGCCGGTCCATCATAAAATACAAAGTTATCTTTATCATTATGTACTTCTATTTGACGTTCTAATATTCTATTAACTCCACCCCAAGATTCATTAATTTCTTTTTCAACTTCACTTACTTTTCTTTTATCTAATTCTTCAAATTTATGCATAATTTACCTCCTAATTTCCACTAATAAATATATATACATAGTATAGTATAAATACCCCTAAAAATAAAGCCCCTTCTTTTTTAGTTATCTTATAATCTTTATATGCGAATAAAAATAATAAAATTGAAACTAATAATAATATTAATATATCTATTCCACTAATATTTATATTATATATTCCATCAAATATTATTACAGGTAATCCTAGTACTATTCCTATATTAAGAATATTACTACCTATTACATTACCTACAGCAATATCATATTCACCCTTTTTAGTAGCAACAACACTTGTTACTAACTCTGGCAGTGATGTTCCAAAAGCTAACACTGATAGTGATATCAAGCGATGTGATATATCAAAGAAGCTTGCGATATCAGTAATACTATCCACTACTAATTTACTTCCTATAAATATCCCACTTATTCCTAATATACTAATTAAAATACTTTTTTTATTACTATATATTATTTCATCTTCTTCAATGTCTTTATTTTTATTTCTAATTGTAATAAATAAATAATATACAAATACTAAAAAGAATAATACTAGAACTATCCCGTCAGCAATAGTTAAATCATTTGTTTTACTATTTATTAATTGTATATCAGCTATTAATGTTGCGAATAGTGCTGTCATTAACAATGATAATGGCAATTCTTTTTTAACAGTATTACTCCTTAAACATAATGGTCGTATTACTGCGCATACTCCTAGTACTAATAAAATATTTAAAATATTACTACCAACTACATTACCTACAACAACATCACCACTTCCTTCTAATAAAGAAGTTATAGAAATAGCTATTTCTGGAGCACTAGATCCGATTGCAACTATAGTTATACCAATTAATAATTTAGATAATTTTAATTTACGTGCAATATTTGAAGCACCATCAACAAATAAATTAGCTCCTTTAATTAAAATAATAAATCCAACTACTAACAAACTAATATTAAGAATCATATTATTCCTCCTATAAATAAAAAAAAGCTCATACTATATAAGGGAGAATAAAAAAATTTATCTCGGTACCACCTTACTTTATAATGAACTTATAATCTTATTAACTATAACGCGTTACCGTTCTTATTTTCATAAGACACATCCAAAGTGATTTATATAAATGTCATCTATTCGTTTCCATCAACCACGAACTTTCTATAAGAATTAATTTATATCGTCTTTTTCATCTGTTTATAATTCTACTTTATCTATTTCTTCAATCATTTCAAGCTGTGATTGAATAATATTTTTAAGTCTACGTTTAAATATATTTATATTTCTTCTAAGCATATTTGCTTCAAATTCAGTTTTTTCCGCTCTAAGTAGTGCTTCATTAACAATTCTGTTAGCACTTCTTTTAGCATCTACTAATATAATATCTCTTTCTTTATGAGTAGCCATACGCATATCATCAGCAGTCTTTTGAACCATTAATAATGATTTATTTAGTGTTTCTTCGTTTTGTTTTAATTGCTCTATTTGTCCTTGTAAAAGTTTATTATTATTTTCATAATCTTTAAGACGATCAATTTCAGCATCCTTAACAGATATTTCTTTAACCATTAATTCCACTTGTTTAATTACACCATCTAGAAATTGATTTACTTCTACTGGATCATATCCTCTAAACACTTTATTAAATTTTTGCATACTTACTCACCTCTAGTATAAAATTTATTACCATTCGATATCAATATCATCATTATCATGAAAAACTTCTTTTTCATTATTATCGTTAGTTATTTCACCTTGAATATTTACATTACTAGGAGTACACAAGAATATTCCTCCACCAATTTTTTGTAAATTTCCATTAATTGCATATATAGTTCCACTTAAGAAATCAACTATTCTTTTAGCTTGATCAGGCGTTACACGTTTTAAATTAACTACAACTGCCATTCTACTTTTTAAATGATCAACTATTTGTTGTGATTCAGAATACGCACGTGGTTCTAATAAAATCATTTTAGTTTTACCATCTTCACTCACTGTATCTTCACTAGATAATTTGTAATATTCATCTCCTGAATTAACTACTTCATCACTAGCATCAAACATTTTTTTAAAATTTAATCCCATTTTAATCCTCCTAAAGTTATATATTTTTACTTACCTTTTAATTTTATCATAATTTTATTAAAAATGAAATATATTTAATAATTTTTAATAATTAATTAACACGTTCCATTTATATCGATAACAGTAACAACATAATCTAACTTATTACTTCCTTTTTCAATTCTTACTTTAGTACATGTATCATGCATTTTTAAATCACTTCTTGGATCAATAATATCACTATCTACAAATCCTGCAGTTTTAAGTTCCTCTAAAGTAACATCTATATATTCACCTTCAGTACTTGGCAGTTGATTCATATTGGCTGCTCCCCAGCTCTTTGCTCCAATTTCAAGGGCATTAACTTGATTATCATAAGCACGATTTCTTGAATCATTTATAACATTAGTAACAGTTGGTATTGCTATTAAAGATATAATTGCTAATATAGCTATTACAGATAATAATTCTATTAATGTAAATCCTTTATTTTTCATATTATCACCTATTTGTTACCCTAACTTCTTTTCCATCATATTCTAAAACATAATCTTCAATATGCAGTTCTGCTGATTTAACTACTTTATTTTTGATAGTTAATTCTCCACTTGCTATATTTCCATTATAATCAATATCTACTATTGTACCATCATCTTTATTAACAATAGTTTTGTCAATAATATCGTATTCACCATTATAATTGAAAATAGTAGGTGTTACAGAAGTTTCAACACTTCTTATGTAACCATAAGCTGAATCTTCCATTGCGCTTTTTTCTGCACTTAATATAACGTTTGTAATAATTGGATAAGCAATCATTATTATTAAACCCAAAAGTATTATTACTGCAAGCAATTCAATAAGTGTAAATCCATTTTGTTTCATTTTATCAACCCTTTTACTATAAATAATTATAACACATAATTATAAGTTGGTAAATTAATATTAAAAAAACAGATTACTCTGTTTTCTTTGCTTTTTTAACTCCTACAATAACACTTCGATATTTTAAAGAAATATTACTTAAATATTCTTTCATTTCATCCTCATTTAATGCCTTAAGCATTGAAAATGTGTTTGAACATACTTTATTATAACTAATTATTTGATTACTAATTAATCCTGTAATTCTAGTAATAATATCACTAGCTGATATATATGAAACTAAACTTACTTTACGTTTACGATCAAATGTGGCAGCATCAAATTTCATATTTTCTATTTCCTTTGTAATTAACTTTATTAAATCTTCATAATTATTACTAGCTATATAGATATTTAATAAAAAGAAATCATCATGTTTTGTTACAAAATAGTCTATTGTGTCAGTCAGTAGTTTTTTTTCTACCAATTCATTATAAAGATCCGAAGTTTTGCTTAACTTAGTATCTAAGTATGCTAGTAAATACATTCTAACTTTTTGTAGTTCTTCTACTGTCTTCCATTTACATGGAATTTTATAATTAATAACTGTTTTACAAACATTTAAATCTAATGGAATTTCTTCATATTTAACAACAACATCTTTTTTTTCTTTATATTTTTTTAATTTAATAACTGGTTTTTTAACATTTTTAAAATTAACATTCAATTCATGATTTTTAACAAAATCAATAACTTCATTTTCATCTACATTACCAACTACAACTAAAAACATATTAGAAGGGTGATAAAAAGCATTATAAGCTTCAAACAAATCTTCTTTAGTAGTTTTTACAATATCTTCTTCAGTACCGATTACCGGATATTTGTAAGGCAATTCATGAAATATATTTTGCATTATTTTTTCTTCAATAATTGTCTCTGGATAATTTTTATACATTTTACTTTCTGATAAAATTATACCTTGTTCTTTTTTTACTGATTCATCAGTAAAATATGGAGTTGATACATAATCTAATAAATATTTTAAACATTCAAAGAAATTATCAGTTCCACTAAAAAGATATGATGTTTGAGATGAAGATGTAAAAGCATTCGCACTAGCTCCATACTTTTCAAAGAAACTAAGTGGATCAGTTCCATCTTCCATATTAAACATTTGGTGTTCTAAATAATGAGCTACTCCACTAGGTAACTTAACATCTTTACCATCTATAGAGTATTCTAATATATTAGAACCAAATTTTGTTGTTAAACGTACATCTATTTTATTAAAATTTTCTTTTTTTATTACGAATATTTCTAAACCGCTATCTAATTTTTTATATTGAACATCTAAATCTAACTTTTCTAGAGGTATCTTTTTCATTACACATCACCTCCGTATATATATATTGTATCTAATTTAATTTTTTTACTAAATTTAATAACATCGTCTACTTTTATTTTTTCTAAATTTTCAATCATTGTATCATAATCATCAATGTGATAATACTCTCTAGCTTGTTGATAACTTATCATGCTCATTGGATTATCTTCTATTTCTTTTCTTGCTGCTTTACAAACAGTTATAAATTCTTCAATAATTTCTTTTGGAAATTTACCTTTACTTATTTCTTTCATTAGTTTTTTAGTAGTTTTAATCGCATCTTTACAATCTTTATAACTTAGTCCTGCATATATAGTTAAATAACCACAATTAGGAGTTATAGAACTACTAGTACTATAACAAAGAGATTTTTCTTCACGTAATGTTTTAAATAATTTAGAACCACTACTTCCACCTAATATATAAGAATATAATTTAGATATATATATTAATTCATATCTATCAAGCGGTAATAATTTAGCTCCAATATACAATTCTGATTGTTTAACTTCTTTTTTATCAACAATAAATTGTGGTTTTCTTCTAAATTTATCTTGTTTAATTATAAGATCTTTACGAGATCTTTTAATAGTAGATATTTTAAATGAATCATTAATTAGTTTAGTTATTTCATTTTCTTTAAAATCTCCGCATACAAATATATCTACTAAATCACTTTTAATCATTTTTAAATAATATTGATATAATGATTCATTAGTTATTTCTTTTAAATCTTCCAAATAACCAGGTCCAACTAAACCTAGTGATGTATCATTAAACATCACTTCATGATATCTTTTATTAGCAACATAATCATTATTTTCTTCTGCTTGCATAATAAGTTCTTCTAATTTCTTTTTACTATGATCAAACTGTTTTTGATCAAATTTATTTCCATCTATATTGGGATTAAATATAATATCCATCAACATTAAAATTGATTCTTTACTATTTCCTTTTTCAGTATATTTATCATTATAATATACTAAATCAAAAATAGTAACTTCTTCATCAGCAAGTAAAATACTACCAGTATATACTCCACTTCCATATAATTCTTCATAACGAATTGCTAAATCACGTTCTGTTTTATAATTATTAGTAGTTGATGATAAAATCATTCTAAGTAAATGACGATACGTTATATCTTGTTTATTAGTTTTAGTTCTGAAATTAACTCTGATAATGTTTTTCTTAAATTTATCAGTTTTAATTAAATGTAAATTATAGGCCATATTTCCACATTGTTTATATTTCACTGTATCACCTCTTATTTATTATACCTTCTATATATTAATCTATACTTTCAAGCGCTAATTTCATCATCTGTGTAAATGAATTTTCTCTTTCACTTGGTGTAGTTTCTTCATTTGTAATAAAACTATCTGAAACTGTTAGTATACATGCTGCTTTTTTATTTAATTGCTTAGCATTATGGAATAGTGCAAAACTTTCCATCTCTACTCCTAAACACTTATGATCACTATACATCGTTTTAAATACTGGAATTTCAGTATAAAATACATCACTTGAATGAATTCTACCAACATTTAGTTTTAATTTTAAATCTTTAGCTTTATTAATAATTTTATTATTTAATTTTTCATCAGCACTAATAACAGTTTCATTTGAACCATTTTGTAAATTAGCAAATGTTGATTTAGAATAAGCTTCACTTGCTAAAATTAGATCATAAACATTTATATCAGCTGTATAACTACCACAACTACCAACACGAATAATATTTTCTACATCATAAAATTTAAATAGTTCATATGAGTAAATTCCCATACTGGGCATTCCCATTCCTGAAGCCATAATTGAAACTTCTTTATTATTATATATACCTGTATAAATATATATTCCTCTAACTCCATTATAAACTTTAACATCAGTTAAAAATTTATCAGCAATAAATTTAGCTCGTTTAGGATCTCCTGGCATAATTACTGTTTTTGCAATTTCTTCTTTTTTACAATTAATATGTGCTGTCATAGTATCTCCATTCTATTTCTAATAAATTTATTATATCATAAAAGAAAAAAAGAAAATATAATTTTCTTTTTATTCAGTAACTATTATTCCAGAAGTATTATCGCTATCAAAATTAGCAATAAATTTCCCATCTGAAACATCATTTAATATTACTTGACCACTACTTTTTATTGTAACAGTTCCTGATTTAGGAGCAGTGCCTCCAAAATCAAGTTCTTCATTAAATTGATTTTCACCATCAATACTATAGTCAAATGTTATATCACTATCAATCTTAGCTTGATTAGCTGCGAAATAATTATTTGCAGATTTAACTAGATTATTCATACTAGTTTCAAATCCACTTCTTCTTGAATCATTCATTATATTATTTACAGCTGGTACACTTACTAGTGCTACTAAAGCTAATATTATAATTACCGCTAATAATTCAATAAGTGTAAATCCTTTATTAAATTTCATATCATAACCCCTATCTTTTTCAATTATAATATATATCTATTTATTAATCAATTCTAAAGTAAAGGTTTTAAATAAGTCCCTGTATGACTTTCTTCAACACTTGCGATTTGTTCTGGAGTACCGGTTGCTACTAAAGTACCACCTTTATCTCCACCTTCAGGACCAATATCTATTATATAATCAGCTACTTTAACAACATCTAAATTATGCTCAATTACTAATACACTATCTCCATTTTCTACAATACGATTTAGTATAGTCAGTAATTTTTTTATGTCATGAGTATGTAGACCAGTAGTTGGTTCATCTAAAATGAATAAACTTTTACCTGTTGGTTTCTTTTGAAGTTCTTTTGCTAATTTAACACGGGCAGCTTCACCACCAGATAATGTAGGTGCACTTTGTCCTAATTTAATATAACTAAGTCCAACATCCATAAGCATTGCTAATTTATTTTTTACTTTTGGTACATTTTCAAAAAATTCAATTGCTTCTTCCACTGTCATTTCTAAAACATCATATATATTTTTTTCTTTATATTTTATAGCTAATGTTTCTGTATTATATCTAGTTCCTCCACAAATTTCACAAGGAACATAAACATCTGGTAAAAAGTGCATTTCTATTTTTTTAACACCATCACCTTGACAAGCTTCACAACGACCACCTTTTACATTGAATGAAAATCTACCTTTTTCATATCCCTTAAATTTAGCCTCGCGCGTATTTGTATAAACATCTCTTATATCATCAAAAACTCCAGTATAAGTTGCTGGATTACTTCTAGGAGTTCTTCCAATAGGCGTTTGTGAAATATCTATTACTTTATCAATATGTTCTAATCCTTTAATAGATTTATATTTACCTGGCTTTTCTTTATTTTTATATAAATTATTACTAACAGCTTTAAAAATTATCTCATTAACTAAAGTAGACTTACCACTACCACTTACTCCAGTAACACAAGTCAATGTTCCTAATGGAATTTTAACATTAATATTTTTTAAATTATTTTCACTAGCACCTTTAACTTCTAAATATTTTTTATTTCCTTTTCTTCTTATTGTTGGAACATCTATTTTATATTCACCAGTTAAATATTTACCAGTCAAACTATCTTTATTAGCCATAACTTCACTAGGTGTACCACTAGCAACAATGTTCCCTCCACCAGCTCCTGCTGTAGGTCCAATATCAACTAAAAAATCACTCTCTAGCATTGTATCAGTATCATGTTCTACAACTACTAAAGTATTACCTAAGTCACGCATTTCTAACATCGATTTAATTAATCTTGCATTGTCACGTTGATGCAGTCCGATACTTGGTTCATCAAGAACATATAATACTCCTGTTAATCTAGATCCTATTTGAGTCGCTAATCTAATACGCTGTGCTTCTCCTCCAGATAAAGTTGCAGCACTACGACTTAAAGTTAAATATTCAAGCCCTACATTAATCAAAAATGAAAGTCTAGATCCTATTTCTTTTAATATTAATTTAGCAATTTCTTTTTGTTCTGCATTTAACTTTACTTCAAGTAAAAAACTATGTAATTCTTTTATGCTTAAATTAGTTAATTCAAATATATTTTTACCACCAATTAATACCGCAAGAATATCAGTATGCAGTCTTGCCCCCTTACAAGTAGGACAAGTAAGTTCAGTCATAAAGTTTTCTATCCAGTCTCTTACCCAACCACTTTTAGTTTCCATATAACGGCGTTCAAGTGTAGTGATGATACCTTCAAAATGTCTATTGATTGTTCTAGTACTACCACTTTTACTAACATAATTAAATTCTATAATATCAGTTGACCCATAAAAGATAATATCTATTTCTTTTCTCGTTAATTTTTTAAATGGTTTATTCATATCAATATTATAAAACATACAAGTCGTAAATAATTCTGTATAACCTATTTTGGCTTCATCAGAAACATCCATCGTAATAATAGCTCCATCATTAAGTGATTTATCCTTATTTGGAACTACTAAATCTTCATCAATTTTAAGTTTTATTCCAAGACCTTTACAATCTGGACAAGCCCCATATGGAGCATTAAAAGAAAACATTCTTGGTTCTAATTCAGGTAAAGAAAAATCACAATGTGGACAAGCATATTTCTCGCTCATAGTAATAACGTCACTACCAACTACATCAACTAAAACTTTTCCATGAGATAATTTACTTGCGATTTCAATAGAATCATATAAACGACTTCTAATTGAATCTTTAATAACTAGTCTATCTACTACTACATTAATAGTGTGTTTTTTATTTTTTTCTAATTTAATTTCTTCTTCTAAATTTAAATCTTCACCATCAACATTTACTCTAACATAACCATCTTTAAATAACTTCTCAAATAAATCTTTATGAGTACCTTTTTCTCCATTAACTACTGGAGATAATATTTTTATTTTAGTACCTATTTCAAGTTTTAATATTTGATTAGTCATCTCTTCAATACTTTGTGAAGAAATTGGTATATTATGTTTCAAACACATTGGAGTTCCTACACGAGCATATAAAAGTCTTAAATAATCATATATTTCTGTTACTGTCCCAACTGTACTTCTTGGATTTTTATTAGTAGTTTTTTGATCAATACTAATAGCTGGAGATAACCCTTCAATACTATCAACATCAGGTTTTTCACTTCCACCTAAAAACTGTCTAGCATATGCACTAAGACTTTCAACATATCTTCTTTGTCCTTCCGCATAAATAGTATCAAAAGCTAAACTACTTTTTCCACTTCCACTTACTCCTGTCATAACAATTAATTTATTTTTTGGTAGCTCAATACTAACATTTTTAAGATTGTTAACACGAGCTCCTTTTACTATTATTTTATCCATAATCCACCTACTTAATCCATATTATACCAAACATTCGTTTGTTAGTAAATAATATTTGCTTTATTAATATAACCTAATATAAAAAATATATCAAATTAAAAAAACTGAACTTAATAGTTCAGTTAATATCTACTGGTACCGGCAAAGGGACTTGAACCCTTATGATATTTCTATCGGTGGATTTTGAATCCACTGCGTCTACCATTCCGCCATGCCGGCATAACAAGAAGTATTAATTTACTTCTGTATATTTAGATGTGAATAAATCTTTTTCTTCACTCACTTCTTCATTTATTTCAAGTTTTGGTAATTCACTAGTACTTGCTAATCCAAAGTGATCTAAAAATTGTTTAGTAGTTTTATATAACATTGGACGTCCTGGTTTATCACTACGACCACAGTCTACAATTAGTCCTAAATTAACTAATTTTCTAACTAAGTGAGCACTACTAACTCCTCTTATATCATCAACCATAACTCTAGTTATAGGTTCATTATAAGCAATTATTGCTAAAGTTTCAAGAGTTGTTGGAGTAAGTTCTGTATTTTGTTCTACTTCTACTAATTTTTTATAATAACTAATATGTTCTTCTTTCGTAGTAAATTTATATTTTCCACCTAATAAAGTTAATTTTAAACCATGATTATCTGTATTGTAATAAGTAGTAAGCTCCTCAAGAAGTATAGCCGTTTTTTCATCAGTTTCATCAATTATAATAGCTATATCTTCTAATGATAAGCCATCATTTCCTTTTAAAAATAATAATCCTTCTATAATAGCCAATTTATTCATGGGTCACATCCTTTTTCATTACTATAATTTCACTAAAGTTTTTATCTTGTTTTATTAATAATTCATTTTTACGAGCTAAATCTAATATTGATAAAAAGGTTACTACTACATAGTCTTTAGTTACTTCTGTAAATAGTTCACTAAATTTAACTTCTTTTTTTGTTTTTAAAAGATTTCTAATTTCACTATTTCTTTTACTTACTGATAATTCTTTTTTAGTTATTTTAGTATTCAACGGTTTTTCTAATTCTTTACGCTCTAAAAATTTTTCAAATGCTTTTAATAAATCTGTTAAATCAGCATCTCCTTCATAAGATTTATCTTCTTCTGTAAATATATTTAGTTTTTCATCATCTTTTGTATATACTAAATTTCTTTTAGTTTCTAACTCTTTAAAATCTTTACTTATTTCTTTATATCTTTCATATTCAATTAATTTGTTTATTAAATCTTCTTTACTAACAATTTCATATTCATCTTCTTCTAAAATTTTTGGGCGTGGAAGTAAACTATTACTTTTCATTTCTATTAATGTTGCGGCCATAACTAAGTATTCACTTGATACAGTTAAATTCATTCGTTCTTGAATTTCAATGTAATTTAAGTATTGCTCAGTTATTTTAGATATTTCTATATCTTTAATATCAATATCACTTTGTTTTATTAAATGTAGTAATAAATCAAGAGGTCCTTCAAATTCATTAATTGTTACTTTATAATCCATATAATCACGTCCATTAAGTTATATTATATCAAATAATTTATAAGTATAAAAGAAATTGAAAGAAGATAATTAATATAATAGCGTTCTAATTTAGAATTTGATATAATTATTGTGGTGATTATGTGAAAAACTTTACAATGAAAGATGAAAATTTTATTTGTGAGAACTGTGGATTAGAAGTTACTAAATTAAAATATAGTGCTAGAGATCATTGTCCTCACTGTTTATATTCTAAACATTTAGATATTTTACCTGGTGATAGAGCTAATAACTGTCACGGATTACTAGTACCAGTTGGAATTGAAAAATTTAAAAATAGCTATAAAATATTGTACCGATGTAATAAATGTAATAAAGAACATAAAAATATTATGGCTAGTGATGATAATATGGATTTAATAATTAAATTATCAGTAGTAAAATAGTAAATCTATTTTACTTTTTATTTACTCTTTTCTTTTTTTATATTTTATTAGTGTTATAATTATTGTAGGAGGATTTATATGAAATTAGAAAATAAAGTAGCCATAGTAACTGGTGGAGCTATGGGTAATGGTTTAGGTATTGTTAAAGTTTTTAAAAAATATGGAGCAAAAGTTATAATTGTAGATTATAACGAAAATACTGTTAATATTAGTAATGAACTTGGTTGTGATGGTTATCAAGTTGATATTAGAGATACTGATAGATTAAGTTTAGTTATAAATGATATAGTTAGTAAGTTTGGTAAAATTGATATATTAGTTAATAATGCTGGTGTAGCAAAATTAACACCTTTTTTAGAAACAAGCGATGAAATTAGAGATTATCACTTTGATATTAATATTATAGGAACATGGAATGTTAGTAAATTAGTAGTTCCTCATATGAATGGTGGTAGTATTGTAAATTTATCAAGTGTTACTGGTCCTAAAGTGGCTGATGCTGGTGAAGTGGCTTACGCTACAAGTAAAGCAGCTTTAATAGGTTTTACTAAAGGATTAGCAATGGAATTAGTTGATAAATTTATACGTGTTAATGCTATATTACCAGGATATATTTATACTCCTATGGTAGAAGGTATTGCTAAAGATAGTAATATTGATAACCCTACTAGTGTAATTGATGGAATAGCAAATGGTATTCCTATGAAAAGATTAGGAACTATTGAAGAATTAGGTGAACTAGCAGCATTCTTAGCTAGTAATGAATCAAGTTATATAACTGGTAGTGAGTTTGTAATTGATGGAGCTAGTACTTTACCAGAAACAAACAGTGTTGGTGTTTAGAAATAGTTAATCTATTTCTTTTTTTATAGTATGAATAATAAAAAACTAACCTGTTGTCAAGTTAGTTTTTAGTAAAACTATCGGAGTTTCTAGTGATGAAATATTTCTGCGTATCTATAATTGCATCGAATGAATACATTAACCATTTACCATCTAGTTCAAAATTTTGAAACATGGCATTATTTTTAGCCATTGGATATCTAAAACATTCAACAGTATCACTTTCTATTGATTTTTGATAATTGAACAAAAATCGTTCAGCTACTTCGATGTTATTATAAATACTGGTATCATATAAACTAAAAGCTTTAGTTGCTAGTTTACTTAAATCGTGTGTAAATTCGGGTGCTGATCCTGCCATAATAATCATCAATTTAAAACCTAATTCTATTGTATGTCTACCTACATATAGCGTCGCAATAGTATTGTTTGTTTTTTCTAATGACTTATATGCGTTCATATATGCAATCCAATATTGATACCAATACTGTATTTCTGACATATTATCAATTTTTGTAATATCTAAATTTGTGTCGTATAGTTTATGATATTTATATATTGAAGAGTCCAACCATATATCCACACTTTTACTTTCATTATAATTTAACATTCTTAAAAACTCCTTTATTTCATAATATGATTCTTATTGTAATATTTTTTTACATAGATATCCATGTAAACTACACATAGTGTAGTACCATTAATTTAAGATTTTTTTCTAATAATAACGGTGAAAATAAATTTATTTATATAAAAAAGATTATTTCTAATCTTTAAAATTTTATTTTATTTTCAATGTAACTAATTGCTTCTTCTATAGATAATGTAATTTGTTCCATAGTATCACGGTCTCTAATAGTTACTGTATTATTATTAACAGTATTATCATCAACAGTAATAGCAAAAGGTGTTCCAATAACATCTTGACGACGATATCTTTTACCTATATTTCCACTTTCATCATATGTAGTCATGAAATATTTACTTAATTTAGAAAATACTTCCATAGCTTTTTCACTGTGATATTTTTTTACAAGTGGTAAAATTGCTGCTTTATAAGGAGCAATAGCTGGATTAAAACGCATAACTTCACGATTATCGTTTTCTTCTTCTATATCATATGCATTATCAAGTAAAGCTAAAACTAAACGGTCACATCCAAAAGACGCTTCAATAACAAACGGTATAAATTTTTCATTAGTTTCCGGGTCTAAATATTCCATACTTTTTTTACTGAATTCTTGATGACGAGATAAATCGAAATTAGTACGGTTATGAGTACCATTAATTTCTCCCCAACCAAAATTAAAGTTATATTCAACATCACAAGCTGCTTTAGCATAATGAGCTAATTTTTCATGATCTTTAAAACGTAGCTTATCAACTTTTAAACCTAAATCTTTAAAGAAGTTTAAGCCATATTCTTTATAATATTCATAATATTTATCATCAGTTCCTTCTTTACAAAAAAATTGATGTTCCATTTGTTCAAATTCTATTGTTCTAAATGTAAAATTACCTGGTGTTATTTCATTACGAAAAGCTTTACCTATTTGACCAATACCAAATGGTACTTTAAGTCTCATACTTCTTTGAACATTTAAAAAGTTAGTAAATTCTCCTTGAGCTGTTTCAGGTCTTAAGTATATTGTACTTTTAGAATCATTAGTAACTCCTCTATTTGTTTCAAACATTAAATTAAATTGTCTTATATCAGTAAAATCATGTTTACCACATTTAGGACATGGTATATTATTTGTTTTAATATATTCCATTAACTCATCAATTTCCATACCATCAGCATCAATTTTACTATAATCTTCAATCATATTATCTGCTCTATGACGAGTTTTACAGGCTTTACAATCAATTAATGGATCTGAGAAACTAGATACATGTCCGCTTGCTTCCCATACTCTAGGATTCATTAATATTGCAGCATCTACTCCATAACTATTCATGCTTTCTTGTACAAATCTTTTCCACCATAATTTTTTTACATTATTTTTAATTTCAATTCCTAATGGACCGTAATCCCAAGTATTTGCTAGTCCATCATATATTTCACTTCCTTGAAATATAAAACCATATTGTTTTGATAAATTTACTAATTTATCCATCGTTAATTTATTCATATTATCTTCCTTTCAAATATAAAAAAACTCTAAAAGTAACTTTAAGGACGCAATTATTATCACGCGGTTCCACCTTAATTATTCTTTTAGAGAATCATCTTTAATGTAATCACTCCCTAGTTTCCATCCTAGATCATCGCTTTAAATATAACAAAGTAATTATATTATATTACTTTTTTTTTGTCAATTATTTAACTAATTTATTTAAATTACTAATAAATGATTTGCTTTTTAAATAAATACCAGTATACCGGTCATAGTATTCACTTAAAAATGTATTAATTTCATATTTATATTTATCTTTTATTTCTATTTTTTCAATTTTATTTATATCAACATAATAAAACATTCTAATTAATTTCATAGTTTTACTATCTACTCTACGATCGTTATTAGCAATACAGTTTTTACATATATATCCTCCACTACTACTAGTAATACTTATTATATCTTTAGTAGAACCACAGACACTACAACTATCTAAATTTGGCAATACCCCTAAATACTCTAAGTATTTTATTTCTAACATATTAGTAATTACAAGAGGATCATATCCTTCATCTATTTTATTTAGTGCTGATATTAATAAATCATATACAATATATTCATTAGTATGCTTTAGTACCTCTCTTGCTAATTCAACTATAAAACTAGCATAGCTTATCATATCAATGTTTTTATATATATTTTTATATGGATTAATTACATCAACACTTGTTAAATTAGATAATTTTCCTTCTTTATATACCATATAAAAATATCCATAAGTTAATTTTAAAGTAACACTACGCAATGGACTTTTTAATTGCTTACTACCTTTAGCAATTACACCAATAACTCCATATTCTTTAGTTAGAATATTAAGTATCTTACTAGTTTCTCGGTAACTTTTTTCACTTATAATAATTCCTTCTATTTTTTTTATCATATTTCACCTGCTAAAAAATATTATACCACTAATTATTACTATTATAAAAAAAAGAAATATATATTTCCTTTTCATTTATATTATCTTTGTTTATATGAAACATTATTAGTCCTTTTAACCTTAATTTTATCTTCATGTATTTTTTTCATACGTAACTTTTGTTCTTCTTCTAAAACAATAACATCTTGCTTAGTTAAAGTACCATAAGTAAACTCTTTAATATTATTATTAAAGCTTTTAGCTGATGGATACTCTCCTTTTAAGCGAGTATATTTTAAACCTAATTCCTCATCTTCTTTAGTAACTGTGTACTTTTGATCATCTTTTATTAGATTAACATCTACTAATGAACTATATGCTGTTTTATGAGCATTAATTTTACTCTTTAAAACTCCTATAAAAGTTTTTGGAATAACTAATCCATATTTGTTTTTAATTTCCACTATAGTAGCAGTTAATTTTCTATCCAATATCATTAATGCTCCAGGAGAAAAATTTTTGTATTCTAGACTATAGTAACGTAATAAAGGACGTATAAAACTATCATCATTATTATTTATATATTCTTGTATTATTTCAACTATTCTTTTATCTACTAGTGTAATGTTCACTAATTTTTCCAATTGTTCTCTAGGTAGCAAAGACCATAAATCATTTCCATTTTCTACAAATTCATTTGCTTCATCAATACTTTTATTAATATATCTTTCGGCTGAATCATGTTTTATTTTAGTAATAAACTTAGCATATTTAGAATCATTTATAGCTATTTCCATAAATTTTTTCATTATTTTAACATCTATCTTATTTTCTTTTATGAATTCTGCTAACGAAAGTTCAGAAACAATTAAATTTTCAATTGTTTCTTTATAAAATGGCCCATCAAACTGATTTTTTTCATATTGAATTTTTGTAACAATATGAACACCATTTTTATCTAATAGATTTTCATTGTAATCTTTTTTAGTAAGTAAATGGATACCATTTATATCAAATTTATTTTCATCATAAATATTATGTGTTACGGCAGAAGTTTTATTTCTAAACCAACCATTTGAGTCAATTCCATTTATATCATATCCTTCTAAATCGTATTTTGTAAAAGTATTTTTATGATATGAATTATAACTAAAATTATTTTCATTAAATCCATCTACATCAAAACCATATGCATCATAAATAGAAGAGGTGTAATGACAAATAAGATTTGAATCAAAACCATTTTCATTATATTGAGTGTTAGTTTCCTTATGAATATTGTACTCATTAAATCCATAAAAATTATTCCCATCTAAATCATACTTACTATTAGTTATATTATGAATTTTATCTCTATTGAAACCATCTTTATTAATACCAACAAAGTTGAATCCTTCTAAATCATATTCATTTTTAGTAACTATATGAATTCCAAAACTATTAAACCCTCGTATATCGATACCATGTTCATTATACATTTTTTTAGTAACTATATTTATACCTGTATCATAAAATCCATGACAGTTAATTTTATTCACATCATAACCATTTTCATCATATTTTGTACTAGTAATTTCGTGAATAAATTCTTTATTAAATCTATTAACGTCATATCCTAAAAAATCATATTTTTCTCTATTAAAATAAAAAATCCCATTTTTATTAAACATATTACAATCTAAACCATATTTATTATATTTTTTTTTAGTTGATTTACAAATTCCATTTTCATCAAAATTCATTTTATGCTCTTTTAATAATTTTTCTAAAGTTTCACTCATATATATCACCTTTTTTTCGATTATATACTACCATATTAGTTAAGATAAATCAATAAAAAAATAAAGATGCTTTATTCTTTATTTTTTTTATTATTAGTAATTTCTTTGTATTTTAAATAATATTCTATTTTTCCGGTTTTTTCAAATAAGTTCCATAATAATTTTTCCATAATATCACCTATTACTATATTGATGTTATATATAATTATTATTCAAATTCATCAAATCCAAATTCTGACAAATATTTTTCTTTGTCACGCCATTTTTTTATTGTTCTAACATATATCTCTAAATAAACATTACAACCTAACAATTCTTCTATTTCTCCACGTGCATTACTACCAATCTTTTTAACCATGTCTCCACCTTTACCGATAATAATTTTCTTTAAGGCATCTCGGTCTACAATTATACATACATTTACAATATAACTATTTTTAGTTTTTTTCATTCCTTCTGTAATACAAGTTAATGAATGTGGAATTTCTTCGCTAGTTAAACGCATTGTTTTTTCTCTAACTATTTCACTTACTAAAAATGAAATTGGTTTATTTGTGATTTCATCAGTATCATAATATTGAACTTCATCTGGTAGATAATCTTTTAACACTTTAATTAAAGTATCTATGTTTCTTTGTTTTAAAGCTGATACAGGTACTATTTCATCAAACGGATATAAATCCTTATACTCTGTAATTTTATTAAATATTTTATCATTAGATAAACCATCAATTTTATTTATTACTAAGATTACTTTAGTTTCACTAGCAGATGACTTTAATCTCTCTAATATATATTTGTCTCCACCACCTAATGATTCACTAGCATTAACTAAAAATAAAACAACATCTATCTCATCCATATTTGAATAAGCTTGTTTATTTAAATATTTACCTAGTTTATGATTAGGTTTATGTATTCCAGGTGTATCGACAAAAACTATTTGTGTATCATCTTCATTATATATACCTTGAATTATATTTCTTGTAGTTTGTGGTTTATTTGATGTGATTGCGACTTTTTTACCTATAATAGCATTTAATAGAGTACTTTTACCAACGTTTGGTCTACCTATTAAACTTACAAATCCACTTTTCATATTTTCCTCCTTTAATTACATATAAAAATGATGGAAATTTATCCACCATAATAAATTTTAATATATTAAAACATACCTATAATCTTTGGTAAAAAGATTACTAATCCACTAATAACAGCTGTTATAGCAAACATTAATACTGCAGCACTAGCTGTATCTTTGGCGATTTTAGCTAGTTCATGTTGTTTTGGACAAGCTAAGTCTACTACTGCTTCAATTGAAGTGTTGATCATTTCTGTTGCAATAACTAATCCAATTAATAATATACAAACTATCCACTCAGATAAATTTATATTAAAATAAATTCCTGCTCCTACTACTATTGCTGTAATTAAAATATGTATTATAATATTTTGTTCATATTTAAAAGCATACTTTAATCCTTGTAGGGAGTATCCAAAACTTTTGAAAAATCTTTTAATTCCCATTTGTTTTTGTTTTTCTCTTGCTTCTTGATTCATAACTTTCTCCTTACATCCCTAAAACTCTTGGTATAAATATCATACAAAATACTATAAATGCTGATGATGAAATAATAAACACAGCTCCACTGGCAGTATCTTTTCCAATTTTCGCTAAAATATGATACTCACTTGTTGTCAAATCTACTACTGCTTCTAATGAAGTATTAATTAATTCTATAGCAGCAATCATTCCTAATAACATGAAAATAATTGCCCATTCAAATAAACTTATTTGAAAAATTAATCCTAGTATTATAAATGAAAGTGATGTAACTAAATGAAGTGTCATACTTTGTTCATATTTATATGCAAACTTTAGCCCATCAACAGCATATTTAATGCTATTAATTTTTTTACCTATGTATCCCAAATTCATTTAGTACCTCCTCTTGTTTAGCCATCATTATTATTTCTTGTTCTTTAGTATTATGATCATATCCTAATAAATGATAAAAACCATGAATTAATAAAAAAGCCAATTCTCTAGTTTTTGAATGATTATACTCAGTAGCTTGTTCGCTTGCTTTATCTAGAGAAATAAATATATCTCCTAAAACGCGTATATCCATTTTGATATCTTCATTATCTTCTAGAGCAAATGTAATTACGTCTGTTGGCATATCTTTACCACGATATTCTTTGTTTATTTTGTGTATATATTCATTATCAACAAATATTACATTGAAAAAAGCATTTTCTACATTTTCTTTTTTTACTGCAAACTTTAAAATATCTATTAATATTTTTTCATCTTTTACTTCTTCATTTGTTTCATTGAAAAAAGAAACATTATCCATATAAACCACCACCTAGTATAACTTCATTAAAGTATATGAAGACTAGAAATATAAAAACTATGATTATTATATTATAAAATAATTGTTTTTTCAATATAGATGGTAATAAATCATGAACATATCTGATAATTAGAAAACTATATGCCCCTATAATTGCTCCTAAAACATTTAGAATAATGTCATCTATATCAAATACTCTTCCAATTGCAAGTTGAGTTACTTCTATAGTAGCACTAGTTAATAAAGCTAGAATAGAAACTAGTATTGGGTTTTTAGATTTAAATAAATAAGCTAAAAATAATCCGTACGGTACAAACATAATCATATTTCCAACTACGTTACGGTAAAATAGTTCACTACCTAATGTATACCTAAACATTTCTTTAAATGGAATATAGTTTGAAGTAGACCATGAAACATCTTGAAATGTAACAACATGGAATAAACATAATATATATATTACAAAAAATAATCCTAATACTTCTTTATAAAAAATAAATTGTTCTTTATTTTTAAATATATATACAATTCTTATTGATACTAGTATAGTGGCAAAAATAAAAATCATTGGCCAACTATTTTTTAATATATTTAATACTAACTCATTCATACGATACCTACTATTCTTCTACTTGTTCTGTTATTAGTTTAGATTCATCTATTTCTACATAATCTGTTATATTTTCATATACACTAAAAAACATGTCTACTACTATTTTACTATCTTTTACACTAACTTTCAATTCTTTACTAGAAATTATATATTCATCTTTATTTAATTTATTTTTAATACTCTCACTTGATTTACTTTTAGCAACTAATATTGCTTCACTAATTGTATATATTTCATTGGTTATTTTAGTTTGATTAGCTGTTACTTTACTAAAATTAATTGGTAATAAATTATGATAAATTATTTTTTCCTCTACTTCATCAACACTACTATATTTATTATTAGTAAATAAATCAATTTTATTAGATAGAAAATTAATTCGATAAAATTCATTTTTATTACCTGTGACTTTTTCATCATAATATATGTATGGCACTTCTACACTAGTTTCATACCAAACCTCTGCATATACAGTCCCAGCAGCCGTAGTTATATTTTTTAATTCATCATTCAAATATACTTCTCCAGATATTACTACATCCCCCTTACTTACAAAGCTATTAGTATTTTTAAGCACAACACCACTAGATGAATCAATACGTTTGATAAGACCTGTTTTACCTGCAATTATATTCACTTTTTTTGCTTCTGGTTCTTCTATGTTTAGTTTTCTTTCTTCTACTTTAACTATATATTTAGTACCAATATTTTCAATTTCCAACCACTCTATTTTATCTTTATAACTATCTACAATTTTTTCACTAATTACCTCTAATTGATTATAATTTTTTTTAAAACTAAACTTAGTTATATTATGTTTTTCTAATTCTTCGTATAATAATTTTCTAATTTCACTATCCGAATGAATTACTTCTACATTTGTTATAATATTCATACTTAATAATAAAAAAAGAAATGAAATAAATATAGATATTATAAGTATTTTGAATCTATTAACTAATAATATGATTTTTTTATATCCGTAATATTTAACTATTGTTATTAAATAAATACTTTTTATTTTATATATTTTATCTAAATTAATATTTTTTACAATTATAAAAATAGTATTATTTTTATAATACTTTATATCATATATTTCTATTTTATTTGTATGTAAACGATGAATAAAACGATTAATGTTTTTACCAGTTACTTTGATTTTAACTTTATCATTTTTCATAAATCACCTAAATTCTATTAAATTAAAAACACCTTTAATTAGAACTTCTTTACTTTGAAGTTTAGATAAAGTTATATCTTTACCTTTAATTATTATATATCCAGATTCATGTCTAACAATTATTTTTTCACTTGTTACTTCACCAAGATTAATAAAGTTAGCAATGTATAATTTATTAGTGAAAATTTTTAAATAAAATTCATTATCAAATAAAATATCTTTTGTTTTATTAATTAATTTCACAAATATCACCTACCTAATTTTACTCTTTTTAATTTGTTTTATGAATAAAAAAAAGAACTAAATTTTATTAAATTAGCTCTAAGCTTTTTTCATTAATATAATCAGTTACTAGCGTATTACTTAGTTCCTCTGTATTTTTACAATCAATTATAATATGATCAACACTATATTCTTTCATAAAATGATATACTCTAAATTTTAATATTCTAAGTTCATCACTTTTTACTTTTCCTTTTAATATTAAATATACTGCTTTTCTTTTTGAATCATATTTTATTTTATGCATTTTTATCACCTATTTGAAATATACCACAGCTAGTTTATATGTTCTATAGATTCGACAAAATTAGATAAAAAAAATGTAGATATCTACATTTTATTTATCTCGTACAGTCGCATTTAATTTAGACTCTACATTATTAATTATTTTTTTAAATACATCTGTTACTTCTTCATCAGTAAGAGTTCTATTCATATCTTGAAATTTTAATGAAAAGGCGATTGATTTTTCATCTTCTTTAACATTTTCTCCAGTATAAACATCAAAAACTTCAATATCACTTAACATTCTTGAAGCTGTTTTAGATATAATTAATTTAATATCATTTGCTTCAACTTCTTTTTTAACAATGAAAGCAACATCCTTTTTAACTGCTGGAAATTTACTTAGTTCTTTAAATTTAATATTACGAACTTTTATTTTTAATAATTCTGTTACATTTAGTTCAAATGCATATACTTCTTTTTTACAAACATTAGGATGAATTTGTCCAATAAATCCTACTTCAGTACGATCTATAATTATTTTTGCTGTTCTATAATCATGCATATTATCTACTTTTTCAGCAACAAATTTATATCTTGATTGAAAACCTAAATAGTTTAATAAATTTTCAACAATACCTTTTACTGTATAAAAGTCTACTTTAATAGTTGATTGATTCCAACTATTACTTATATAATTTCCAGACAATAATCCAGATAATAAAATATTTTCAACAGTATTTTCTAAGTTGTTGTTATAAACATTACTAGTTTCATAAATTAATATATCTTTATTACCTCTAGCCATATTGTAATTATATACATCCACTAATGACGGTAATAAGCTTTGACGCATCATACTTCTATCTTCACTCATTGGTGATAAAAGTTTTATATGCTCTAAACCTTGTTTTCCAAACATTTGAGTTTGTTTTTCATTTATTAATGAATATGTAATAACTTGTGATAAACCTAGTTTACTCATTTGTTCTCTAATAGTTCTTACATATAAACCTGTTTTTGAATATGTACCTTTTTTTACATTAGCAACCGGCATTTTACCAATTACGTGTTCATATCCATAAATACGACCTACCTCTTCAATAAGATCTTCTTTTATAGTAATATCTAATCTTCTAGTAGGGATTGTTACACTAATTATATTACCGTTTGTAGCTGTATTAAATTTTAATTTATCAAATACATTAACAATATCATTAACAGTTAATTCTAACCCTAAAACACTATTAATTTTTTCTAGTGTTATATCAATTACTTTTTCTTCTTTATTAGATTTGTCATAACTTAGCATTCCACTACAAACTTCTCCACTTGCATATAATTCAAGTAATTGACAAGCTCTATTAATAGCTTTTTCTACTCTATTTGGGTCAATTCCTTTTTCATATCTACTACTAGCTTCACTACGTACTATTTTTTTACTTGTATTTCTAATACTATTAGCATCAAATATAGCAGCTTCTATAAAAATATTTTTTGTACAATCATTAACTTCAGTACTACTAGAGCCCATAACACCAGCAATACAAGCTATTTCTTTTTCGTTAGCAATTACTATGTCACTACTATTTAATGTACGATTAATACGATCTAACGTTTCAACCTCTTCTTCATTATTAGCATTTCTAACTATAACTTTATTTCCTAATAAATCTTTATCAAAGAAGTGTAATGGTTGACCATATTCAAGCATTATATAATTACTTATATCAACAACATTATTTATTGGTCTAATTCCACTTGCCATTAATCTAGTTTTAATAAAATTAGGACTTTCTTTTATTTCAATATTTTTTACTAATTTACCTAAATAAATAGAACAATTTTCTGTAGTTACTTCTAAAGTAATTTCATCTTCTATATTAGCTAAACTTTCTTTATAGCTAATTTCAGGTTCTTTAACTTCTTTATTATAAATTGCCCCTACTTCATAAGCCATTCCTAAAATACTTAGTAAATCAGCACGGTTAGCCGTCAATTCAAAATCGATTGTTTCATCATCAAAACCTAAATACTTTACTGCATCTTCACCAATTGGAGCATCATCATTTAATTTATGAATTCCATCTTTATCTTCATCAGTTAAAAATTTAGAATCAACTTCTAATTCAGATAGTGAACAAATCATTCCATTAGACTCAATTCCAGCAAGCATTGCTTTTTTAATTTCTATTCCGCATATTTTAGCACCAGGTAAAGCTACAATTACTTTATTTGCATCTACTACATTAGGAGCTCCACAAACAATTTGTAATATTTCACTATTAACATCTACTTGACAAACACTTAACTTGTTAGATTCAGGATGCTTTACACATTCTTTTATTTGACCAATAACTACGTTTGTAGCATTACTAATTTTCTCAATGCTTTCATACTCATTACCAGCAAACACCATTTTCTCTGCTAATTCATTATAATTTATATCAGTGATATCTACATACTCACTTAAAAAACTTTTACTAAGCTTCATTATCAACACCACTTTCTGTTTTATTAAAATCATTTAAGAATCTAACATCATTAGTATAAAAATGACGAATATCATTAATACCATATTTTAACATCGCGATTCTTTCAGGACCAATACCAAATGCAAATCCTGTATATTTATTACTATCGTAACCACAGTTTTCAAGAACATTAGGGTGAACCATCCCGCTACCTAATATTTCTATCCAACCTGTTTGTTTACAAATATTACAACCTGTTCCTCCACATTTAAAGCAACTAACATCAACTTCTATTGAAGGTTCTGTAAATGGGAAAAAACTTGGTCTAAATCTAATTTCTCTTTTATCACCAAACATTTTTCTAACAAGAACTTCTAAAGTCCCTTTTAAATCAGCTAATGATATATTTTCATCTATTACTAATCCTTCTATTTGAGTAAATTGATGAGAATGAGTAGCATCATCACTATCTCTTCTATAAGTTTTACCTGGACAAATCATTCTGATAGGCCCTTTTTCAACGTTTGCTTCCATTGTACGAGCTTGTACTGGAGATGTTTGAGTTCTTAGTAATGTTTGTTCTGTTATATAAAAACTATCTTGAGTATCCCTTGCTGGGTGACCTTTAGGTAAATTTAATTTTTCAAAGTTATATAAATCTAATTCTACTTCCGGTCCTTCAATAACATCATATCCCATAGAAATAAATAGATCACTAATTTCATCTATTACTAAAGTTATAGGATGTTTAGATCCCGTTTTAATAGTAGTTGCATCTAAAGTGATATCTATCTTTTCACTTTCTAATCTAGCATCTAATTCTATTTTTTCTAATTCAACTTTACGATTATCAATTAATGTATTAGCTTCATTTTTTATTTCGTTTAATTTTTTACCAAAATCTTTTTTTTCTTCAACTGATAAATCTCTCATCATATTAGATAAAGCAGATATAGAACCTTTTTTACCTAAGTATTCTACTTTTAATTCATTTAATTCTTTTATAGTTTTAACTTCATCTAATTTAGATATTAAACTATTTCTAATTTGTAATATTGTTTCTTCCATTATTTCCTCCTATAAAAAAACCCTTAATTTAATTAAGGGCGTGATTGCGCGGTACCACCTTATTTTATATACTAAAAAGTATAATCTCTTCACTAAAACGCGTGACCGTTATATCTTTGCAATATAAAGCTCTTAAAGTGAATTCATATATCATTTAATATTCGTTTCCATCAACCACGAACTTTCTATAAATCAAATATATATATTACTACTCTTTAGTCCTTGCTTTTAACAATGAATATTATAACATATTAATAATTATAAATTCAACCATTTAATAACAAATTTAAATATCTACACTGCTGTCTGTAACTTCATATTCAAATGAACCATTATTATTGACTATAGTTATCTTTGTTTCTAAAGAAAATAATTTTCCAGTAACTGGATTTGTTGGTTGTTCAATATAAGCTGTATCTCCATTAACTAAATCATTTAAAGTTATTTCAATTACTTCATTATTATCTGGAATTTTTTCTGGATTATCAGCTTCCCAAGCCTTAGTAGCTGCGATAATATTTTCAACTTCTATTTCATAAGCACTTTCACGACTACCATAAACAAAATTATCAACTACTGGTATTATTAATAAGGCAATAACAGATAATAATACAATAACTGTTAATAACTCTACTAAAGTAAAACCTTTCTTATTCATATTATCATCTCCCTTATTTTAATTATATCAAATTTTTAATTTATAGCAAATAAAAAAGGTCTAACACATAGACCTTTTTATTACATCATATCTTCTAATTTAGAATTAGCTTTTTTCATAGTTTTATTTACTTTTTTACTAACATCTGTCATAACTTGTTTATTATATTTTTGATAAGCCATTGCAGCTCCGGCTCCTGCAGCCATTAAAGCTATATTTCTTGCCATTTTCATAATTATCACCTCGAAATCAAAAAATATGTTTGTATATAAATATATCTTATATACAATTATACTATGAACTATTTATTAATAATTATTCACAAAATTAATAATTTTATCTTTTAAAACCGTATTTCTTTTAAATTCACTATTATTTCTAACAGCCATATCTAAAGCTCGAGGATCACCTAACATAATTAATTTCTTCTTTGCTCTAGTTACACCAGTATAAATAAGCTTACGATACAGCATTCGATAATAACTAGTTGATAATGGTAATACAACCATTTCAAATTCACTTCCTTGTGATTTATGAATTGTAATAACATATCCATGTTTTATTTTAACAAAATCTTTTGGATTATACTTAATTTCATTCCCATCAAAATCAATATGTATTTCTATCTTTTTTGTTTTACTTATATTAGCTTTAACTATTCTTTTAATAAACCCAACATCTCCGTTAAATATATTTTCATCAGGCATATTTACTAGTTGTAACACTTTGTCATTTTCACGGTAAATAATATCTCCTACTTTAACTTCATTTTTAGTAGGTTCTGAAGGATTAAAAACATTTTGTAACTCTTTATTCAAATTATCTATACCATTATCTCCTTTGTACATTGGTGCCATAATTTGAACCCTGTTCTCATCATAACCTCTATTTTTTAAGTTTATACATATATCTCTTAAATTATTTTTAAGCGAATCATTTGAACATGTTTTAAATGTAAAATCACTAAATTTATCCATTATATCACTATTTACATCACCTTTTTTTATATCATTGGCTAAGGTAAATATATAAGAATTTTCATCTTGTCTATATAATTCTTCTAGATTAATAACTTCAACCATTTCACTATCAATAATATCTTTTAATACTTGTCCAGCACCTACACTTGGTAATTGATTAGCATCACCCACTAATACTAATTGAACATTATTTAATAATCCTTTTAATAAATTATTCATAAGTAATAAGTCAATCATACTTACTTCATCTACTATTATGAGTTTTGAAAAATCTGGTTGAAATTCGTTTACAGCAAATTCATTACTTTCTTTATTCCATTTTAAAAATCTATGAATAGTACTAGCTGGTAAACCTACTGCTTCACTTAATCTTTTACTTGCTCGTCCTGTTGGGGCAAGTAAAGCTATATTAGCAACTAAATCTTCATGATTGAATCTATTTGTTGTTTTATATAATTCTACAATGGCTTTAATGATAGTAGTTTTACCAGTACCAGGACCTCCAGTAATTACCGTAATATTATTTTTTAGTGATGACGCTATTGCTTCTTTTTGAAGTTTATTATAATTAATATTGTTATCTTCTTCTAGTTTATTAATACTTTCATCTATATTTTTTATATTAGATTTAATTTCAAAACTTAAAGAAGCAATTTTTTTTGCAATGTACGTAGATGCTTCATAAAGAATTTTTAAAAATACTTGATTGTTTTCAATTACCAATATATTTTCTAAAGTCATATCATGAATTAAATCATCATATGTATTTCTATCGATAGAAATATTCAAAGTACTTTGAAGCATATTATATAAATCATCAATATAAAAATAAGTATCTCCTGTTTGAAACGAATTAGTTTCGATAGCATATACAACTGCTGCTTTTAACCTTTTATCATCAAATAAGTCATATTTTAATTTTAGAGCCAATTGATCTATTTTAACAAATGTAATATCCTTTATTTCAGTTATTAAATCATATATATTATTTTCAATATTTATAATTGATTCGCCTTTATAGTTATTATATATGAGTAGGGCTTCTCTCATGGAAAAACCTAAATCAGTCAAATAAACAATTGTTGTATGACTCTCTTCATACTTTTCTAATGTTTCTCTAATTGATCTTGCTTTTTTTAACGTCATTTTAGGTACTAACATTAAAGAATTTTCCTCGTCTAAAATTCTATCTAGAGCATTATTACCTAAAGTATTAACTATTTTTTCAGCTAACTTTTCACCAACACCTTTAAATAAATCGCTTGATAAAAATAAAATTAATGAATCTTTATCATCTGGTTTTAATCTTTCATATTCTTCTACTTGGAATTGAAATCCATATTTTGGATGTTCTATTTCATCACCGTATAATATATAATTATCATCAGTATTTAAATCATGGAAAAAACCAGTAAAAGTTACTGTTTTATCTAAATAATCTTCCATATTAGGTATGTTAGTATCATTTACTTTAAATATTCCAATTGTATAACCATTATCACCAGTATAAATACTTTTACGATAATTTCCCTTAATATAATGTTTCAAAATATACCTCCATATTTAAAGAAGAAAAGCAGTGCTTTTCTTTTAATTGTTAGGACTTTTATGTTCAATTACTTTTTTAGCATAATAGTTTAGTTTAGTAAAAATATCCATATCACTAATAAATCCTGTTATCATTAAATGTTTTTCATAATCAGTAGGCAAATTAAAATCTCTCTCTTTAAAGTTAAAACAATATTCTTTACTATTAATCATGTCATAAGTTGCATCTAAAAATTTAGATTCATTAAATTTTTGTTTAATAATTTCTAATACTTCAAGCGAAGTAATTTCTTGATTATTAGATAACTTAGCTACTCCATAACCTTGTAGTTCTATTGTAACTAGTTGTTCACTTTTAACTTGAGCTACATATATCAATTGTTCCAATGTCTGCATAACATACTTATTTAAATTATTTTCAACTTCATTGTGAAGAATAATATTAATATCTACACCACCACTATTAAATTTAGCATAATAACTTTTATTATCAATGCTAGTGCCTTTATTATTTCTTTTAGCAAAAGTTTCATTATACTCAAAGAAAATCTTTAA
>CAYJFL010000006.1:0-298 GCA_964369865.1 uncultured Muribaculaceae bacterium | reverse complement strand
ATACATTGTTGAGTTAAGTTTCATAAATGATTTTTCAGATTTTGATTTTTGTTCACTAGGAATTATTAAACAGGCAAAGTCATTTTTTAAATCTGATTCAATTGTTAATGTCTCACCATATAAACTAATATCATTATAAAAACTATCAGATTTGTTTTTATCCATTAATATAACTATATTATATTCCTTAAAATCTTTATTACTATCAATATTTAATAGTTGAAACAATTTTTTATCACGTACATTATTTTTTTCCATCATTTACTCACTCTTTCTCTTTTTAGTTTACTATGAAAAA
>CAYJFL010000005.1:0-42165 GCA_964369865.1 uncultured Muribaculaceae bacterium | reverse complement strand
AGTATTATTTAGAAAATAAAGAATATGAAGTTGCTTTATTAAATAGAGAAAATAGTGTGTATGAAATTATTAAAACAGAAAATTCTTATACTAAATTAATTGATATAGATAGTGATAACTATGACAGAATAATAATTACTAGTGATGATTTTAATGATGTTATAAAAGTAAGTGAAAATATAACTAATTATAGCTTAGATGAAATTGCTAAATTAGATTCAACAAGTAGTATTATAGTATTAAATGGTGAAGAACTAGTTTATTCAAATAAATAAATTATATAATAATAAAAATATAAGAAAAGATAATATACTATGTATTATTCTACATAGTAAATAAGGGTAATATTTAACTTCTGGTAATATACTAAATACTTGAGAATGTATACTTATTCCTCCAAAAGATAATATACTACTAATTATTGCTCCTAAATATTTTATATTTATATTTTCTAAACTTACTACTTTTATACCGCCAGTTATTTCTAAAATACTATTTATAATAACTTTATCTATCAATAAATATTTAGATATGATATAACTTAATATAAGAAAAGTTATAATACTACCTAATATAAGTATTAAAGTATTAAAACTATTAATAATACTATTAGATAATAGTTTAGAAAAATTTTTAGAGTTATTATCTATCAAACAGTTTTCATAAGAATAGTCTTTATTTACTTTATTTCTTAATAATATTCCAAGTATAATATTCGGAATATAATGGCTTATTAATATTAATAAGCCAATGTAGTAATTATGCAGTAAGCTGACTCCTATTCCACCTAATATAAATAGTGGGTTACAAAAATGAGTAAATAAAATTATTTTATTAGCTTCATCAATACTAATTAACTTTCTATCTAATAAAGACTTAGTATATTTCGCATTACTAGGACTACCACTAATTAGACTCATTATAAAAATAAAACTAGTGTTACTATTTATTTTAAATATATACTTCATAACTGGCTTAAATATATAACTAGTTATTCTAACAAAATCAAAAGCAATTAAAAATTCACTCAATATAAAAAATGGTAATAAGGAAGGAACAATATTTTCACTCCATAAACTAATACCATTTTTCACTATAAACATTATATCGCTACTGCTGATTAAAATATTAATAACTAAAAATATTAATATATTTAATATAATTAAATTTAATATTTTTTTTATCATAATCATCATCCTTTGCGATACTATTAAATTAAAGGGGTTACTATGATTAAAATATATGATAAATTTAAAAGAAATAAAACAATAAAAAAAATAAAAGATAAAGCAGGTTGGTTAAAAGATTATATAATTTTAGCACTTATTGCTTTAGTTGCATATCTAATTTTTAATTATCCAGTACCATATTATATTTTAGCTCCTGGTGGAATTGTTAATGCTAGTGATAAATATAGTATAGAAAATATAGAGAATGATAGTTCATTTTATTTAACTTATGTTACTGAATATCAAGGAACTGTTGCTTCATATTTATTAGGTATTTTCAATAAAGATTATGAACTAGTTAAAATTGAAAGTGACGAAGAAATTAAAACAGTTAACAAACAAGATTCACTTAGAGATGAACTGTTGTTAAAAGAGAGTCAGGTTCTTTCAACTTATAATGCTTATAAATTAGCCGGTAGAGAAGTTAAATTAACTGAAAATGGATATTATGTTCGTTACTTAGCTGACTTTGCAAAAACAGATTTAATTATTGGAGATAAGATTATTAGTATTAACGATGTTGTTGTTAATAGTGAAGAAGAATTACTTGACTTGATATCTAGTTATCGAGCAAACGAAGAAATTAAATTAAAAGTAATAAGTAATAATAAAGAAGTTATTAAGAAGGCTTTAGTAGTTAATATAGACGGAGTTAGTAAAATTGGAATAGGTATAATTACAGATTATATAATTGAAACAAATCCAGATATTACTTTTAAGTTTGATAAAGATGAAAATGGCTCTAGTGCTGGATTAATTATGACTCTTGATATATATAATACTTTAATAGATGAAGATTTAACGAATGGCTTATTAATCGCAGGAACTGGAACTGTTGATGTTGAAGGTAATGTAGGATCTATTGGTGGAGTAGACTATAAAATTAAAGCTGCAGTAAAAGAAAAAGCAGATATATTTTTTGTTCCTGCTGGAGATAATTATGATGAAGCAAAAAAAATAGTAGATGAAAATAATTATGATATTAATTTAATAAAAGTTAATACTGTTACTGATGCTGTTGATTATTTAAAGAACGTATCGTAGTGGTTTGTTGAAAAAAAACTCTTAATTTGTTATAATATCCTATAGTTAGGAGGGATATTATGACTGGTAGTATATCATATACTTATTTTGCAAAAGATGTTTACAAAATATTAAATGCTGAAGTAAAGAGAACTTTAAATGCAAATTCACTTGTAACTTATACAGCGTCAAGTAATATTCTTCTAAATTCTAATTTAATTAATTCAAAAGAACAATTAAAGAACTATAACGAACTATTTAATAACAATAAATATAATGAAATTATTATTAAATATATAGAATATGTTTTAAAATTTAATTTTCAAAAAAATAAAGAAGTTATAAGTTCATTATACGGACTAGTTCTAACAACTACTTTAAATAAAAATATTCATAATTTTATAATTACACAAACTGAGGGAGATTTCTTAAAAGTACGAGAGATGAAATTATTAATTGATTTATATATGATTGAAAAAAGAGAAAAAATAAATCCTAGATTAGTTAAATTATATCCGTTAGTATTTTATGATTTTAAAGAGAATATTCAAGTTAAAACAATAATAAATAGAGTATTTGAAGATGTTTATAAAAAACCAATTAGTAATGAATACTATAATTTGATTAAAAAGTTCAAATTTTCTCTTAAACATATTAATTATGATAAACGTGGATATAAATTAATAATTTATAATTTATTATCTAAGATAAACAGTAACTTTAACTATAAATCATATAGTGTTAATTTAAGAAATAAAGTAAATTATATTAATTTTAATCATCATAGTTATATGAATGGTAAAAAAATATGTAGTTATTCATATTTTGATATATATAACAATAGTATTAAAGAAGTAAATGATTTAATTAATAGTATTAATGATGTATTAAATAATCCTATTAAAATTAAAGATTTAAAGAAAAGATTAAATTTAAGTAATAAGTAATTAGAATAGATTTTTCTATTCTTTTTTGATAAAATAAGAGAAGTGGTGATATAGTGAAAAGAGAAGAAGTAGATTATAGTAAAGTGACGCCAATGATGCGTCAATACTTAGAAATAAAAAATAAAAATGAAGACATTGTTATCTTTTTTAGACTGGGTGATTTTTATGAAATGTTTTTTGAAGATGCGATTAATGTTAGTCGTGATTTAGAATTAACTTTAACAGGTAAAAATGCTGGTTTAGATAGTAAAATACCTATGTGTGGAGTTCCACAACATGCTGCTAGTGTATATATAGATAAACTAGTTGAACTAGGTTATAAAGTGGGTATTTGTGAACAATTAGAAGATGCTAAAAATGTTAAAGGGATAGTTAAAAGAGATATAGTTAGAATAGTAAGTTCAGGAACAGTTATGGATTCAAGCTCACTAGATGATAAAACAAGTAACTATATCGCAAATATAATTGATTTTAGTAATTGCTATATAATAAGTTATATTGATTTATCTACTGGAGAAGTAGGAGTAGAAATAATAGAACATAATATTTCTAAAGTAGTTAGTTGCCTAGTTAACTTATCTGTGAAAGAAGTAATTACTAATTCTAAGTTGGATGAAAAAATAATTACTATTTTAAAAAAACAATTTAATATTAATACCACTGTTAGTGATGAAGTAATTGCTAATAGTAAATATGATTATATAACAGCTGACTTTAATGATATAAGAATAAATAAAACACTAGAACACATTATTACTTATTTATTAAATACTCAAAAAAGAGATTTATTACATTTAGAAAAAGCTTATTTAAAAAATGAACGTAAAACATTAAGGATGGATTTACATACTAAGCGTAACTTAGAATTAACTAGTACATTGCGTTTAAAACAAAGAGAAAATTCATTATTAGACTTACTTGATTATACTAAAACTGCTATGGGTAGTAGAAAATTAAAATATATGATTGAAAATCCATTTTGTAGTATTGATGAAATATATAAGCGATATGACATGGTAGATAAATTAATGAGTGAGTTTATATTAAAAGAGGATTTAAGAATACTATTAGATGAAGTATACGATTTAGAAAGATTAAGTGGGAGAATAGCATATGGTAATGCGAATGCTAGAGACTTAATTCAATTAAAAAATTCAATTAAAGTATTACCTAATATAAGTGCACTATTAAAAGAAATTAATTTTTACTTAGAATTATCAAATGTAGATGAACTTTATAATTTGCTAGAAAATAGTATTTATGATAATCCACCAATAGGATTAAAAGAAGGTTTTTTAATTAAAGAAGGTTTTAATAGTGATGTAGATGAACTTAAAAGTTTGCGTAAAGGTGGTAAAGACTTTGTCGCAACATTTGAACGTACTGAACGTGAAAAAACAGGAATTAAAACTTTAAAAGTAGGTTATAATCGTGTATTTGGTTATTATATTGAAGTAAGTAAGGGACAAACTGATTTAGTAAAAGAAGAATATGGTTATGAGAGAAAACAAACCTTAAGTAATTGTGAGCGATATATTTCTCCAATATTAAAAGAGAAAGAAAGTTTAATATTAAATGCTGAAGAGAAACTAGTTGATTTAGAATATGATTTGTTTAATCAAATAAAAGAAACTGTTAAATCATTTATACCAACTCTTCAAAGTATTGCGAAAGTTATTAGTGAAATAGATGTTATTGTTTCATTTGCAGTTGTAAGTGAGAAAAATAATTATACTAGACCAGTTATAACTGAAAAAAGAATTGTTGATATAAAATCTTCACGTCATCCAGTTGTAGAACAAGTAATAACAGGTGAATTTGTTGATAATGATTTTAATATTGATTTAGATAAAAACATATTATTAATTACTGGACCAAATATGGCAGGTAAATCTACATATATGCGTCAATTAGCAATTACAGTAGTGATGGCTCAAATAGGTTGCTTTGTACCAGCTAGTTCAGCAACAATAGCTTTATTTGATGCGATATTTACTCGTATAGGAGCAAGCGATGATCTAGTTAGTGGAGAATCAACATTTATGGTAGAAATGAACGAAGCTAATTTTGCTCTTAGTAATGCTACGCCAAACAGTTTAATATTATTTGATGAATTAGGAAGAGGAACAGCAACATTTGACGGTATGGCCTTAGCACAAGCTATAATAGAACATATCCATGATGAAGTTAAAGCAATAACCTTATTTTCAACTCATTATCATGAATTAACTGATTTAGTAAATACAATGACTAAATTAAAAAATGTTCATGTTAGTGCTTATGAAAGAGATGGAGAATTAATATTCTTGCATAAAATAAAAGAAGGTAGTGTTGATAAAAGTTATGGTATTCATGTTGCTAAATTAGCAAACTTACCAACTTCTTTAATTACTAGAGCTAATCAAATACTTAAAGTATATGAAAATAATGAAGTTAAAAGAGATGAAGTTATAAATATAGAAAAGCCTATTATAGTCAAAAAAGAAAAAACAAAATTAGATGATTTAATAGACAGTATTAATCCGCTATCAACTACACCTATTGAAGCGTTAAATATATTATTTGAAATAGAAAAGATAAAGAAAGAGGAAAAATAAAATGGAATTATTAAATAAAAAAGAAAATTGGTGGATATGGTTACTCATATTTTTAATAGGTAGTAATGTTTATTCATTGTTTTTAGGAGTGAGTACTGATATATATGAAAAAGAAGGTAGATGGTATAATAAAACTATTTATTGGATAATAGGAGTATTGTTATTCTTTTTACCATTTTTAATAATGCTTATAGTACTTAGTATTGAAGCTCAAATTAAATCAAGTAAAAAGCTTGGCGTAGCTGGAGCTAATATATATGAATCACCATATATTTGGATAATATTAATAATTATACCAATAATTGGATGGATAGCATTTATGTTATTATATACATATTTAATAATTGCCTCTTTAATTGAAATAAAAAAAGGTAAATTAGAACAAATAAGTAATAATTAATAATTAAAATAAAGAGCAAATGCTCTTTTTATTTTAACTAAATTCTAGTATAATTGTTGTAGGTGATAGTATGATAAAACTTGATAAAGGTTTAGATATAGATAAAGTAATAGAAATAAGTAAAATAAAGGGTGAACCAAAATGGATGGGTGAATACCGAGTAAAATGTTATGAAGCATTTAAAAAGATTCCAAATCCTAAATTTGGCCCTGATTTAAAAATAGATTTTGATGATATTACATATTATAAAAGAAGTGGGGATAATATAAATCACTCTTGGGAAGATGTTCCTAGTGATATAAAAGATACTTTTGATAAATTAGGACTACCAGAGGCTGAACAAAAATATTTGTCAGGATTAGGTGCTCAGTATGATAGTGAGGCTATTTATCATAATATGTTAGAAGAATTAACTAGTAAAGGAGTTATATTTTGTGATACAGATACAGCTTTACGCGAATATCCAGATTTGTTTGAAGAGTATTTTTCTAAATTAGTTAAATATGATGACAATAAATATACAGCATTAAATGGAGCTGTTTGGAGTGGTGGAAGTTTTATATATGTGCCTAAAAATACTAAATTAGATCGACCATTACAAAGTTATTTTAGAATAAACAGTATCAATATGGGTCAGTTTGAAAGAACAATAATCATAGTTGATGAAAATAGTGAACTTCACTATATGGAAGGGTGTACAGCCCCTACTTATCAAAGTGACTCACTACATGCTGCAGTAGTAGAAATATATGTTAAAAAGAATGCGAAATGTCGCTATACAACAATTCAAAATTGGTCAAACAATGTATATAATTTAGTAACTAAAAGAGCAATTGTAGAGGAACATGGATTAATGGAATGGATTGATGGTAATATCGGTTCTAAACTTAATATGAAATATCCAGCTTGTATATTAAAAGGTGATTATGCTAGAGGTAACTGTGTTTCTATAGCAGTAGCTACTAAAGGTCAAATTCAAGATGCTGGAGCTAGAATGATACATCTAGGTAAAAATACTACTAGTAACATTATTAGTAAAAGTATAGCTAGTAAAGGTGGTAACTCTTCATATCGAGGTACAGTTAAAATTAAGAAAAAAGCAATCAATTCAAAAGCTGATATAAAGTGTGACACTATAATATTAGATTCAACTAGTAAAAGTGATACAATTCCTGTTAATATAGTTGAGAATAATTCATCATTTATTAATCAAGAAGCAACAGTAGCAAAAATTAGTGAAGAAAAATTATTTTACTTAATGAGTAGAGGAATTGATAAAGAACGAGCAATAGAACTTATTTTAATGGGATTTATTAGTAAATTTAAAGAAGAACTACCAATGGAATATGCTGTTGAATTAAATCAATTACTTAAAAACTATTTTTAAAAAGGAGAAGATATAATATATGAAAAAAATATTTATAGTTATAGCACTACTGTCAATAGTTGGCTGTAGTAATGAAACTCAAACTAGAGAAAAAGAATTTAAAGAGGCTGCCATAGCTTATTATAATGATTATATAAGTGAATTAAATTTAGATATTTACTTTATTACTTTAGAACAATTAGATGCTGCTATAGCAGTTGATAATAAAGAATATAAAATTGATTCCTTAAAAGATTGTGATAGAACATCTAAAATTACAATGGAAATAGTAGAAGAAGACTTTAAAAACGTTGAATATGAATTAAACTGTGAACAATAAAACTTTTATATTTGAGAGTATTTAGTAACAATTTAATTAAAATTATATATAAAAAGATAAATTTATTAATATTGATTTATCTTTTTTATTTTAAAATTATAATATTGGTTGTTTGCTGTAAAACTATTAATTAGCTATTATTGTCATGGGAGGAAGATAATATGCTAAATCATACAGTAGTTGTAGGGAGACTTGTACATGATCCTGAACTAAGAGAGACTGAAAATGGTAAAAAAGTTACTAACATAACAATTGCCGTGCCTAGAAGTTTTAAAAATGTAGAAGGGGAATATGAAACTGATTTTATTAATTGTACCTTGTGGCAAGGTATTGCTGAAAATACAGTTGAATATGTAAAAAAAGGTGATTTACTTGGAATTAAAGGGCGATTACAAACTAGAAAGATAGAAATTGATCCTGAAACTAAACGTAATTCAGTTGAAGTTATTGGAGAAAAAATTACTTTTTTAACATCAGCTAATAAAAAAACAGAAGAAATATAATCTTCTGTTTTTAATTCTTTACAAGTGGTTCTATATCATCAACATTAAATATATCATAGAATAATTCATCAGGTTTTGTGTCTAATAATAAAGCGATTTTAACTGCCATTTCATAACTTAATCTTTTTTTTCTATTCTCTATTTGCCAGTAGAAAGTTTTACTAATTCCCAACATTTTTCCAAATTTATCATATGTGTATCCTCTTGCTGTTCTAAGTTCTCTTAATTTTTCCAATTGTACTACCTCTTTCAATTCTAGTAATATTATATCTTATTTTATCCATATTATCAATATAAAGGTTATCATATAGTTAATTGTGGTCTTTGAAGTATTATTTGTTGTTATAATTAACGCGAATTTAGGAAGTGATTTATGTTTATAGGAGCAAGATTAAAACAAGCTAGAATTGCTAAAGAATTATCACAAGAACAACTAGGTAATTTAATTGGTGTAACTAAAGTTAGTATTTGTGGTTATGAAAAAGGTAATCGTACACCAGTTATAGAAAAGTTTTTAAAACTTATTGATATATTAGAAGTAAGTAGTGATTATTTATTAGGTAGAGATACTTTTGTAGTTAGTGAAGAAGATAATAATTATCATACTAGTATTAGTAAAGAAGAAATAATCTTTTTAAAAGAAATAAGAAAAAATAATAAATTACATTCAGCGTTATATAGTGAACCGAAAAGAACAGTTGAATTAATGAGTAGAAAATTAAATAAGTAGTATATACTTATTTTTTTGTAAAAAAATGTAAACAATTTTATATGGACGATAATTATAATGTATAATTGAAATAGGTGATAAAATGAATATAATAGATATAATTAATAAAAAGAGAAATAGTTTGGAATTAACTTATGATGAGTTAAATTTTGTAGTAAATGGTTATTTAGATAATACAATTAAAGATTATCAAATGTCATCATTACTAATGGCTATTACAATAAACAGTATGAGTATAAAAGAAACAATTGATCTAACTAAAATTATGATTAATAGTGGAGATACTATAGTTTTTGATAATATTGATAAAATAATAGTTGACAAACATTCTACTGGAGGAGTAGGAGATAAAACAACATTAATATTAGTGCCAATTTTAGCAGCACTAGATATTCCAGTTGCTAAAATGAGTGGTCGTTCTCTTGGTATTACTGGTGGTACTATAGATAAGTTAGAGAGTATTAAAGGATTTAATACTAATGTTAGTATTGAAGATTTTAAAAAGCAAGTTAAAGAAATTAATTGTGCTATTATAGGGTCTACAGGTAACCTAGTGCCAGCTGATAAGGCTATATATGCACTACGTGATGTAAGTGGTACAGTTAGTAGTATTCCTTTAATAGCAAGTAGTATTATGAGTAAAAAAATAGCTAGTGGAGCTGAGAAAATAGTAATTGATTTAAAAGTAGGTAGTGGGGCTTTAATTAATAGTATTGATGAAGCTGAAGAACTAGCAAAATATATTATAGAAATAGGTAAAGCCTTTGAAAAAGAAACAGTATGTGTTCTTACTAATATGAATACTCCATTAGGGAATAATGTTGGTAATGCTATTGAAGTTAGGGAATGTATAAGTGTCTTAAAAGGAGAATTAAAAAATAATTTAAGTGAGTTAGTAATTGAACTTGCTACTATTATGACATCTCTTGGTAAAAATATAGATAATATTGAAGCTAAAAAGTTAGTGGAAGAAGCACTTAGCAGTAAACAAGCTTATCATAAATTTAAAGAATTAATAGAGTGTCAAAACGGAGATTTAAATACACTTGTATTGGCTCCTAAAGTATTTTCGATTAGAAGTATTAAAGAAGGTTATTTAAATAATGTAGATGCCTATAAACTAGCTAGTGTTGTTAAAAGTATAGGAGCAGGTCGCATTACTAAGGAAGATCAAATTGATCACGGTGTTGGTGTATCAGTTAGTGTTAATGTAGGAGATTATGTAAAAGTTAATGAGGAGTTGGCAAAAGTTTATTTATCTAATAAAGATTTATTAATGCGTGATATATTAAATTGTTTTATTATAGAAGAAGTACTAAAAACTAAAGAGCCATTAATATATAAAGTAATAAAATAATTTTGTCTAGTTTTGTCAAATATGGTTTTAATTACTTGTAAAGAATATAAATAAAGTATAAGATTAAATTAAGGAGGGGTAATATGTTATATCCGTCAATCGATAAATTATTAACTCAAGTAGGTAGTAAATATTTACTTGTAAATATAGTTGCGAATAGAGTAAAAGAAATGGAAAAAACTGAACACTATCAAATGCGTGAAAATGAGTATAAATCTAGTAAACCAATTGGTAGAGCACTTGAAGAAGTTGCAAAGGAATTAATTCATATTAAAGAGAATTAATTCTTTTTTAGTTAATTATTGTTAATAATATATTATAAAAATATGATATAATAAATGAGTAAGGTGAAGAATATGGCAAAGAAGAAAAAAAGTAAAGATATAAAAAAACCAAAAAATGATTTTTATACTGAATTAAAAGGAGTGGCACTAGTATTAATAGCAATACTAGGTTTTGGTCGTTTTGGACCAGCTGGTTCTATCATAAGTGCTTTTGCTATCTTTTTAGTAGGTACATGGTATAACCTATTATTATTAGCACTAGCTGTTATTGGATTATATGTAATGGTTAAAAGAAGTAAACCAAATTATTTTACAACTAAATTATTTGGATGTTACTTACTTATTATAGGACTATTAATATTTTCACACTTAGATTATTTAGTACAAAATGAACTTAATGATATGGAAATATTAAATGAAACTATCAATAACTTTATGGCTAGCACTAAAACAGTTATGAATGTTCAAGGTGGAGGAATAATAGGAGCAATATTTTCATTAATATTTGTTAATTTATTTGCAATAGAAGGTACTAAAATATTAACTTGGGCACTACTAATTTGTGGAGTTATTTTAATAACTGGTATGGGAATATCAGATATGGTTAAAGTTATTATTAAAAAAGGTAAATTAGCAAAAGAAAATAAATTATTTAAAGTTGATGAAGTTGTTGAAGATATTAAGATTAATGATAGTGCTAGTGAAGAAAAAGTAGTTGTTACTAGTATGGAAGAGTTAATTAATAAACCAAAACCAACTTTAGAAGTAAAAGTAAATAGACCACCAGTTGCAGAGGAAATTATTAATACTCCGGTAAGTAAAGATGAATTTGTTGAGAGTTATGATGAAGAAACTGGAGAAGTTAAAACTACTAAAAATTATCAATATCCATCACTTAATTTATTATCACATGCAAAAAAAGTTAAGAATAATGATAATACTAAAATTATTAACGAAAACAAGAATATTTTAGAACAAGTATGTCGTGATTTTGGTATAGAAGGTAGAATAGTAGCGGCTAATGTAGGTCCTACTGTTACCCAATATGAAATGGATTTAAAAGCTGGTACTAGAGTAAATAAAATTCAAAGTATAAATAAAGAGATAGCTTTAGCTTTAGCTGCTAAAAGTGTATCTATTCAAGCACCAATTCCTGGTAAAAAAACAGTTGGAATTGAACTTCCTAATAAAAATAATACAATGGTTACAGTTCGTGAAATATTAGAACGCATTCCAGCAGAACATGCTAATTCTAAATTATTATCTGTTTTAGGACGCGATATAATGAATCGTCCTCAATGGTTTGAAATAAATAAAACTCCCCATTTATTAGTAGCGGGATCTACTGGTAGTGGTAAGTCAGTTTGTATTAATTCTATAATTACATCAATCCTAATGAGAGCAAAACCAGATGAAGCTAAATTAGTATTAATCGATCCAAAAAAAGTAGAGTTATCTATGTATAACGGAATACCTCATCTACTAGCTCCAGTTGTAACTGACCCTAAAAAAGCTAATATAGCTTTAAAGAAAATTGTTGTTGAAATGGAACGCAGATATGATGTGTTTAGTGAATCAGGCACTAAAAACATTGCAGGTTATAATGATCTTATCGAAAAGAACAATGAAATTTTACCAATTGAAGAGCAAAAACGTAAATTACCATTTATTGTAGTTATAATTGATGAGTTGGCAGATTTAATGTTAGTTGCTGCTAAAGAAGTAGAAGATTCAATTATGCGTATTACACAAATGGCTCGTGCAGCTGGTATTCACTTAATAGTAGCAACACAAAGACCAAGTACTGATGTTATTACAGGAGTAGTTAAGGCAAATATTCCTTCACGTATTTCATTTGCTGTATCTAGTAGTATTGATTCTCGTACAATTTTAGATATGACAGGCGCTGAAAAATTAATAGGTAAAGGAGATATGTTATTTTTACCTCAAGGTGAAAATACTCCTATACGTATTCAAGGAACTTATATAGATGAAGAAGAAATTAAAAAAGTAGTTGATCATACTATTGAACAACAAAAAGCTAAATATGATAATTCATTATTAATGGATGAAGAAGAAATGGGAGCTACTACAATGGTAGATAGTAAAAGTGATTATGATGAACCATTATATAATGATATAGTTGAGTTTGTTGTTACTCAAGGTAAAGCTAGTGCTTCACTATTACAACGTAGATTCCATCTAGGATATAACCGTGCAGCGAGATGTATTGATTTACTTGAAGACCGTGGCATAGTGGGTCCATCAAGAGGAAGTAAACCTCGTGAAATATTAGTTAAAGTTGAAGGAAGTAATGAGGATGTATAATAATTTATATTTAGATTACACAGCAACAACAAAAGTAAATAAAGAAGTATTGGATACTTTTATAAAAGTTAATGAAGAGTATTATGCTAATACTTCTTCATTACATAAATTAGGTGTTGAAAGTAAGAATCTACTAAATGCTGCTACAAATCAAATAAAAGATATTCTTAATACTGATAAGGAAGTAATATATACAAGTGGAGCTAGTGAAGCTAATAATTTAATTATAAAAGGATTAGCTGATCAATATAGTAATAGAAATAAGCATATAATTACAACTAAATTAGAACATGCATCTATTTTAGAAGTATTAAGTTATTTAGAGACAAAAGGATATAAAATTAGTTTTGTAAACTTAGATAAAAATGGACAAGTTGATATTAATCACTTAAATGAATTAATGAAAAAAGATCCATTATTAGTAACTGTTGCTGCTGTATCAAGTGAACTAGGAATAATTCAAAATATAGATATGATTGCTAATGTTGTAAAAAAATATCCAAAATGCTTTTTTCATAGTGATATGACTCAAGCGATTGGAAAGATTAAAATTGATACTAAAAATGTAGATGCATTTAGTTTCTCGGCTCATAAATTTTATGGACTAAAAGGAATAGGTGGGTTAGTTATTAATAGTAATATTAAATTAATTCCATTAATTCATGGTGGTGAAAATGATAATTTATATCGCAGTGGAACAATGCCAACACCTTTAATAGTGTCTATGGCAAAAGCATTAAGGTTATCAAATTTAAATATAGAAGATAATTATAAAAAAGTATCACTTATAAATGATTATTTTAAATCAAAACTAAATGAAAAAATTATACTTAACTCTACTGATAAAAGTATTGCGAATATAATTAATATTAGTGTTAAAGACATTAAACCAGAAACATTACTACACGCTTTAGAGAAATATAATATATATATATCTACTAAGAGCGCTTGTAGCAGTAAAAAAGATATAAGTGAATCAGTATATTATTTATATAATGATTTAAATAGAAGTAAAAGTACAATTAGAATTAGTATCGCTAATACTACAACTAAAAATGATATTGATTATTTTATAAGTAGTTTAAATAATTGTATTGAAAAATTAAGTATGAAAGAGGATTAGAATGAAGAAAATATTAATAAGTTTAGTAGCTATAGCAATATTAATTTTACCAATTAATATTGAAGCGGCTAGTGAAAAAAGAGTACTATATTTCTTTAATAGTTCAACATGTTCTTATTGTGCTGATGCGAAAGTAGATTTACCTACATTCATTGGTAGTTATGAAAACATTGTAGTTGAAAGTATTGAAGTTGATACAAATTATGCTAATGGTGTATTATTTGATGAAGTAAGTAAAATTACTAATAATGAATCTGGTAGTGTTCCATTTTTTGTTATTGGTGATACAGCAATCATGGGATATAGTGATACAGTTAGAGATCAAATTAAAACAGCTTTAAATGATTATAATGATTTAAATGAAGAATATGAAGATGTAGTATTACCTATTAAAGATAATTTAGATACATTTTTAGAAGAACGTGCTGATGAAGCAAATGATACATTTACAGAAGAAGATAAAGAATTAAATGTTAGTACAATTGAACCTAAAAATTCTTTCGCTGATTTTGTTGCTATGGGAGCATTATTTTTATCAGCAATAGTATTCTTTCTTATAATAAGTAAAAAGAGAAAATAGTAATATTTTCTTTTTTATGTTATAATTTTGGTAGAGGTGAAGATATGAAAAACAATGTTATGTTAGGTCTTATAGTTATTACTATAGGAACATTATTACTTGGTTATCAACTAGAATTTTGGGATGTAAACTTATTTTTTAAAGGATGGTGGACACTATTTATAATTATTCCAGGAATATTAACTTTCTTTAAAAAAGACTATGTTGGTGGTTTTTTAACTACTATAATTGGACTATTAATTTATTTTGCTGTTAATGACGTTATTGGATGGGAATTAATTGGTTCTATCTTTATAATTGCTTGTGGGATATCATTACTATTTACTAAAATACCCAAAGTAACTCCATTTACAGTTGCTAAAGGAGATTACTTAGCTATATTCGCATCAAATGAAGCGAAAATAAGTGGTAAATTTAAACAAACAAGTATAGTTTCAATATTTGGTAGTGTAGAATTAGATTTAAGAAAAGCTGAAATAGAGAAGGGTTCTAAAATTAATGTATTTTGTTTATTTGGAGGGGTAGATGTAATAGCTCCAAATGATGTTAAAGTAGAAGTTAGTGGTACGCCAATATTTGGTGGTATTGAAAATAAAGTTACTACAACTGCTAATACAGTAATAGATTCTGAATGTATTTGTATATTTGGTGGAATATCATTTAAATAAAGATTATTATTATAATCTTTTTTTGATAGTAAATATTTTTCATATTTGATATAATTATATTATAAAATGGAGGCAACAATGAAAATAGGAATTATCGGAACTGGAGCATACGGACTTGCATTGGCAAGTGTGCTTAATCACAATAACAATGATTTAACTCTTTGGACAAAATTTAGTGAAGAGCTTGAAATGTTACAAAATACAAATAGAAACGAAAAAGTATTACCTGGAGTTGATTTACCAAATACTTATAAATATACAAATAATATAGAAGAAGTAATTATTGATAAAGAATTAGTAATAATTGCTATTCCTGCAGAATTTATAAAGTCTACACTCGAAATATGTAAACATTTATTCATTAAAGACCAAATTATTGTTCTTGCTACAAAAGGTATTGATTGTGAAAGTGGAGATTATTTACATGATATTATTACTAATACTATTTCTAACATATCTTTAGTGCTAATTTCTGGACCATCATTTGCGATAGATATTATATCTAAAAAACCAATTGGTCTTACAGTAGCAAGTAGTAATGTAGAATCTATAAATGTTTGTAAAAAAGCATTCAATAATGAATACTTCTGTTTAAGACATAGTAATGATTTAGTTGGTAGTGCCATTTGTGGGGCTGTTAAAAATGTAATTGCTATTGCAGCTGGAATACTAAGTGGTCTAGGAGCTAATGAATCTACTAAAGCTATGTTTATTACAGAAGCTATGAATGATGTTAGGAGACTTATAGAACAGGCTAATGGTAATGAGAAAACTATTTTATCATTCGCTGGTATTGGAGATTTAATATTAACTGCAACTAGTCCTAAGAGTAGAAATTATTCATTTGGACAAATATTAAGTTTAAATGATAAAGTTAAAACAGAAGAATATATAAATAGTACTACAGTAGAGGGATTATATACTCTTAATGCATTACATAAAAAAATAAAAAAAGAAAATATAAAAATACCAATTATAAATTTAATTTATGAAATTGTTTATGAAGAAAAAGATCCTAATTCTTTATATAAATTTTTAATAGAAAAAAACAACTTTTAAAAGTTGTTTTTATTAAACATTGATTTAATATTACTATTTTGAATTCCTTTATTAAATGTATTCATATTATTTATATTACTTGTTCTTTCTTTAACATTACTACTAATATGATTTACACTTTGCTTTGCTAAATCTGCTTGTTTTTCTTTTTCGATTTGACTAATTCTTTCTTGATTCCTAATTCTTCTATTCATCTCAGTATTAGATTGAACATAATTAAAAGGATTGTTGTTTGAATTATTTATCATATTATCACCCTACAGATATTATAACATAATTTGCTTAAAATATAATATATTTTATTAGGGGGAATTATGAAAAATAAATTTTTAAAAACATATGGGTTTGCCATATTACTTCTATTAAGTGTTATAGGTGGATCTATACTTGGTTTATTTATAAAAGAAGATGCTGTAGTATTAAAACCACTTGGAGATATATTTTTAAACTTAATGTTTACTATTATAGTACCGTTAGTATTTTTTACGATTACTAGTAGTATTAGTAAGATGGCAAATATTAAAAGATTAGGTAAAATATTAAAAAGTACTTTTTTAGTATTTATTATAACTAGTGTAATAGCAGCTAGTATAATGCTTGTAGCTCTTAAATTTATTAATGTTACAAGTAATACAAATTTAGATTTATCAGCTGAAGGCATAGTAGAAAAAGTAGAATTATCTGATAAAATAGTTAATATGATTACTGTTACAGATTTTACAGAGTTATTAAGTAAAAATAATATGCTACCATTAATTATATTTTCTATACTATTTGGTTTTGCAGTGACAAAGGTCGATAATAAAAATAAGAGTATTGCTAATGCACTAAGTAAAATGTCTGAAATTATGATGCATATAACTAAACTAATTATGCTTTATGCACCAATTGGACTATTTGGATACTTTGCTGCTTTAACAGGAGAGTTTGGTTATAATTTAATTACTAGTTATGCTAAAAGCTTATTAATATACTATTTAATCGCTATATTATATTTTCTTATAATATATACACTATATAGTTATATAGCAAACGGTAAAAAGGGAATAATAAATTTTTACAAGCATATATTACCGGTTACAGTTACATCACTAGCAACACAAAGTTCACTAGCAAGCTTACCAACTAATTTAGCAACAGCTAAAAAGTTAAATATCGATGATGATGTAGCAGGTGTAGCCATGCCAATTGGTTCTACTATGCATATGGAAGGTAGTGCTCTAGCATCAATATTAAAAATAGTATTTTTATTTGGAATATTTAATCAAAGTTTTACAGGAATAGATACTTATTTAATAGCTTTAGTAGTAGCAACATTATCAGGTATTGTAATGAGTGGAATTCCAGGAGGTGGACTAATAGGGGAGATGCTGATAGTAAGTTTATATGGTTTCCCATTATCAGCTTTCCCAATTATCGCAACTATAGGTATTTTAGTAGATCCACCAGCAACTTGTTTAAATGTAGTTGGAGATACTACTTCATCATTAATGATAAATAAAATAGTAAGAAAGAATAATAGAACTAGAAAAAAACTCATTATGTAATAAAGTTGACATACGTATAATTATTTGATAGTATAACAGCATATTTTTATAAGAGGAGTTGTTACAATGTATAAAAGAAATAAAAACAATCATAAATCATATTTACAAATGGGAAGTGAATTGAAATTTATAAATATGCCAGCAAATTATTATATAGATGAAAATGGTTATTGCTATTTATTAAATTATAAAAATGAAATATTATATAAAGAAGTATTTGAAAATAATCAAATGGCTAGTGTGTTTATTGATAATAGTCTTAATAGAAAATTAACATATATAAAAAATATAGAATACAAACATAGAAGTCCTATGGAACAAAATTTTTTAAATAAGTATAATTTATATCTGAAAAATCGTTCAATTATGGATATTATAAATTCTATAAAAGAAGAATGTATACTTTCTAACAATTTTGAATATTTACTTGCTCTTGAAGAAATAATATATAATGAAAACGGGATTGGTCTATCTTTAAATAAAGTTCTTAATCCTGAATATTTGGATATTAAATTTAAAGAAGATTGTGAACAATTAAACCACTTTGTTATTGATCAAGAATCATACTTAGAATTTTATAGCAAAAAAGTATTAGTTTAAACTAATACTTTTTATATTTGACGATATAAACCAACAGCTTTACCTAAAATACTAACATTATTTAAAATAATCGGTTCCATAGTGTCATTTTCTGGTTGTAAACGAATATGATCACTTTCTTTATAAAATGTTTTAAGTGTAACTTCATTTTCATCATTCATGGCTGCAACAATTTCTCCATTACGAGCAACATTACCTTTAGCAATTATAACAATGTCCCCGTCTAAAATTCCTGCATTAATCATAGATTCTCCATCAACTTTTAAAGTAAATACTTCTTTATTATTAGGAACTAAATAAGAAGGAAGTGAAAAGTATTCATCTGGATTTTCAATAGCTTCAATTGGAGTACCAGCAGTTATTTTTCCAAGTAGTGGAACATCAATAACATTTTCATCACTTTTTGCAAATTCATTTTCAACTAATAACTCAATTGCACGATTCTTACTTTCTTCTTTTTTTATAAAACCTTTAGTTTCTAAATTACTTAAATGTGCATGAATAGTAGCAGGTGATGAAACTCCTAAATCTTTACCAATTTCTCTTACAGTAGGTGGATAACCAAACCTAACCATATATTTTTTAACATAAGTTAATATTTCTTCTTGTCTTTTAGTAAGCTTATTCATAACAACCTCCGTCTTTCATATAATTTATATTAACACATACCACTATAATTGTCAAACATTTGTTCTCGCAAACCTATGTTTACACATTTACACATAAAACGAACAATTGTTCTTAAAATAATTGACACATACAATTGTTCGTGTTATGATTAGTTCAGAAAGAGGGATTAGTATGATGGAATTAGTAAAAAACAAATTAACAATAGGATTTTTAATATTAGTATTTGGAATGTCTTATATTGATTCAATGAATATGAAAAAATATGAAGATGCACAAATTGTAGAAGAAAAAGAGTTAGTAGTTATGTATGAAAATTACTAGCCAAGTCTTTCATTTTTTTGTTATAATGTATTTATAAGAATAGAGGGATACTGTGAATAATGAAAAAATAGAAATTAATGTTGTAAATAATATTAAATCTTTAGGAATAGATATGATTAATGAGGCAGGGAGCGGACACCCTGGTATTGTTTTAGGTGCTGCAAGTATAATATATACTTTATATCAAAAACATTTAAATTTTCATCCTCAAGATGTTAATTGGCCACTTCGTGATAAGTTTGTATTATCAGCAGGGCATGGTTCTGCTTTACTGTATAGCAACTTATATTTTAATGGATATGATATATCTATTAATGATTTAAAACAATTTAGAAAGATCCATTCGAAAACACCGGGTCATCCAGAGTATTTAGTTACTCCAGGAGTTGAAGTTTCAACTGGGCCATTAGGTCAAGGAATTGGACATGCTGTAGGCATGGCACTGAGTAGTAAAATTATAAAATCTCACTACAATATTGATAAATATAATAACTATCGTGATTTATTCGATAATTATGTTTATGTTTTATGTGGTGACGGAGATATTATGGAAGGAATAGCTACAGAAGCTGCATCTTTTGCTGGAAGCCATAAATTAAATAATTTAATAATTTTATATGATTCAAATAACGTTTCACTTGATGGTAAAACTAATATGACATTTACAGAGGATATTTGTACTAAATATTATAGTTTAGGTTTTAATGTTATAAAAGTTGAAAACGGAAATAATATTAGTACCATCGATACTGCTATAAAAAAAGCAAAAACTAGTGATAAACCAGTTTTAATTGAAATTAAAACTGTAATAGGTCAAGGGTCAATTTTAGAAGATACAAACGCTATTCATGGTAAGCCTCTAACTAGTGAGGATATTAATCAACTTAAAGATAAATTAAACATAAATAAAGAACCATTTTTTGTTGATACGGATTTAAGGGATTATGTTCTTAATAATAATATAAATCGTATTAGCACGAAATATAATAAGTGGGTTGAATATTTTAATTTAATTAATAACGATACGGAAGTAGATAAATCATTGTTATTCAATTTAAATAATACTATTGATTTAAATAATATGACATTTGACTATAATCTAGATAGTGAATTGCGTGAGATAAATGGTTTTATTTTAGATAAATTATCTTTATATGATAATAAAATAATTAGCGGTAGTGCTGATTTAGCTTCGTCGACTAAAACATATTTAAAATCTTCAAATGATCTATCAGCAGATAATTTTTCAGGTAAAAATATATGGTATGGTGTTAGAGAACATGCGATGGGGAGTATTACTAATGGACTTGCTATAAATGGATTTAAGCCATTTGCATCAACATTTTTAAGTTTTGCAGACTATATGATACCAGCTATTAGAATGAGTGCTATAATGAATCTAAATTCTACATTTATATACACTCATGATTCAGTAAGTATTGGTAGTGATGGACCAACTCATCAACCAACAAATCAATTACTGATGTTAAGAACTATACCTAATTTAACCGTTTTCAGACCAAGTTGTGATAAAGAACTTTTAGGTGCTTATAATTACTGTTTAAATAATCACGGACCAAAAGTTATTGTCGTTTCTAAAGATAAAGTACCATCACTTGATATAGATATAAACAGTATTAGTTATGGGGCATATATTTTAAATTCAGAGATTATTGATTTAGATGGAATTATAATTGCAACTGGTGCTGATGTTCATAAAGCAATAGAAATAAGTAAACTATTAAAAACTTATGATAATAAAAATATACGTGTAGTAAGTATGCCTTCAACTAACTTATTTGATAAACAAAGTAGTGAATATAAAGAAAGTGTCTTACCTAAAAATATTAAAACATTTGTAATTGAAGCGGGTAGTAGTTATAGTTTTTATAAGTACATATCTAATATAGATCATTTATTTACTGTTGATACTTTTGGTGCTAGTGGAACTAGTGATGAAGTAATTAGCCTAATGAAACTTAATACCGATTACATTTATGATAAAATTAAAAGTCTTTTATAATAAAGACTTTTTTCGACTAATATCAACATTATTATACTGTATATTTAATATAGGTGATTATATGAAAAACTATTACTTATTTATAATTAGAAAAACTGCTTTTGATTATTATAAAAATAATTTAAAGAAGTTGTATAAAGATTTAAAATATTTAAATTCATTAAAAGAAGATGATATAGAATACGCTTATTCTTTATTTAATCAAATATGTGAAGTATATGACACTTCACGGCTAAAAAAATATTTTATTGATAAGTATAAAGTATATGTAGATAATGACATATTTATTATTAATAATTATCAAGTAAAAATAAGGCCAACAAGATGTATTCTAACCACTAATCTTACAAGACCACAATTGTTTCTTGATTTCAAATGTTATAATAGAATGATTTTTGCAGTAGATTTTAATTTCGAAGAATATTTCTTTTTATGTGACGATTATAATAATTGACGCATATACTTGAAATATAAGATTAATTTTAGTAAAATGGAAAAAGAAGGAGGTCATTATGGACTTTTTAATTGATATATTACAAATACTTGGAGGATTTATAGCTGGTGCAGCATTAGGTTTCTTTTTAGCAAGAAATTTCATGAAAAAATACCTAAAGAAAAATCCGCCAATTAATGAACAAATGATTAAAGCGATGATGCAACAAATGGGAAGACCTGCTAGCAAAAAACAAGTTAATCAAATGATGAAAGCAATGAACAAGCATATGTAATTCATTGCTTTTTTAGTGGGGTGAAGTATGAAAAAAATAGGTATAGTACTTAGAAGTGATAAATCACAAGCAAGTAATGATATATATTTAGTTAATAAAGAAATTATAGATGTTCTAGTAATGAATAATGTAGACTATGAATTAATAATTCCAAATAATAATTTAGACAATATTACTGAGAAATATTCTGGTTTTTTATTTCAAGGTGGAAGTGAGTATAATAATTATGATTTAGAAATAATTAAAATATGTCAAAAAAATAATATACCAGTTTTAGGTATATGTTTAGGAATGCAATTAATGGGGCTTTGTAATGGAGGAAATTTAGAAAAAATTGATAGCGATATAAATCATAATCAAAAGAATGCAAAAGTTCATAGTGTTTATATAAAGAAAAGTAGTTTGTTGTATAAAATAGTAGAATTTGATAAAATTGTAGTTAATTCTAGACATAATGATCAACTTACAAAAACAACTTTAAACGTAACTTCTAGAGCTATTGATAATGTCATTGAAAGTATAGAAGACCCTAATTGTAAGTGTTTTATTGGTATTGGTTGGCACCTAGAAACTAATTATGAATATGATATAGTGAGTAAGAAAATATTTAATTATTTTTTTAAATGTGTGGGTGAATATTATGAATATAAAAAAAATAACTAATATAGTTAATGGAGACCTTATTAAAAGTACTAAGAAAAAAATAAAAAAAATTAGAATTAATAGTCAAGAAGTTAAAAGTGGTGACGTATTTATTGCGATAACTGGTAAAAATAAAGATGGACACGATTATATAAAAGAAGCTATTAAGAAAAAAGCTAGTACAATTATATTATCAAAAAGAGATGAAAGTATAGAAAAAGAAAATATAAATATAATTTTAGTGACTTCAACAATTGAAGCTTTAAAACTTTTAGCACAAGAAAATTTAAATACATATCAAACACCAGTAATTGCGATTACTGGAAGCTTAGGAAAAACTACAACTAAGAATTTGATATATAATATTCTTGGTGAAAAGTATAATGTTTTAAAAAGTAAAAAAAGTTACAATAATATTATAGGGGTATCATTAACTTTACTAGAAATAGAAAAAGAACATGAAATAGTTATTCTTGAAATGGGAATGAATAATACTGGTGAAATTAGTGAATTATCTAAACTATGTAATCCTTTTGTTAGTGTTATAACAAATATATCAGCATCTCATATTGGTAATTTAGGAAGCTTAAAGAATATACTTAAAGCAAAGATGGAAATAATTGAAGGTATGGAAGATGGAATATTAGTAGTAAATGGATTAGATAAAAGGTTAAAAAAAATAAAATGTAAAAATGTTGATGTAATTAAAACAGGTATAAATAATATAAAGTGTGATAATGCTGATTTATATTTTGACATGACAATTTTAACATTAATAATTAATGATAAATTACATTATCTAAAATACTATATACCAGGAAAATATATAATTCCAAACATATTACTTGCTATAGAAATTGGTTTATTGTTTGATGTTGAAATTAATCAAATATTTGATATGCTAGAAAACTATAAATCTGTGGATTCTAGATTAGATTATACAGAGTTAAACAAGAATAACACATTATTAGATGATAGTTATAATGCATCTTATAAATCAATAATGAATTTATTATCTGTTTTAAAATTGATTGATAAAGAAATTATATTTATATTAGGAGAAATACATGAACTCGGAGATTATAGTTCTAAAATTCATAAAAAAATAGTAAAAAAAGTTAATAAGAATAAAAATATTAATTTAATAACAGTAGGTAAAGTATATGAAAAATATAACTTGAATAATTTTAGTGATATTAATGAATTATTAGATTCAGATATATTAGATAATATTGAAAATAAATTCATTGTATTAAAAGGTAGTAGAAAAAGTCAGATTGATATAATTGGAGATAAACTTAAACTTGTATATAAAAACTCTAACCATAGTTAGAGTTTTATATTATAATATTTTAAATCTTCTAATATTGAATTAACGCATTGTTCTATAAACAAATCAGCCTCGTCTACATCTAGTATATAGAATTTTTTTGTTTTATTAGAATTAATTAATGTAATACCACACATATCAGTTAATAATGATAATTTAGCAATATCAATTTCCTTTATAACAGTAGTAAAAGATGGCAATTCATTATATAAAATATCTAAATTAATCAAATGTTCATCAAGCAAATATAAATTACAGTTAGAATAATCAGCATATATTTCTAAAGTATGATCTTCATTATATGTACCAGTTTGTTTAATTTCATCATGATATTCTTTTATGAAGAAAGGAATATAATCTCTGAACCAATATAAATCTGTTAATAAATGAACTAAATAACCTAATTCAAATGGTTTATGAAGATCACTCCCATATTTATCAACAAATCTATCAATATATGGAATATTTATATCAATATTTTTATCACTAAAATGTGTATCTGATTTTTCTTTACCTACTAATTTAGCTAAGTCAGGAGCAATTGCTCCTAAATAAAATAAGTTTTCATCTTTTTTCAATTGTTCGTTTACTTTTTTTGCTACAATTAAATGTATTATACTTGAAGCCATTTTAATCACCTTTTAACATTTTAGCATCAATTTATTTCAACATCAATAAAAAAGACAATTAAATGTCTTTTTTATAATTAATACCAACAATTCCTCCTAAGGAAGCTATTGCGATAAGTGATAAATAATATACAATATTAAATAATGTAAAACTGTTATTTAATAGTAAAAAGCTAATCATAATAAATAGGAAAAAATATATTAATCCCATTTTCATTCCTTCTAAGAAACCTTTTACTTTTGATTTTTTACCACTAAGAAATCCACTAGTCATACAAGATATTAAAACACTAAGTAACTGTAATATATTAAATATATTTGTAGAAATAATATTAAAGTAATACAATACTACAAATAAAGTAGTTAGAAAAAAAAGTGTTCCAATACCAATTAAAAATGCAATACTTAAATCTTTTATTTTGTTCATAATTTCACCTATTAAATATTATTCTATTGTATAAAACATATTACTATAAACATAATAAATTAGGTGATGATATGGAATTAATTATCTTTAAAACAATTTTTTTATATTTTTTTGTAGTTTTGGTTTATCGAATCATGGGCAAAAAAGAAGTAGGACAACTTGGAATAATAGACTTAATTGTTTCAATATTAATTGCAGAATTAGTTGCTTTTTCACTAGAAAGTCAAAATGAAAGTTTACTTAGATCGATTGTCCCAATAACAACACTTTTAGTAATTCAAGTGGTACTTAGTTACATTACAATCAAAAGTGATACAATTAGAACATTATTAGAAGGTAAACCTACAATTTTAATCAAACAAGGAAAACTACTCTATAAACAACTGAAAAAAATGCGCTATAGTTTAGATGATTTAGTTAGTCAATTAAGAGAAAAAGGAGTTAGAAATTTAGATGAAGTGGATTATGCTATATTAGAAAACAATGGGAAATTATCTGTTTTTAAAGATAAAGGTGATTACCCTTTACCACTTATATTAGATGGTAAGATAGATTGCGATGCACTAAAATATATAAATAAAAATGAAGAATGGATGTATACAGTAATTGGTAAAAGAAATATATTGTTAGAAGAAATATTTTATTGTTTTATTAAAAAAAATAAAACTTACATTATTACGAGAACTGAATTAAATAAAAAGAGAGATTTTTAGAAAAACTCTCTTTTCTTGTATGTTGTACATTATTATAAATTGTAGTAATATAATTATAGAGTGAGAAAGATGGTGTTCAAGATGGATTCAATTTATGAACTTAAAAAAGTTAGTAAAATATATAAATCAGTATCAAGTAAAACCTATGCATTAAATAATGTTGATTTAACTATTAATAGAGGAGAAGTTATAGTTATTTTAGGACCAAGTGGTAGCGGTAAGAGTACGCTTTTAAATATATTATCAGGAATTGATAAAGTTAGTAAAGGTGAAGTGTTTTATGATAGTAAAAATTTAAATGATTATAAAGAAGAAGAATTAACTAAATATCGTCGTGATAACTTAGGATTTATCTTTCAAAGTTACAATTTGATTTCTAACTTGACTGTGATAGAAAATGTTATGTTAGGGGAACATTTAAGTACAGCTCCTCTTAAAATGGATAAAATACTTAAAACTGTTGGGTTATATAAAGAAAAAGATAAATATCCTTTTCAACTAAGTGGTGGTCAAATGCAAAGAGTTAGTATCGCAAGAGCACTAATTAAAAATCCAAATGTATTATTTTGTGATGAGCCAACTGGGGCTCTTGATGAAGAAACAGGAAAAACTATTTTGAAGTCATTAGCTGATATTAATAATAAATTTAAAACAACTTTAATAATTGTTACTCATAATCCTTCTATTGCATTAATGGCTGATACAGTTATTAAAATGAATAGTGGAAAAATAGAAAGTATAACTAAAAATAAAGTTAAATTAAATGCTGAAGAATTGAGGTGGGCATAGTGAAGTTACTATTGATTAATTCTTTAAAAGGACTTAAAAAGAAAAAAATTCAAATGCTTGGAATTATATTCATGGTTTTATTATCTACTGCTATATATACAGCAATGAATAGTGCGGTGGATAGAGTAGAATATGAATATTATAATTATTTAAATAAACATAATGTTGAACATTTTAGTATTGATATAAATATTGATTATCAAAAAGATATATCTTTGATGAAGTTAGATGAATATAAAAATAATGAACTTAAAAATGTTACAAATGAAGAAAATCAAATAATTACAGCATATACTTATTGTTTAAGTGGAATACCTAATACATGTGACCCTAATGTATTTTTAGGAGTTGAACAAGTATTTAAAAAATATGGAATATATCAAACTCTTGGGCAAGAAAAGTTAGATGAATTAAAAATTAAATATGATTTTAATTATGAACTAGAACGTACTAAAATAGGAACTAGTGAAAATTATACTTACAATGTTTTACCATATGAAGCCAATACTACTATTAATAAACCTTATTTAGTAGAGGGAAGTTTTCCAACTCGGGCTGGAGAAGTAACGGTACTTCCTAATTTTGCTGCTAGCAATAATCTAGAAATTGGAGACAATATTACTATTTTAGAAGAAGAATATAAGATAGTAGGTTATGCGTATGCTAGTGATTATATTTATCCATTATTATCAATGAATCAACCAATATTTGATGAAAAATATAATAATATAGTATTTATGTTAGAAAGTGATTATTCACTCTTTAAAGGATTTAATAATGATACATATTCTATATATTTAAATGGTGAATTTAGTCGTGAAAATAGAATTAACTTTTTAGAACCTAGTAATAATGAAGATTATAATTTTGAAAAAGAATTAAATGAAGCTCGCAATAATAAAGATTCAATGGCTGTATTTAGTTTACTGTTAAAAGAAGATAGTGATAAAGTAAAATCTTCAGTGAATACTTTTATTAGAATTATTAGAACAGATATGATTCAAAATGAATTTGACACTAATAGAACATTTGCGTTAGCTTTCTTATATTTACTATTATCAGTAGCAGTAATAGTGATTTTAGTAATAACTAAAAAACGTATTGATGATGAGCGTCTTCAAATTGGTGTTCTTAAATCTCTTGGTTATAAAAAGTATCAAATTGCAACTAGTTATTTAGTATATCCAGTTATAGGTTCTATTATAGGAGGAATAATTGGATATATAATAGGAATACTTTTACATTATCCCCTAACAAATTTATATGTATCATATTTTACTTTACCTATAAATGAGTTTGTTTTTAATACTGAATATTTAATTAACTCAGTAATAATACCCACGATAGTACTAAGCTTATTATCATTTATAATATCTTATATTATGTTAAGAAAAAAACCTTTAGATTTATTACGAGAAGGTAGTAATTTAAAAGTAAACTTATTAAGTAAATTTACAAATAAAATAACTAGTTTTATGAAGTTTGAATCAAGATTCCGTTATCAACTAGCAGCTCGTTCAATCGGTAAATTATTAATTGTAACGTTAACTTCATTTTGTACAGGTTTATTATTAACTCTAATTATGATAGGTTCAAACTTATTTACTTCTATGATTGATAACATGTTTGATGCAATGAAGTTTGATTATATTGTAAGTTATAGTGTTATGAATGAAGATTATAATGAAGAAGATGATTTCGCAATAACAGGGAGTTATGACGTAGAAAAGATTACTGATAAAAATGACCAAGAAAAAGAGTTAGAAGATGATAACTATTCTATTTCTCTAAGTGGTATTGATAGTAGTTTAAAATATATTGAAATTAAAGATAAGAATGATATTGATTTAATTGATGATTTATTTATTAATGATAATTCAATTATTATTAATAGTACTACTAGTGAATATTTAGATGTTGAAGTAGGAGATAACATAATCTTTAATATTAATAATACTAATATTAGTTATGAAGTAATAGGTATTGATAATCAATACTTACAACCTAGCGCATATGTAACTCGTGAGAGTTTAAGTAATGTTATGGGATATGAAAATTTAGTATATAATACGAAATATACTACTAATAATAATTATAAAAACTTAGATAAATTGGAAACAAAAGAAGTTGAAAATATAAGTAGTATATTTACAGTTAATGAATTAAAAACTAATATTGAAAAACAAATAGAAGTAATGAATATAATGATTTATATAATAATATTCTTCGCATCATTTATGGTATTTATAATAGTAGCAGTTATCGCTAATATAGTTGTAGAAGAAAATAAAAAAACTATCTCTCTTATGAAAGTTATGGGATATAATAATAAAGAGATTAGTAAAGTAGTATTAAAAATATATACTCCATTTATAGTGATAGCTTATTTATTATCTATTCCAGTGATGATTCATATTCTAAAATATATTTTATCAATAATATTAGTAGATACAGCAATGGTAATCCCGATTAGTTTATCACCATTTATGGCTATAACTGGTTTAATAGGATTACTAGTAGCTTATTATATTGCTGTAAATATTTCAAAAAGATTATTAAATAAAGTGCCATTAGCTATAGCACTTAAAAGAGAGTAGGTAATTATGGATTTATTAAGAATGAAAAATGTTTCTAAAATATATAAAATAGGAGACATAGTTACTAAAGCAATTGATGATGTTAATATAACTATTAAAGCAGGTGAAATAGTAGTTATATTAGGGGCTAGTGGTAGTGGTAAAACTACTATGCTAAATTGTATGAGTGGATTAGATACTGTTTCTAATGGAGAAATAATGTTTAAAAATAAAAGGTTAACTGATATGAGTGATAGAAAAATTACCAATTTTAGAAAAGAACATTTAGGGTTTATTTTTCAAACCTATAATTTATTAGAACATTTAAATGTATATGAAAATATATTGGTTGGAGCTAAACTAGGGAATGAATGTTCTGATATAAATGAAATTATGAAAACAGTGGGTTTATACAAACATAAAAATAAATATATGTATCAACTTAGTGGAGGAGAACAACAACGCGTTAGTATAGCTAGAGCTTTAGCTAAACAGCCAGAATTAATGTTTTGTGATGAACCTACAGGAGCATTAGATGAAAAAACAGGTAAAATAGTTTTAGAGTCGTTAGTAAATGCTAATGAGAGATTTCATACAACGATACTTATTATTACTCATAATCCTGGTATAGCTTCCATTGCTGACCGTGTCATTAAGATGAATAGTGGTAAGATAATAGAAGAAAAAATTAATAAAAAAAGACTAGATCCAAAGGATATAGCGTGGGGATAAGCAACAATAGTTGCTTTTTTCATATTTAATGGTATAATATACAAAAAAAGGAGCAAATAGTATGAATAGTAATGACAAATGTGTATATGTAAATTTATATAAAAGTTTATTTAAGTACTTTAATGAAACAGGACATAAAAATTTTAAAACATTAATGGATTGGCAAATAGAGCCACATATAAATGATAATGAGGTTGGAACATTTTTTGAACAAATTAATTCAGAAATAAAAAGTAATTCAGATTCTAATAAAGCTGGATTAGAAACTAAAAATGAAGGATGTTTTAATCATTTAAATGAAAGAATTTATAATTTGGATTTACCAGTTAATGATTTAATAAACTTAATTGAAAGCAATATTAATCAAAATATAAATGATATATATCAAGTTGATAAACCAAGTAATAATACAATAAATAAAATATTAAAAAAAGCTATTAGTAATAATATAGATATTGTGAATAATAATGATAATGAAATATTAAATAGTTTATTTAGTGATAGAGGTATTTGTGAAACTCATACTGTACAAGAATATATTCTAATAGAAAGTTTAATCAGAAACAATAATCTTATTTCTGAAGAAATTAAAAGCCTGGCAAATTCAAATTATGATATGAGTAAAATAGATGAAAATATTATTTCTATAATAAAAGAAATAAAAGTTAAATCTTTTGAAAAAATTCAAGAAGAAAAGAAAACAATTAATAAAAATTAATTGTTTTTTATTTTACAAATTATAAATATTAATATATAATTAAATCATAAGATAGTAGGAGAATAAGATATGAAAAAAAGAAAAGGTTTTACACTTATAGAAGTTTTGGCAATTATTGTTATAATGACAATCATTGCTCTAATACTTACCCCAATCATCTCTAGTATTATAGAGGAGTCTAAAATTGCTACACTAAAAAGTGAAGCACAACTATTAGTTAATGGTACAGATTTATATGTAAAAAATGATAAAATTAACGATAATTATGCTGTAGAATTTGATACAAACATATATGATCAAATAGAAATGACTAAAGAAAAATTAGGTAGCAAAGGATCAAATCCTATGGTGATAGTAAATCACAAGCATGAGATAATGTTAGCAGTATATGATAGTGGTTACTGTATAACTAAGCTAAGTGATAGTGATGAAATTATTGTTACTAAAGGAAAAGAAGAAGATTGTGGGATTAAATATCCAGGTTACGAGTTAGTAGATTCTAATTCATTTAATAGTATAATTACTAATTTAAATGGAGTAAATAATATAGTGTTTGAATATAATGCAACACTACCAGAATTATTTCAAGATGATTTATCAAAAGAACAAAACGGAAATATTGTAGGATTAATTGATGGAGATACATATAAAATCTTATCAACAGGGCAGGTTGAAGCACCTAAAAATTTAAAACGTTTATTCTATAATTCAACAGCTGAAAAAATAGAATTTAAATATTTACCAAATGGGGAACCTGTATTTGATACAAGTAATGTAACTTCAATGGATAGTATGTTTTATAATATGCAAAATTTAACTGAAATAGATGTTTCATCATTTGATACATCTAATGTTACAAATATGTTTAATATGTTTGGGATGAACGGTTTTAATAATTATTTGACAAAATTAGATTTGAGTAATTTTGACACAACTAAAGTTCGTGATATGTCACAAATGTTTAATGGATTAAATAAACTTGAAGAACTTAATATTCAATCATTTGATACTTCTAATGTTACTAGAATGCGATATATGTTTTCAAAGATGCAAACATTAACTAGTTTAGATGTATCTCATTTTGATACTTCTAAAGTTACGGACATGACGGGGATGTTTAGTAGTCTTAATAAAGTTGAAAAATTAGATGTTTCTTCATTTGATACAAGCAATGTAACAAATATGAATCAAATGTTTAACGGAATGAGGAGTTTAAAATCATTGGATGTAACAGGTTTTGATACTTCTAAAGTTACGAACATGCAGCAAATGTTTGCGGGTCTTTCTTTAACTGAATTAAATTTATCAAATTTAAATACATCTAATGTAACTTCAATGCTGCAAATGTTTCATTCAAGTGAGAATATTTTAGAACTAGATCTATCATCTTTTAATACAAGCAATGTAACAAATATGTCAAGCATGTTTTATGCGATGACGAGTTTAACTAATTTAAATTTAACCAGTTTTGACACATCTAATGTTACAAGTATGTCAAACATGTTTCAAGGGATGACGAGTTTGACTAATTTAAATGTAACCAATTTTGATACATCTAATGTTACTGGTATGTCAAGCATGTTCGAAAATATGACGAGTTTAACTAGCTTAGATATAACTAATTTTAATACAAATAAAGTAATATATATGTCACGCATGTTTAATAGTATGACAAATTTAACTAGTTTGGATTTATCAAGTTTCGATACAAGTGCTAGTATTTATACAGACAAAATGTTTCAAAGTTGCTATAAGCTAAACACAGCTTACGCTAAAACACAAGCAGATGCTGATAAATTAAATGCGACTAGTTCTAAGCCAAGCAATGTAAATTTTATAGTAAAATAATAAACTAAAAAGTAACAATTAATTGTTACTTTTTTCTATATAATTATAGTTAACACTTCTAATAAGTCTGTTCATTATTGATATTCCGAAACCTTCTTTTTTGACTCCTTCAATGATTACTAAATCACAATCTTCTTCATTAGTTTTTCTTAATAGTTTGAAAATGTTATGGGCGATACTATCAAAATCATCTTTTTTCCCATAGTCGTAATATTTAAAAGTATTTATTTTATCTTTATTTTCGCTACAACCTATAACTATTGTTTTATGAGTTTTATACTCGTTAATTAGTTTAATAAGTTCCTGATTGTCTTCACAATATAACATTAAAGACTTACAGTTAGGAGCATAGTGTTTATATTTCATACCAGGAGACAAAACAACCCCATTAGCTTTTGTAAAAACATGTTCATCTATTTTAACACTTCCAATGTGTTTAATAATATCTTCTGCTGTTACTTTGCCTGGTCTAAGAATTACAGGAATTTTATCAATTACTTTCACAACAGTACTTTCAATTCCAATATCACTATCACCATTATCAATAATATATTCTACTTTATTATTAAATTCTTCTTTAATGTCATCTATATTAGTTCCACTAGGACGACTACTTACATTTGCACTAGGTGCAGCAACTGGAACATTAGCTTTTATTAATAATTCACGAGCAACTTTATTGGTTGGGATCCTTACTCCAACTGTATCTAAGTTAGCACTAACGTTATTTGGGATACAATCTTTTTTCTTTAGTATCAAAGTAAAAGGACCAGGCATAAATTTATTAATTAATGATTGTTCAATATCATTAATTATATATGCAACATCCTTAATTTTATTTTTGTCACTTATATGAACTATTAATGGATTATCATTAGCTCTACCTTTAGCTTTAAAAATATTATCTACGCTGTCACTCATTAAGGCATTAGCTCCAATTCCATATACTGTTTCAGTAGGAAAGATAACTAAATCACCATTTTTTAATGCATTTGCACATTCATTTAATTTTTCAAAATCATTATCTTTTTTAATATTTATTATTTTCATAAAATCACCACATCACTATTATACACCTTAATTGTATATTTAGATAGTTAGGTAATAATTAAATTGATAACACACATATTATATGATATATTATTAATAATAAGAGCGGGAGAATAAAAGAATGGAAAAGAATAAAGGATTTACATTAATTGAATTGCTAGCTGTAATTATAATTTTGGCAATTATAGCTTTAATCGCCACACCATTAATCATGAATATTATTGAAGAAAGTAAAGTGTCATCACTAAAAGCTGAAGGAGAGTTTTTAGTAGATGGAGCATTGCTACATATTCAGTCTAAAGAGTTAAAAGAAGAAGATATATTGTATGAACAAAATATATATGATTCTATTAAATTAAATAAAGAAAAAATAGGACATAATAGTTCTAATCCGTCATTATACATAAATAGTAGTAAACAAGTAAGATTCGCTATATATGACAGTGGTTATTGTATTACTAAAGAGTATGATCAAGAGGAAATAACAGTTACTAAAACTAACGAAGAAGATTGTAAATATAAAATTCCAAATTATGAATTAGTTAGTAAAAGTATTGTCGCTGATACAGTTAGAAACATATCAAGTGTTAATAAATTAAAATTTGAATATGTAGAAACAATGCCAGACAGTTTTGATCATGATTTATCTAAGGAACAAAACGGAAGTATTGTGGGAGTAATAGAAGGTGATACATATTATGTTCGAGTAAATGGACAAATACTTGTTCCTAAATTTACTTCAGGTATGTTTTCTTATCTCCATCATATAAATACAATTGAATTTGGAACACTTCCAAGTGGGGAAGCAGTATTTAATACTAGTGAAGTAACTGATATGTCATATATGTTTCATCAATTATCAAATGTTACAACACTAGATTTATCAACTTTTGATACTAGTAACGTAACAAATATGTCATATATGTTTTTATCCGAATTAAACAATCATCATTCTAAATTAGAACAAATTAATTTAAGTTCATTTGATACAAGTAAAGTAATATCTATGAGAAGTATGTTTGAAAGTTTAGATTCACTTAAATCTATAGATTTATCTTCCTTTAATACAGAGAAAGTTAAATATATGAACTCTTTATTCGCATATTCAGAATCTATTGAAACGATAAATTTATCAAGTTTTGATACTAGTGAAGTTACTAATATGTCACAAATGTTTTTAAAAAATAAATCACTAAAAGAAATAGATGTTTCATCATTTAATACTATAAAAGTAACTAATATGGGAAGTATGTTTCAAGATACTATATCACTTACAACACTAGATTTATCAAATTTTGATATTTCAAGTAACACAGAAGTAGGTGCTATATTCTTAAGTTCTGTTAATTTAGAAAAAGTATATGTAAAAACACAAGAAGCAAAAGATATATTAAATGCATCTTACGGACTACCATCATCTTTAAATATTGAAATAAAATAACTAAAAAGAATTATAATTTATAATTCTTTTTTATTACTTAATATAAATAATTAGTTATTATGTTATAATTAGTATGGTGATAAAATGAATAAAATTATAGTTACAACTAGTTATCATAAAAAACAGATATTACAAAAAGCTTTTGAAAATAAAGAGTTTTTTGATAGTAAATTTATTTCTTTAAAAGAATTAAAAGAGAGATTGTTTTTTAAGTACGATAAACGAGCTATTTATTATTTAATGAAAAAATATAATTTAATAGTAGATAATGCTTTGATGTATTTAAATAATTTATATTATATAAGTGAAATAGAAAATAGTAATATTAAATTTTTAAAAGAAATTTATAATGATTTACTTGCTAATAAATTAATCGTAATTGATGAATTATATAAAGAATATAGTATAGATAAAAATTACATATTTTATAATATGATTGATAACTTAGAAATTAATTTAGTAAAAAATAAGTTAGAAAATTATGAAGTTGTTAATGATATGACTGCAATTAACAATGATTTTATTGTTAATAGATTTGATTTTATTTCAGATGAAATAAATTATCTTTTAAATAAAATTTGTACATTAATAGATAATGGTATTAGCTTAAATAATATAAAAATAGTAGGAAGTAATTCTGATTATGATTTAGCTTTAAATAAACTGTGTGGTTTGTTTAATTTACCATTTTCATTAAAAAAATCTAATATTTTATCTACTAAAATAGGTAAGTACTTTATTAATAATTTAAATATACTACCACTTGGTGAAATTATTGATAATATGAGAAATAGTTTTAAAGCAAGTAATGATGAAGTGATTATAAATAAGATAGTTAATATATTAAATGAATATAGTTGGGTGGATGAAATAGATTCTGAAATTAGATCATTGATTGAATATGATTTAATCAAAGCAACTATAAACACAGATAATAAAACTAACACTATTAACTGTGTTAGCTTAGAAGAAGTTAATAGTAGTGATTATGTTTTTATAATTGGTATGAATGAAGGAAATATTCCGGCTGTTAAAAAAGATACAAATTATTTAAATGATACAGTAAAATCACAATTAAATTTACTTACTGTTAAAGAGGAAAATAAAAATAATATAGAGTTTATAAAAGAAAAACTTAAAACTTTACCTAATTTATATATATCATTTGTAAAATTTAATAGTTCTGGTGAAGTTTATCCATCAAGTATAATAAATGATATGCAAATGAAAGTTATTAGTGATAAATTAGATTATTCATATAGTAAAAATTATGATAGATTATTACTTGGTAGTGCACTAGATAATTACCGTAAATATTCAAGTGTAAATGAAGATCTTAAAAATTTATTTAATAATTATCAAAATCTAAATTACTTAACATACGACAATAAATTTAATGGTATTGATAATAAAATTCTGTTAAACAACTTAAAAAATAGAAAAAATTTAGTATTAAGTTACTCTAATTTAGATACAATGATGAAGTGTTCGTTTCGTTATTATTTAGACAATATCTTATATCTAAATAAATTTGAACGTAATTTTAGTGCAATAATAGGAAGTTATTATCACTACATATTAGAAAAAAGAAATGAAAATGATTTTGAATTTGAAAGATTTACGAGTAATTTTTTTAATGATTATGAACTTAGTTTATTAGAAAAAACTTTATTAGAACCACTTAAAGAAGAATTAAAATTAGTACTAGAAATTACTGATTATTTTGAAGATTTAAGTATGTATAAAAATATAGAAAAAGAAGAGAAAATAGAGTTTATTATAAAAGATAAAATTGATATAACAATTAAAGGGTTTATTGATAAAGTTATGACTTATAATGAAAATGATAATAATTATATTGCATTAATTGATTATAAAACAGGAGCATTTAATCTTAATTTAAATGATTTATATAATGGGTTTGGTCTACAATTACCTATGTATGCTTATTTATCTAAAAACAGTGTTAAATATAGTAAATATAAAGTAAGCGGATTATATGTAGCACCTATGTTAGTAGGGCGAGAAATAATTAAAGATAATACTGATTATAAAAGTATAGTTAAAGATAAGATGCGCTACATAGGTTATAGTAATCAAAATGAAAGTATTTTATCTAAGTTTGATCCAACATATAGTAACAGTTTAATGATTAAAGGAATGAAGTTAACTAGTAAAGGGTTTAGCGCTTTTAGTAAAACACTAACTAGTAACGATATAAATAATATGACTGATTATGTAGATAAACTTATAAAATCTAGTATTAAAAAAATATTGAATGGTGACTTTGATATTAATCCTAAAATTAAGGATAATAAAAATGTCAGTTGTAGTTATTGTAAGTATAAAGATATATGTAATAAAAAATATGAAGACAGTATTTATTTAGAAAATAAAAAATATGAAGAATTTTTAGGAGGTGACAATAATGGCAACTAGATTTACGGAAGAACAGTTAGAAGCTATTAACCGTAGTGGTGAAAATATTATTGTCTCTGCTGGAGCTGGTAGTGGTAAGACAGCTGTTCTAACAACTAGAGTAGTTAGAAAATTAAAAGAAGGTACTCATTTAAATGAATTATTAATTTTAACTTTCACTAATGCTGCCGCTTTTGAAATGAAAGAACGTATTAGAAGTAAAATATTAGAAAATGAAGAAATTATAGAAGAGTTAGATAATATAGATCTTGCTTATATCACAACTTTTGATGCTTTTGCTCTTAGTATGGTAAAAAAATATCACTATATTTTAAATGTTTCTTCTAATATAGGAATTATAGAAAGTAGTGTAATAGATGTTGTTAAGCAAAAGCTTATTTCAGAAATAAGTGAGGAGTTGTTGAAAGAAAACAATCAATATTATATTTCATTAATTAAAGATTTTTGTTTAAAAAGTGCTGATGGATTACATAAAAGTATTTTAAGTATATATAACAAGTTTCATTTAATGTATGATTTTGATGATTATTTAGATAACTTCATTGAAACATATTATAATGATGAACATTATCAATATCTTATTGATAATTATGAGAGTATTATAAATAAAAAAAATAGTGAGTTAAAAGCTTTACTTGAAAATTTATATTATGAAGCAGATAGCGAGTACTATTATAAAATTGAAGAAATATTAAAAGAATTACTTGAATGTAGTAATTATGAAGAATATAAAAACATTTTAGAAATTAAATTACCTGCTGTTCCAAAAGGTAGTAGTGATGAAATAAAATATTTAAAAACTAGTATTAAAAGTAAAATAGATGAGATTAAAGCTTTGTTAACTTATGATAATAAAGATGAAATTACTAAAGAAATTATTAATACTGTTAAATATACTAAAGGAATATTAGAGTTTATTAGAAAATTAAATATAAAATTAATGAATTACAAACGTCAATATGATTTATATGAATTTACTGATATTGCTAAACTTCTTATTAAATTAGTTAAAGAAAATAAAGAAGTATGTAATGAAATCAAAACTAGTTTTAATGAAATTTTAGTAGATGAGTATCAAGATACTAGTGATTTACAGGAACTGTTTTTAAAGGAAGTAGAAAATAATAATATATATATGGTTGGAGATATGAAACAATCTATATATCGTTTTAGAAATGCTAATCCTAAAATATTTAAAGATAAATATGATAGTTATGCCAAAAATGTAAATGGTTCTAAAATAGATTTAAATAAAAACTTTCGTAGTAGAAATACAGTTTTATATGGAATTAATGATATCTTTGATTTAATAATGGATAACAGTATTGGTGGAGCTAAGTATAAAGAAGAGCATCAATTAATATTTGGAAATACTTCATATACTGAAAAAGGTTCTAGCGAACAAAATATGGAAGTAGAAGTTATTGAGTATAGTGCTGATGAAAATAAGAAGTTTATTAATAATGAAATAGAAGCTTTTATCATGGCACGTGATATTAAAAAGAAAGTAGAAGAAAAGTATTTAGTATTTGATAAAGATGATAGTATCTTAAGACCTTGCCGATATAGTGATTTTGCTATATTAGTTGATAATAAAAAAAATTTTGATTTATATAAACAAATACTTACTTATTTCAATATTCCAAGTGAAATACACAAAGAAGAACTATTAACTAATTCAACTTTATTTAGTACCATAAAACATATTTTAATTCTTATTAATAAAAATAAAATTGATACTGATTATTTAACTAGTTATATGGCGATAGCTCGAAGTTTTATTAGTGAAATGAATGATGAAGAAATATTTGTTAAAGTTAGTAATAAAGATTTTAGTAATGATGAAATAATTAATAGAATTAATGAAATTAAATTAAGTGTTAATAGTAAAACACCTATTGAAATTATTAATGATATCATAGCTAGTTTTGATATTTATAATAAATTAGTATTAATAGGAGATGTTGAATCTAGTCTTGTAAGAATCGATAGTTTACTTAATTTAGTTAACAATTTAGCAACTCTTAAGATGGATATTACTGATATAACTACATTTTTATGTGATTTAAATGATTATGAAATAGATATTAAATTTTCACGTATTTTATCTAGTAATGATGCGGTTAAAATAATGACTATTCATAAGAGTAAAGGGTTAGAATTTTATGTTTGCTACTTCCCAGGAATTGATTCTAAATTTAATCTAAGAGATACTACTGAACGTTTTAACTTTGATAAAAGAGTAGGTTTAATTACACCATACGTAGATAATGGACTACATACTACTATTATGCCAACTATTTTAAAAGATTTTTATTTACAAGATGAAATTAGTGAAAAACTTAGAGTATTTTACGTGGCCTTAACTAGAGCTAAAGAAAAAGTAATTATAATTTCTCCAAGTACTACTAATAATATAGTATTGAAAGAAAACAATTTAATTAGTAAACAAACTAGAATGAATTATCGTTCATTTAAAGATATTATTGATTCAATTAAAGATGATTTAGATAAATACTATTATAGTGTAGATTTTAGTGAGTTGGATCTTACTAAAGATTATCAAACTAACATTAATGATTTATCACTAAAAATAGATCATAATAAGTTTACTACTTCGAAAGAAGTGAAAGTTAATGACTTAATTGTTAATAGTAAAAATTATTCTGCTAAAATTAACAAGTTAATTTCTTATGAAGAAAAAATGCTTTTAGAAGCTGGTAATATGCTACACAACATATTAGAACTTGCTGATTTTAATTATAATAATTTTACACTTAGTGATGAAGTAAAAAATATAATTGATAGTTTTCTTAATTGTGAAATAGTATCTGATATAAATAAAGCAACTGTGTACCGTGAATATGAATTTATATATGAAAAGGATAATCAAAAAGGACATGGAATTATTGACTTATTATTAGTTTATGAAGATAAAATTAAAGTAATAGATTATAAGTTTAAAAATATAGATAGTGATAACTATGTTAAACAGTTAGAAGGGTATAAAGAATATTTGGCTAGTATTACTGATAAGCCAGTAGAATTATATTTATATTCATTAATTGGCAAAAAATATAAACAAATAAATTAAAAAATACAAGTATTAACTTGTATTTTTTTATCGTTTAAATTTTCTAATTTTTAAATATACACTAAATGCTATATTATAAAGTACATACATTGGTTTATTTATTATTAAATTAAACTCTCCAATATATTCCTCTACAGTACCACCAAATCCACGTTTAAAGTCATATAAACCATATAGTTCATTCTTTTTATCAGTAAAGTTACCAGTAATACCATAGAAATTATATTTACTATATCCGTTTTCTATAGCGTATTTAATCATATTCCAATTTGTAGTATAAGGGCTAATAAAGTCCATGTACTGACCATATGCACCACCAAATAATGATAATATTTCTTTAGAATGAATCATGAATATAATACCGCCTAAAGTAATTATATCTCCATCCTTAGATTGAATTTCTATAGCTTCATGAACTTTCTTTTCTAATCTACTAATATCATTTTTACTTTGTATAATTTTTTTCTTTGTTTTATCAACATTTATTTTTGGGTTATTATCATTAATATCTTTTTCTTTTGAACTGACATCTTTTTTTAATAAGTTTATTTCATTATTCAAATTATCAATATAATTTTTAATATTAATTTTAGTTACTAATATTTTGGTATTTTCACCTAAACATTCTAACATATTTTTATAATAACTTAGAGGTCTATCAATGAAATTTCGTCTATTAGAAGTATGTTCCATTATCTCTTTAAACACTTCAATATTATCAATAGTTATTTCTTCAGAATATAAACCATTTTTAATATTTTTTCTAATTAGTTGTCTTGTTTTAGACTCCATATTATTTAAAACTTCATCCTCAGTTTTATTTTTAATATCAAGTGTAAAGACCCATCTAGGTTGTAAGTCTTCCATATAAATATTAAATCCATTATGTTTATAACCTAATTTTATAAGATTATCAACTACATTATTATTATCAATTCCATTATCAACAATATTCCCATTCTGAATTAAGGAAGCACGTATATTCATTGCACACAGGACATATATGATATTACAATTATTTCTAGATAGCTTTCTTCCATACTCATACATAATTGCAGAATTTATGCCTTTTTCTGCATACAACGGAAGAGGAATATTATTTTGAAGCTTTTTTAATATAGGGAAATTCTCCCATTTTGAATTCATATATTGAATGATGGGACGATGCAGGATTCCATCTTTTGTCTTGACTGAACCAAATAAACTTACACCAACCCCTAAAAAATGGCTATTATTTAAGCCTAAAAACTGAAGCTGTTCTTTATAGATTCGAGTTATTTCTTTTATTACATATTCTGGTTCATCTTGTGCAGTAATTGAAAATGTATCTATCTTGAGAATATCTAAAGCTAAA
>CAYJFL010000004.1:39752-67030 GCA_964369865.1 uncultured Muribaculaceae bacterium | reverse complement strand
AATAGAAGGCAAGCTCCTAAAATTTCATTATTTTCTTTAATTCCAAGTAAGTAATAATTCCAGTTATTTTTTTGTTTTAAAATACCCCAATTTTCAATTTGATGAAAAGATGTATTAGGGTGCTTTTCACTAAAATCTGCAAATTCTTTACTTGTAAGTTTTACTACTTCCATATTTAATATCCTTTCATTTTAACAAAATAATTATAGCACATAATAGAAAGCATGTATATTATTCTTGAAAATATAATATTAATAATATATACTATATATAGAGTAGGAGCAAATAAATGAAATTTTGTGAATTAAGCAGTAATGAGTATGATCGTTATGTTGTTAGTTCGAAACAAAAGAATTTCCTGCAGTCCAGCATGATGATTGAAAAATACAAACTAGATAAGCAAGAGTATTATTTAGTTGGAGTAAAAGATGATGGTGTTGTTGTAGCCGCTACTATTTTAACAGCTAGTAAAGCAAATAAATTAGGTTTTAAAACTTTTAATGCTTTTCAAGGTATATTAATGGATTATAATGAAAAAAATCTACTTAATTTTATTACTATCGAACTTAAAAAGTTTATTAAAGCAAAAAAAGGGTTTAAATTATATATTAATCCTTATATTATAAGTCAAACTAGAGATATTAAAGGGGAACCTATTCAGGGCGAAAATAATATCACTGTTAAGGAACAATTGAAATTACTAGGATACAAATATATAGGGAAAAAATATCAAGTTAAATGGATGTTTAGAATGGATGTTGATAAGCTTAATAGTGAAGAAATATTTAAAACATTCTCATCTACTAAAAGAAATATTATTAATAAAACTATTAAAAAATATAATTTAGTAGTAAGAGAATTAGAGTATGATGAACTAAAGTATTTTAAAACAATTACTTTAGATACTAGTAGTAGAAGAGGTTTTAAAGACAAATCATTAAATTATTATCAAAATATGTTTAAATCATTTAATGAAGATATTAAATTTATAGTTTGTGAATTAAACTGTGACTTTTATTTGGACAACCTTAATAATATTTTAAAACAAAATAAAGTTAAATTTGATAAGCTTAGCAAGTGTAATTCAAAAATAAAAGAACAAGAACAATTAAAAAAAGTAATTGAAAATGATTTAAATGAAAAACAAGAAATAGAAAAATTGAAAGAAAAAAAGGGTAATGTAATACCACTAGCTGCTGCGATGTTTATATTGTATGGTGATGAGGTAATATATTTATTTAGCGGCTCGTATGATATATATATGAAGTATAAAGCACAGTATCGTATTCAATGGGAAATGATAAAATATGCTGCTGATAATAATTATAAACATTACAATTTTTATGGAATTCAAAACTTTAAAAATAAAGAAGGTAACGACTATGGAGTATATCAATTTAAAAAAGAATTTGGTGGATATGTTTATGAATTATTAGGAACATTTGTCTTACCAGTAAATTTTATAGGTAAACTCCATACTTTAAAAGACAAAGTTAAAGAATTTTAAGATTTAGAGATGAGGTATTTATATGAAAAACAGTAATAATCAACACAATAATCATGGTTTACATATTTTTAACCAACCATTAATAGAAAAGGATTCTGTTAAAAAATCTAGTAATACAACTAAATTGATTAACCATGAAAAAATAAAAAAAACAATTATGAAATCAAATAAAAATGCTACTAGTAAAGCAAATAGTACACTTGATAATATCCTTAAACAAAAAGAGCATATGAAAAAAGATATAGATAAAAGAAAAAAGAAAAAGAAAGTCAAAAAAATTAAAAGTAAAAATAAAAAGAAACTTAATTTTAAAAAATTTGTTCCTCTAGTAGTTATAGTTGTGTTAGTAAGCTTTGTAGTTCTAATATACTTTAATTTTTTTACAATTAATGATAATAAGAAAATGTTAATTTTAGAGGAAGAATTAAAAAATACTGATATGTATAAAACTATGATGCAAAGCACTGCTATTATAACAACGGTTAAAGATAATACTCTTACTGTTACATATGATTATACTGACTCTGATACCTCTTTAAAGAAAGCCACATGTTTATTTACTTTAAAAGATGGAATACTTTCAATAAATACTCTTGATACTAATGAAGGATTATCATGCGAAATATTTGCAATAACTGTATTTCAAGCAGCAGTAATAGCTGAAGGGAAAACTGCTGCTGATTTAACTGACGAATTATTAGAAATAAAAGAAAATGAAGATACAACAACTACAACTAGCATTAATTTAAATAATTTATAAAAGATAGTTAAATACTATCTTTTTTTAAATATTTTCTAATTTTCATTGCAGAGTATACTGTAGTGAATACTATATTTATACTAATAGCTATAATTAGTGGTATCAAACCAATTTTCATATAAGAAAGTATCAATAGAGTAGTTAATTTTAAAATTGTCCCAATAAAAGTACCTATCATCGCACTTTTTGCTTTGTTCATTGCTTGCATAGCACTTACCAATGGACTTTGAATATAAAAGATTAAAAATATAGGTGCCATTAATTGTAAATATAAACTACCTTCAGATGTGTTATATAGTAAATTTAGTAGTACTTCTGGAAACAACATTAATAATAAAGTAACTGGCACACCAATAATCATAGAGAATAAAATAGCTTGTATTATCTTGTTTTTACAATATTCATATTTCTTTAACTCATATGCTTCACTAATATTTGGTATTAGTGCTTGCGAGATAGCAAGAGAAAAAAAACTAGGTAATAATAAAATAGGGAGAGCGTAACCAGTGATTATTCCATACTCAGTTATTATGTAATCACTTGTATAACCAATAGATAATAATATTGTAGTTAATATAATTGGTTCAAAGAATGAACCAACAGTTCCAATAAGTCTACTTCCAGTAGCTGGCAAACTAATTTTTAATATATCTTTTAAATAATTTTTATTAAATTCTAATTTTTCAGTTAATTTTATTTGCTTAGGTAAATAAATTAATAATACAATTATTGCAGTTATTTCACTAAATATATTAGATATTACTAAGAATGCAACTGCAATTTCTATATCATAATTAAGTGCAATAGGTATTCCTATAATTATTACTATTAATCTAACAATATCTTCTACAACATTAGATACAACATGAGGGATCATTCGTTGCTTACCAAAGTAATATCCTCGCAGTAAACTTGTTATTGTAATAAAGGGTAAAACAAATCCAATAGCTTTTAGTGCGATTGCTACTCGTGGCTCATTTAATAAGTTTATAGCAATAAAATCACTACATACAAATAATGTAATAAATAAAACTATATTTATTATTGAAGATATAGGGAAGACAGAAAATATTAAATTTTTAGCATAATATTTTTTTTTACTAATAAGAGTTGATATTGCGATAGGTAAACCTAAGTTAGCAAGAGCAATTAAAAGCATAAATGTTGGTGATATAAGCATATATAAACCAATCCCTTTAACACCAATCATTCTAGTCATAATTATTCTGATACCGGTACTTAATATTTTAGTAATTAAACCACCAATCATTAATATTATTGTAGATTTTACAAATTTACTTTTTCGCATTCTTTATCACCTATACAATAATATTCGTCATAAATAAAATTATACAAGCTATATTTTAGATATTTATAGACATTACTATTTAAAAATAATGGATTTTACTATATAATAAAAATGTAAGTATTAATAATGGAGGAAATTATGGAACTAGAATTTAATTCACTAAGAGAACTTTATAAAAGAGTATCACCCGCATTATCTACTAAGAAAATAGAAATGCATCGTGCAGGATTTTCTTATATAGAAAATGAGGATATTTGGAACTATTTGAAAGAAAGTAAATGGAAAAAAAGTTATGATTTATCATTATCAATTATGGTAAGTGACATTTTGAATAGTGATAATATTTTAATTGATAGTCATTTTAAAGAAAAAATGAAAAATATAAAACGTGTCCCTAATTTGGAAGAGGAGTAAAATATGAAAAAAAATAAAAGCAGAAATAAATTTATAAAAAAACTAATATTGTTAATTATATTATTTATTTTAAGTTTGCTAGCAACAATTCCTATATTTAATAATTTAAATTATGGATTAGATTTACAAGGTGGATTTGAAGTATTATACGAAGTTAATAGTGTTGATGGTAAGGTAGTTACTACGGATATGGTAACTAATACTTATCGTACTCTTATAAAAAGAATAGATGAGTTTGGAGTAAGCGAACCAGTTGTTACTATTGAAGGAGAAGATAAAATCCGTATTCAATTAGCTGGTATTAAAAACGGTGACGAAGCTCGAGATAGTTTTAGTCAAGTAGCTAATTTAACATTTAGAGATGTTGATGATAATTTACTTATGACTAGTGATGTGCTTGATGCTGGTGGAGCTAGTGTATCTACTGATGAATATGGTAATCCAGCGATATCGCTTGAAATTAAGGATTTAGATAAATTTTATGAAGTGACTAAAGAAATTAGTTCTCATGAAGATAGTAGTAAAAGAATGCTTGTTATATGGTTAGATTTTGAAGAAGGAGTAAATTCATATGCTACTGATTATCAAACTTGTGGTGATTTAGAAAGTAGTCGCTGTTTATCAGCTGCTGGTGTTTCTCAAGCCTTTGCTAGTGATGTAATAATATCAGGAGGATTTGAAACTGAAGATGCTACAGAGTTAGTGAAATTAATTAATTCAGGAAGTCTACCAACTAAATTAGAAGAAATTTCTAGTAAAACAGTAGCAGCTAGTTTTGGAGAAGATTCTTTAGAAAAAACAATTGCTGCTGGAATAGTTGGAGTAATCCTAATTATGATTTTTATGATTATTTTATATCGTTTTACTGGTTTAGTATCATGTGTTTCTTTAATGCTTTATACAACTTTAACATTTTCAATATTCTATGTTGTAGGTGGTACTTTAACATTACCAGGAATTGCTGCGTTAGTAATCGGTATGGGTATGGCAGTAGATGCTAATGTAATAAGTTTTGCTAGAATTAAAGATGAACTTAAAAATGGACAGAAACTTAAATCAGCATTTATATTAGGTAATAAAAATGCATTTACAACTATTTTAGATTCAAATTTAACAACGCTAATTATTGCAATTATATTATTTATCTTTGGAGAAAGCAGTGTAAAAGGTTTTGCTACAATGTTAATGATTAGTATTTTTGTAACAATGTTTATTATGGTACTTATTAATAGAGTGTTAATTAAAAAAATGGTTGATACAAAATTCTTTGATAATAAATTAAATTTATTTATTGGATACAAAAAAACTAGTAAAGATAAATTTGCTAAATTAGACTTTGTTAAAACAAGAGCTATATTTTATGCAATATCAATTTTAATAATTACTATTGGAGCAGTTTCTTTATTTACTAATGGGTTAAATTTGGGAATTGACTTTAAAGGTGGAACAAGTATTAATATAAGTTCTGAACAAGAAATAACTGAAAAAGATTTACTTAATGATTTTAATGAATTGAATGTAAATGTAGAGGAAATAACTTATGCTAGTAACGACAACATCGTTGTTACATCAACTGATAAATTAAGTAAAGAAAAAATAAGTGAAACAGAGCAGCACTTTACTGAAAATTATAATGCTAAAACAGATATTGGAGTAATATCTAATATAGTTAAAAATGAGCTTATTAATAATGCTTTTACTTCAGTTATTTTAGCATCCATTGCAATAGTGATATATATATCATTTAGATTTAAGTTTAAATATGCACTTAGTGCTATTGTAGCGCTTATTCATGATGCATTAATCATAGTATTAGTATTTAGTGTATTCAACTTAGAAATAACTTCAATTTTTATAGCAGCTATATTATCAATTATTGGATATTCTATAAACGATACGATAGTTACATTTGACCGTGTACGTGAAAATATTAACAAAAGTAATATAACTACTAAAGATGAGCTTAGTGATACCTTAAATACTAGTTTAAAACAAATATTTAGACGTAGTATTATTACAAGTGTAACAACAATAATTCCAGTAATTAGTTTAATAGTGTTAGGTTCTTATGAAATTATTAACTTTAATATTGCTTTATTAATTGGATTATTAGTTGGAGTATATTCTTCACTATTTATAGCAAGCGGTGTTTGGTTTGATTTGAATAAAAATAAAATTGAAAATATATACAAAAAGAAATGGTATGAAGAGGAAGAAGAATAAAAAAATGGACAGGAGGTCTGTTAATTGAAAAAAATTATAACAATAGTTGACTTACTTGAAAAAGTAAAGAAAGACTTTTCAGAAACTGAAATAGCTGAGATAAAAAAAGCATATGATTTAGTTGATAATATATATGATGGAGAGATGAGACTAAGTGGTGATACGTATGTATCACACTTAGTAAATGTCGCATATATTCTTGCTGAGATGAATAGTGATTTAGATACTATTATATCTGGTCTTTTACATGATGTATTAGAAAAAGAAAAACTAACAGCAAATGATATAGAAGAAAAATTTGGTAGTGAAATTCTAACTTTAGTAGAAGGTATTACTTTAATAAATAATTTAAATTTCAATGGAGATAAAAAATCAGTAATAGCTAATAATCGTAAAATATTAGTTGGTCTATCAGAAGATGTAAGAGTTATATTTATCAAATTAGCTGATCGACTACATAATATGCGTACTCTAAGTGCTACTAGTGAGAAAGCGCAAAAGGAAAAGGGAAAAGAAACTCTTGATATATTAACTCCTATAGCAGCTAGATTAGGGATGCATACTATTAAAAGTGAATTAGAAGATTTATCTCTTCGATATTTAAAACCTGATATGTACTTTTATATAGTAGAAGAATTAAATAAAACTAAAAATGAACGTAATGAATTAGTTACAAAAATGAAAGAAAAAGTTTCAAATATTCTAAATGAAAATAATCTTAAACATGAAATTAAAGGTCGCGCTAAGAGTATTTATAGTATTTATAAGAAACTTGATAAAGGTAAAAAATTCTCTAATATATATGATTTGTATGCTCTTAGAGTATATGTAAACAAAGATAATGAATGTTATCAAACTTTAGGTTTAATTCATGGTGAATTCAAACATATGAGTAACCGATTCAAAGATTATGTTGCAATGCCCAAACCTAACATGTACCAATCACTACATACTACAGTATTTGGAGTAGATGATAAATTATTTGAAATTCAAATAAGAACATATGAGATGGATTTAATTGCTGAAGGTGGGATAGCAGCTCACTGGAATTATAAAGAGAGTGGTAGTAATAAAAAAGCTTCTATTCAAGATGAAATGGAACGTAAATTACAATTTTTTAAATCAGTTATGGGAATCAAAGAGAATTCTACTAGTAAAGATGAATTGATCTTAAGTATGGAGCAAGAACTTTTTAGTCAAAATATATATGTATTCACTCCTAGTGGAGATGCTATTGAACTTCCTAATGGATCAACACCAGTAGACTTTGCTTATAGAGTGCATACTAATGTTGGTAACCATATGATAGGAGCAATAGTAAATGGTTCGATAGTTACACTAGATTATGTACTTAAAAATAATGATATTATAAAAATAAATACTAATAAAAATTCTAGTGGTCCTAATAAAGAATGGATTAATCATGCATATACTAGTAGTGCTAAAAGTAAAATAAAATCATTTTTTAATAAAATAGATAAAGAAGAATATTTAAAGCGTGGAGAAGAAAATCTTCATAAGGAACTTCGTCGAAAAAAATTATCAATTAATGAATTTATGAGTGATAATAATATTAAAAAGATTTTAAAAGAATTAAAAATAGATAGTGTAGAAGAATTATATATTAATATTGGTAATTCAAAATATCAACCTGGTAGTATTATAAATATTATTAATAGTCCTATAGAAGATAAAGAAGAATTTATTATTAATCGTGTTCAAAATAAAAAAACTATTTTAAATAATACTAAAGCAGATATTATTGTAAGAGGAATTAGTGATATTAAAGTAAATATAGCATCTTGTTGTAAACCAGTAGCTAATGATGAAGTAATGGGCTACATAACTAAAGGAAATGGTATTACTATTCACCGTGTTAATTGTCCTAATATTAGTGATTTAGATGATAGATTAATTGATGTATCATGGAATGAAAAAATTCTTAAAAAATATAATTCATTATTATTAGTAGAAGCAATAAGTGGTGAAAACACTTTACTTGAAATAATTGCTAAAACTAGTAATAGTAATGTAAATGTAGATGGTATTAAAACTATTAATAAAGAAGATTTAGTTATGTATGAACTATCTATTACAGTTCCTAATAAAGAAATTTTAAATAAGTTTATAACTGATCTTGAAATGATTAGTAATGTTACAAGAGTAACAAGGGTTATAAAATAATGAAAGTTGTAATTCAAAGAGTAACTGATGCTAGTGTTTCAGTAAATAAAAAAATTGTAGGTAATATAAATGAAGGTTTAGTATTACTTGTAGCTTTTAATTCATCATCTGACATTGATAAACTTGATTATGTAATTAATAAAATTATAAATTTAAGAATATTTGATGATGAAGATGGTGTAATGAATAAATCTTTACTAGATGTTAATGGATCTATTTTATCAATTTCACAGTTCACTTTATATGCTGATACTTCAAAAGGTAGAAGACCTAGTTATGTTGAATCACTAAATAGTGGTGAAGCAAGTAAATTATATGACATATTCAATAATAAATTAGCCAATTTAAATATCAATTTAGAAACTGGTATATTTGGAAGTGATATGAAAGTATCATTGACTAATGACGGTCCAGTTACTATCATAATAGAGAGGTGACAATATGTTTAAAAACAAATTAAATTTTAAATTAATCAATATGGCAGTATTAGTATTAATAATATATTTATTATATGCTACTGGTCATTTATGGATGGGTATAACTAATACTATATTAGCTATATTTAGTCCATTTATATTAGCATTTGGTATAGCTTATGCTTTATATCCGTTGTTAAGATTTTTACAAAGTAAAAAAATTCCTAAAAGTTTAGGTATAATGACAATCATTTCAATATTTACTAGCTTAATAGCAATGGTAGTATTTTTAATAACACCATTACTATATGATCAATTAAGTAGTTTATTTTCATCAATAATATCATTTATAAATGAATTATCTATGAAATTTGATTTAGATTTTGATACATTACAAGCAACATTAAATACAACATTTAATGATATTATTAAAGATGTAAGTATATATATTTCTGATGGAGCTATAACATTTATTTCAGTATCATTAGGAGTTATTACAACTATTTTAATAACATTCTCAGCTACAATTTACTTTTTAACTGACATGGAAAAAATAAGAAAAAACTTTGCTAAATTTTTAAGAAAAAGAAATAGAAATACATTTAAATTCTTTAAAATATTAGATAATGAAATGAAAAATTATTTAGATGGTTTTGTTAAAATATTATTTATAACACTTATAGAGTATACTCTTGCATTCTATATAATAGGACATCCAGATGCATTATTATTAGGTTTTTTAGCTTGTATAGCTACTTTAATACCATATTTTGGTGGAATGATGACAAATACAATTGCTGTAATTACTGCCTTTGTAATATCACCGGCTTTATTTGTTAGAACAATTATATTATTCTTTGTTTTATCAGCAATTGATGGATATTTAATAAATCCATGGGTATATGGTAAAACTAATGCTATTCATCCAATTGTAGTAATCTTATCAGTATTTGCTGGAGGAATATTATTTGGAGTAGTAGGGGTTATAATATCACTACCAGTCGCAATCATATTAATTGCTACTTTAAAATTTTATAAAGAAACAGTTATTGATATGATTGAAGATTATAAAGAAGATATAAAAGAAGATGAATTATCTAAGTAGTAAAATAGGAGGAAATAATGGAGAATAAAAAAGTAAGAAATGTCACAATCTACATTGTATTAAGATTTTTAGTTATATTTATTTTAGTTTTAAACTTATTAAGAGGGAACTACAGTAATGTATTTGTTTGCTTTTTAGCACTAACATTATTTACAGTACCATCTATAATAAAAAAAAGACTTGATATAGAACTACCTAACACATTAGAATCAATAATATATTTATTTATATTTAGTGCTCAAATATTAGGTGAAATACAAAACTTTTATGGTCTAATACCTTGGTGGGATACAATGCTTCATACAATAAATGGATTTTTATTTGCAGGGATAGGATTTGCTCTTATTGACTTATTAAATAAAAATGAAAAAGTTAAACTATATTTATCTCCGATTTATGTAGTAGTAGTCGCAATTAGTTTTTCTATAACAATAGGAACTTGTTGGGAATTCTTTGAATATAGTCTTGATTTAAGAACTCATGATACTCAAAAAGATACTTTAGTAACAGAATTTAATTCAGTATATTTAAATTCAGATAACGAAAATAAACCTGTTAATGTTAAAGATATTAATAGTACTATCATTAATTATGGAGATGATCAAATTATCACTATAGAAGATGGTTATTTAGATATTGGACTTCATGATACTATGAAAGATATGTTAGTTAACGCTATTGGAGCTATTGTATATTCTATATTTGGATATTATTACATTAAAAATAATGAAAAATATATATTTGCTAAAGAATTTATACCTACTAAAAAAAAGTAATTACTTATGTGATTACTTTTTATGTTATAATATTTTTAGGTGATAAGATGAATTTTGCAGTATATAAATATATAATTGGATATTTAAAATTTACATATGAAGAAGATACATTAATAAGTGTAGAATATTCAAAAGAATGTGATAATTTTGGTTCAAAAACAACGTTTACAGAAGAAATCAACAAACAATTTAGTGAATATTTTAATGGAGAACGTAAAGAATTTAATATTAAATATAAACTAAGCGGGACTTCTTTTGAACAACGAGTTTATAAAGCCCTTAGCGAAATATCTTATGGCGAAGTCCGTACTTATAAAGACATTGCTATTATGGTTGGAAGTGAAAAGGCATACCGAGCAGTTGGTATGGCTAATAATAAAAATAAGTTATTAATAATAATTCCTTGTCATCGTGTAATAGGAGTTAATAATAAATTAGTAGGATTTGCTTGTGGTCTAGATGTCAAAGAATATTTATTAAATTTAGAAAAGAGTAATAATAATGAGTAGTAATGAAATAAGAGATAGATTAATTGATTTAAGTGAAGAAAAATATAAGTTATTTAGTAAAAACTTAATACCAGGAACAAATAATATATTAGGTGTAAGAATTCCAATATTAAAAAAATTAGTAAAAGAATTAGATGTTGATTATAATTTATATTTAAAAGAAGAAGAACTTTTTTTTGAAGAAGTTATGCTTAAAGGATTTATAATAAATAGTTTAAAGAGAGACTTCAAAGATAAATTAGTATTGATTGATAATCACATCAATAAAATTAATAACTGGTCAACATGTGATTCATTCGTATCTAGTCTTAAACCTAAAAACAAAGATTTAGAACTACTATTAGAATATATTAACGATAATATTTATAGTAAAGATGATTACCGTATTAGATTTTGTGTTGTAGCACTAATGACTTATTATAATGATGAACTATATTTAAATAAAATATTTAATTATTTTGATAATATAAAAAATGATAATTACTATGTAAAAATGGGATTAGCTTGGGCTATTAGTATGTTCTTTGTAAAAAATAAAGAACTAACTTTAAAATATTTAAATAATAATAACTTAGATAACTGGACATATAATAAATCTCTACAAAAAATTGTAGAATCAAATAAAGTAAGTACAGATACTAAGTTGACTATGAAAACTATGAAAAGGAAATGATTATATGAAATTTGATGAAATAAAAACACCATTTGAATTACTAGATTATATGCAGAAAAATATTAAATATGGTTTTGTATCAAATGACGGTAATATTTATGATGATCCTGCTAGTGCAGAATATAAAAATGATTGGTATTCAAAATGCATAGTACAAGATGCAGAATCAATATTGAAAACAAAATATGGCACTTGTTGGGATCAAGTTGAATTAGAACGTAAATGGTTCGAGGAAAACAATTATAAATACACAACTATTTATATTTGGTTTGAAATAAACAAACCTGGTAGTTGGCCAACTCACACATTTTTAGTATATGAAGAAAATGATAAATATTTTTGGTTTGAACATGCTTTTTATGATTATCAGGGAATTCATGAATTCAGTAGCATCGAAGAAGTAATAAATAAAGTTAAACAAGCACAATTAAACATGGTAATAAAACAAAATCAAGCTTCAAAAGACGATTACAAATACATTGTAGAATATCAATATGACAAGCCTATTCACAACATAAGTGTTGATGAATATATTAAGCATGTGACAAAATCTATTATAGAAAAAAGTAAATAATCTAAAATTAAAGGAATAGTGTATTGAGGAGATTGTTATAAATTAATTTAAATTATTTTTCAAACAATATACATTTATATACTATTTTGATATAATATTTTTATTAGAAAAGAGGTTATTATGATTCAAAAACCAAAAGGAACTTATGATTTATATAAAGATGAAGCTAGATTATTTAAATATTTAGAAAGTATTTTAACAAATTTAATGGAAACATATAATTATGATTATATTAGAACTCCATTATTTGAGAGTACTAATTTATTCGCGCGTGGTGTAGGAGAAGGTACTGATATTGTTAATAAAGAAATGTATGAATTTACTGATAAAGGAAATAGAAGTATGACTTTAAGACCTGAAGGTACTGCTGGAGTTGTTAGAAGCTATATTGAAAATAAGATGTATGCTGATGAAGCTATTAGTAAAAACTGGTATTTAGGGAGTATGTACCGCTATGAAAGACCTCAATCAGGAAGATTTCGTGAATTTTACCAATTTGGAGTAGAAGTATTTAATGCTGCAGATGCTAATATTGATGCTGAAGTAATAAGTATTCCGGTAAACTTTTATAAAATTTTAGGGTTAAAAGGTATTAAAGTTAAAATTAATACATTAGGTGATAGTGAGAGTAGAGAAAGCTATAAAGAAAAGTTACTTACTCATTTTAAACCACATTTAGATGAATTATGTAGTGATTGTAAAAAAAGATATGAAACTAATCCACTTAGATTATTAGATTGTAAAGTTGATAGCGAAAAAGAATGTATTAAAAATGCACCATTAATGAGTGATAGCTTAAATGATGTTAGTATTAAACATTTTGAAGATTTAAAAAAATATTTAAGTGCTATGGATATTGATTATGAAGTTGATCAAACATTAGTTAGAGGTTTAGATTATTATACTCATACAGTTTTTGAAGTAGAAGCTAATATAGAAGGTTTTGGTAGTCAAAATGTTTTATGTGGTGGCGGTAGATATGATAAGTTAGTATCTACTATTGGTGGACCTGATATAAAAGGAGTTGGATTTGCTCTTGGGATGGAACGCTTAGTAGCTGCTATAAAATCAGAAAATATTGAACTAGATTATACTAAATTAGTAGATGTATATGTAGTAGCTTTAAATGATGAAGCTAAAGTAGAAGCATTAGCTTTAACACAAGCTTTAAGATTAAATGGATTTATAACAGATACTGATTATATGAATAAATCACTTAAAGGTAACTTTAAATATAGTGAAAAAATTGGTAGTAAATTTGTAATTTTAATTGGTGAAGAAGAGATTAAAAATAATACTTTAACAATTAAAGATAATACTACAAAAGAGCAACACTCTGTTAAAACAATAGAAGTTATTGATTTACTAGATAAATTGATGGATACTCATGATCATGGATGTTGTGGTCGTCACGATGATTGTGCTTGCGGTGGAAATTGTAACCATTAATTTTATATAATAAAAAAACTTGCATTAAATATAATAATAGTGTATATTTAATATGTACTTATTCTTGGATTAAGACATCCCTGCCTTAGTCTCGGTATAAGCGTATTTATAATGAAGGGAGTGAAAATAATGGCTTTAACAAAAGAAAGAAAAGCTGAAATCGTTGCTAAATTTGCAAGAGGAGAAAAAGATACAGGATCTGCTGAAGTTCAAATTGCTATCTTATCTGAAGAAATTAGCGCTTTAACTGCTCATTTAAAAGAGCACAAACACGATTTCCACACTAGAAGAGGATTACTTAAAAAAGTAGGTCACAGACGTAGTTTATTAAATTACTTATTAAAAAATGATGTAACTCGTTACCGTACTGTAGTAAAAGAACTAGGGTTAAGAAGATAATAACTAAATTATAGGCGCTCTAAGAGCGTCTTTATTTATAAATTGATGGAGGAAATATGAAAAAAATATTCGAATTAGATTTTAGAGGAAGAAAATTAGTAGTAGAGCATGGTGAACTTGCTAAACAAGCTAGTGGTTCAGTACTTGTTAGATATGGTGATACTGTAGTATTAACTGCTAGTGTTGTTAATAAAAAAGTAAACTTACTTGCTAGTTTCTTCCCGTTAATGGTTTTATACCAGGAAAAATTATATTCAGTAGGTAAAATACCTGGTGGATTTATAAAAAGAGAAGGACGCCCAACTGAGAATGCTACTTTAGCGGCTCGTATGATTGATAGACCAATGCGTCCTATGTTTAAAGAGGGATTTAAAAATGAAGTTCAAATTATAAATACGATCTTATCAGTAGACCAAGATAACTCACCTGAAATGACAGCAATGTTCGCATCAAGTTTAGCTACTGCAATTAGTGAGATTCCATTTGATGGACCTATTGCTGGAGTTAAAGTTGGTCGAGTAAATGGAGAATTTATTATTAATCCAACTGTAGAAGAAGCTGAAATTAGTGATATTGATCTTACTGTAGCTGGAACTATTGACGCTATCAACATGGTTGAAGCTAATAGTAGTGAAGTAAGTGAAGAAGATATGCTAGAAGCTTTAATGTTTGGTCATGAAGCTATTAAAGAGTTATGTCAATTCCAAGAAGAAATAGTAAATGCTATCGGTGTTGGAAAAATGGATTATGAAGTTTTAGAAATAACTGAAGATATGAAAAACGACATTAATACCCTAGCTAGTGATCGTTTAGACAAAGCTATGCGTATTAAAGATAAATTAGAAAAATATAGTGCTATTGATAGTATTAAAGAAGAAATAGTTGAAAAATACAAGTTAGAAGCTGAAACTAATAATTTAAAAGACAGTGAAGCTAATGAGTTATTAACTAAAGTTAAAATGGTTTTAGAAGAAGTAGAATATGAATTATTTAGAAAAATTGTTGTTAAGGAAGGTATGCGTGCTGACGGAAGAAGAATGGATGAAATCCGTGAACTTTCTACTGCTATTGATCTACTACCTAGAACTCACGGTTCAGCTTTATTTACTCGTGGTCAAACACAAAGTTTATCAACAGTAACACTTGGAGCTTTAGGTGAGCACCAAATTCTTGATGGGTTAAGTAGCGAAGATCAAAAAAGATTTATGTTGCACTATAATTTTCCACAATTTTCAGTAGGAGAAACTGGACGTTATATGTCACCAGGTCGTCGTGAAATTGGTCATGGAGCTCTTGGAGAAAAAGCGTTATTACAAGTAATACCAACCGAAGATGAATTCCCATATACAATTCGTATTGTAAGTGAAATTTTAGAAAGTAATGGTTCATCATCACAAGCTAGTATTTGTGCTGGTTGTATGGCACTTATGGCTGCTGGTGTTCCTATTAAAGCACCTGTTGCTGGTATTGCTATGGGACTTATTACTGACGGAGATGAGTATACTATATTGACAGATATTCAAGGTATGGAAGATCATTTAGGAGATATGGACTTTAAAGTAGCTGGTACTAAAGATGGTATTTGTGCACTTCAAATCGATATTAAAATAAAAGGTATTACAAAAGAAATATTAAAAGAAGCATTAGAACAAGCTAAATTAGCTCGTATTGAAATATTAGATGTAATTACTAAAGAAATAGATACTCCTAGAACTGAAGTTAGTAAATACGCTCCTAAAACAGTAACATTTATGATTAATCCAGATAAAATTAAAGATGTTATTGGACGTGGCGGAGAAATGATTACTAAAATTATCTTAGAATCTAGTAATGTTAATACAGTAAGTGATATTAATGCTGTTAAAGTAGATTTAGAAGATGATGGTAGAGTTATTATTTATCATACTGATCAAGAAGTTATTGATAAAACACGTGAACGTATTATTAATTTAACTCGTGAAGTTGAAAAAGATAAATTATATACTGTTAAAGTAGTTAAAGTAGAAGATTTTGGATGTTTCGCAGAAGTATGGCCTGGATGTGAAGGATTAGTACATGTTTCACAACTAGCTCATGAACGCGTAGAAAAAGCTGGAGATGTTGTTAAAGTTGGAGATGAAATTATTGTTAAATCATTAGGATATGATAATAGAGGAAGATTAAACTTATCTAAAAAACAAGCTATGCCAAAAGAAGATAAAAAAGAAGAGAAATAAGAGATTATTTCTTTTTCTTTATTATTTAATAATTTTTTAGTATAATGATATATATATAATAAACTAAGTATTATGATTGGTGATGTAATGAAAAAAATAGTGAATGGAAAAATAAAATTTTTGATAGTATTAGTGATATTTATATCAATATCTTTTATGACTATAGGATATTCAGCATTATCTACTAATTTATTAATTAGTGGTAATACACAAGTTAAACCTGGTGGTAAAATATATATATCAAGTATTAGATTAGTAGAAACAAATGATGCGAGTGAAACTTATAACGCAACTATAACAGATTCTACAACTAATATAAGTATGAGTGTACCTAGTGCAAATTCTACTTTTACATATGAAGTAACTATCACTAATACAACTGATCAATATTATTATTTAAGTAAAATTAATGAACTAATAAATAATAGCGAAGGTATATATTTCTTAATGGATTTATACTTATATGATGATTTTGCTCCAAACAGTGAGACTACTTTTAAAATAATATATAATGGTACTAAAGTTCCTATTGATTCTGAATTAAAATTAAACTTAGAATATATATTTAGTGAAGGAAATCGTTATTCAGATCCTACATTAAATGGTGCTGATCCAGTACTAATTGATGGGTTAATACCGATTGTTTATAGTGATAGTTTAAAAAAATGGGTAAAAGCTGACGTTATTAATCAAGCTTGGTATAAATATGATGACTTACAGTGGGCTAACGCAACATCAGTAATTTCTTCTAAAAAAGATTACTATGTTAATGCTGAACCCGGAACTGTAGTTGAAATGAATGATATGACTTCAATGGTAATATGGATTCCTAGATATTCTTACACTTTAAAAGAAGCATATGGTTATTCTCTAGCTGGTGGTTCTAACCCTAGTATATTAACTCCAGGAGCATTTGATATTAAATTTGGTAATACTAATATGCTTGATACTGGTACTGCTTCTTATACTGGTGGTGTTGCTACTAACTATTATACTTCACCGGCATTTTGTTGGGGTAATAGTTGTGATAATCCAACTACTCGTAGTAATAGTGAAAATATAGAGTTACCTGGATTTTGGGTTGCTAAATTTGAAGCTAGTAAAGTAGGTAATATTTTATACTCAAAACCTAATATGTCACCAATGACAAATATTTCAATTGCAGCCACTTTTAATTATGTTCAAACCTTAATGAACGGAATGAATGGATATCATAATTATGGTTATGTTGGTTATGTTGATGCTCATTTAATGAAAAATACTGAATGGGGAGCTATGGCTTATCTAGCACAATCTAAATATGGTAAATATGGTAATAGTAATTATATAGGAGTTAATAAAGAGATATATCCTAATAATTGTATAAACTATACTACTGGTATTGGTGGAAATAATCCACATGCTGGTAGTACTACTAGTACTTGTACAACTAATACATATGATACTTATTATGGAATGGGAGCTAGTACTACTGGTAATATATATGGAGTATATGACACAGTAGGAGGAACATTCGATAGAGTTATGGGTACTGTTTTAACAAGTTCAGGAGCATTCTTTACTGATAAGTCAGGTTTTACTTCAATGCCAGAAGGAAGATATATTAATGTTTATCCAGCTGGTAATTATGGAGTTAATACAACACCATCGATTAAGGGAGATGCGCTAACTGATACTTTAGGGTTTTATCAAGACCGAGGTGTTACTAGTGAATATCTAGTTAATAGTTGGTTTTACCGTGGTGGAAGTTTATGGTCAAATGCTACTTATATAAATGGTATATTTTCATATACTACTTACAGTGGAATATCAGATCCTAATCATTCAAGTAGATATACTATAACTATATATTAACACTCTAATAAGAGTGTTTTTTATTTTAATTTATTAAATATTGGGTAAACTAACATATAGTTGGAGGTGAATAGTGGTTAATAAATTAAAATATAATAATAATAAAATTATTATTATAGGTATATTTCTGATAATTAGTTTTATGACAATCGGCTATTCAGCTTTAAATACACATTTATCAATTAGTGGTATTGCTAATGTTAGGCCTAAAGGAAAACTATTTATATCAAGTATAAAATTATATGAAGCGATTGGAGCTACTGAAATATATAATCCTACTATTACAGATAGCACAACAAATATTAGTATGAAATTAGATAACTCTAATTCTACTTTTACATATGAAATAACTTTAACTAACACTACTGATGATCATTATTATTTAAGTAGAATAAATGAATTAACTAATAATGGTAATGGTATTTATTTTTTAATGAATTTATACTTATTTGATGATATTGCTCCAAATGGAGAAACAATATTTCATTTAGTTTATGAAGGTAACTCCCCAGAAGAAGTTATTTTAAATTTAGAATATATTTTTGAAACTGGAGAGCGTTATCGTGATCCCATATTAAACGGAGCAGATCCCTCTTTAATAGATGGTTTAATACCAATAGTTTATAATGAAGATATAAAAGAGTGGGTGAAAGCTGATGTTATAAATCAAACTTGGTATGATTATGAAAGTTTAAAATGGGCTAATGCTACCTCTGTTATTGAAAGTGAAAGAAAAAGATATGTAGAAGCTGAACCAGGTACTACTGTATATATGGAACATATGACTTCAATGATGGTTTGGATACCTCGTCACTCTTATACTCTAAAAGAAATTTATGGATATAGTTCATTTGGTGGAGATCCACCTAGTATATTGACACCAGGAGCTTTTGATATTAAATTTGGAGATAGTAAAATGTTAGATACAGGAAGTGCTAAGTATACAACAGGATATCCTACTAATTTTTATACTTCTTCAGCATTTTGTTGGGGGAATACGTGTGACAATCCCACTACTAGAACTGATAAAACTAATTTAGAAATAGACGGATTTTGGATTGCTAAATTTGAAGCTAGTAAAGTAGGTGATATTTTATATTCAAAACCAAATATGTCACCAATGACTAACATTTCAATTGCAGCCACTTTTAACTATGTTCAAAGTTTAATGAACGGAGTTAATGGATATGATAATTATGGATTAGTAGGTTACGTTGACGCTCACTTAATTAAAAATACTGAGTGGGGTGCGATGGCATATTTATCTCAGTCAAAATATGGTAAGTATGGTAATAATGATTATATAGGAGTCAATAAAGAAATATATCCTAATAATTGTACAAATTATACTACTGGTATTGGAGGAGATAATCCTCAAGCAAAAAATACAGATGCAACTTGCTTAGTAAATACATATGATACTTATTTTGGAATGGGAGCAAGCACTACCGGTAATATATATGGAGTATATGACACAGTAGGAGGAACATTTGATAGAGTTATGGGTACTGTATTAAGCGGAACTGGTTCATTTTATCCAGATAAATCAGGTTTCACATCAATGCCGTCCGGAAGATATATTAACGTATATAAAGCAGGTAATTATGGGGTTAATACAACACCATCAATTAAAGGAGATGCATTAACTGATACTTTAGGTTTTTATCAAGACCGTGGTGTAACTAGTGAATATCTAGTTAATAGTTGGTTTTACCGAGGTGGAAGTTTATGGGCAGGTATTACAGAAATAAATGGTATATTTTCATATACTACCTATAGTGGTATAGCTGATCCAAACCATTCAAGTAGATATACTATTACAATCTATCATTAAGAAATAATAATATTTATTTCTTTTTTATTTATTATTAACTAAATATTTAGTATAATAAATATGGTGGTAATATGACATATTTATTTTATGGTAGTGAAGACTATTTTATAAAAAAAGAGATAGAAAAAATAAAAACAAAAGCTAATATATCACAAATAGAAGTAAATAAAATAGATTTTAATACTACTACTATTAAAGATATAATTAATGATGCTAATACATTTAGTTTATTTGAAGATAAAAAAATGATTATAATTGATAATGCATATTTTTTTACAAATAATACAAAAAAAACAACTGTTGAAGTTGATTGTAAAGAATTATTTGAATATTTAGAAAATATGAATCCAAACTGTGAACTAATATTTATAAATGAAAAAGTGAATATGGTAAAAAAAATTAGTAAAGCTTTAAAAAAATATGGTGTTGTTAAAGAGTTTAGTTCTTCTAGTGGAAGTGAAGAAATTGTAAAAGATATATTAAAAGATTATCAAATAAGTAAATCTACTATATCATTGCTTGTAAAAAGAGTAGGGAATAATAATAATCTTTTGACTAAAGAATGTGAAAAATTAAAATATTATAAATTTGAAGATAAAATAATTACAGATGAAGACGTAGTTAATATGACTGTTAAAAATATAGAACTAGATATATTTAAGTTGATAGATTCAATTATTTATAAAGATAAAAATAATGCTTTAGAAATTTATCATGAGATGCTTAAACATGGAGAAGAACCAATTAAGCTAATCATTATGTTAGCTAATCAGTTTAGACTAATGTATCAAGCTAAAAATTTAATTTTACAAGGCTACAGTGAAGCAATGATTGCTAAAAAAATATCGCAACATCCTTATAGTGTTAAATTAGCTTTAAATAAGTCAAGAAGTTATGAGTCTGATAGATTACTAAACTTATTAGATAATTTAGGAGATATTGATTTACAAATTAAAACAGGAAAAATAGATAAAGTATTAGCTTTAGAATTATTTATTTTAAGTTTATAAAAAACTATTAGATTATCTAATAGTTTTTATTTATAATTTTCTAATTTAGTTAAAACTTCATTCAGCATTTTTTCATGTTTACTAGTAAGTTTAGGTTGATAATATTTTTTATTTAATAATTCTGTAGGCATATATTGTTGTTTAACATAAGCATTTTTATAATCATGAGGATATTTATAATTTGGAGCATTAGTTTTAATATGATTAGGTATTTTACCACTTTGTCCATTATTTATATCATTCATAGCAAGATCAAGTGCCATGTGTGCACTATTACTTTTAGGAGATAATGCCATTTCTACAACAATTTGACCAAGTGGAATACGAGCTTCTGGCAATCCAACACGCTCACATGCTTTTATACAAGCTTCCATCTTTACTCCCATATTAGGGTTAGCAAGACTGATATCTTCATAAGCAATAACGCTTAAACGTCTATAAATACTATCTAAATCACCAGCTATTATTAAACGAGCTAAATAATGAATAGCTGCATTAACATCACTACCTCTAATAGATTTTTGTAGAGCACTTAAAACATCATAGTGTCCATCTTCATTCTTATCATGAAAAAATACAGGTTTAGAATTAATAGTTTTTAACCCTTCAATATTAATAATATGATCAGTTAAGGAATAATAAGCTACTTCAAGAAGATTATAAGCATACCTAATATCACCACTAGCAAGAGTAGCGATATATTTAATACTATCATCATCTATTTTTATATTATTTAAATAATCACTCTTTACTGCATTATTTAAACCAATTATAATATCATTTTCATCTAAAGCAATTAATTCATATATTTGCACACGACTTCTAATCGCTGGATTAATTTTATGATATGGATTTGATGTAGTCATTCCTATTAAAGTTATTAAACCACTTTCTAAATGTGGTAACAATAAATCTTGTTTATCTTTATTTAAACGATGAATCTCATCCATTATAACAATCATGCTTCCATACATCTTTGCTTCTTCAATAACAATGTCAAAATCTTTTTTATTGTTTATAACAGCATTAAGCATTCTATATCTTAAATTTAACTCACTAACAATTGCTGTTGCAATACTAGTTTTTCCAATTCCTGGACGTCCATATAATATCATTGAAAATAACTTATTATTTTTAACCATATTATATATAACTTTTCCCTCACTAACTAAATGAGATTGTCCAATTATTTCACTAAGTTGTTTAGGACGCAATTTAATACTTAAATTTTCATTCATATTTATCACCAAAAATATTATAACACTGTTAATTATAAAGTTAAAGTGTTATAATAAACTAAGAATAGAAAGTATGATTATATGAAAAATTTAATAGAAGATTTTATGGATTATTTAATTATTGATAAAAAATATAGTGAAAATACAATAGATGCTTATCAAAGTGATTTAAATAAATTTTTTAGTTTTGTTACTAAAGAAAATTTAAATTTATTATTAATTGATAAATATAATATGATTGAGTATCTAAAACATTTAAAATTAAATAAAATGAGTGAAAAGAGTATCAGCCGTAATATTTCTAGTGTGCGTAGTTTTTATAAATTTTTATTACTAGAAAAAAGGATAACTAAAAATCCTTGTGATTATATATTAATGCCAAAAGTAAAAAAGAGCTTACCTGAAGTATTAAATTATGAAGAAATAGATAAGCTTTTAAATATAGAAATAACTGATGCTTTTAGTTCTAGAAATAAAGCTATGCTTGAGTTAATGTATGCTAGTGGTTTAAGAGTTAGTGAACTTGTTAATTTAAATGTATCAGATGTTGATTTAAATAGTGATACAGTTACTACTATAGGTAAAGGTAATAAGACTAGAATATTACCTATTAGTGATTATGCGCATAGTGCTTTAGAAATTTATATTTATAGTTATCGTAGTACTTTATTAAAAAGAACTTCAACTAATAAATTATTTCTTAATAAGAATGGTACCGGTTTAACAAGACAAGGGTTTTATAAAATGTTAAAAGAACAAGCTTTTTTAAAAAATATTAAAACTGAGTTTTCACCTCATACCTTACGACATAGTTTTGCAACTCATCTGCTAGATGGGGGAGCTGATTTACGTAGCATTCAAGAACTACTGGGACATTCTTCATTAGCAACTACTCAAATATATACTCATGTATCTAATACATTATTAAAAGAAAATTATAATAGTCATCCACATTCTTAATAAGGAGAAAAAATATGAAAATAGATAAAAATATAAATAAAAATATCTTTAGAGAATATGATCTTAGAGGGGTTTATCCAACAGATATTAATATGGATACAGCATATACAATTGGATTATCGTTTGGTAGTTATATAAAAGAAATGGGTGAGACTGCAACTGTTATTGGACGTGATAATAGACTTAGTGGTATTACCTTAACCAATAGTTTAATATATGGAATTATCTCAACTGGAATAGATGTATATGATTTAGGACTAGTTACTACACCTATGTATTATGCTTATAAGAAAAATAACTTAATGAAAACAGGTATTATGGTAACCGCAAGTCATAATCCAAAAGAATATAATGGTTTTAAAATATCTTTTGATCATATAGGGAATGCTTATGGTGATGCGATAAAAGAGTTTTATAAGTATACTGTTCAAAATAACTTTCAAGTAGGAAAAGGACATATATATAAGCAAAGTGTTAGAGACTATTATTTAGAATTAATTAAAGATTCTATTAACTTAGGTGAAAGAAAAATTAAAGTAGTTATTGATTGTGGTAATGGTACAGGGAGTGTTATTGTTAAAGAAGTTATGAAAATGTTTGAAAATATTGATACAACGTTTTTATATTGTGATTCTAATCCAGAATTTCCAAACCATCATCCAGACCCAGCAGAAAGTAAAAATATGATTGACTTAGGTAAAAAAGTAGTTGAACTTAAAGCTGACTTTGGAATTGGTATTGATGGTGATGCAGACCGTGTTGGTATTGTTGATCATACTGGAAAATTAATACCTGTAGATAAAGTGATGCTTATAGTTTACCGTGCTTTAAATGATGTTTTAACACATCGTAATGCATTATTTGATGTTAAGTGTGGTATGACATTAATTGATGGGTTAGATGCTTTAAAGATTAACAAAACTATGTATAGAACAGGCGCTAGTTATACTAATATGATGGTTAACACTGGAGATTTTGACTTTGGAGGAGAATTTTCAGGGCATTTATTTTTCAAAGATAAATTTAAAGGATTTGATGACGGAATATATGCCGGATTAAGAATAATTGAAATATTATCAAATACAAATGGTAGATTAATTGATTTATTAGCTAATACAACAAATTACTTTTCAACTGAAGAAATTAAATTTAAAACAACGGAAGATAAAAAGTTCCAATTAGTTGATAAAATAAAAGATTATGTTATTAAGAAAAAATATGAGTTTTTAGACATAGATGGAGTTAGAGTCATATTTAAAGATGGTTGGGCATTAATTAGAGCTAGTAATACAGGACCTAATTTAACACTAAGATTTGAAGCTAAAACTAAAGAAAGACTAAATGAAATAGAAACTGAATTTAAAACATACTTAGAAACTATTAATAATTTTTAGACAATTTTTAATCTATTATAGACATATTTATTTACCACTTATCATATAATGTTATAATTACCAGCAGAGGTGATTTAGATGGTAGTAAATGAAGCTATTAATAATGAAGATAAATTCTTAATTGAAATAGAAAAAACACGCAATATTATTATTGAAAAATTTATGGAACAAAAAATTACTTTTGAAGAATTTAATTATAGTTTAGATATTTTGTTAGAAAAAAGAAAAACGATTATGAATGCTTCTAGTAAAAAATAAAATACGAAAAGAGGTTATGATTATAAAAAAAAGTCTTGAAGAATTAAATTTTGAATATAATTATTTAAACATATTACAAAACACTTATACAAAAGAAAAAGAACGAGATAACTTAAGTCAAAGTGAATATGATTTTTTAATAAATATTATTGTAAATAGACGTTTTACTTTAAAAAATCAAATTAATAGTATTAATGATGAAAATAAAAAAGAATTAAGTATAAAATAGTTAATTTTTTTTTATAAATTTAATATAATAGTAGACAAATCATATTTATTTAGTATATAATATGGTAACGCCAAAAAAAGAAGGAGAGGAAACTATGGAATTAAGATATAATGAAGTTATGAATTTAATTGAAAAAAAAGCAAAATTATTAATGTACCAATTACTAGGTGAAGAATTATCATTAGACGAATATAATAATGAGCTTATTAAATTAAATAACGCAAGAGAAGAAATTGAACAAAAAATTAATAATCAAGAAACAAGTGCTAAAATAAGATAATATAACAATTAAAGAAAACATGGTGATGGAATGACAAATAGTGAATATGTTAAAAAGATGAAAGAAAAACTTTTAATATTAAATCTTTTTATAAATAATAATAATCTTTCTAAAGAAAATCTAACTCGCAATTATAAATATTTAGAGTCTGCTCATAAGACAATAGGTAGCGCATATGCTCATAATAAAATAACTGCTGAAGAATATAATGAACTTATTGATATTATTTTAGCAATGCGCTATGAAATAAAAAACCAATTAGCTATGTATAATAAAACTAAATAATAATGCAGGTTAAAAAACTTGCTTTTTTTACAAAGTGTGATATTATATTAGAAATTTAGAGGAGTGACATAAATGAATTATAAAACAAGAAGTTATCATGAATATACAAAAAAATCAGAAAATATTCATAGTCAAATAGTTTTATTATTAAGTAATAAGGGAGCAAAAAGTTTTGATAATGAATTTAAATGGTTTATTCAAGAGTATATAATGAAATACTTACTTAATGGTAGAGAAACTGTAGAATTTAATCTAACTAAAGAAGATTTTATTGCCGGTCTCGTATTTAAAATATACACTAGCGATAATGTAGAATTAAATATTATTAAAAATCAATTATTAAATAATAATTATGAAAATGATTATGACTATTTACATAATATAATTAAATTAGTTGTAGAAGAAATATATAACGATGATTTTATTATAAAATCTTCATCATTAAGAACTCAAAATGGAGATTTTATTGAAGAAGAATTAGATTGTTATGATATACTAGTAAATATAGGAGATATTGTTAATACCAATACAAAAATAAACACTATATAATTAGGAGAATATTTATGAAAAAAGAAAAGAAACTATTTATTAAATCTTTTGATAATGCTGTAAAAATTATTGATGAAACAAATAATATATTGAATGATCATATTAATATATATAAAAGTGAAGAAGAATTAACTACTATTATTAAAACTTTCTTAGAAAATTATAACTTAGAAATGATAGAAGTTAACGGTAATTCAGCGCTAATAGAATATCTAGATAATGAAACAAATATTAAATTGTCTAAAGATGAATTCTTACTTGGTCTTGTTTCAATGATTATACTTTATAAACCTATTAGTGAAGAAATGCGAATAAATAGAGATAATATAATTGATACATTGCTTGGAATGGTTGCTATCGAGAACCAGGAAGAAGCATTAGATTTTATAAATAGATTCTACCTAGTAAGTTCACAAGTAATTGTAACTAAAGCGATTAATCCAGAACTATTTAAAAGAAGATTTAATCAAGGCGAAACACCACCATCAGATTTAATATTTGATTTATATAAAAATTTAATTAATATTATGGAAAGTGAATCTTTTGAAATTGATAATATTGAAGAATTAAGTATTCAAAAGACTATTTAAATTAATAGTCTTTTTTATTATATAAAATTTAATTTTGTCTATAATATTATTAGGTGATAATATGATTCCAGGTTGTTCAGTTTTTACATTAAAAAGCATCAATAATAATAATTATTTATTTAGAACTTGTGATATGAATGATGAATTAAATGTTTTTAAAAATAATTCTAAAATTATAAGACTATCTAAAAACATGCCTATTAATTTTTATAATAGTGAAATTATGAATAAGTACGATATAATTGGAATGAGTTATGGTTCTAGTACTAGTAAATTACTAGAT
>CAYJFL010000004.1:39268-39742 GCA_964369865.1 uncultured Muribaculaceae bacterium | reverse complement strand
AATGAATGAGAAGGGACTATGTGGTACTTTACAAGCTTTTGATGAAGGAACTAGTATTATGTCTAGTAAAGAGATAATTAATCAAATAAAGATAGAAGGTATGGAATTTATTACATATATTTTAAGTCAATGTTCAAGTGTAGAAGAGTTAAAGTTATTATGTAATAATATAGTTATTATTAATACTAAATACATGAATAAGGAAATAACTAGTAAAATACACTACATGTTTTGTGATAATAAAGAGTCAGTTATTATAGAAGCTTTAAAAAATGGGAAAATTACTATCTATTCTAATTCAATTGGTGTGATGACTAATTCACCAATATATAGTGATCATTTAAACAATTTAAGACATTTTATTAATTATAATCTTGAGTTTAATAACAAACAATTAATTAATAGTAAATTTAATAAAATTATTATAGATAATATTGAAATACCAAAATTAAATAATCAAAATAATATAAAATG
>CAYJFL010000004.1:0-39258 GCA_964369865.1 uncultured Muribaculaceae bacterium | reverse complement strand
GGATCTGTTAATTATGTTACGTAAACTCTAAATTCAAAATAATATAAAATGTATTGTTAAATACCCGGGTAGTTATTCTTCAACAGATAGATTTATTAGATTATCAATACTTAAATATTTAAATAATTCAGGAAATAGTTATACTGATAAACTTATTTTATCTGAAGGATTAAAAATATTATCTAGTGTAGTAGTACCTAGAAACAAAGGTTTATATTATTATAAATATATTAAAAATAATATAGTAGTTGGTAATAGTGATTACTATACTCAATATCAAATTATATATGATATTAATAAATTAACATTATATATTAAATATGAAAATGATATAAATTTTAAAAAAATTAATCTTAAGAAAAAAAATAGTTTTATATAACACATTTATATCACTATAACCATCTATTCCCGGTACAATTCCTTTATCTGTTAATTGCCAAATATAATAGTTTCCTTCATAATCCGTGTTAGTAGTATAATGAGCTAACCAAGTAGGGGTATTTATATTCCAAATCATTCTTAAATAATTAGCACTACTATAATTACCACCAACATAATCATTTTTATTAACTTCATTTATAAATGATGATGCCATTTCATTTAATTCTGTTATACTAATGTCAAAATCATTAAAATTATGCCATTCTTCCCAATCAAAGAATATAGGCAACTCTAAATCACTTTTATTTAGCGTTTTAACAACCCATTGTGCTTGTTTTATACTTTCATCAACACTTGATGCATAACTATAATAATAAACTCCCACATCAAGATTAACAGCTTTTGCTTGTTCATAATATTCATGAAATTTAGGATCAAGATAACTATCAAAATCATAGCCATATCCAATTCTAATTATTACAAACTCAACACCCGAGTTAGCGACTTCTTCAAAATTAATATCTCCTTGCCATTTAGATACATCAATACCAACTTTAGTTGAATCAAGTTTATGAGTATTAATAATATCTTGTAAATAAATAGGAGTAATAACCGGTTCTATATTATCTTCAACTGGTTCAGGAGCATATACATTTAAAGTAATATCTTTACTAACACTATTATTAGAACTATCAGTATTAATTATTTTTAAATTATAACTATTAACTTTATTAATATCATATTCACCAACAATCTCACATTCAGGTTCACTATCATAGTCATCTGCACACATAACACTATCTAAAATATCTATTTCACTCCCAGCAGGAGTATAAAAAGTACTTTTACTAATAATTAGTGGATCAGTATTATCAACAACTTCATATTCTAAACTACCAGTAAAATTTCTATTATTAACTTTATATTTAAAAGAAACATTATTATTACCTAATTTTTTTGTATTAATTATAAAATCTTTACTAATAGTTCCATCTTCAATATTAACTACATCACTTAATTTTATTTCTTCATAGTAAGAATAAACATCATCTTTTATAATAACATTATAATTTAATTCTTTATTATATATACTGAAAAATGTAATAATACTTATTACTACTAAAACAATGATAAATGATATTATAAATATATATTTTTTCTTCATAAATATAGTATATCAAATAATTTATTATTTAGAAATATAATTATAATAATATGATATAATGTAGTAGGTGATAAAGATGGAAACTATTATTGATAGTCTAAAAAAATATAATTTAGATCGTGATAATTTATTTAATTATAATGATGAATTTGTTAAAGTTCTAAGTCATAATAAGACTTTAACTAAAAGAAAGTTAGTATTAGTTACAGCTACTAGTCCAACTCCATATGGAGAAGGTAAAACGACTATTAGTATTAGTTTAAATGATGCTTTAAACAAACTTAATTATAAATCATTATTAGCACTACGTGAACCTAGTTTAGGACCAGTATTTGGTTTTAAAGGTGGAGCAACTGGTGGAGGATGTGCTACACTAAAAAATAGCGATCAAATTAACTTACATTTTACTGGAGACATTCATGGTATTGGTGTTTGTAATAATTTAATTAGTGCTGCTATAGATAATCATATTTATTTTGGAAATAAACTAAAAATTAATAATGAAAACATTATCTTTAAAAGATGTATTGATGTTTGTGATCGCTCTTTAAGAGATAACTTCAATATTACAGCAGCCAGCGAAATTATGGCTATTATAACTTTAGCAAGCGATATAGAAGATTTAAAAAAGAGACTAAATAATATTATAATTGCTTTTGATATAGATGATAAACCAGTATATTTGAAAGAGTTAAATATGACTGGTAGTTTATTAGCACTATTAAAAGATGTTTTTAATCCTAATATGGTACTTACTAATGAAAATAATATAGCTTTAATTCATGGTGGTCCTTTTGCTAATATAGCTCATGGTTGTAGTAGTGTTAAAGCAACTAATATAGCTCTAGATTTAGCTGATTATACTATTACAGAAGCAGGATTTGGTAGTGACTTAGGAGCTGTTAAATTTATTGATATAAAATGTCGTTTAAATAATATTAAACCGGATGCTGTAGTATTAACAACTACTGTAAAAGCTCTATTATATAATGGAGAAAATGATATAAGTAAAGGAATAAGCAACTTAGAAGCACATATTAATATCTTATCTAAGTTTGGAATTAAACCTATAGTATGCATTAATAAATATGCAAATGATTTAGATAGTGATATTAATTATATTAAAGATTATTTAAATAATAACAATATTAAATTTGCTATATCTACTGGTTATATAGATGGTAGTGATGGAAGTATAGAACTTGCTAAACTAGTTATAGAGGATACTAATAATTTTAAAACAATTAATCAGCTATATAATGTGCATGATACGATTAAAACTAAAATATCTAACTTACTTACAAAATTATATGATTGTAATGAAATAGTTTATAGCGAAAAGGCATTATCAAAAATAAAATTATTAGAAATAAATAGTCTAGATAAATTACCTATATGTATTGCGAAGAATCAATATAGTATTAGTAATAATAAAAATTTACTTGGTTATCCTAAAAATAATAAATTTGAAATTAGAGATATAGAAATTAATAATGGAGCAGGTTTTATAACAGTATATACTGGTAAAATAATAAAAATGCCTGGTTTAAGTAAAGATAGTAATTATACTAAAATAAATTTAATAAATAATGAAATTATAAATATTACATAGAAAAGAGGACGTATGATAGTAATTGCCACAAAAGATGAAATTAAATTAGCTGAAAAATATAATACTAATAATGAAGATGTAGTATTAACTGGAGTAGGGGGATTAAATGTTATTGAAGCATTGAAAGATATCGATAGAAATACTCCAATTACAAATATTGGTTATGTTGGTAGTAATAATATTGATGTTGGAACAGAAGTAAAAATAGATAAGGTATATTTATATCATCCTAATGTAACATATGATGAAAAAGAATATAGATTAATAAACGGAAATATAACTTGTTATACTAGTAATGATTTTGTTTTACAAACAGATATTAAAGAAAGTGTTGTATTCGATATGGAATTAGCTTACATTTTAGCATTAGGTTTTAAGAATGTTAAAAGTATAAAAATAGTTAGTGATAACTTATCTTATCAAGAATATGAAAACAACATTTAATAAACAGAAAAATATATGAGATATAAAAAAAATAATTTAAAAGTTATATTAGGTAGTTTATTATGCATCTCAATTATGTTTATTTCTATAGGATACTCAGCATTAAATACTAATTTAACAATTAGCGGGACAGCATTAGTAACACCTATAAATAATAACATTTATATAGAAGACATAGTATTAAATTCATTTCCTTCTACTTCTGCAAGCGAAAAGTCTCCATCTTTATTTGAAGATACAACATCTACATTTTACCCATATCTATCAAATGCTAGTGCTACTATTAATTATTCTGTTACTATTGTTAATAATACAAATATTAATCAAGTCTATAGTGGATTTAACGAAAGTTATTCTAATAAGAATTTAACATTTAGAATAGATGGGCTAAGTGTTGGTAAAATATTGCTTCCTGGTGAGCGTATTACTTTTGTTGTAACAATTGCTAACTTTGTTAATTATAGTAGTACAGGTAGCTTAAGTATCGAATATTTATTTAATACTCAACAAGATATTCCTACTGTTAAACAATATTTAACAGGGGTTACATCAACTACTAATTCTTATGTTAGAACAGGTTTTTATCCATCAAGCAATTCTAAAGTAATTGTCGATTATACTCTAACAACTAATAAGAGTTCATCAATGTGGTTATTTAGTAGTAGACGTGCATATCAAAACCAAATGTTTGCGATAGCGTGGAATAGTACAGAAAGTTTATTACAATTTCATACTACAAGTTATAATTTAGGTGCACAAGGATTTGTTCCTAATGTTAGATATTCTGCACAAATAGATAAAAATGGATTAATATTAAACGGTAGAAATTATTATAATCCATCAGATACAGTATGGAGTAGTGTTTATGAACTATATTTATTCGCAAATAATGAAGGTAGATGGATAAGAGGCATATTAATGGAACTGCTATTATTCACTCAATTAAATTATATGAAAACGATGAATTATTAATAGATGCTGTTCCGGTTGTACTAAGCAATGACGAAATAGCTTTTTACAATAAAATAACTAATATGCCTTTAGAAAATATTGGTTCATTAATTGGTATATATGAATAAAACTATACATAAATTGTATAGTTTTTTTATATAGTTAAATAGGTGATAACATATGAATTTTGGTCTTATAATAAGCTTAATATCCGGTTTATCAACTGTTTTAGGAGCATTATTAATCTTCAAAAAAGGGAATAAAAATAATTTAATAGCTTACTCCTTATCTTTAGCCAGTGGAGTAATGATATGCGTATCAATTCATGACTTAATTCCTGAAGCAATAAAATTAATCGGTAGTGAAAAAAATATCACAATAACATATATATATATATTGATTTTTAGTTTAATTGGAATACTGATATCTAACTTAATAAAAGATAAAGTAGAAGCGAGTAACGATAGTAAATTATACTCACTAGGAATTATATCAATGATAGCACTTATACTTCATAATATACCAGAAGGTATAGTAACATATATAACTACTACAAATGACTTAAAATTAGGTATTAAACTAGCTGTTAGTATAGCCTTACATAATATACCAGAAGGAATATGTATTAGTATTCCTATTTACTATAGTACTAAATCTAAACTAACTGCCATTAAATATACAACTATATCAGGGTTCAGTGAATTTTTAGGTGCACTAATTGCCTGCTTATTTTTAGCTCCATTTATTAATAATTTTATATTAGGATTAATCTTTAGTTTTATTGCAGGCTTAATGCTTAATATTGCTTTAACAGAACTACTAATTAAGAGTATTAGTTATAATAAAAAACTAACTGTACTAGGAGTACTAAGCGGAGTAGGGGTAGTACTACTTTCCTCTTTAATACTATAAAAAAGAACTATAAAATATAGTTCTTTTTAAATATAAATTATTTACAATTTCTAGAAGAATTATGATTACAATTACTAGTCTGTGTATTAGTTCTATTACTAGTTGTATTGTTTGATTCAGTACTTTCAAAACCAATTGAATCTACAGTTTTACCATTTGCCTTATTATTTGTTATACGATTATTACTATAATTATTATTCATTCTTTTCATTTTATTGCCTCCATAATATAGATAGGGGAAATGATATTAAATCATCACTTACCCCATTTATAGTATTACCCTACTTTTAAATTTAATACATGAATATATCAAATAAATATAAATAACTTACTTATATATGTTTTATAAACACAAACTGGTTGAACTAACTTAAATGACATTATATAATAATTTATCTATTACTATATATATTTAGTATGATTATAAACATTTAATATATACAATAATATTATAACATAATACTAAGTATAATAAATTAAATAATAAGAGTTAATGTGGTACTAAAATTAATTTGATAATAAATAGTATTAATAATCAAACTGTATAATTGCATTACTAATTTATCAAAATACACAAGTTAACATAATATACATTATCGTAAGTTGTGTGTAATTAAATAATAAGTAGATATATTGTAAGTTAAATGAAATTTTAAAGTATCATTTAGATGTTAACCTGATTTAAATTATTATTTATAATTACTATTAAATAACAATTACTTATTTTAATTTAAATATTTATATTTTAGTAATACAAATTATATTTCTATATGAGTTATTATATATACCTATGATTTTAATATTTAAAACAATAATCATTTAATATTATATTATCTGTTAAATGATATATATAGTTGTTCTTATATAAACTTATTGTGATTATGAAACTCTGGGAGTATAATTTATTGATTAAGGTAAGAGGGGAATAGTATTATTTTTATTCTACCAGGTATTTAGGTACTACTCACCTGCCCTATTTTATTAAGTATCAAAAAACATGGATTAACCCATGTTTTAATCAAATCTTCTAGTTTTAATTTCAGCTACTTTTTGAACTACTTCATGATAGTTTTCTTCAGTAACTTTAGTATAACCTAATTCTTTAAGTGCTTGAGCATTTAGAGTTTGAAGACTTAAAGTTCTACCTAATTGCTCTTCTTTTTTTTGTTCTAATTTTTCAACAAAACGTTTGTGACTCTTAGAAAGTTTATCATGGTCAGATTTACCACTTTTATATAGTGTAATAGCTGAGAATAAAATACTTTCAAATACAAACTGTTTAGTTTCATCAAAAGCAAAATCATAAGGTTTAGTATTACCACTAGTTTTAGAAACATATGCTAACATATATCTAAGTTCTGGTGCTGAATCAATCATTTGAATAAAACGATATAAATAATTCATCGTATTATATTCACGATCTGTTTTATCATCTTCAAGTTTATCTTTAATAAGATCAACAATATTATTAAGTAATTCACTATCTCTTTTATTTAAATTACCTAGTTTAATATAACTATTGCTTAAATCATTTTCTTCACCAGATAAAACAGAATTCAATTTGGCTTCAACACTAAGCATATAATCAGTATCTACTACAATATTTTCAAGCTCACTACCCGATTTAATATTTAACAAATTAAATATTAATACTTTTTTATCTTTGGGCCATTTATTTATGTCGTCAAATTCTAAATAATTATAAATCATTTGTCTTGACACTCCTAAAAATTTTGCTAATTTAACTTTAGATATACCAAGTTCATGTAGAATTTCAATTAGTTTGCTCATATAATACACACTCCTAATATTATTTTAATTCTTACATTGTCAAATGTCAAGTGTAAAGTAAAAGTATACTATATTATAAATACCAAAGCTTAGTATTATTTTTTCTAACTTCTTTAATAATACCTCCACCTAAACATTCATCTCCGTCATATAATACGCAAGCTTGTCCCGGTGTTACAGAACGCACTCCTTGTGGATATTTAACCAATACTTCTCCGTTATCTAAATAAATAAGTTCAACTTCATTATCTTCTTGACGATATCTAAATTTAGCTGTACATTTAGTAACTCTTTTACTTGTATTGAAATTAACATTATCTATTAAACATGAATCACTAATCAAATATTCTTCATTACCTGTTGAAATATACAAAATATTTGTTGTTAGATCTTTTCCAACTACAAACATTCTATCTTTAGTTCCACCAATATTTAAACCACGTCTTTGACCAATTGTATAATGCATTAAACCAATATGTTTCCCAACAATTTCTTTAGTGTCTATATTTACTACATTACCTGGATTATTTGGTAAATAATTTGTTAAAAAGTTAGAAAAATTTCTTTCTCCGATAAAACAAATACCAGTAGAATCTTTTTTATCTGCAGTTATTAAACCATGTTTACTGGCTATTTCACGTACTTCTTTTTTTTCTAAATTACCAACTGGAAATAAAACATTTTCAAGCTGTTTTTCTGTTAATTGACTTAAGAAATATGTTTGATCTTTATTATTGTCAATTCCTCTTAAAAGTTTACCATCTTGCATTCTAGCATAATGACCAGTAGCAACATAATCACAATCAAATTTTAATGCTTCTTTTACAAACATATCAAATTTAATATATTTATTACACATAATATCTGGATTTGGTGTTCTACCTAATTTTAATTCTTCTAAAAAGTAAGTAAATACATAGTCCCAATATTCTTTAACAAAATCAACACGATGAAGAGGTATATCTAATTTTTGACATACTTTTAAAGCATCCATATAATCTTGTTCTTGAGTACATACTTCACCACTATTTAATTCTTTATTACCTAGAATATCATTATTAACTAAACTATCCCAGTTACGCATAAACAAACCGATTACTTCATAACCAGCTTCTTTTAATAAAATAGCCGCAACACTACTATCTACTCCCCCACTAATACCTACTACTACTTTTTTCATTTATATACACCTCTACTCAACTTATAGTATTATACTATATAATGATAAAAAAGCAAGTTATTAACTTACTAGTTTTAATAATAATGGTGTTAGAAATACTTCAAGTAAACTTGCTAAAAATATACCTAGAATAGATATAATTAATACTTTAATATACTTTCTCATAGCTACTTTAAAATCAATTGTTCCTTTTTTCATTATTGCTTTACCTATTTTAAGAGAAAATCTAGTAGAATGTGTAAGTAGTAGTGTATACACTAAAACATTGATTAAATGGGCTGGAAATAAGTAAAAAAGGCTAAATAATAATCCACTAGCTTTAAGTTTATAAAATATAGATGCAATACTAAACCCTAATATAAAAGACTTAGAAAAATACATAATAATGATTATAGGTAAGCCAATAACTGATATTCCTAGTAACCATATTATCAAAACATAAGTTAAGTTAGCTATAAATGTATTAATAAAAGTAGAAAAATAATTTAATTCATTACTATTTATAGTATTAATAAAAGATTCAATTGATTTATTTACAACCTCTTTATCACCATTATTTAATAAAACTAAAAATAAAGATCCACATATGATACCAATAATAAATAAAGTTATTAAAAATATAATTATTCGATTAGTTTTTTTAACTTGTCCACTACTTTTGTGTTGTTTCATTTTATCACCTATCAAATAATATGATTTTAAAAAGAAGATATTCCATTATTTTAAAAAATTTAGTATAATTAATATGAGGTGAATTATGACTACTAAGAAAAATCAAGTAAAAAAGAAAAAGAAAAAATTTAAAATTAAAAGTCATCAAATAATAGCGGTTATTTTATTAATAGCAGCTCTATTATCTTATGCAGCATCTATTATGGTGTATTTTCCAGCATAAAAAAACGGTTATTTAACCGTCTTTTTTTATCTATAAATAGTCTTTTTAATAACTATACCATTTTTCTTTGATATTTCTTTTTCCAAATACAAATAATAAGTTCCTGGTGTGATTATACCATTTATATTTAATATATCAGTATTAGTAGCTCCTAATACTTTATCAACTAACATAGCGCAATTAGTAGTAAAATTAAAATAAGTTTTAAATTTACCACTTTTAAACTTATAAAACTGTGCGTCAGTATTTTTATAAAGTAAATAAGCATAATAATTTTTATTATAATTTTTTGGTAAATACCATGAATATGTATATTTCATAATATCTTTAAATGTTCTAACTATATTATCATAATTCTTTTTACTTAATTTTATTTCATATTCAATAATTGTTTTATGATTGTTATTGATACAAAAATCAATATATTTAAGCTTATCACTTACTTTAAATAAAATTCCATCTCCTATAGTATTAAAAAATTTCCTAGAATCACTGTCGTAATTACCATAACTTATAACTTGATCATTAAAGACAATATCTAAATGACCTACAGAATCAAATCCATCATCTCGCAAATGTACTAATACTTTAATATTTAAATCATTATAATAATTAGTACGTACATATTTTTTAACTGTATTTAATTCTATTTGTTCATTTATTTTTCTAAATACTATTAATGGAATTATTGCAGATACTATGGCAGGAATTGTAATTTTTATTTTACGCTTATATTTATCTTTTATTTTATTAGGAATAATTATTTTAAGAGCATCATTTATATTAGATACTCCTAAAATTATAAAATATAAAGATAATAATACTATTACTATTTCAAAATTTTTAATTGGAGTAAATGAAATAAATATCCCAAATAATAAAGTAATAATTATTTGAAATAATAAACTATAATTATATATATCATCTTTAATAAATATTATCAATTGTATTAACTTTATTACGGCATGTAGTATAAAGTAAAACCCTACTATTAATGATACCACTACTAATGATGTTGTAGGAATATATAATAATAAAATACCAAGTACTACACCAAAAGAAGTTTTTAAGGTATTAATATTGTTATTTTTAGTAAATAAAAGTAAGTAACTATTTTTAATTTCACTTAACAATATACTAGCTCCTAAAATAAAGCTTATTAATATATATATACTTTCTTTATATACAAGTTGAATTATTCCTAAAATAATTAGTGCACTACCAATTAACATATAATTAATAAAATTAACTTTTTTATCTAAAACCATCTCATCACCACATTTATATTTATAGTATATCATGAAATATAAAAAAAAAAGAAACTAAAGTTTCTTATAATTCTATTAATTCATAGTCTTTACTACCTAATCCTATCTCATCAGCGTAATTAAGTGTAATTAAACCAGTTGAAAAATCTTTACTATTAGTCATTTTTATAAAATTATCATATGTAGCACTATCAATACTAACTGGATCAGTACTTATAAAAACACCAATATTGGGAGCAATTGGGTCCATATGGACTCCATGACAATCACACTCTTTTGTAATATCAAAGGCATATTGAATATATATGTTATTTTTACCTCTAGTAGCAGCGAATGCATATTCAGCTAACTTTTCATGAAAGTTACTTACTTCCCAACTATTACTTATTGCATTAACTGGACACACTGTAGTACACGAGGCACATCCTACACATTTACTATCAATTATTGCCTTTTTATTAACCAAACTAATAGCATCCACAGGACATTTTCTAACACACTTACCACACCCAATACATACATCTTTATTAATGACTGGTACACTTTGAGAATGTTGATGAAGTTTACCTCCACGAGAAGCAAATCCCATCGCTAACTGTTTAATAGCTCCACCAAATCCAGCCATTCCATGACCTTTAAAATGTGATACAACAATAAAATTTGTGTAATCTTTAAATTTATATCCAATTTTACATTTATCAAAGTTTTTTAAATTTACAACCACTTCATTATACATATTTTCTTCTTCACCGTCAGCAATAACTATATCTAGATCATCAAATCCATGTTCAATTGCAGTGTTAATATGATCACTAGTAATAGTTCTACTACCTTTATATAAAACATTCGTTTCAATATAGCAAGTTTCAAGTTTATAATCAGTTAAATATTTTTTTATTCCATTAAAATATTTGGGCTTAATAAATGTTGTATTTCCTTTCTCACCAAAGTGAACTTTAATCGGAATAACACCATTTAATTTTATATCTTCTTCACTTGTTATTTTTTCTAGTAAATTATAGACTATATCATTAATACTTTCATCTAACTTATTTAATTTTTTAAAATATACTTTTCCCATTTTAATCCTCCATATTATTATTATAACATAAATAAAAAGAGATATAACTATCTCTTAATTACAAACAAAATTTTCTGCTTCTAAATCTTTTTTTAATCCTTCATACGAAGTGTCTTCATAACTCAATCCAGATACAACACTATCATCAGCCTTATCAAAATCAATTGTGATTGCGATTGTTACTTCTGTACCGTTATTAGTAGCTGAACATTCCATCCCGTCTACTAACTCATCAGTATCACATATTGAATCTAAATCTTCTTGAGACATTTCAATGCCAAAATCCATAATCGATTCCATTGATAAAGATTTAATTTTATCATCATTATACTTAGACACAACTCTACTTGTTGAACCAGTTTCAGAATCTTTCAATTCGCATGTTAATGTATCTGAATTACTACAACCTGTTAAAACTAACATAGTAGCACCTACTAATAATATTTTTTTTAAATTACTCATAATTTACCTCCTAATTTATAAGTTATCTTGTATTTATATTATATCACATTTTATATAAAATAAAAAAGAGAGATTATCTCTTATTTACAAGTATACCCTTCAGACTCTAATTCTTTTTTTAAAGAATCATAAGTTTCTCCGTCGTATCCTAAATCTGCTTTAGCATCGTCACTTAATTCATTCATTTTAAGTTTTAAATTAAGTTTTAAAATGTCTCCATCCATAGATGCATCACAGTAAGTTCCTTCAACACCCTCACTTGTAGCACAGAATGATTCTAAATCTTCATCAGTTGGAAGAGTTCCACCTTGTAAATCCATTGAAGTTAACATAGTCATTTCTTCTAACTTATCTTCACTAAATTTATTAGTAACAACAATTTTACTTCCTAATTCAGTATCTTCCTTTTCACAAGTTAAAGTTTGTTCACTCCCACAACCAGTAACTACTAGTAATGCTACACTAGCTAATAATATTTTTTTTAAGTTATTCATAATTCCTCCTATTACTTAAAATAAGTATACACTTACATAATCAATTATACCATATCATAAATTATTTAAGAATAATTTTTAGGCATTTTTACTGAAAAATATTCATCACGATTTATATAATAATATTCATCGTTTAGTTCGTGGTAAATTTCCACTTCATCACAATCTTTCACAATGTTAATTGAAATATATTGAGAAAAACATTCAATAGGTATTTTAGAAATACTAGCTACATAAAATAAGCCGTGTGTTGGTCTATCTTTACAAACAAGAGAACAAAATCCATTATTATATACTTCTTTACTAATATGAAGTGCTAAATGCTGTCTAAAAATATTAATCTTTTCTTCAGTTAATTCATCAGAATAATTTTCTAATATATCACTAATCCACCACTCAACAGCCATTGAAACCACATCCACATTATTCTCTAAAAAATTTATTGCATCGTTTGTTTTAGCATAAGCTTTTAATAATTTTTCTCTCATAATATCAATCATCTTTTTATAATTATCATTCATAAAATAAACCTCCTATTTAAAAAATTTTTCTATTAACATTAAATTTTTCTAATATTTTAGTGATATCACTTTCAATAAGCCCGACTTCTTCATCGCATAAAATCAAGTTATCTTTTAGTCTTGAAAAAGAATTTTCTTCATCATCAATAATCACATACTTATCATTATAATTATTAATTAAAATCCAATTTTCTATTTCTTCTTCTCTAGAACTCATATCTGGTGTAACTCCAATTATTTTAATATCTGGATTTAAGCCACTATTATATAGTATATCAGCACATCCATAAGTATAGTTATCTCTCTTTTCTATATATTTCCAAGATGAACTTACCACTATATCATAATTTACTATATTATATAATTCGTTTAAATATCCTATAGCAATTTTATTATTGACTACTCCATCGTATGGACTAGAAATTTCATAATGACCATCTATTATAATAAAATTATTCACAACTCCGTCAAAATCTAAAAATATAAGATACTTACTATTCATACACCACCAACTTTATTAGAAATATTATATTATAAAAATATAATTTTTACAAATCTAAAATCTCGTATTTTTTAAATAAAAATATAAAAAAGAAGAGACTAATTCTCTCCTTGTTCAAGCATATTAGTAATAAATATACCATATCCATTAGTCGGATTATCGACTATAACATGTGTTACAGCTCCAACAATTTTATTGTTCTGGATAATTGGTGAACCACTCATTCCTTGGACAATTCCGCCAGTTTGTTCTAATAACCTACTATCAGTTATTTCGAATAGAATATTTTTTGTTTGTTCACTATAATCTTTATTAATTTTAATAATATTTATGGTATATTCTTTTATTTCGCTACCATCTAACACTGTTCTAATAGTTGCATCTCCAATTTTAATATCTTCCGGATTAGCAACTTCTAATAACGTTTTATTAGGTAGTTCTGAAGAATATTCACCATATATACCTTGAATAGTATTTTCATCAATAGATCCTAATAAACTATCATTATCAAATATAGCATTCTTCTCACCAGGTACACCATTACTACTTTTATTAATACTTGTAACAGTTGATGGATGTATAGAACCAGATTTCATATCTAATAAGTTACCTGATGTTTTTTCCAATACTTCATGACCCAATGCTCCATATAAATTAGTTTGTGGATCAATATAAGTTAAAGTTCCAATCCCAGATACTTTATCTTTAATATAAATACCAGTTTTACATTCACCATCATCAGAAATTAATTTTAAATCAGTTTTATATTCTTTATTATTTCTAGAGTATGTTATTGAAGCAGTAGTACAATCAGCACTAATAGTAGTTAATAAATCTTCACTAGTATAAACTTTTATTCCATTAACACTTTTTATAACATCTCCCTGTGCTAAATTAGATTCAGCAACATAATTTTCTCCATTAACTTCATAAAAGTCTACAACTATTATCCCATCACTATTTAATTCAATTCCAATATTTTCACCACCAGGGATTAAATATTCACTGTATGCAAGTACATTGATTGGAATAAACAATAAAGTAAATAGGAGAAAATATTTTAGTTTTTTTTCTTTGATCAAAGTCATAGGTTTACTCCTTACTAAATATAGACTACATATATAGTATGGATTATTATTTTAAATATATAATAGTAAAAATTGCCAAAAAAAGAGTAATTCTACTCTTCTATTTTAAAATCTTCTAAACTTTCATTTTCAGTAACAATTTTACTAACTGTAGTTTCAATGTTTTTTAATTTTTCATCACATTCTTTAACCAATTTCATAGCTTTAGTATACTTTTCAATTGATGCTTCTAAATCAACATTTCCATTTTCTAATTCATTAATAATTGTCTCTAATTCTTTAAGTTTATCTTCAAATTTAACTTCTTTACTCATTACTATTCTCCTTTATATCAATTACTTTACTAATGATGTATCCATCATTAAATACTGTTTTAATATCTTTTTTCATATCTATATTATTTATACTACTAACAACCCTATCACCTTGATAATTAAGAGTATAACCACGCTTTAATACTGATAAAGGGTTTAATATTTCTATTTTTTCAATTAATGCTGATAACTGCATACTACTAGTTTTATATAATTCGTTAGGATTATTTAATATATAATTACTTTTAAACAATGAAAACTTATTTTTATTTGTACTAATTTTATTATTAATTAAATAATTTAATTTTTCATTAATAGTTTTAATAGATTGTTTTTTACTATCATACATAATTGCCGGATTATTAATTACAAACGAACCTTTAATTGATCCTAATTTTATCTTAGTATTTTCTAACTTATTCATTATTAAATAATTTAATTTCTCATTTATTAAAGAAATTTGTTGTTTCTTATTATCATACATAGTCATAGGATTTTTAATTACAAATGAATTTTTTAAATTATCTAAATTAATTTTATTTACATTTACTTTATTTACAATTGACTCATTTATTCTAATATTTAGCTGACTAATATGCTTTGATAAATCAAATATATTGGGCACAACCATTTCAGCTGCTCCAGTAGGTGTTGGGGCTCTTAAATCAGCTACAAAGTCACTAATAGTAAAATCTATTTCATGTCCGACTGCGCTAACAATCGGTATAGGACACTCATAAATTGCTCTTGCTACAATCTCTTCATTAAATGGCCACATATCTTCAATAGATCCTCCACCACGTCCTACTATCAATACATCTAGATTATAATTTTTAGCAAGTTCAATATTTTTAACAATATCAACAGCAGCGTTATCACCTTGTACTAGTGATGGAAATAAAATAGTTTCACAAATAGGATAACGTCTTTTAATTGTTGATAATATATCTCTAATAGCAGCACCTGTAGCAGCAGTAATAATACCAACACGGTTAGGCAACTCAGGTATTTTTTTCTTATTTAGATCATCAAATAATCCTTCAGCTGCCAACTTTTTCTTTAATTTTTCAAACTCTATATGTAAACTTCCAACACCATCTTCTAACATTTCACTCGCATATATTTGGTAACCTCCAGTAGCTTCATAAACACTAATACGACCACATATTAATACTTTTGTCCCATCAGCAGGCTTAAATGTAATTTTAGAAGCATCTCTAGCAAACATAATAGCATTGATTTTGCTTACTTCATCCTTAATTGAAAAATATAAGTGACCAGATGTATGAGCCTTAAAATTGGATATTTCACCTTTAATAAATACTGTTTTTAAATTATTGTCTGTATCAAACTTATGTTTTAAATACTTTGTAATTGCACCAACAGTTAAATATTTACTATCATTCATCTTATCACCATCCTAAATACATTTTATCACAAACAAATGTATGTGTAAATGTAAAAATAAAAATATCCGAAGATATTTTATTTTTCATTTTCTTTATAAATTTTATCTAATGATGCATTAATCATTTTTCTAACACTATCATCACTAAATTCTTTAGCAAGTTCAACAGCTTCGTTTATTACTACTATTGGAGGAGTATTAGTATATAAAAGTTCATATATACTCATTTTTAATATAGCTTGATCTGTATTTCCAAGTCTATCTATTGTCCATCCATCTAAATTTTTATTAGCAATTTCTATTATTTCATTTTTATATGTAGTAACTCCATAAACCATTTCTTTAACAAATTCATTATCAACTTCCATAACTTCTTTAATAACACTATCTACATCAAAAGCCATTTTATGTTTTTCATATATATTAATTTGATAAAGAATAGTCATTATCTTATGTCTTAATTCTGTTCTATTCATTTGTTCCATATTTATCACCTTCAATCATTATATCAAATAAACGTAAAAATAGTAATAATATTATCTATTTTTGTTTATTTTCTTTTAATACTTCTTCTATACCCCACCAAGATAATAATGCACATTTTTTACGATTAGGTTGTTTTGAAATATCATCATATACAATAGCTTCCTCAAGTAAAGCATCATCATATTCTAACTCTTCAATCATATTTGTAAAATTACTACATATTTTTATCCCTTCATCAATTGTTTTACCAATTAAAATAGTAGTCATAATTGATGTTGAACTAGTACAAATAGCACAAGCTTCACCATCAAATTTTATATCTTTAATAATATTATCTTCAATTAATATATTTAAATCAATTTCATCGATACAACTTTCATTATTCATATTTTTTAATATATATTTTTCATCATTAATTAATCCACGATTAGATGGATTCTGATAATGTTCTAATATAATAGTTCTTTTTAAATTTTGATCCATAATCACACCTCATAAATACATATTTATATTAACATATAAATTGCAATTTTACTACTAAATAAAAATATAAAAGATCATTACCTTTTATATTTATTTAGTTCAACATTATTTTCTACTGTATACTCTACTAAATTAAAGTAAATGTTTAGTAAACTTTTTTCATCTCTTTTATTCGAATACTTTAATAATGGGTTATAATCTTCTGGAATAATATGATCATAATTAACTTCAACTATTGCAGCTCCAAACTCTTCCCCTAGATTATTTACTATATCTTTATATTCATAGTCATTTATATATAAAATACTATTTTTATCACTTACAATTGCTATTGTACTTAGTTCATTTTCTATTAACAATTCTTGATATTTTATATTCAAAAGATTATACTTTTCTTCAAGCTGTGAAACTCTTAAATTATCAAATTCGTTTAACTCACCACTATTTTTTATACTAAATGCTGTTTTAGCAATTTCATTCATATTTTGTGCTACGGAATTTAATTGATTATAATCTTCTATATCAAACACTTTTACTTTTTTCAATTCAAAACCAAAACTACTTATTGCACGCTGCACTAATAAATAACTATATTCTTGAACTGTAGTAGCTTTAATATAGTTTTTTAATAATCCTATTAATAAATATGTATCTGTTTCTTTTAAATTTATATTCTTTAATTTATATTCATTATTAATATATTCATTTAAGTTGATTTGTTCTCCACTAAGTAAATTTGTTAATTCATATGTAACAGGACTTAAGTATATATATATACTGTCTAATGTATTTGTATTTGTAAGAACTTTAATATTATTTTCAAGTTCATATTTATATGTTGTATCTAATTTCATGAATATCCCCTTTTTAAACAATAGTTGTTATAATAACACAATGAACTTAAAATATCAAATTAAAAAGAAAATATATTATTATTTTCTTTTTTTATTTAAATTAGAATTTAATTTATATTTTATAGCATTATTATATACTTGAATAATTTCTTCTTCAGATTTAACCATTAAACTATTAACTGCTGTAAATATTTTAGAATTAATTACATCAAAATTATCAGTTGTTTTTAGTTCAGTTTGATCTAATATTGTTGCTGTATTTTCATCGATTATTGCAAATTGTTCAGTAAATTCACTAGCATTGTTATCAATAATTGTCATAAAATCAACTTCATTCATTTCAACTAAATTACCACAAATAGCAGCTTTATTTTTTGTTGTTGGATTTGTTAAAATCAAATCATAATAACAAAGAATAATTTTTAAAAGTTCATATTTGCCGTATACTTTACTCCACTCAAAATTTTTAATTTCCCCTGCATAAGTTTCTACAAAGTCAACTATTCTTTCCGATTTATCACTCTCTAGGAATGTAATAATTCCTTTTTCATAATCAAAATACACTATCTCTTTTTTATCATCATCACCAACAATAACGTTTAAATTTTTTTCTAACTCACCTCTATAAGTAATATCTACTATCATATAAAACACCTCACTTAATTAAATAATATTCTAACATATCAATAATATTAAAGCAAATAAAAAAGAAAAATATTTTATTATTTTCTTTTTTTATTTAAGTTAGCCTCTACTTTATATTTAATAGCATTTTTATATGTATTATATACTTGCTCTGGGAAAAATTCATCTAAAGCAATTATTAAATGATGCATTTCAGTACCCGTTACGTCAAAATTATCCATTGTTGTTATTTCATATCCTTCTAAAATAGTTGCAACTTCGTCAGATACCACTGCAAAATGAGGTGTGATATCAAAAGGACTACTATCAACAACAACCATAAAATCAAGATTATTTATTTCCAATATGTTTTGGTAAATGATTTTAAATGAATAATCATCATTTAATTTTGGTAAAATTAAATTATAATAACGAACAATAATTTTTGAAAGAGCATACTTATCTACCTTACTCCAGTCAAAATTTTTAATACTTCCTGCATAATTTTCAACAAAATTCGCTATTCTTTTTGATGTACTACGTTCTAAGAAAGTAATTACTCCTTTTTTATAATCAAAGTGTACCACTTCTTCATTATTATTTTCATCTACAATAATATTTAAATTTTTTTCTAACTCACCTTTATAAGTAATATCTACTATCATATAAAACACCTCACTTAATAAGCTAATATTCTAACATATTACTGTTGAAAAGTAAATTTAAATAGATAATTTAGTATCTGTTTTCATAGCGAATATCAATATTATTATCTGTCACTAAATTAACTGTTTCCATATAAATTTTATTAAGTTTTTTAGTGTCATTAACGTTAATAGTTGCACTCAATTGTTCTTTATTTATAATTTGACTACCAACATACATATCAGTCCCTAACGAATCCATTCCCATTAGTTCCTCATTTGAAGTACCAATAAAATGAATATTTTCACCACTTATAATTCCAAGTTTAGTAGTAATTTCCATTTCTCTAGCTTTTTCATAAAGTGGTTTAATAGTATTAAATATTTCTTCACTTAAAATTTTGCATTTTCTAGAGTCATAATCAGCATTCTTGTTATCAGTATCAATCAATTTCATTTTTTCAAATATTTCAATTTTATTATTTAAAACATTTATCAATTCAAAATCTTTTTTATTATAAAAGTTAATAGTATTAAATGATATATTTAAATTAAATAATGATTGATAAATTTCATTTAATAATTGATTTTCACTTTTGCCTTTTGTATAATTTTGTTTAACTATACCATATTTAACAATGATTTCATTTAATTCTTTATTACTAAAATTATTCCAACTGAAATTATTAATAGTGTAGTTCCCGCTTACTCTTAATTCTTCAATTGTACTATATTCTAAATTAGTATTTAAACTGATAACTTTACCATTATATGGAACGAAGTAACAGATTTCACTTTTATTTGTTCCTTCATTAGTAATTATTTTTAAATTTGTTTCAGTTTCTTCTTTATATGTTATATCTGCTTTCATTGTAAACCTCCTAAAACATTATATTCAAAATTTAATTTGTTATTTAATGTTTCTTTTATTAATTTTTGTATTTTGTTTATTACCACAATATATTATATTATTAGCTAAAACTTCTAGCTTTTCTTCCTTTGATAAACTGTTTATACCTATATGATTGTATGAGGCATTATAGTTGCTGTTTTCATCATCTAATTTAAAAGTATATTCTCCAATTATATCTTTTAATTTTTTATCTAATGAAAAAATTTTATCTCCTTCAATATGTACTATTGAAGAACCAATAGAACTATTTTCACACAATTGTTTAAATTTTAACATTAATTGTTGTAGATTTTCAATACTTTTATATGATAATTCATCAGCACATTCGAATGGATATTCAAATGACTTTAAAATTCTATCTAATTTATTATAATCTTCTTTCAAATAGATTTTTGCTTCCTTAATATTATTAATTTGATAAATATCTTCATCTAAATATGTAAAGTCTAAATTTTCATAAACTTTTTTAAAACATTTTCTTTTATTTCTTAAAGCATTTGCCACTTCTGAAGAACACTTTCTATTTAATCTAGTATCATTTAATTCATATTTACAAATAGTATAATTTTCATCATTCATTACTTTTTCAATTGATAAAAACTCCCAATCACTATTTATTTTTATAAAGTTATTTCTATTATAATCTAAATAATAAACTCCTGTTTTATATAGTGTATTATCTGTTATTTGAAATAATAAATTTTTATATATTTTCTTTATATTGTTTTCAAACATATCTTATCACCTTCAATTTATTATATAGATTTTATAAAAAAAGTCAATTTAAAACACAATAATTATTGTGCTTTTTTCTTTTTATAAATTAAATGTTTGTACGAACACTTTGTTTCAATATGAATTCTTTGTACAACAGCAAGCGAGAATGTTGCAGAAATAATAAATGATCCACCATAAGAAATAAAAGGTAATGGTATTCCAGTTAGCGGGATTAATGCGAATAATCCTCCCAAATTAATAAATATATGAGCCATCAAATAACCAGCAACTCCCATACATATATATCGTCCTCTAATAGTATTAGCGTAACAAGCTAGTATTAATATACGGTACATAATATAGGCGTATAATAAAAATATAATAGTAGATAATAATAATCCCATTTCTTCTACTATAATAGCAAATATACTGTCTGTATGAGCTTCTGGTATATAAGAATATTTTTGACTACTCTTTCCAGCACCAACTCCAAATAAATTACCATTGTTAATAGCAATTATAGAATTACATACTTGATATCCACCTTCTTCATAGTTACTACAAGGATTAGTATAATCAAATCGATCCAATTGTTCTTCAGTAAATATTTTATTTTCTGAGGTAAATATTAATAAAAATGATATTACTACTAATATAATAATATATAGTCCAGTTTTTGCTTTCTCAATAATTGGAATTGGACTCATTATAAGCATAATAGCCAGTATAGAAAATAAAATTGACATTGTTCCTAAATCTCTTTGAAAAAATATTATTGCCATTGGTAATAATGCAGTTAATGTAATTTTACCTATAACTTCTAAATGGTTTTCTTTAGGATTACTTAAATGATTATAATACTTTTCAAATAATACTGCTATAAGAATAATCAAAGTTAATTTCATAAATTCACTTGGTTGAAATGATATTCCGGAAATTTGAATCCAGTTTATACTTCCACGATGAGAATCTCCTGATAATAGCATGAAAGATAGAATAAAGACTATTAAACCATAAATTCCCCAAATAACTTTTTTATATACAGAACTATCAATTGATAAAATAACTATACTTACTATAGACGACCCTATTAATAAAGCTGTTTGTTTAAAGAAATATGAGAAAATTTCAATTCCTGCTCCTCCAAACTGCGAAGAAGCGCTACTAGCGATAAATAATAAACCGATTAAATTTATAACAATACATGATAGTAACAATCTTTTATCTAAATCATGAAAAGTTCGTTTTAAATGTTTAAAAAGCTGTTTCATTTTCTCACCCTACTACATATAATACCATATATTAAATGATAATAAAATATAATATACTTATAAATTAGGTAAAAGTCATTTTCATTATTATTTTAATAGAATATTCTATTATAAAAGGAGGTATATATATGTATTACTACGGTGGATACCAAGGATATGGTTGTGGCTACCCAAGTGGTGGTGGATGTGGTTATGGTTATGGATCTGGAGCAGCAGTTATTTTAGTATTATTTATATTATTAGTAATAGTTATAGGTGCAAGAGCATTAGGACCTTGTAATAACTAGCACTATTATTTTAAAAGAGCTGAATGCTCTTTTTTTATAATGAAATATATTTAAAAATATGTTAAAATACTATATAGGAGGTGTTTTATGTTTAAAGCGATAAATATCTTAGATGAAAAAGATAAACGTGTAAGAGCTAAGAATAGTGATATTACTTTTCCTTTAAAGCGTGAATATAAAGATTTAATTCATAAATCAATTAAACATCTAACTTATAGTCAATTACCAGAATATGAAGAAAAATATAATTTGAGACCTGGAATGGGTGTTGCTTTTCCTCAATTAGGTATTAACAAAAATATTATTATAATTGTATATGAAGTAGATGAAGGAATATTTGATGAATATGTTTTTATCAATCCTAAAATTGTAAGTACTTCAGAAGAAATGATTGCTTGTGAGATGGGTGAAGGTTGTTTAAGTGTTGAACGTGAAGTTGAAGGACATGTAGCAAGACACGCTCGTATTACTATTGAAGGATATGATATGGATGGTAAAAAAATAAGAGTACGTGCTCGTGAGGAACTAGCTGTAGCATTCCAACATGAGATAGATCATTTAAATGGAATTTTATTTTTTGACAGAATTGATAAAAAGAAACCATTTTTTACTGAAACAGAAATCAGATTAATTTAAGGGGTTATTTATGAAAAGAAAAAGTAAAACTAAACTAAAATTTATATTATTAATTTTATTAGCTTGTTTAGCTAGTATATTAATTTATTATAATGTTGAGAGAAAAGAAGCAGTTATAATAACTGAAGATACAATCATGTTACAAAATGAAATAGATGAACAGTTATTAAATGATACTAATTATACTTTTGAAGAACCAAAAGTAATATTAGATCCATACGGTATATCTCCACTTACTGCATTAATAGTATTTGAAACTACTGATTTAACTACACCATCAATTACTGTACATGGTAAGGATGAAAATAGTACATTTACTAATACATTTAAACCTAGTAAGACTCATATAATACCTGTTTATGGATTATATGCTGATAGTGATAATAAAGTAGATTTAACTATAAATGGTAAGACTACTACCCTATCAATTAAAACTAATAAGTTACCAGAAGATTTTTCACTGCCTACTATAGTTAGAGCAGATAAAGATGAACTTGATAACGAATTATATTTTGTAACTCCATCTTCTCAAGGATATACAGCTGCATATGATGTTAACGGGGATGTAAGATGGTATTTAACTGCTAATTATGTATGGGAAATTAATAGACTTGAAAATGGAAACTTATTATTAAGTAATGACAAAATTATTAATCCTCCCTACTATACAACTGGACTATATGAAATGGATTTAACTGGTAAGATATATTTTGAATATATTATGCCTGGTGGATATCACCACGATGTAGTTGAATTACCTAACGGAAATTTATTAGTAGCTAGTGATGATTTTTCTAAAGATACTGTTGAAGATGTTATAGTTGAAATAGATCGTACAACTGGTGAAGTTATAAAAGAAATTGATTTGAAAACTATTCTTCCTACAACCGAAGGTAAAAGTGAAGATTGGATTAATTATGATTGGTTTCATAATAATTCTGTTTGGTATGATGAAACAACTAATTCAGTGACGTTGTCTGGTAGACATCAAGACGCTGTAATAAACATTGATTATGATACATATGAATTAAACTGGATTATTGGAGATAAAAATAATTGGGATAGTAAATACCATAAATATTTCTTTACTCCAACCCATGATGATTTTGAATGGCAATATTCACAGCATTCTGCTGTAATTAATCCAGACGGTAACGTCTTTATATTTGATAATGGTAACAACAGAAGTAAATATGAAGATGAATATCTTGATGCTATCAATAATTATTCTCGTGGAGTTATTTATGACATAAATACTGATGATATGACAATTACTCAAGTATATCAATATGGGAAAGAAAAAGGTAGTGACTTTTATAGCCCTTATGTAGCTAATGTAAGATATATAAATAATGACCATTATCTTATAAATTCAGGAGGAATAAGCTACTCTGATGGTGTAATTAATGATGATGCAGGACCTTTAGTTGAAACTACTGATAGATATAACAGTATTACTGTAGAAGAAAAATATGGTAAAGAAGTATTTTATATGGAACTGCCATTAAACACTTATAGAGCTAATAAAATGAGTTTATATACAACTAACAACTACATTACTGAACCAGGAGTAACACTTGGTACAATTGGTGAAACTAAAGTAGATGGTGAAACTAAATTTGTATTATTTAACAAAGATATAAATACATTAGATAAAAGATTTAATATAAATATTACTAAAGAAAGTAATCGTTTAGTTGTTACTGGAACTTATAAAAAAGATGATGATGTTGAAATAATTCTAGACAACATTAATGATAAAAAAGCTTATGATATTAAAGTAAGTTCTCGTCCATATACCGCTATGTGTATTGATGTGTTTAATCAAGAACAAACTGAAAATGGTATTGAAGTAACCAAATATATTAATGATGAAGGAATTAGTGGCAGATATAATATTTACATTAAAATTAATGGTACTGTCTATGATACAAATCAATTTATATTACTCAACTAAAAAAGAAGCTATAAAATAAGCTTCTTTTTTTATTACTTAACAAATTACAAAAAAATACCCTTAGGTATTATTTTTGTAAATCTTCAATATATTCAGAGTAAGTTTTATTGTATAATTTACTACTTCCATCTTCATTTATTTCAATTAATTTATTAGCAACTGTTTCAGTTAATTGTTGATCTAGTGAAGAAAATAAAATTGGACCATTAAATTTTTGCATTCCTTTATTTAATGAAGTTATTGATTCAATATCAAGGTGGTTAGTAGGCTCATCCATAACTAAGAAATTAGGTTTTTCAAGCATAATTTTACTCATCATACTACGAACTTTTTCTCCTCCTGATAAGACTTGAACACTTTTAAGTGATTCTTCACCACTAAACAACATTCTTCCTAAAAAACCTCTTACGAAACTTTCTTCAGTATTAGGTGAATATTGTTTTAACCAATCAACGATTGTTAAATTTTCTTTAAAGTATTCACTATGATCTTTAGCAAAGTATCCTAATTCAACACTATTACCAATAGTAATACTTCCACTATCAGCTTCTAATTCACCAGAAATTATTTTAAACAATGTAGTTTTAGCAAGCTCATTTGTACCAATAAAAGCTATTTTATCTTCAAAAGCTACTTGTAAACTAAAGTTTTTTAAAACTTCTTTTCCATCAATAGTTTTACAAAGTCTATCAATAGTTAAAACATTTTTACCTACTACATTTTCTGGTTCAAAACTAATAAATGGATATTTACGACTACTTGCTACCATTTCATCTAACTTAATTTTTTCTAAAGATCTTTTTCTAGATGTAGCTTGTTTACTTTTAGAGGCATTCGCACTAAATCTATCAACGAAATTTTGTAATTCTTTAATTTTATCTTCTTTACGTTTATTACTATCACGTAATTGTTTTTGAATAAGTTCACTACTCTCAAACCAAAAGTCATAATTACCTATAAATAACGTTAATTTAGAGTAATCAATATCTACCATATGTGTACACACTTTATTTAAAAAGTGACGATCATGTGATACTACAATAACTGTATTTTTAAAGTTAATTAAAAATTCTTCTAACCACATTTTACTTTTTATATCTAATCCATTTGTAGGTTCATCCAGTAGTAATACATCTGGATTTCCAAATAAAGCTCGAGCAAGTAATACTTTTACTTTATCTGAGTTTGATAACTCACTCATTAACATATCTTGTTTTTCAATTTCAAAACCTAATCCTGATAATAATACTTTAGCGTCAGTTTCTGCCATCCATCCATTTTTAGCTTCAAATAGAGCTTCTAATTCTCCAGCTCTAATACCATCTTCTACAGAAAAGTCTGCTTTCATATATATCGCATCTTTTTCTTCTTTTATCTCATATAATTCACTATCTCCCATAATAACTGTTTCCAGTGCTACAAAATCATCAAATTCATTATGATTTTGTTTTAACACTGAAATACGTTCTTTATTAGGAGTGATTACATTACCAGTTGTAGTTTCAACTTCTCCTGATAATATTTTTAAAAATGTAGACTTACCAGCACCATTAGCACCAATTAAACCATAACAATTTCCATCATTAAATTCTAAATTTACATTTTCAAATAACGTTCTTTTTCCAAACCTTAAACTTATATTACTTGTTTTTAACATATTTTCTCCTTTATTTTAAATCTTCTAATTTAACACTAACTAATTTACTTACTCCACTTTCTTGCATTGTAATTCCATATAATATATCTGCAAACTCCATAGTTTTTTTCTTGTGAGTTATTAAGATAAATTGTGTTTTATTTTTCATCTTTGTTATATATTCACCAAATGAATCAACATTAGCATCATCTAGTGCTGCTTCTACTTCATCTAGTATACAAAATGGTACTGGACGAGATTTTAAGATTGCAAACAATAAACTAATTGCCGTGAATGTTTTTTCTCCACCACTAAGTAGTGAAATGCTAGTTAATTTTTTACCAGGCGGTGATGCTACTATTTCAATACCTGTTTCAAGTAAATTAGTAGGATCAGTAAGTTTTAACTCACCTTTCCCCCCTTTAAATAACTCTTTAAATGTTTCTTTAAAGTTTTCATTAACACGATCAAAAGTTTCTTTAAACTCAACGATCATTATTTCATCCATCTCTTTTATAATGTCAAGAAGAGTATTAATGGCTTCATCTAAATCACTTTTTTGAGATAAAAGAAATTCATATCTTTCACTTACACGGTCGTATTCTTCAATAGCTCCTAAATTAACTTCTCCTAATGTTTTAATTTCACTTTTTAGTTTTACTACTACTATTTTAGCATCTTCAAGTGAAATTTTTAATTCGTAATTTTGAATAGCATTTTCATAAGTTAAACTATATGTTTCATTTAATACATTTAAATAATTATCTATTTTAACATCTTTACGATTAACTTCAATCTCTAAAGCTTTTAATTCTTTATTAAGATTATATACTTTTGAATTTTCTCTTCTAAGAGAGAATTCATATTCTTCTAAACTAGTTTTTAACTCATCTTTTTTACTAGCTAAATTATTAATATTATTTTCAAGTACTTTCTTATTGTCTATTGCTTGATAATATTCATTTAATACTGTCTCTTCTTCTGTTGATAAACTATTACTTAATATACTATTAGTTCCAACTATTTCATTTTTAACTTTATCTAACTCGCTAGTAAAATCATCAAGTTGAAGTTCATTACTACTAAGTAGGTTTTCCTTCATGATTAAATCTTTATTAACTAAATATAATTTATCTTCATAATTAGTTAAATTATAATCAATTTCATTTATTTTTTCTTCCAATATTTTTTGATCATTAACATTTTTATTAACTAAATTAATAGTAGTCTCTAACTCATATTTATCACTAATAATATTTTTAATAGCTTTAACACTACCACCAGTTAAAGATCCTCCTACATTAATAACATCTCCATCAAGAGTTACAATACGCTTAGAATTATTAAGCATTTTAGAAATATTAGTAGCACTATTTATATTCGTAGTTACAATAACATTCCCTAAATGATAATTAATTATATTATGATATATTGGATTAGTTTTAACTAAATTACTTGCGACATCAACAAAACCATCAACACTTTTTATTAAATCATAACTTTTAGTGTCTAAGTATCTACCTTTTATAATATCAATTGGATAAAAAGTAGCTCTTCCAACATTATTGTTTTTCAGATAGTTAATAGCATCTTTAGCATCAATTTCACGTTTAGTAATAATTGCGCTTACACTTGCTCCTAAAGCAATACTAATAGCTTTACTATTATTTTCATCTACTTCAATTAAATCACCAATAGAACCCTCAATACCACTTAATTTAGGATTAGTTAATACTTGTTTTACGGCATATGGTAAACTAGCATTACTATCTATTGAATGTTTTAAAGTATCAACTTTATTTGATAATATTAATCCGTTTTTAATCGAAACTTTAAGTTCATTTTCATAATTAGTACGATCTAGTTTTAATTTACTTATTGATTTATTGTATTTATCAATATCAATTTTAACTTCTTTAATAGTATTAACAATATTATTAGTAGTTCTTTTAAGTTCACTAATAGTATTATTAAGATTAAGTTCTCGTTCTTTTTGAACTACTAAATTAGTATGTAGTTTACTATCTTCAACTTGATATTTTTTACGCTCTAAAATAATTTGTTTCTTACTATTAATTTGTTCAACTAACTTTGTTTTTAAAAGTAACTCTTTATTTAAAGATTGTAACTCTTCTTCAACTTTAATTAAATCTAATTTATATTTAGAAATAACCGCTTCATTACTGGAATTTGTGCTAGTTAATTCAAGTAATTCTTTATTTAAAATTTCAATACGTTCTTTTTCCTGTTTATAAATAACATTAATATCAGTTATTTCACGAGCTAATAAAGCAATTTCTACATCTTTTAATTCTTTAGTTTTTTCTTTATATATAATTGCTTTTTCTTTTTGTTTTTTTAGTGGTCCAACTTGTATTTCTAATTCCCCAATAATATCTTCAACTCGCTTCATATTATCATTTGTGCGATCTAGTTTTCTAATCGCATCAGTTTTACGCATCTTATACTTTAATACACCAGCAGCTTCTTCAAATATTACACGACGATCAATTGGCTTACTTGTAATAATTTCATCTACTTTACCTTGAGATATTATATTAAAACTTTCTTTAGCAATACCTGTATCTAACAATATTGAAGTAATATCTTTTAGTCTACTACGTTCATTATTTAAATAATATTCACTAGTACCGTCATTATAAACCTGTCTTTTAATACTAATTTCAGTATATGGTAAATTAATATAGTTATCACTATTATCAAATATTAAAGTAATGCTAGCTTGATTACTAGCTCTTCTAGAACCACTACCAGAAAATATAACATCTGTCATATTTCCGTCCCCACGTAAAGCTTTAACAGATTGTTCTCCTAAAACCCATCTTACAGCATCTACAACATTACTTTTACCACTACCATTAGGTCCAACTATTCCACTAATTCCACTCTCAAAATCGATATTTAATTTATCTGCGAACGATTTAAAACCATGTGCTACTATTCTCTTTAAATACACAATTGATCAACTCCATAACTATTTTATCCGACTAAAAAGTCTCCTACTCTATCAACAAATTTATTTAAATAATATTTTATTGTATAAATAAATTCTTTAAATACATTATATTTATAATTATTAATTGTAACTGTTACAATTTTATTTTTATTAAATGTTTCCTCTTTTATATCAACATTAAATCTTTTATAATATGAACTTACATCTAATTTGTTAAATTCTTTTACTGTTCCATAATATATAACTTTACCTTTTGTTAAATAAATACTATCTTTACTAAATTTAAATATATATTCAGAAATATGATTAATATTAACTAATATTAAATTAGTTTTTTTCTTTTTAAATTTCTTTTTAAAATTATTAATAGTAATATTTCTTTTAAAGATTCTTTTAGAAATTTTTTCTTTTTTTAAATTAATTTTATTATTATTAAGTTCATAACAATTAATTATATTATTATTTTTATTAATAGCATTAATAACTGATTTTTCACTAACACCAATAGTAATTAATTTTCCCTTAGTCTGTTTTATTATTTTTACTAATTCACCAATCATACTATTCTCCTTTTAATATTTCTTCAAATATATAATTTGCTAGTAATAACCCACTTATAGCCGGAACTATCGCATTACTAGAAATAATATTTTCATCTATTTTTTTAGGTTGCTCATCACTAGAAACTACCATAATTTTCCCTTTAATTCGCTCATCTTTAACCATTTTTCTTAAAGTTTTAGCAATAGGGTCATATGATGTTTTTTCTAGATTCATAACTTTAATTTTGCTAGGATCTTTTTTATTACCCATTCCCATTGAAGAAATTAATTTAATATTATCATTTTTACTACAATATCTTATTAAATCCTTTTTAACACTCATAGTATCACAAGCATCAATAATGTAATCAACATTCTCATCTTCTATTAAGTTGAAATTATCTTGTGAAATAAAAGTAGATATTTTTTTAATATTACAGTTTGGATTAATCGATTTAATGCGTTTTTCAAAAGCATCAGTTTTATTTTGTCCAACCGTTTCACTAGTAGCGATAATTTGTCTATTAACATTACTGCTTTCAACTACATCACCATCTACTATTACTAGATTTTCTACACCTAAACGTGTAATGGCTTCTAAAGCATATCCACCTACTCCACCAAGTCCAATAATAAGAACTTTTTTATTTTTTATTTTATTAATATCTTCACCTATTAATAGTTCTAAACGATTCAAATTCATATTTATCACCTTGCTTTATTATAACATAAATAAGCAACTATTATAAGCAAAATCAGGGTTTTTATTTAGTTAATTGAAAAAACTACTGTATCCCAGTAGTTTTACATAAATGGTATGGAAGAAGCATAATATTTTTTATCTCTACCTAGTAATTTAATAAAATCATACACTATTCCTACCCCTGATAATCCAAGAGTGAAAAAGTAAAGAATGAAAGCATAATATTTACGCTCATATAGTTTATGAATTCCTAACCAACCCAATAAAACACATAGTACTAATGTAATATTTTTATTAAATGGTCCTCTAACTAGGGGGTTATTCATATACTGATTATTATTATCATTATATTTTTCTTTTTTTTCTTCAAAATTATCAGTTTCAATATTTACTGAATGCTCAAATACTGTCCCACAATTTGGACATATTTTAGAACTATCATTTATTTCAGTAGCACAATTCTTACAAAATTTCATAAGACTCCATTTCTAACAAAAAAACTAAGGTAGTGCAATGATAAACCTGGTCTACCAGGTGGATATCTACTGTATATTATTAGGATCCTCATATAAATACAAGTCTTCAACACAAATATACAAATCTGATTTCCAATCATTAAAAATTGTAGGTTTTATATAAACACTATCCTTAGTACTTATAGTATAGCATAAATGCAAAAAAAAAGATATATTTTTAATATCTTTTCATTTTTTCACACAATTAATAATTATCTAAATAATTAGTTGTTTTTCCATCTTTTTTATAAGCAATAACTGTATCTATATTAATATTTTTAGTACTAGTCATAATATTTACTTTTGCATCAACATATAAATTTTCAAGTTCAGTTGCTAAATTTTTCATTACGCTTCTTTTACTAGTTCCCTTTTTAGTAACGTTGCAAGCACAATCTATAAAAGTAAGATTATTGTAAGTTTTCCAAGAAATAATATCATGTTCTTTTACATAATAAAGTGGTCTAATTAATTCCATATTTTCGAAATTATCACTTTTTAACTTCGGTAACATACTAGAATATTGACCAGTATATATTAAATTCATCAATACTGTTTCAACAACATCATCAAAGTGATGTCCTAGCGCTATTTTATTACAACCTAATTCTTTAGCTTTATTATATAAGTTACCACGTCTCATACGAGCACACAAGTAACAAGCATTATCCTTTTTAATATTTATATTATTAGTTTCAGCGCCTGCTATTTTAAATATATCTGTTTTAAATATGTGTGCATCTATCTTTAGTTTATCTAAATTCAATTTAATTTGCTCCATATTTTCTTTGTTGTATCCTGGATCCATTACAATAAATTTCAAATCAAACTTTATCTTACCATGTCTTTTTAATTCTTCAAGACATTTGGCTAACAACATCGAATCTTTTCCACCACTAATACATACAGCGACACGATCATTTTCTTCTATTAATTTAAACTCATTAATTGCTTTTATAAACTTAGAAAATATTTCTTTACGATATTTTTTTATTATGCTACGCTCTATTTCTTTATATTCATTCACTTTAATCACTTCCATGAACATTATACATAATTATCTTTTATTTGTATAGTTTACTACCTTCTTTTATTTGAGTTTCCTTGGACTCAAATATTATTTGATTAAATAAGACATTAAATTTCTTTTTGTCATTAATTATAATTTTTAAATATTCTATACCATAATATTCTATAATATAATCAAAACACAACTTTATCTCATTAGCATTTTTAGTGATTGTAACGTTATTAACTAATGAACTTGAATAATTAGTTTCAATTATGTTAGCTGTTTCTTCTAATTTTGAGATGTTATATTCAAAAATTGTTGGCTTAGGTAACAAATTATATTTTTTATAAATAAATTCATATCTTTTTAAATTGTTTAGAGATATGTTTCTGAATATCTTTTGACTACTAAATGTATAATCATAACCGAATATGTTAAGTAATATTTTAAATTTACCTATTATATCTTTTTTCAATAGTATAGATACAGTTTCTTTTTTATAATTCAATTTAAGCTTATTATCTTTAAAAAAATTATAATTTTTAAATACTAATACATTATTTTTAAAATATCGTATATCATTCAAATTTTTAATATCAAATATATTGTCACTATAAAAAGTTTGAAGAGTATTTTTTAATATATTATAATCAATTTTCACTAAAGAATTGATTGATCCTGTAAAATCTTTAATATCTAAATTGTATAATTTAAATAAAGTCTTTATTTTTAAAATTTTATTATATTTTTTTAAAGCATGAGCACTATTATTTATTTGTTTTATATTAATATTATCTCTTTTATAATTTTTAAGTTGTTTTATATATTCTTCATTATATCCATTTAGTGAAGTAGCATTAATAGTAATGTTGTATTCTTTTAATTCTATTGATTTTAATTTAAATTCTTCAAAATTATAGTCAAAATATTTATAAGCAAAAGGGATATCGTTTTTTAAGCAAAATTCATACATATTTTTAAAGATAACAAAGTTGTTAATACGGAAAGTTTTTACCGTTATATCAATATTATTTTCTTTTATATAATCTAAAATTTTTATAGTTTCATCATAATCAATTTTAAAATTACAAATATGTATTAAAAGAAATTTATCATCTACATATTTGTTAAAATATTTTATTTTTTCCTCAATTGTTCTAATTGGAAATTTTAATGAATCATGGTATTTTAAAAATATATCTTCTCCAAAAGTTTCTAGCAAGTAATTAACTCTACTGCTATATTCTATCGGTTCTTTAATTAAGAAAAATGCATTTCTCTTATCAATTATCATATTAATATTATTATCTTTTAAATAAACATAATTTTTAATTACATTTTTACTATTAAATATTAAAGCTGGATTTTTTTCTATATAATCACTATCTAGTATATTAGTAGTTACAAAAATATCTAAAATCTTTTCAATGCTAATTAAATCTAAATTATAAATCCTAGTACATTTATCAGTTATTTTAGGAAAGATAGTATAAAAACTTATATTGTATTTATTAAACAAATCTTTAATAGTTGCGATATATTTAGTACTGTCTTTTTTCATAATTACCTCTTTTTATTAACTATTATATCAAATTTTAAAAAAAAGAAAAGAAAATATAAATATAATAAAAAAAGCATCGCTGCTTTTAAACTAAAATATATATAATATATAAAATAATAATATGGATTGGATATATATAATAAAAGAAATGTTTAGGTAGTTTTAAATTAAAATTAGTATTTGTTAATATTAGTGGTAATGATAAAACACTGAAAAATGAAATCATAAAATATTCATCTAGCCCAATTAGATAAAAAGAATATAAACTAATAAATAATATTGTAAATAGTAACTTATTGTTTCTTGCATAATACATAATTAAAGTTAAGAAAATATATACTAGGTTGTAATTAAAATCTATAAATAGAGTTATTATTAATATATATAAAATATTATATTTCTTTTTATCTAATGCATATAAAATTATTAACTGCATTACTAATGTAAACATTATGTTTAACTGAAATATATTTTTTACTAATAAATAGTATACTGGCTGACATATTAAAGCCAATATAAATACTCTAGCTAAATATTTCTTATAGTTACTAGTTTTAAAATATCCAACCATTAAAGAGTAAGAAAATAATGGATAAGATATTCTACCTATTATTCTAAATATATATATATTTGGATAAAATAATAATCCAATATGATCTATAATCATTGCAATTAATGCAATGATTTTTATAAAATTAGTATCATTATTTAAATTACTTTTCATTTAACCACCTTTTCTTTATAAAAAAATCAGATAGCTATCTAACTTTGTTTTTGTTAAAATCAGTATTTTGGTATATTAATTTATCTTTATCTAATGATATTATATCAATAATTCCACCGTCATCATTGATAAATTTAACAAATACATTATCTGTAACTTCTACATTTTTTCCTTCTTCATCGATGTTTATTAATGTAGTATCTAAAGCAATATATTCATCGTTTTCTATCGCATATAGTAATATTCTATCATTTTTATATTCTTTTAATTTTTCTACATTTTCTAAACTAATTTTCCCATTTTCAATATCATTATTCATGTATAACCTCCATCAGTTAGTAAATATATTTTATCATGTATTTAATATATGTACAAATATAAAAAAAATAACTAATTTTAATATTAGTTATTTATTAATAAGTAAGTTATAAATCCTACATAAATAAATGAAATTATAATCCCGTTTATAATATCGGCTTTATCACTTTTACCTTTAACTCCTAACGCCATAGATATAAATCCACCAGCTATTAAACCACCAATATGTGCAGCATCATTAATTTGAGGTGTCGCAAGACCTATTGCTAAATTAATAACAATTAATGGTATAATTTGGCTTTTCAATACAGTTCCTAAGTATACACGGTAGTGGTATCCAAAATAAAGCATAGCTCCAAGTAAACCAAATATTGCACCACTAGCACCTGCACTTATTGTAGCAGAACTAAACAATAATGATACTAAACTACCTGATAGAATACTAAATAAATAAATTATAATAAATTTTATTTTACCAAAATAATTTTCTAATTGAGGTCCTAAAACATATAAAGCATACATATTTAAAATTAAATGTAATATTCCTATATGAATGAATGCTGAAGTGAAAATACGGTATACTTGTCCACTAAGAACTAGTTCTTTATTAAGTGCACCAAAATTTAACAGTGTTATAACATCTTGACTACCATTACCTAAAACATACATCATAATAAATACTAATATATTTATAGCTAGTAATGCATATGTAATATAAGGTGTATTCTTAGTAAAAATTGATTCTGCCACTTTACTATCACGTTCATTTTTTTTATTGATATCATTAGTTAACTTCATAAATAATTCAAGTCCTTCTTCCTCAAAATGATTATGATCTTCTATTAGAGGGAATTCTTCTTTTATTTCATTAATATTATTCAAATCAGTTATTTTATTTAATTTAAAGTATGTAACAAAATCACTATTATTTTCTGTAAATTTAGTTACATTATCACCTATATTTAAATATAAACTAAGTACTTCCATTTTAAAAGATAACACTCTCTTTTTTATATGATTACTTATTCTTTTAGTTTTAAATATATCTAAATTAAATTGTTCATCATTATGAATATAATCAGTACTAATTTTTATAACTTTATATTTTTCTTCTAAATTTTCTAACCAAATTTCATTTTTGGCACCTTGTAAAATAATTGGATTGTAATTTCTTTCAGTAATAAAATAATGTAGTAACATCATTACAACTTCATCTTTTTTATTAACTTCTATATTTTCCATAAATCCTCCTACTCTATTGTTTTTAATTGTTCAATAATTTCAAGCATACATTCTGGCATTGATGCTTGAAATTCCATAAATTCATTAGTTGTTGGGTGAGTAAACCCTAGTGTTGCAGCATGTAAACATTGTCCACTATTATCAAATTTCTTTCTTCTTCCATATACCGGATCATTAACTACTGGATGATTAATATAATTCATATGTACTCTTATTTGATGAGTACGTCCAGTTTCAAGTGTTAATTCTACTAAAGTTGCTGTTTTATATCTTTCTAATACTTTTAAATGAGTTACAGCATTTTTACTATTAATATTTGTAACATTATATTTTTTTCTATCATCAGTATCACGTCCAATAGGTGCATCTATTGTTGCCGTATCTTCTTTTATAACTCCCCAAACTAGTGCAATATATTTACGTTTTGTTTTTTTAAGAGCTAATTCGTTAGCTAATATTTCATGAGCTTTATTGTTTTTAGCAACCATTAATAAACCAGTTGTATATGCATCAATACGGTGTACAATTCCCGGTCTAAATTCCCCATTAACATCACTTAATGATTTTGAATGATATAAAAGAGCATTAACTAGTGTTCCACTTTTTTTTGTTGGGGCTGGATGGACAACCATTCCGTTTTCCTTATTAACTACTAAAACACTATCATCTTCATAAACTATATCTATTTTTATATTTTCAGCAGTTGCTGCAATTTGTTCTTCTTCAAATTCAACATAAGTAATTTCATCTCCTACTTTTACTTTATAACTACTTTTCGGGATATTTCCATTTACTAAAACATCTCCTTTTTCAATCATTGAACTTACTTTACTTCTAGATAAATCAATTTGTTCCATTAAATATTTATCAATTCTAAGTCCACTATTTTCTACTATTAATTTCATTTTTCATACCTCTTATTTCTATTATAAGTAACACCATCACTGACAATACAATAAATGTATCTGCACAATTAAATACTGGAAAATAGTGTGTACCAATATTAAATGATAAATAATCTACTACATAACCATGGATAATTCTATCTACTAAATTTCCTAAGATACCACCAATTAAAAATGTTAATGTAACAAGTTCTAATTTAGATTTTTTTTCTTCTTTTAGATAGAAAAAATAAATGGCAATTAAGAATACAAAGGTAACTGCTATTAAAAAATAACGATTACCACTCAGTATACTATAAGCTGCTCCATAATTTTTTACAAATGTTATATTAAAAAAATTATTAATTACCGGTATCACTTCATTCATACCAACATAATTTATAATTAAATATTTAATTAGTTGATCTATCCCTAAAAGTATTATACTACCTATTAATATTTTTTTCATATTCTTAGTCATTTAACTCTCCTGTTAAACTAAATGTTTTTGTATCTATTATTTTAACATCAACTATTTGTCCAATTAAACTTGAATCAGCTTTTAAATTTACTAACTTCATTGTTTCTGTATATCCAGTAAGCATTTCTTTATTATTAGCGCTTACTCCTTCTATTAACACTTTAACTACTTTATTTAAATAATTATCATTAGCTTCACGAGCATACTTGTTTACTAAAGCATTTAATTCTTGTAGTCTTTTGTTTTTTACTTCTAAAGATATATTATCTTCCATTGATGCTGCTGGAGTACCAACTCTTGGAGAAAATATAAACGTGAATGCTGAATCATATTTACAAGCATTTACTACTTCTAATGTATCATTAAAGTCTTCTTCACTTTCATTTGGAAATCCTACTATAATATCAGTAGTAATACTAATGTTAGGGATTTCTTTTTTTAACTTATTAAATAAATTTAAGTAAGTTTCTTTAGTATATCTACGTCCCATAAGTTTTAATATACTGTCACTTCCACTTTGTAGTGGTAAATGAATATATGGCATAATGTTACTATTATTTTTAATAACATCTATCATTTCTAACGAGAAATCCCAAGGGTGACTTGTCATAAATCTAATACGGTCAATTCCTGTTTTACTAACATCTTCTAATAAGTTAGCCATTGTATAATCTATGTTTAAATCTTTACCATAAGCATTTACATTTTGTCCAAGTAAAGTTACTTCTTTATAACCTTCTTTAACTAAATTTTCTACTTCTTCTACTATATAATGTGATTTTCTACTTCTTTGTTTACCACGAGTATAAGGCACTATACAATAAGTACAAAATTTATCACACCCATACATAATATTAACCCATGCTTTATATTTATTATTTCTTTTAGTAGGTAAATTTTCAATAACATCTCCCTCAATACTAACTACATCAACATTTAATTTTTTAGTAGTTACTGCTTGGGCTAAAATTTTAGGTAAGTTATGAATATTGTGAGTTCCAAATACAATATCAAGCCAATTATATTTTTCTAAAATTTCATCAACTACTACTTCTTCTTGAGCCATACAACCACATACACCAGCCATAATATCTGGACGAGATTCTTTTAAATGTTTAATACGACCAATCATACCAAATACTTTATTATGCGCATTTTCTCTAATTGCACATGTATTTAATAATATTAAGTCAGCACTTTCCATATCATCAGTTTCAGTAAAACTCATATCTTCTAATATAGCTTTAATATTTTCTGTATCATGTTCATTCATTTGACATCCATATGTTTTAATGAAATATTTTTTATTTAAACCTAGTTCA
>CAYJFL010000003.1:5699-68437 GCA_964369865.1 uncultured Muribaculaceae bacterium | reverse complement strand
AATTATGGTCTCCAAAACCACAGTTGGGAGTTCGATTCTCTCCGCCCCTGCCATTATTGAAATTCAAACTAACTAGAAATGGTTAGTTTTTTTATTATATAATTGTCTTACTACAAGTTAAAAACAGTAATTAATAATTACTGTTTTTATGATAAATCTATTAAATTGCAAATAATTTCCATTGGATTTTTAGTATATTTGAACACACCTATTAAACTTACTATTAAAAATATAAAGGACGTTATAAATAATATATCATTATCTATTATATATTCATTTATTAATAATAAAATTGAACTTAAAACTAATATTAGTATAAAAAAAATTCCTATTTTCTTTTTCATTTTTCCTCCTTTTTATAGATTATATTATATCACATAGCTTTATTTATTGTATAATGATTATATTATGATTAGTTATTATTAGGAGGATTTATGGAATATAGAAAATTAGTTAAAAATAAAGATGACGTTTCATTATTAGGTTATGGTTGCATGCGATTTCCTATGAACGGCGTTACTATTAATAAAAGTTTAGCTTTTTCACAAATGAAATTAGCTTTTGATAATGGTGTTAATTATTTTGATACTGCTTATCCATATCATGGTGGTAAGAGTGAGGTTATATTAGGAGAATTTATTAAAAAATATAATTTAAGAGATAAAATATTTATTGCTGATAAATTACCTACTTTTCTAATTACTAAAAAAGAGCAAATTGAAAAATATTTTAAGACTCAACTAATAAGATTAAATACTACTTATATTGATTATTATTTAATGCATATGTTGACAAGTTTAGATGATTGGAACAAGCTCAAGAATTTTGGAATTATAGATTTTATCAATAAAAATAAAGAAGAGGGTAAAATTAAATATATTGGGTTCTCTTTCCATGGTAGAAGTGAAGAGTTTATTAAAATATTAGAAGATTATAACTGGGACTTTTGTCAAATTCAATTTAATTATTTAGATGAATATAATCAGGCTGGTTTAGCTGGTTTAAATAGAGCTACTGAATTAGGTATTGGTGTAGTTGTAATGGAACCACTTCGTGGAGGTTCTCTTGCGAATAAAGCTCCTGATAAAGTAAAAAAATTACTAAATCAACAACCTAAAATTCAATCACCAGCATATTGGGCTTTAAGATTTGTAATGAATCATCCAGGAGTTAAAACTGTTCTTAGTGGAATGAATGTTAATGAACATATAATAGATAATATCAATGCTGCTAATAATACAAAACCAAATTCAATGACTGACGAAGAGATTAAGGTTATTGATAATATTAAAGATATTTATAAAGATCTAATGAAAGTTCCTTGTACTGGTTGTAATTATTGTATGCCCTGCCCTTTTAAAGTAGATATACCATCTGTATTTAATGATTATAATAGTGTACACTTCTTTGGTAAAAAAACTGGTGTAGTAAAATTTCACTATGCTCTTAAATGTACTGGATTTTTAGGTGGAGCTAAAGCTGGTGGAGATTCATGTATTGGTTGTGGTAAGTGTAAAAAACATTGTCCACAAAATATAGATATTCCAACAAAATTAAAAGAAGCGCATAAAAATTTAGATAATAAAATAGTTAGAAATAGTTTAAAAGTAATAAGTAAAGTAATTAAAAAAAATAAAAACAATAATTGATTATTGTTTTTTATATACTAATATTAAATTCTGTTATAGTTGGCGGAACTAAAAATCTAGCACTTATGTGTGTTGTTCCTAGTCCAGTATTAACATATAAATAAGTATTATTAGTATCATCAATTTTAATTAATCCGCCTTTATATGGGCTTATAATATCACTATTATTCATTAACATATCACTAATAAATGGAATGTTTAACTGACCACCATGTGTATGTCCACTTAAAATAAGATCATATTTTTCTACATGGTAATTATCTACAACATCTGGTTCATGAGATATTAAAATATTGTAATCACTACCTTCATAATTAGTAGTTGGTAAATTAGGACTACCAAGTAACGAATCATCTAAACCTGTTATTAGAACTTTTTTATTATTAAAAGTTTTAAATGTTAGATTTTGATTTATTAATAATATAAATCCACTATTTTCCATTATACTGTCGTATTTTTTATAGGCATTACCTCCATAATCTCTATTTCCAGTAATTGCTATTTTTTCTATTTTCGCATCAATTTTACTTAAACAGTTAATTATATTTTCGTCATCATTATAAACTGAATAATCATCATATAAATCTCCTGTAAATATAACTATATCCGGATTTAAACTATTTATCTTAGTTACTATTTTTTCTAATTCTTTAATGGTATAGTCTTCTTTAATGTGGGTATCTGAAAATTGTACTATTTTTAAATTTTCACTATTATCATTTCCAGTATCTAAATTTGCAATATCTATATTTAATAAATATGGTTCTATTTTAAATGCATAAAATAGTAATATAAAAAATATCACTATTAAAAATATACACAATTTAATTAAACTAAATATCAATTTCATATTTTCTCCTATTATATATATTTATTATAATTTATTAATTAATTTTATTCAACTATCTATATAAAGTTTACATCTATATTTATTACTATTATAATGAATATAGAAAGTAAAGGTGTTTATATGATTACAAATTAAAAATTAAATTTTGATAAAACTATTGTGAAAAAATTTATTAACGAGGATAAAGTTTGGGAAGTACTTCCTAAACTTAAAAATATCATTTTAATATTACAAAAAGAATTATCTGATCAAGATTATCACATTAGAGATAATATATATATTGCGAAAAATGCTTCTATAGATAGTAGTGTTAAAATAGATGGCCCAGCTATTATAGGTCCAAATACTATCCTTAAACATAATGCATATATAAGAAGTAATGTAGTAATTGGTAGTAATTGTACCATTGGAAATTCTTGTGAACTTAAAAATTCAATATTATTTGATGAAGTTTCTATCCCTCATTTATCATATGTAGGAGATTCTATTCTAGGTTATCAAAGTCATCTTGGTGCTGGTGTTAAAATATCTAATTCAAAGCTTGATCAAAGTTTAATAAAAATTAAATTTACTAACGACTTTATAGATACTAATTTAGATAAATTCGGAGCTATTATTAGTGATAAAGTAAGTATAGGATGCAATAGTGTAACTAATCCTGGAACTATCATTGGTTTTAATACAACTGTATATCCATTAGTTAACATTGGTGGTGTAATTGAAGAAAATTCAATATATAAAAATAATGATACCATTATAAAGAAAATTGCCAGTGATATTAATTGACACCACTGCTATTTAGTGCTAATATAATATGTAAATTTGGAGGATATTATGGAAATAACAATAGATTCACTACGTCAAAGTTTTGATATAAAAACTGCCTTTGATAAAAATAAACTAATCTTACTAGAAAGTTTTATTAAACATTACGGAGAACAACATCGTGATGAAATTACAAATACATTTAAAAATATTAAATTAGAAGTTAATAACAATAATGTTTATTCATATTATAATCATTTATTATTTTTAAAAAATTACGTTGATAGTATACCAGTTGAATTAAATAATAACGATATTAATAAATTTTCAATTAATCTTAACAAAGAAATAGATAAAGAATATTTTAGAGTTTCAGAATTTTTGAAAGAGTATTTAAAAACACTATCTACTTTAAATATTGAATATATTTATAGAGCTTTACATAACAAGTTAACTAATAAAGAAAGAAACCTTGTTGGTAGAGCTATTAGAGCTAATGAACATGATTCAATTGATGTAACTAAATTATCTGGTTACAATAAGTTGTTTGGTAAAGATTTATTATTTACTGCTTCCAATATAAGTGACTATGCTAATGAAATTAAAAATATTTATTTACAAAGAGCAACAATTGAAGCTGCTTATAAACATCCTGAATTTGGAGTTAAATTAGATTTAGAAGGTTATAACTCGAGTTCTCATACTACTGAATTTGTTTATGAAAAAGCCAATGATTTTATAAATCCAGATATTAATATGCGCAATCATGTTGATATAGATGGTAATAAAAGAGTTATTAGCATGCAAACTCAAGTTGAGGGTGATTACACTCATGAATTAATCAGATTAATTAACTCTGCTTTAATTTATTGTGGTGATGATAAAACTCTAAACACATTAAATGATGTTAGTGCTAATATCATTTGTGATGATTTATATAATTCTAATATTGAAATTATTGAAAATCCAATTGCTAAAGATTCACCTAAGTTTTATCATTCAGATGAAGAAGAATATATCAATAAATTATTTAGATCTAATATATTATCTATGAATATGTTGAATGGAACTAACAAATTTTATCATCATCAAATTCAATTAGTTGTTGATAGTTTAAGTGAGAGCGATTTATATAAACTTAAATCAGTTTTATTAAACTTACCTGATAATAAACAAGTAAGTTATAATTTAATAAGTTCGATTGTTGATTCTCAAATATTAAAATTATCTGTTAACAATCATTTAACCAACAATAATATAATTGAACCAATCAATTCATATCATTTTGAAAATATTAAAAAATAGAATATTAATTTATTCTTTTTTTTTATGTTATAATATATAAGGTGATTATATGAAATATATATTATGTATAGATGATAGTATGGGTATTAAATTTAATAAGCGTAGAGTAAGTAAAGATATAGAAATAATTAAAGATATTTTAACATTTACTAGTTTGAACTTAATTATTGATGATGATAGTATAGATTTATTTCAATATTATGATATTAATATAGATAGTTTTAACAACAACGAAAATAGTTATCATTTTACAGAAAAAGATATAGAAGACTGTAGTGAACTAATTTTATATTTATTTAATAAAAAATATCCAAGTGATACAAAATTAACAATAGATTTAAATAATTATAAATTAGATAGTACGTATGATTTTACCGGTAATAGCCATGATATAATCACAAGAAAAGTATATAAAAAGAGGTAGTATGAAAAATAAAATAGTTGGTTTAATAGTAATATTAGTAGCAGGAGTCAGTGGTGTTTTTTACCCTGATATATTAAATTTTGTAGACGCTAATACAAAAGAATTGCAAGTTTTTAATTCTAACATTTCACAAAGTAATATAAGTATCGATGAAATACCTAATTATGATGGGAATATATATATTACTATTAATAATAATATTCCTAATTTCAATGAAGAAGATAAAAAAAATGATGCTTTTGAATTATATAGTGACTTAGATAATTTGAATAGAGCTCATACAGCATTCGCTAAAATTGATAAAAGTATGATGCCCACTGGAGAACGTGGTAGTATTGGCAGTGTTAAACCTAGTGGATGGCATACTATTAAATATGATATAGTTAATGGTAAATATTTGTATAATAGAAGTCATTTAATAGGATTTCAATTAACTGGTGAAAACGCTAATGAAAATAATTTGATCACAGGTACTAGATCATTTAATGTTGACGGTATGTTACCTTTTGAAAATATGGTAGCTGATTATATTAATGAAACTAACAATTCAGTTATGTACCGTGTAACTCCTATATATGATGGAAATAATCTAGTAGCTACAGGTGTTCAAATAGAAGCAGAATCTATTGAAGATGATGGGATACTATTTAATGTATTTGTATATAATGTTCAAGATGGTGTAGAAATAGATTATAGTGATGGTAGTAGCAAACTAAAATAAGGAGTTAATATAATGAGTAAATATAAAATTTTATGTTTTAGCCCAACAGGAAACACTTTGTTCTTAGCAAACAAACTTAAAGATAAATTAAATTGTACGGTTGTTAATTATAAGGAAAAAATAACTTGTGATCATTTAATTGTTATGAGTTCTATTCATGCTTTTAGAATTCCAAACTTTTTAAAAAATAATATTCATAACGTTAATAAAGTTACTATAATTGCAGTTGGATGTAATACTAGTAAAATAAATAAGGCAAGCGGGTATGATTTAATTAAATTTTGTAAAAAAAATAATATCGAAATTATGTCTTATAATATTCTTGCTATGCCTCTTACTATTGTAAAAAAATTTGATTATGAATATGGTAATAAAATTATAAATGAATCAAGCTATAAAATAAATGAAATATATTTAAATATAATAAACAATGTAAAAACAAATTATAATATTCCACTATCTAGCAAATTATTTTCATTTATTCATCATATTGAAAACACTTTTGTAAAACTATTTGGTTTAGAATTAAAAGCCAATAAAAGCTGTATTAAATGTGGTAAATGTGTTAAAATTTGTCCTAAAAATAATATAGTATTAAATAATAAAATTAAATTTAAGTTAAAATGTATGATGTGTATGGCTTGTATATATAAGTGCCCTGTTAAGGCAATACATCCAAAATTTTCAAAATTTATTGAATTCAAAAATGGTTATAATCTAACTGATTATATTAAGAAAAAAGATAATATTTAATAACTAATATTATCTTTTTTCTTTATTTTTAAGTTTTCACGTAAAGAATCAATATTATCAAATGTATGTGAATTAATTGTGTCAAATGAAATATTCTCGATACAATCTTTATCAAATTTTTTATGTTTTTCACATAATATATTGATAATTTCTAACTGACTATCTGTTACTTCTAATTCATCATTTAGTACAATATTTGGGTTAACTGTAGAGTCATATTTAATAACTTGAGCAGGCTTAATTCCAAAATATAGTATATTTCCATTTTCTAATAAAATTTTAGAAGCTTCAAATAAATTATATTCAAAATAATCACTATTATCAATCACAGATATAAATTCAGAAAAAACTATACTATGATATTCGTTATCTCCTATTAAAATACACTCTCCACTTTCAGTGATTATATACCCTGCTGCAAAGATACTTAAATTTTCTTTTTTTTCAATCATAAAATTATACTTCATGTTTACTACCTACTTCTTTTATACATTATAATATATATTTTTAATAAATATGTCAATAATTTTGCTTTTGTCACTATTAAGTCACTTTAAATAATATATAATTGAATTAAGGAGGAATATATATGAAAATATTACAAGTGGAAAATTTATGTAAAACATATAATACTGGGGAAAATGTTGTTAAAGCTGTCGATAATATATCTTTCAGTGTGGAAAAAGGAGAATTTGTTGCAATTGTAGGTGCTAGTGGTAGTGGAAAATCTACATTATTACATTTAATTGGTGGAGTTGATAAACCTACTAGTGGAAAAGTATTTATCGATAATACTGACATCTATTCTTTAAATAGAGATAAATTAGCGATTTTTAGAAGAAGACAATTAGGATTAATTTATCAATTTTATAATCTAATTCCAATATTAAACGTTACTGAAAATATTACACTACCTACTTTACTTGATAATGTAAAAGTTAGTGTTAATAAATTAGAAGAAATTCTAAATACACTCGGACTTAATACTCGTGTTAATCATTTACCTAGTGAACTTAGTGGGGGTGAACAACAGCGAGTTAGTATTGGAAGAGCAATGATTAATAATCCCGCTATTATACTTGCTGATGAACCAACTGGTAATTTAGACAGTAAAAATAGTGAGGAAATTGTTTCATTGTTAAAATTGTCTAATCAAAAATATAACCAAACCATTATTATGATTACTCATGATAAAAAAATTGCTCAATATGCAAATAGAATTATAACTATTGAAGATGGTAAAATTATAAGAGATGAGAGTACTTATGAAAATATTAAGTAAGTTAAGTTTAAGAAGTTTATTGTTAAATAAACAAAGATCAATAGTTACTATCATCGGTATAATTCTATCTGGAGCATTAATTACAGCTGTTGCTTCAATGATAACTTCATTCATGTTTACAATGCAACAAGATGCGATTAACACTTCAGGAAATAGACATATAACTTTTTTTGATGTACCTAAAGAAGAGGTAAATTATTTAATTAACCATAAAGAAACTAAAGAATATTATTTATCTGAATTATTATACAATGTTAAAGAAACTGATAACGATGATGAGTATTTTACTACATATAACGTTTCTGGTGCTACCGAGGAAGCTTTAGCTGATTTGGAAGATAATTTGATAGAAGGTAGATTACCACAAAATGATACTGAAATAGTTATAAGTGAATATTTAACTTATGATTATAATATCGGAGAAAAAATAAAATTTGATAAAGGTACCACTTACTGTCAAGATGGTGATGAAAAATTTATTTGTGAAAGAGATTTCTATGCTAATAATATAGAATTAGAAAGTAGTGAAATAGTTGAATTAACTGTTGTTGGATATATAAGCTATTCTAATTATCAGCATCATACTTTAATTACTAAAATAGATGAAATAAGTGATCGTGCTGATATAAGTATTTTATATAATAATCCAGAAAATTATAAAGATATAACTTATTCAATTTTAGGTATAGAGTCTGAATTTGAAACGGGCAAATATGAATATAGTTATAACTCACAATTATTATCAATGAGTGGATATACTGTTAATGATGGTACAATGGAAGCAATTACCGCTTTAGCCTCTATTGTATTTGGAATTATTATACTAAGTAGTATTTTCTGTATAAGAAATTCATTTGCTATATCAGCAAATGAAAAAATAAGACAGTATGGTATGATTAGAAGTATAGGTGCTACTCCTAGACAAATACGTAAAACTATCTTTAAAGAAGGTTTTTACTTAGGTATAATAGCAATACCACTAGGAATTATTTTTGGACTTCTAGCTGCCTACATTCTGGTATTACTAGTAAATAGTCTATTAGCAATTGAAATTTCAACTAAAATGATTTTTAAAGTTAATTATTTAGTAATACTATTAAGCATAATATTATCTATTTTAACTATTTATCTATCATCTATTGGTACAGCTATTAGAGTAAGTAGAATAAGTGAAATAGATGCAATTAAAAATAGAAATGAAATTAAAATTAAAAAGAAGAAAAAACTTAAAGTTCCTAAAATTATTAAATCGATATTTAAAAACGGTGGGGTAATTGCTTATAAAAATATGAAAAGAAATAAAAGTAAATTTAGAACTACTATTATTTCAATTACTATTAGTGTTATTACATTTATATCACTAAGTTATTTCTTATCAATAGGTTTCACTACTGCAAACAACGAATTTGAAAGTTCTAAATATTCATATGTTGTTTTCAATAGTGATTACAGCTTAGATGATAAAACCAAAGAACAACAATTTATGGAAATATTAAAATTGGATGGTGCTGGTGATGATTACTTTTATAATTATGAAATATCTTTTCTTACTGAAGTAACAAATATGAGTGACGAATCTGAAAAATATATTATGTCAACTGATGATTACTCTTTTGTAAGTTTAGTTAAATTAGATGAAAACACATATAACGATCTATTAAAAGAAATCAATTTAGATAATGAAGAGTTAAATAATACAGGTTTATTATTTAACAACAATATTACTGTATATGATGGCAATGAGGAATTAGAAATAAACGCATTTAAAGATAATTTAAATAGTATTAACTTACATACTTATAATAGTAATAGTGAACTTGTAAATACTAATAAATCTCTAGATATCAAGTATATTGATAAAAATCAAGATTTGTTTAATTTTGTTGGACCTACATTAATTATTAATGAACAAACATATAATGAATTAAAAGAAATTACTGATTATACTATGATTTCCAATTTATATTTAAATCCTGAAGATAATATTTTATTAACTGAAGAAATTGATACATATGAGGATATTAATGATAATAGTTTTTATATTGATGACTATGTAGTCTATAAAAAAATGATTGATAATGTATTACTATTAATATCTATCTTCTTGTATGGATTTATTACTGTTATAACTTTAATTGGAGTTACAAATATTTTCAATACGATTACAACTAATATAAATCTTAGAAGTAAAGAATTCGCAATATTAAAATCTATTGGAATGACTAAAAAAGAATTAATTAATATGATTAAACTAGAAAGCTTCTTTTACTGTATTAAATCATTAATAATTGGTATTCCACTAGGAGTTTTATTATCATATTTAATGTATAGTTCAACTAGCGATTCATTGATGGAAGAATTAAAATTTGTTCCTCCATATGAAGCCATTTTAATAGCAATCATATTCGTATTTATTATAATATATTTAATTATGCGTTTATCTATTAATAAAATTAATAAACAAAATATAATTGAAACAATAAGAAACGAAAATATATAAGGACAACTTAGTTGTCTTTTTATATATATGATATAATAAAAGAGGTGATACAATGAAAAATATACTATTAGTCGAAGATGATGAAATCATAATTAAAGGATTACTATATTTACTTAAAGATAAATATAATATAGTTACCGCAACTACTATGGCTGAAGTTAAAACTAAAAACTTAGACAGCTTTGATTTATTAATATTAGATATGACACTACCTGATGGTAATACGATGACACTGTTAGAGGCTAATATAAAAACTCCTATTATTTTTTTATCGGCTAACGATTTTGAAGAAGATATTATTAGAGCTTTAGACAAAGCAGAAGATTATATTACTAAGCCTTTTAAAAATAAAGAATTATTAATTAGAATTAAAAAAGTACTTGATAGGAATGAAAAAAATCTATTAATTTTTAAAGATATAATTATTGATTTTAATAAATATATGATTAGTGTTGATGAAAAAAAATTAGATTTTACTAAATTAGAATACAATATTATATTATTATTATTTAGTAATGTAGATAAAGTTGTAACTAGAGATAAAATATTATCTTTAATTTGGGATAGTAACAATAAATTTGTAAATGACAATACACTTTCTGTTTACATTAAGCGTATTAGAGAGAAGTTAGATCGTAATTATATAAAAACTATTAAAGGAATTGGTTATATGGTGGTTAGTAATGATTAAAAAAAAAGTAATATTATTATTAATTAGTCTTGTTGGTTTAAGTTTTGTTACTTATTTTATAACTGTAAACAATTATAAGTCATATAATACTAACTATAATGAATTAATTTATAAAATAATTGATAATGATGACGTTAGCAAAGATACTGTTGTGACTGTTTTAAATAAAGATAAAAATATTGATGAAAATTTATTAACTGATTATGGTTATAATATAAACGATTTAAATATTGTTAAAAAAAATTATGATAAATTGAATAAAAATATATTTATCAACATTATTTCTATAAATAGTATATCAACATTGATATTTGGAATATACTTATTAATCGATTATAAAATAAGTAGTGATATTAATAAATTAATCAAATATATCAACAATATAAATTTAAATAAATTCAAACTAGAAATAGAGACAAATGATAATAATGAATTGTCACTATTAAAAAATGAATTGTATAAAATCACTGCAGCTTTAAAAGAACATACTAACAAATTAAACAATGATAAAAAATTAATAAAAAATAATATTGCTGATATATCTCATCAATTAAAAACACCAATTACAGGTATTTTAATAATGATTGACAATATCCTTGATAATAAAGATATGGAACAATCTACTAAAGAAGAATTTTTAAAAGATATAAAAGATAAGACAATAAAGTTAGAAAATTTAATATATGAACTGCTGAAATTATCTAAATTTGATGCGAACGCGATTGAATTTAATAATAAATTAGTTGCTATTGATTTATTAATTGAAAAGTCTATAGATAACGTTGGTATTTTAGCTGATAATAAAAATATTAACATTAATTATAATAAAAATAATATAAAATTAAACATTGACTTAAAATGGCAAATAGAAGCTATTAGTAATATTTTAAAAAATGCTATTGAAAATTCTTTCAATAATTCTAATATAGATATAAAAATCACCGATAATAATTTTTATACTAAGATAGAAATAACTGATTTTGGTAAAGGAATTAGCAATGATAAATTAAATTTAATATTCAATAGATTTTATCGTGATGAGAATTCACTTAAAAATAGTATGGGAATTGGACTTAATTTAGCAAAAACTATTATAAATAAAAATAGTGGTACTATTGAAGTCAAATCTATTCTGGGGAAAACTACTACTTTTACTATAAAATATTTTAAATAAAATTTATACTGTGGAAAAAAAAGATATTACATTTGTAATATCTTTTTAATTAAATTGTTTAGCATATTCATTACTATTAATTGATGTTTTTAAAATACTAATTATTTGTAAATGTTCATATTCTAATCCATCTTCTCTTGCAACTTCAAAAATAGCCTCTAAAATTTTTTCTTTTTCGTCATTTGTTAAAAGAGTAGCATATTCAAAGCCTTTTCCTTCTTCAAAAGCATTAAAAAATCCTCCTAATAACCAATATAGTTATATATACTACCATATTTTGTTAAAATGTCAAATACAAGTATTATTATATTAAATAGCTTCTTCAACAAGCGTTATAATAGCTTCTAACTCTTTATCTTCCTGTTCACTATTATTTTTTAAATCAACTAATTTATCTAACAATAAAGCTTTATCTGAGTCTGAAATATTATTTAAATATTTATCTGCTCCATTATTATGAAAAGCTGAATATAACTCGACAATTAAAACTAAAGCTGTTTTTTTATTATCAAAAGTGTCATTACTATTTACTCTATTATTTATCATTTTTATCACCTATTTACATTATAACACATTATTTAGATTAACTTAAATTCTTATCATATTTATTATCAATAACTGTATTTTTTAATATACTTATTAAATATCTATCGAATTCTTCCATGCTATCTTTATCTAAATTAATTAATACATCTAACAATTCCTTTATTCTTGTATTAGATACTAAACTTAATAAAGTTTCTATATTGTATTTTGCAACTTTATTTTTTAACATAACATATAGTTCAAATGCTCTATAATATTCTTCCACATCTTCTTTATATTTAAGAGCTAAATTACGATAGTATATTTTTTCATCTATACTTATATTAGAACTACTTAATATTTCATTTATCTCTTCTTCTGTTTTATAATCACTAGTTAATACTTTTTCTAAATCTACTTTAGGAAAATTTATTTTATATTTGTTTTCTTCCATAATTTAGCTCCTGCTCGCTTATATTTACATATTCTACTATATTATCAATATTTATGCAATTAAAAAAGAACTATATTAGTTCTCTTTTTTTATCCTCTACGGCTTCTATTTTCACTTTTTCTACCATTACGATTAGATTTAGATCCTCTATCAAATGAGCGGCTTCTTCCACCACTACGTCCACGGTCTCTTCCTCTATTTCTGCTAGATGAACCTTTTTGTTTTCCACCACTTTTATTAGAAACTTCTACTCTAACACTTCTACCATTAAATGAAGCATCTTCAAGTCCATCAATAAACTTAGTTACTTCTTTATTAGGTATATCAATAAATGTATATGTAGATAATATTTCAATATTTTTAAAGTTATCTTTATCAATATTAGTTTCTGCTTTTAAGAAATCTAGTAAAGATCCTTTTTTAAGATTATCTTTTTTACCTATAGTAATAAATAATCTTGTTTTAGTTGGATCAACTTTTCTTACTGCATTAGTATCTTTAACAGTAACATCAACTTCTAAATCAGAACCTAATGATGTACTAACACTCTTTTTAAGTAAAGTAGCTGCTAAAGTAATTAAATCACCTTTATTTAAATCACGTACATAATTTAAAGCTTCTTCAATATTATCAACTTCTTCTAAACTAGCTAATGTAGAAGAGTATTTACTATTAATAATTTCTTCAGCTGTTGGTACTTGTTTTTCTATAACTGTAGATTTTGTAATTCTTTCAACATCTTTAATAAATCTTTTTTCTTTATGAGAAATTAAAGTTACTGCTTCTCCTTTAGTATTAGCTCTACCTGTACGTCCAATTCTATGAACATATGCTTCAAATTCATTTGGAACACGATAGTTAATTACTAATTCAATATTATTAACATGGATTCCACGAGCAGCAACATCTGTAGCAATTAAAAATTGGAAACTTCCTTTTTTAAATCTTTCTAATGTTTGCATTCTCATAGTCTGCGTAATATCACCATGCATAGCTTCTACACTATAACCACGGTGTTGTAATTCACTAACTAAAGTATCACATTCTTTTTTTGTTTGACAAAATATAATTGTTTTTAAACTTTCTTTAAAATCTAAAACACGACATAATATTTCTAAACGATTTTTCTCACTAACCATGTAGTATCCTTGTTCTACATTACTACTTGTTGTACTTTCACTTTTTATAGCCACATGTTTATAATCACTATTCATGTAAGTAGTTGCTAATTTTTTAATAGATTTTGGCATTGTAGCAGAAAACATTAAAATTTGTTTTTCTACATTTGTTGCTTCTAAAACTTGTTCAATATCTTCTAAAAATCCCATATTAAGCATTTCATCTGCTTCATCTAATACAAAGAATTTTATATCTTTAATACTAAGTTTTTTTCTTTTCATTAAATCTAAAACACGTCCTGGAGTACCAACTACTATGTCTACTCCTTTATTAAGTGCTCTAATTTGTCTTTCGATAGAATCTCCACCATACACCGCTAATAAATTAAATTCTCTTGATTTGTTTAAACTTTTAAATTCATCACATACTTGAATTGCAAGTTCTCTTGTAGGTGTTAGTACTATACACTGTACTACACTCTTTTTCACATCAATTTTTGATAATACTCCTGATGCGAATGCTAAAGTTTTCCCTGTACCCGTTTGAGCTTGTCCTATAATATCATTACCTTCTAATATTAACGGAATAACTTCTTCTTGGATTGGACTAGGATTAACATATCCTAGTTTATCTATTGAGTTTAAAACTTCTTTAGATAATCCTAATTCGTTAAATAATTTCTTCATTTTTACCTCTTTCAACTCACTGATTATACTATATATGTATATAATAAGCAACCTAATATTTAATATTCTTTTAATTTGTTAATAATACGGACAATATTTTTAATTTTTATTATAATTTTAATACAAAAAGGTAACTTATTTATAAATTATAGTTTTTTAATAAATATTCAAGTGTTATAATTATTATGGGGGTATAAAATGAAAAAAATATTACTTATAATTACAAGTTTAATACTTTTAAGTGGTTGTGTTAAAAAAGAAGAGTTATATATATGTATTAAAGAAACGACCGAGAATGATTTACCTATGGTTAGTACTGTAGAAATTACTGGAATTAATAATGAAGTGTTAAATATTAAAATGAGTGCTATGTATCAAACTGATTCTGGTGAAATGAAGGAGGAATTAACTAATTTATTTAATGATTCTAAAATACTTGATACAGATTCTAAAATTACATATGAACTTGTTGATACCAATAATTCAATAACTTTAATCTCTAATACACCTATAAATGAATACAGCATTGTTTATTTTGATAATAATAATATAATTAAAGATGATAAAATTATTATGGATAGTTATTTAGCAATTTTTAAAGATAGTGATTATATTTGTAAAAAAGAAACTGACAAGTAGTTTCTTTTTTTTTATTATGTTATAATTTATATATAATAGGAGGAAAAAATGAAAAAATTATTAATTTTAGGAACTTGTTTATTATTACTAGCTGGATGCAATAGTGAAAAAGATGAAGTTTATTTATGTAATTATGAATATAAGGATAACGTTTTTACTCATAATGTTGAAATTATTATAGATTATGAAGATGAAGTAGTTACAAATATAAAATCTACTACTTCTTACACTAGCGATGATGAGGAATTAAAAAAACAATTTAGTGAATTATTATTAGAATATAAAGAAGTTAGTAATAATGAGGTTAAATATACAACTGAAATAAAAGATAATACATATAAATTTACTTCAGTAACTGATGTTAATGAAAATACTATTGATAGTTTTGATAACTCTGTTAGTGGTGGTGTTACAAGCAGTAGTGATAGTAAATCACCTGTAGTTGATGGTAAATTAAGTCTACCATTATATATTAAGCAATTAGAAAATATTCAATTTACTTGTAAAAAAGAAACTAATTAATAGTTTCTTTTTTATACACCTAATTTTTTATTTTGTAATTTTAAAATATATTTTCTAATAAAATCATATGGTATTACAGTTATTGCGAACATAATCATTATTAAAAATTCTTTTGGTAATAAATAAGCTGTTCTAAACATTGAACCACCAAAGTATATTAATAATATTTGTACAACTAATATAAATGACATTATTATTATAAACATTTTATTTTTTAATATATTGGAAAAAATATTTAATCTATGTGTTCTAGCATTAAAACAATTAAATATATCAATGAATATAAATAAACCAAAAAATGCTGTCATTAAATATATATTATTTGTATCAGTTCTAAACATATTACTTATAAAAGGAACTTTTAAAAATAATACACATAAAATTGATGAGTAAATTCCAGTTGCTAATATTTGATTAACCATATATTTATTTATAATAGATTCATCTTTAGATTTAGGTTTTTCTTTCATATACTCTTTCAATGGAGCTTCAAAAGCGAATGCTAAGCCAGCTAAAGTATCCATAACCATATTAATCCATAACATTTGAATAACTGTTACAGGTGTATCAATTCCTATAAAGGGTCCTAAAAATGATAAAGTAATTGCGCATAAATTAATTGTTAATTGTACAATTATAAATTTTCTTATGCTTTTAAATATTGTTCTTCCGTATAAGATAGCCTTTGTAATTGATAAAAAATTATTATCTAAAATAACTATATCACTTGCTTCTTTAGCTACTTCACTACCACTTCCCATACTAAATCCTACATCTGCATGCTTCAGTGCTGGAGCATCGTTTACACCGTCCCCTGTCATACCTACTACTAATCCTACTTCTCTACTAAGTTTGACCAATCTGCTTTTATCACTAGGTAAACTTCTAGCAACTATTTTTAGTTTTGGTAATATTTCTTTTATTTGATCATCGCTTAGATTGGATAAATCTTCACTAGTTAATATAATATCTTCATTACTTTTAATTAAATCAAGTTCTCTACCAATTGATGTTGCAGTTAAGATATTATCTCCTGTTATCATTACAGGTTGTATTCCTGCTTCCTTAACTATTTTTATAGCATCTTTAGCAGTATCTCTTACTTCATCTTTTATAAATACTAAACCTACTAGTGTTAAATTAGATAAATCATCTATAACTTTAGAGGATGAAGCTGCTAAAGCAATAACTCTAATACCTTTTTCAGTCATTTTTTTTATTTCTAAATTTAAAGATTTATGGTCAATATTATAACTTTTACTTCCATCTTCTGTGTAATAACTCTTACATTTATTCAAGATTATTTCTGGTGCACCTTTAATTAAGTTTATATTACTATCTAGATTTATCTTTGTTATAGAATATTTATTTTTACTATCAAAATCTATTTTATCTAATATTTTAATACGAAGATTACCTTTATCTCCCATAAAATTAATTAGAGCTCTATCAGTTATATTTCCTCCTATTAATTTACCATCACTATTAAGTTGGCAATCATTATTGATTATCATTGAAATTTTTGTAATAAAATGTAACTTTGGATATTTTTCTAACTCTAATTCATTGTAGTAATTAATTTTATTTCCACTCATAAAATTAATTACTTCTAACTTACCATTAGTTAGAGTTCCTGTTTTATCAGTAAATAGAATATTGATACTTCCAGCAGTTTCTATACCTGTCATCTTTCTTACTAAAACATTATTTTTAAGCATTCTTTTCATATTAGATGATAGTACTAATGTAATCATCATAGGTAATCCTTCTGGAACAGCTACTACAATTATTGTTACTGATAATGTTAAGGCATATAATAAATAACTAAACATTAATGGTAAATTAGTTATTGTGTCTATAATTAAATTTATATTAAAATTATTTTCTATAATAATTTTATTAAATAAAAAAGATATACTTACTAATACACTACCAATATAACCTATTTTACTTATAGTTAAAGCTAGTTTTCTTAATCTTAACTTCAATGGACTTTCTGGTTGCTTATCCGTCAGTTCTTTACTCAACTTACCATATAAAGTATTATTACCGACACTAGTTACAAGCATATATGCACTTTTTGAGTATACTGTTGTTCCACGATAAACTTTATTGTTCTCATTTATCCTATTTTTTGATATAACAGCTTTCTTTAACTTTTCTTTTGCTTCACCATTTATCGTTGACTCATCAACAAAAACTTCACCACTAATTATATACCCATCGGCACATATCTTATCACCTGATTCAATTTTTATAATATCATTAACAACTATTTCATTTGAATTAATAGTCACTAAATTATTGCTTCTTTTTATTTTTGCATTTAGCGTTGAATTTTCTTCTTGCAGCCTTTTAAAAGCTTTCTCACTTCCGTATTCAGATATGGTTGATATAAATGATGCTAACAAAATAGCAATTACAATCCCTATTGTTTCATACCAATCAAAACTACTTAAAAGAAATACAATTTTTATACCTAGAGCTATTAATAATATCTTTATAATCGGATCTCCAAGTGATTCTATTAGTAATTTACAGAAGGAATCTTGTATCTTACCATCAATTTTATTTGTTCCATATTTTTCTCTATTTATAAGTACTTCTTTATCTGTCAATCCAGTATTATTCATTTTTTCATATCCTCCTATTAAAGAATATGATTAATAGCTACTTAACATTATTATTTAAAACAGACAAAAAACAACATATTTATGTTGTTTTTTATTTATCTAACTACTACATTCATTTCTAAATAGTATCCTACATTACCAGCTTTATCTACTGTTCTTTCTCTTGCTTTAACCCATGTCCAACTAGTTAAAGGAGATGCATCAAACTTTCCTTCAAAATGGCTACATTTTGTATTTGCCTCTGCTAGTGTTGTCCATGTTTCACAATAATCTCCACCTGTATGTGCTCCTCCACTATGCGTCCAAGTAAATTCTCCTATTCCTGGGTCACCTTCATCAAACTTTATATCCCAGTTAAAATATACTTGATCATTCACGTAAATTGTACATGCTTCATCATAATTTTTACCACCTTTACCTATACAATTACTGTAATCGATTGTATATCGTGATGAATTAGTAGGATAAAGCAGCCATGCCCTTTCAAATTTTGGTGAATTTGGACGTGAGTGATCTTGCTTAATTAACACTCCACTTGACCATGCACTTTTATTTCCAGCATTATCTACACTTCGATAATAAAAATATTGATTTTGATTTGCTACTACAAAAGGGTTTGATGGCATATTTGCAAATCCACTCTTATCATGTGAATATTCATAACGATTAAATCCACTGTGAGCATCACTACCACCAGTTACTGTTTGAGATACATTTTGATTAGTCCAGTTACCACTTGTATATCCATTTAAATTAATAGATGGTACTGTTGGTGCTGTTTTATCAACATAGAAATAGTATCTGCCACTCCACGCACTTTTATTTCCAGCTTTATCAACAGCTCTTAAACATGCACTTGATGCTGTTGTACTTGAATATGTTTTTGAACTTATCGTTCCACTACTACTACCAGTACAATTAGCAGAATATTCATAATGACTTATTTCTCCTACTGGATCCACTGCACTAAAATTTCCCCACCATAAAGTTTGGTTAATATATGTAGTTGTGTTACTTCTTATTGTTCCACTACTACTACCTATTCTAATATTTGCTGTTGGTACATTTGGTGCTGTTTTATCAAAGTTATTTACTACTAATGTAGCTGTTTCTTCTTTGTTTGGATCAAATCCATCTTGTACCCTTGCTATTATTGTTGTCTCTTTATCTACAAATATATCTACTGTATTTCCTTTCGATAATCTTATCCATGTTTTTCCCATATCCAAACTATAATCATATTTTAAATCTTCTATATCTGTTGGATATATGATTGTTACAGTTTTATTATGACTCCATGATCCTAGACTTGGATTACTTGTAAATGTAGGTGCACTAAAGTTCGTTGTTTTTACATTTAAAGTTGAACTTTCTCCTGATAATCCAGCTAAATTAGTTACTTTTACTTTTACTGGATAAGTTGTATTTTTAGTTAATTTATTAAAGGTATATACATTACTATTTGATTTATATGGATAAGTTTTTCCTCCATCAATTGAATATTCGTATTTAGCAATAGCGCTTTCTTCTTCGTTAGCTTCCACTATTACTTTAAATGAGTTACTACTTATTTTAGATGGTGTTAACGTAATATTAGATGGCGCTGTATCATCTAACAAGTGACATTCACCTTTAGTTACTTTTAAATCTTCTTTAGATCCATTTGCACAATATTTACCATCACTTACATTACTTGCTGTGATATTACCATCTATCAAATAAAATACTCCTGATATAAACGGATTTTTTTCTAATGATTCAATATCACTATTAGCTAATATTCCATCTTCTGGAAAGATTTCAAAATTATCTATCCCTAAATCTTCAGAAATAGCATCCATAGTATTAAACACACTATTTTTAAAACTTTCAATTCTAGAATTTTCAATTAATCCATTTACTACTGGAAAGATTAAAATAACTATTAAAGCTAATATAGTTATTACTACTAATAATTCAATTAATGTGAAACCATTTTTTTTCATATACTCAACCTCTACTCTATATTAATAGCATACCAAAAAATATAATTTTTTTCAAATAAAAAATAGCTGAAAGCTATTTTAATGTACTAAAGTTTCATGAATAAATTCTTCTTTATTATCTAAATCTAATTGTTCTATACGATCAACACGACATTTTTCACTTAATAATATAGAATCAACTTTTTTAACAGCATCTTCTAATTTGTCATTAACTACAACATAATTATATTTTTTAAATTCATTTATTTCTTTATAAGCAGTTTTAAATCGCTCTAATACTTTATCCTCAGTCTCCGTTGCACGATCTATTAACCTTTGTTTTAATATCTCCATTGTTGGTGGCATTATAAATATAAATATTGCATCATCAGTTTCTTTACCTATATTTATCGCTCCTTGAATATCAATATTCAATATAACATCATACCCATCGTCTAATTTTTCTATAATAGTATTTTTTAAAGTACCATAATAATTTCCACTATGTACTACTGCATATTCTAAAAAATCACCATCTTCTATTTGCTTTTCAAATTGTTCTTTTGAAACATAAAAATAATTTATTCCTTCAATTTCACCAACTCTCGGTTCTCGTGTAGTTGTACTAACAGACATCCATACTTTTTCATTTCTATTTACTATTTCATTACAAATAGTATCTTTTCCTACTCCACTAGGACCACTTACTACTATAAGCGATCCTTTTTTATTATGCCTAACTATTGTCATTATTTCTCCTATTTAACAGCTATTATTTCTATAACTTCACTATCTTTTTTATACTCTATTTCCAATATGTCTTTTTCTTCAACAAATGGCAATAAATCTTCATTTGCCTTTATTGATACTTTATATTTATTATTTTCTAAATCTTCAATATAGTAAATCGTATTCCCACTAATTATTACTTCATTTATTTTAGATATAGTTATTTCTTTTTTTATTATTTCAGTTTCATCTTCAATTTCAACATTTGATAAATAATTATCTTTTGCTTTTTCTATCCCTAAGGTTGCATCAGTTACCACTACTTTTTGATAATCCTTAACATCAACAAAAGCATACATTTTTACTAACCCTGCATTATCTTTTAATGAAATTAAATATGTTGGATTCTCATTTAAATTTATTAATAACGGAAATGTTGCTTTATAATTTTTTTCTTGTACTTGACCTTCAGCGCTTTCCATTGCACTATATTCTTCAGCTCCTGGTATTTTATAATATGAAGTATCTTTAGTTCTTAGATTAACAAGTACAAACCCTAAATTTGCTTCATCCTTTGCTACACTTGTTATTCCTGTATATAAATATATATCATTATTAACACTTAAATAATTATAACCACTTGTTGTTACAACAACACCTTTTTGACCAAATATAGAATTAATAAATCCATCTTGATAAGTTCCCCAATTATTTAATTGTTCTATAACCAAGTTTGAAGGATATACATGATCTACCCATTTAGGTATATCTTTTAAATTATATTTTTTAGTACCTCCACTTATTGGATCTACTAAAATAATTCCATCGATTTCTTCTAAATTGTCTACTCCTGTATATTTTATAGTTGGTATTACCCAGTATGGATTACCTTCATCATCAATTTCAAAATTTGGAGTAGCTGTTATTTCTGTTGGATAATTTAATCTAACATGTCTTGTTAAATCATAATTAAAATATGCTGAAGGCATATATTTCATACCTTTATCAAGTTTAACTAGTTCAGCCTCTCCTGTAGTTGAAGATACTTTTATATATGCTTTTATTCCTTCTTTTTGATTTGATAAATATTTTATAAAATCTGCATACTCAAGCGGAGTAACTCTGACAATATCTTCCTGATATGTTATCTGTGTATATAAATCCGAAACTACATATTGAGAAACATATTCTGGAAATTCACCCATTACACGATCACCAAGCTTAGTAGTTGATGCCTTATCTAATAATGGTATCTCATTAAAATTAACTTCTTTTATTTCTTCATTAAAATTAGCTTCTTCATTCACTTCAATTCTATTAGCATACATTTTAGATGATAATACTGGTGAATAAAAAGCATTTATTAATACAATTATCACTATTACGATTGGAATAGCTGCTAGTGTTTTACCATATTTTTTTATAAATTTTAAGTCTATATTATAATTTTGATTTATTATTATATTTACATTTTTTATAAGTTTAATAATACCTGTTAGTAAAAATATTACTACTACAATTATTAAGTAACTATATAAACTCATACTTGTTATATTAAAAACAGGAAGAGTTAAATAATAAATTGTTAGTGCTAAAATTAATGTTGTTATAATTCTTAGTATAAGTATTTTATTATTTTTCATTTAGGAACCTACTTTCTCATCTTCTTTTTCTATTAATCCACGTTTATCTAAAATATTATAAATACAGGAATAACTTCTAGTATTATAAAATTTTACAAACCTTCTAATACTTACAGTTGATTTTTTATATAAGTTAATTATTTTTTCTTCTTCTTCTAATGATATTGCTTTTTTGCTTCGTTTATTCTTATTACCATGTACTAGTTTAATACTACCTTCTAACAATTCCTTTTTTAACTTTAAAATATATTTTGGATGATAATCAGTAACATGAGCTATTTCTTTATATGTCATCATATTTTTACCAATTATTTTATCCTTTATTAATTTTACAGCTATAATTTTTTTGTTTTCCATAAATTATCACCAATAATATTATAACATAAAGGTAACATATTTGAGAAGTAATAAAAAAATTATAGTTAAACTATAATTTTATTTGTTAGCAATACTATAAATATAATTATTAACTTGTTTTGCCCAAGTAGTACTAGCAGCATACTTTGGACCAATTGATTCAACTGTTGTTAAACCATAATTATAATAATTTCTTTGTAAATTACTTAAATAAGCAATGATTCCTGATTCTAATGTATCAAATACAGCATAGCTACCACCATTACATGCTCCACTACCTTTCATACCACCAACATTATTACAATTTATAACTTGTGAGGAACACTTACCATTACATCCTGTTTCGTGAAGCACTATTGCTAATGCTAAGTAAGGATCAATACCTCTACTTATACTTTCCTCAGCAAATATATGCCCTGTATTAGCAAGATGACCTTTTAATGATTTATTTAATTGATTAGTTAATTCTGTCATTGTTAATCCATTATAAACTACTGGGTCAGCAATTTCCACTGAAGCTTCAGCTACTAAACTAGCTGAATTATTAAGAGCATTAATATCATACTCAATTGCAACCACTTCATTTGATACAGTTTTAACTTCTTCTTTAGTATCTAACTTTATATTACTTTCTAAATTTATTCCTGTAATTAGAAGTCCTACTACTATCACTGATAGTATAAAAATACTTCTGGACTTGGTTTTCATTTATATAACACCTCTTCTTGTTCTTGTGACAACCAAAATAATAATAGCACAATTCAAAATTCAATGCAAACCCCAAATATTACCATTATTTATAATTTATAATATATTTAAGTTCATTTTTTTCTTTATCATTATCATAATATGGTATAATTTCTACCACTTTATTATATTCATTTACTAGAGTAAATTTATAAGTAAAATAATCTTTAGTTATGTTTACCCTTATTACAATATCTTCATTTTTATTAATGTTTTTTTCAGTTAAAAGTGGTTCAATATCTACATATTCATTATCAATCAATTCCGTTTTATTAATAATAAATTTTTCTATTTCTACGTCACTTTTAATAATAAAGTATTGATCAATAGTGTCTATTTCATGATAAAAATCATTTTTATTTATTTCATACTTATCCACTAATTCTATTTTATAAAATTCATCTTCAGTATAGTCGGTTGATAATTTTTTTATAATATCATTTATTTTATTTATTGTAGATATATTTTTTGAATAATAAGTTATACCTTCTTTTTTCATTTCAATCACTTTATCACTAATATTATATTCAATAATTCCACTATCCGTCATTAATAATAATTGATGATTACTATCATGACTAACTTCTATTTTACTAAAATTAAGTTTATTAAAATTTTCTACTAAGTCTTCATAATCTTTTTCATTAATTTCCGTACCATCTATTTTTAAAGATGTTATATTACCTTCAATTGGTTTATTACATCCTGTAATTAGTATTAAAATCATAATAATTATTTTTTTTTTCATATTCACCTCTACGTTATTATGTTTGATTAAACGAAAAAAATACTTAATTAAGTATTTTTATTCATTTTTTCTAAATAATAATTTCTTAGTTCTTTAAATCTTTGATAATGAACTATTTCTCTTTGTCTTAAAAATGATAATGGTTTTAATATTTCTTCATTATTAGTTAAATCCATTAAATGCTCATAAGTATCTTTAGCTCTTTGTTCTGAAGCCATATTAGATTCTAAATTACTTATTGGATTCCCACTTAAAGCAACGTATGCACATGTAAATGGATTCCCTGTGCTATCAGTTGGAAAAATATCTTTCCCAAATTGAGAATAATGTCCGTCTAATCCTGCTTGTTTTAATTCTTCTATAGTAGCGTCTTTTAACAATTGATATATCATAGTAGATATAATCTCAACGTGTGCTAACTCTTCAGTTCCAATATCTGTTAATAAAGCCTTACCCTTATCATCTGGCATTGTATATCTAGCTGTCAAATACTGAATAGCAGCTGCTAGTTCTCCAAAAGGTCCTCCAAGCTGTGTTACTATATTTTTAGCCATTTCAACATCCTTAGTTTTAATATTAACTGGATATTCTAATTTTTTTTGATAAACCCACATATATACCCCCCTCTAATTTTCCCACGGCCATGATTCTATCCAATTCCATGGATAATTAACATTCTCATAACTATATAAAGTTATAGGTCCGTAATTCCTTTCACATTCATCTAATACTTTTTTATACTCAGTTAAGTATTTACCATACAATTCTATTATTGCCTTATCTTCAGGATGTAAATCTAAATAAAGATTTAGGTCAATAAGTGCAAATTCATACATATATAAATAAGTAAACATTTCTTCTTTTTTGTTAGTTATATTCATATTTATATTGTTTGAATTTTTATAACCATCATACAACCCTTGAAACATATTCCCTCTAATAAAACCATCATAAGCAGGATATAAGCTACTTAATTCTGCTTTAGGTGTATAATTAGGTAAATTATAATTTATATTCATAAAAGCCCCCTCACAGCTATATTATGTATAAATACCTAACAGGTATAGGCAAGTATATATATATATCAAAAAAGTATTGCATTTTAAATTAAAATTTGATACAATTGATAAGTAAATGGCGGTATTGGTGAAGCGGTTAACACGGCTGACTGTGACTCAGTTACTCACGGGTTCAAATCCCGTATGTCGCCCCATTATAAAAAATAAAGTTGATAGATTAATTTCTATCAACTTTTTATTTTAGTATTTTTAAGAATATATACTAACATTTTTATTAATTTTAACTATTCTAAAAACGTTTATATACGAAATAAATCCCCCAAGCAGTAATAGTGCAAAAGCACAATATATATCTACATTTATATGATGAATTAAAATTACAATTATAATTTTAATAATTAAATCTATTATTGAAATTAAAAACAATTGTTTAACATTTCCACTAATTCTTGTTATTATGTCTGATGAGTAATCTAAACAATAACTCATACAGTAGATAAAAATAAATATGTAGCTATATATAGTAGCTGCTTCAACAGTGCTAAACTCAACATTATATCTTAGTTGCAATGTAAATATAATCATAGATAGTATTGAGCCTATTATAGCACTTACTGTTGTTCTTCTTATAACAACAGAATATTTTTTAATTACACCAATATACATTTGTTCTTCTATATATTTAACATATATATTATGAATAAACGTTCCAAATTTATAACTTTCATACAATACTTTACTTATCAATATTCCAACATTCCCAAATAACGATCCTACATAAGTGGAAATAATTACGCCAGAATCATATACCATTACACTTAATAAATAGTGATAATTTTCTTTTAATATTTTCACTCCCTCTTTAATTTTCATATATTTAAATTTTACTTTACCAACAATCTTATACGTTAAATATGTTTGATATATTTCAGTTCCAATATATATAGATAATATGCATATTAATATAACAACATTAGTCATTGGAATTATTTTAGATAGCCCTAATAATATAATTAATAAAATATTAATATAAGTTAGTCGATTTTTATTTATTTTAGCAATATCTACTATATTTCCTTCAGTATTTCCAACAGAGTATAAAGGTCTTAAAATTCCTATAACTGTGCTTTTAAATATCATAAATATGAAATAAACATTTAATATTTTAATGAATTGTTTATTATCAAAAAATAACTCACCAATTATATTTCTAAAAAGAAATACTAATAAACATATAAATGCACCATATAATATATTAATTAAAACGGTATTTGAAATATGTTCGCTCTGTTTTTCTATCGTTTTTTTTCTCTTAGTATCACGCTTAGCACTTTCTGATATAGCATATATTCCACCATAAATAAAATTATATATATTTTCTCCTACTGCATATACAATATAAACGTCAGTATTAATAATTAATAATAATATTTGAGAAATATATTCGTTAATATATGCCATAGAATCTTGACTTAATAATTTTAAAAATTTATTGTTTTTATTTTTAGCCACAATTTTACTACTCCTTCTTATGTCATTACATTAATAAATTATATCATAAAATATCAATCTTTTAATTATTAGAGTTATACTATCTTTAAAAGAAGTTAACAACTTCAACTAAATTTGTCCAATTAAAAAAATTTGATAGATTAATTTCTATCAACTTTTTTTAATTTTGTTTTTGGATAAGTAAATTATAATTAACATTATTATGTTTAGCACAACTATTGTAGTTAATATTGGAAACTAGGAAGGACATCAAAAAGTGCTAACATTGCTAGTACTATTATTATAATTTTAATGCTTTTATTTATTAATTTCAAATCATTATCTCCATCATTATATAAAATAATCTTTATAAAACAATTATATCATTTTTATATTAAGATATCTATTATATTTAAAAAGTATGAGAGCTGTAATCTACTTAAAAAAGTTAGTAACTTCAATCAATGCTGTACAATATAAAAAATAAAAAGAGTATATTATCTATCATATACCCCAAATATCATACGTTTGACTGCAGTATATAAATACTGTATTTTATACCAAGTTCCGTAATCTACATTTCCTGTTTGAAATAAATTAAATGCTTTTTGAAAAAAACTTATTACTTCAGCTGTATTTTGATCATATATTCCATTAGGATTTTCTATAAGTGGAATACCCGGATAATTACCTCTAATTGTATTTAATTGATTCTGCATAATTCTAATTTCTTCTCCACAATCACCAAATTTCAAGTTATATCCTGGAAAAGATACAGGTAAACCAACTACTTCTTTTGCTTCTTCTATTTCGATACTATCTCCATAATAATATTTCAATATCTCAATTGCTGTTTTTCCTTCTTCAGCTAATGTAGCACTACCCCATTGCCATAACCAGCCATCATTTTGAGTATTCTCTCCATCACAATATTGAGCTAACATCGGTTCTTCTTTACCAGTTCTACTTATATAATTAGTAAATATTTCATCTACTACATTTGCTATACTATCAAATATAGTTCGTTCATGAGTATATTTTTGATCATATGCTGTAACTGATGTAATTGTAAAACTATAACCTTTAGATGGATACCATTCTGTATATACTCTATTTAGCGTAAAAGATATAATAGCAAGTATATTAGCCTTTAACGCTTCATATGGCCAGCTTGAATATATCTCTCCACTTGCTACATTTTTTATATAGTCAACAAACGGTACTGTATAAATTGGTGCTGAATAACTATCAGGTGAGCCATCAATTACTTTAATATACTCTGGGATTACAACTTCTCTTAAAGTAATTGTACTCAACTTACTTTCTTCTTCTACATACTTCGGACTGTAATTACCTTTTAATACTATATCTGGAATAATTTTTTCAATAACTTTTTCATTTGTTTCATCAAGAGGCTCTAGTGTTACTTGCTGAATAGAAGTTATATTTGGAAATATTTCTATTCCTCTAACTATAACTGTAGTCATTCCTGGAGCAGATACTTCAATATCATACTCTTTATATGGTTCAATATTACTATCATATTTTAATGAACCTTCTAATTTAGGTGCTTCTAAAGTAATTGGGTCTATTTGACCATTTTCATTTGCTTCATAAATGTTATTATTAGATAATAATTTTACTTTTGCACCACTTATTGGTTGTGTTATATTACTAGCAACTACATTAACTATTAAATAACCTTGATTCATTTTATCATCTCCTAAAATATTATATGTAATTAGAAATAATAGGCAACCTAATTAATAATTTAAATATAATATTATAAGGAGGGAATATGTATACAAATATTATATTAAAAGAAGGAGACACTGGAGATGCTGTAACTTACCTTCAACAAATGTTAAGAATTACCGGCTATTATCCTATTAGTATTACTGGAGTTTTTGGTCCAGATACTACTGGTTTTGTATTGTCTTTTCAACAAGATAATAACTTAAATATGAATGGTATTATAGATTCAGATGATTGGGAAGTTTTAGAAAAATTAGCTGAACCAGATAAAATAAATTTTAATGTTCTTTCAAAACCTACTTTGAAGTTAGGTGATACTGGTGTTTATGTAACTGAAATTCAGACTAAATTAAAAGAATTAGATTACTATAACGGAATTATTAATGGAACATATGATAATAATACTTATGAAGCAGTTAAAGCATATCAATTCGTTAATAAATTATCACCTGATGGTGTTGTTGGGACAAACACATGGAGTTCTTTAGAAACTCTATACCAACCACTAGCAGCTTGTGGTGATGATGATAGCGATAATAGTGGAGATAATAAATACATAGTTGTTAGTGGGGATACTTTATATAGTATTGCTAGAAAATTTAATACTACTGTTAACACTTTAAAAAAACTTAATAATCTCACTAGTGATACTTTATCTATCGGGCAAGTATTAATCGTTAGTGAAGATGATTCTAATACTACTACACCTGATACAAGTTATAATACTTATACTGTAGTTAGTGGGGACACTTTATACAGTATTGCTAGAAAATTTAATACTACTGTTAGTAATTTAAAAACATTAAATAATCTTACTAGTGATACTTTATCTATTGGGCAAGTATTAATTGTTAGTGAAGATGATTCTAATACTACTACACCTGATACAAGTTATGATACTTATACTGTTGTTAGTGGGGATACTTTATATAGTATTGCTAGAAAGTTTAATACTACTGTTAGTAATTTAAAAACACTAAATAATCTTACTAGTGATACTTTATCTATCGGGCAAATTTTAAAAATATCTATTACTCCGACAGATCCAAATATCACTTATATAGTTAAAGCTGGCGATACATTATATAAAATTGCTACTCAGTATCAAACTAGCGTGGCAGATATTATGGAAAAAAATAATTTAACTAGTTCTATACTTAGTATTGGGCAAGTATTAATAATATAAAAAAACATCTAATAGATGTTTTTTAGTTAGCTTCACTATGTCTAGCGTTTTTATTTCTACGGCATGATTTACATCTAACTGGTTTGTTAGTTAAACCTTTTTCAGCATAGAATTTTTGTTCTCCAGCTGTAAAAATGAATTCATTTCCACAATCTTTACAAACAATAGTTTCATCGTCTTCGCTTGCTTCTGTTTTGTTTCTTGATGAACGACAATCTTTACATCTAACTGGTTTATTAGTTAAACCTCTTTCAGCAAAAAATTCTTGTTCTCCAGCTGTCCAAACAAATTCATTCCCACAATCTTTACAAGTTATAGTCATGTCTTCAAACATTTCATTGTTTTCCATAGTTACCTCCTCTATAATTTTGATTTAGTGGTTATTGCTTCTGGCCCGATAATAAAGGAGTCATTATTAATAATACATAAATCTATACTTACAATAACACACTTGTTTAAAATATACAAGTTATTTATATTATTAGTACTTTAATTTTCTATTTTTTTAAATAATATAAAGAAAAAAGGATTTTTCAATCCTTTTTATTTAGTTTTCTTTTTACGTTCATTAGTATTTAATATTTTTTTACGAATTCTAAAGTTCTCTGGAGTAACCTCTACTAATTCATCACTATTAATATAATCTAGACAAGCTTCTAAAGTTAATTGACGAGCTTTTTTTAGAGCTACTGTGTGGTCGTTACCACTTGCTCTTGTATTAGTTAATTTTTTACCTCTAACTACATTTACAGCTAAGTCATTATCTTGAGAATGTTCTCCAACAACCATACCTTCATAAACTTCTACACCTGGTTCAATAAACATAACACCACGATCTTCAAGTCCACCTAATGCATATGCTGTAGCTTTTCCATTTTCCATAGAAACTAGTACACCTAATTTTCTCTCACCAACCATTTTAGCTACCATTTTGCGGTATTCTTTAAATGTATGGTTCATCATACCATAACCTTTAGTCATAGTCATAAATTCAGTTGTAAATCCTATTAATCCACGAGATGGTACAGTATATAATAATCTAGCTTGACCATTAGAATTAATCATGTTTTCCATAATACCTTCACGGTTTCCTAATGCTTCAATTACACTACCAACATATTCTTCTGGAACATCTATTTGAACATCTTCAAAAGGTTCTTGTTTAACACCATCTACTTCTTTAATAATTACCTCAGGTTTTGAAACTTGAAGTTCAAATCCTTCACGACGCATATTTTCAATAAGAATTGATAAATGTAATTCTCCACGACCTGAAACAATAAATGATTCACTATCATTTGGTTCTACTTTTAAACTAACATCTTTTTCTGTTTCTTTATATAATCTTTCTTCAATTTTACGAGCAGTTACTATTTTACCTTCTCTTCCAACAAATGGAGATGTATTTACCCCAAAAGTCATTTGTAAAGTTGGCTCATCTACACGTAAGTGAGGAAGTGCTTCTTCTAGTCCCGTAGTACAAACAGTTTCTCCTACTTCTATATCTGGAAGACCTGCGATTGCAATTATATCTCCGGCTTCAGCTTCATTAATCTCAACACGGTTATATCCCATGTATCCAAACATTTTTTGGATTCTAAATTGTTTGATGCTTCCATCCATTCTTACACATGAAACTGACTCATTTAATTTAACTTTTCCTCTTTTAACAAGTCCAATACCAATTCTTCCTACAAAATCATTATAATCTAATAATGCTGGTTGAAATTGGAATCCACCTTCTAATTCTACAACTGGTTTATGAATATTTTCAACAATCATATCTAATACTGGTTCCATTGTTTCTTTTTGTGTGGAAACATCCGGATCAATACTTGAAGTTCCAGCTAAAGCACTTGTATAAACTACTGGGAATTCTAATTGTTCTAAATCTGCTCCTAATTCAATAAATAAATCAACTACTTCATCTACTACCTCAGTTGGTCTTGCTGATGGTTTATCTATTTTATTTACTATAACTATAGGAGTTACTCCTGCTTCTAAAGCTTTTTTAAGAACAAATCTAGTTTGTGGCATAGTACCTTCATATGCATCTACAACAAGTAAAACACCATCAACCATATTCATAATTCTCTCAACTTCTCCACCAAAATCAGCATGTCCTGGCGTATCTAAAATATTTATGTGAGTTCCTTTATAATCTATAGCTGTAGTTTTAGCTAATATAGTAATTCCTCTTTCTTTTTCTAAGGCATTTGAATCCATAGATAAATTACTTATATCTTCATTTTCTCTAAACATTCCTGATTTAGCTAATAATTTATCTACTAATGTAGTTTTTCCATGGTCTACATGGGCAATAATTGCAATATTTCTAATATCTTTCATAATTTACACTTCCTCTTCGACTTGGGTATTATATCACACTTTTATTAATATGTACAATAAAAACAAGAAATTTATTTCTTGTTTAATTTTTGTTTTTTTACTTGTTTATTCTTAGTATTATTATCCTTATTTTTAACAATTTCTTTTTTTTCTTTACTTATATTTAATCTCTTTTTAATCTTATCTTTTAATTTATCACTTTCAAATACTACATTTGTTTTTAAAATGAATACTAATACTAAAAGAAATAATACAAAATATACTAAATAACCAATTTTTTTATCTTGTAGAATATATAAAATAGACGCTATAGCAAACAATGCATTAATTGCATAAATAATTAAAACTGTTTGTTTTTGAGTTAAATTTTTACTAAGAAATTGATGATGAATATGAAATTTATCAGGTGTTGATAAACCTTCACCTTTTATCCATCTTCTTAGTATTGCAAATAATGTATCTAATATTGGAATAGCTAATATTAATAAAGGTATTATTATTGAAGTAAAGGTTACATTCTTGAATCCTAATAATGCGATTACAGAAATTATTAACCCTAAAAACGTTGATCCTGAATCTCCCATAAAGATACTTGCAGGATTGAAATTATAAACTAGGAAACCTAACGTTGCACCTAACATTACAAATGTTAATGTATAATCTAAACCAAATTTTTGTTGGATTATCGCGATTATACCTATTGTTAAAAAGTATATTGAACTAATTCCACCAGCTAATCCATCCATTCCATCAATTAAGTTCATACAGTTTACACAACCTAAAATAAAGAAGATTGTTAGTGGAATTGATAACCAATAAAAATTAATATAAATACCAAATGCATCAATATCTTGCATTATGATATTACCATAGAAAACAATTATACACGCTGCTACTACTTGTGCTATAAATTTATAACTAGCTTTTAATGGTTTAATATCATCTATTACACCTATTAGAACTATTATAAAGCTACTAATTAATATAGAGTTCATAATGGCACTTGGTTCTCCAAATAACATATATCCTAGTAAAAATCCTAAATAGATACCAAGTCCACCTATTCTTGGCATTGGATTTTTGTGAATTTTTCTCTTATCGGGTAAATCTACAGCATCTATATGTGTTGCTAATTTTTTTATAAATGGTATTGCTAGTACTACGAATATAAATGTGACCGCTACCATTAGTATTGTTTCTATCATTATTGAATCTGTCATAAAACCACCTTCTTTTTTTATTATAACACTTTATTTAAAATATATAAAGAAAAAAGAAAGATTAATTATCTTTCTATTAAGTGTAAATTTTCTAATAATATACCTGTTCCTTCAGCAACACAAGTAAGTGGACTTTCAGCTACAAATACTGGTACTTTAAGTTCATGAGCTAATAATTTATCAAAGCCTTTAATTAAAGCTCCTCCACCAGTAATTACAATACCTTTATCAATTATATCAGCTGATAATTCAGGTGGTGTTTGTTCTAATACATTTTTTGTCGTGTTAATTAGAAGATAAATACTTTCTCTTAACGCTTCTTCTACTTCACTACTTGTTAAAGTGATAGTATGTGGTAATCCTGTAACTAAATCTCTACCACGTACTTCCATTTTATCATCTTTATCTTCAACGAATACATTCCCTATAGTTAATTTAATTTCTTCTGCAGTTCTTTCACCGATTAATAATTTATATTTTTCTTTAATATATTTTACAATATCAGCATCAAATTTATTACCGGCTACCTTTATAGATGCACTATTTACAATACCACCTAAAGATAATACAGCAATATCAGTAGTTCCTCCACCAACATCAATAACCATACTTCCACTAGGTTTAGCAATATCTAAACCAGCTCCAACTGCAGCTACTTTTGGTTCTTCTTCTAAAAATACTTTTTTAGCACCAATTCTTTCTGCTGCTTCTTTAATTGCATTTTTTTCTACTTGTGTAATATTAGATGGACAACATATTAATATTCTTAACCTTGAAAATAAACTCTTTGCTTTTATTTTTCTAATAAAGTTTGATAATAATTCTTCAGTAATATTAAAGTCAGCTATTACACCATCTTTCATAGGGCGAATTGCTTTAACATTTCCTGGTGTTCTACCAAGCATTTCTCTAGCTTCACTCCCTACAGCTAATACTTTCTTAGTTTCTTTATCTATTGCTACTACACTTGGTTCATTAAGCACAATACCTTGTCCTTTTATATAAATTAATACATTTGCAGTTCCTAAATCTATTCCTATATCTTTTGAAAACATCATTCCACCTCTTCACTTGTTATCTCTAAAGTATTATATCATATTACTATTGTTATTTATATATATTTTTTCGATTTAAATACTTTTTTTTAGTACTTATTCCACCATTAATATGTCTTGTTTCTAAATGATAATTTAGTATTTTATCTATCTTATTAAACATGCTTTTATCTAGCTCATTTAACCTGTCTCTTAAGTCTTTATGAACAGTACTTTTAGAAATATTGAATTTTTTTGCAACATCTCTTATCGTACTATTATTTTTAATCATATAATCAGTTTCCATAAAAACTCTTTTTATAATTTCTTTTTTCATACACACCTCTAATTCATAATACGAATTAGAACTGGTATTTATACCTAAAAAATAGAGCATAGCTCTATTATTGTGATAGCGGTTTATCATAATGTAGTTCAGGATTTACTATTTCACCGCTTTTTATAATTTCAAAACTTAAATGACTACCTAAATCTTTATTTAAATTAGATGTCCCACTAAGTCCTAGTTTATCTCCTTGTTTAACTATATCATCTTTTTTAACAGTGACTTCAGATAAACTTTGATAAATACTTATATAATTATTTTCATGTTCAATTTGCACTATATTTCCTAGTACAGGATCTTCTTTTACTTCAATTACTTTTCCGTCATATACTGCAATAACATCAAAGTTTTCTTTTCCACCATATATCACTGAACTATTTTGCATATAAGTATCTTCATGATATATAATAGAATTTTCTTGACTCTTATCATCAGCTTGATAATCATAATATGTTTTTAATATTTGAATTTCAGCATCATTATATGGTCTAATTAAAACTTTTTCTTCTGCAATAACATTTTCTACTGTTTCATCAAAATATTCATAAACTTTTCCATAATGATCATCATTAACAAAGGTTTCTTCATTAGTGTTTGTTTCAATCAAGTAAACACTTCCAAGAACGGCTATAATTGCTACAGCATACAACGACGGAACTAGTAAATTTTTAAACTTTCTATAATTCATATCTTTCACCTCTATTAAGAGTTTGAACTGATTTTAAAAGTTTATACTATAAATTATAATTTTTTATTTCGACACCTTGATAATAATGTTTAATGATTTCATCATATGTATAACCTTCTTTTGCCATACCATATGCTCCATATTGACTCATACCTACTCCATGACCGTATCCTTTAGTTGTAATTACAATATTTTTATCATCATAATTTATTGTAAAAAATGTTGATCTTAAATTTAATTTAGTTCTAATATCATCAGCATCATAATTTATATTATTTATTTTAACTGTTTTAACATTTCCAGTACTGGTATTATCAGTCACCTCTATTTGTAAATTAGCATCAGCTTTTATATTTAGTTTCTGATAAAATTCTTCATAGTTAAAATTATAAACTTCGCTAAAGGCAGGTGATATATTAGAATCCCATTTTGATTCTACACTTGTTAAATATGGTAGATTTTCTGAAAATACTTCATAACAATTTTCTGTTGTTCCAGAACTTGTTGAAAAAAATAATGTTAGAGCTACTTCCCCATCATAAGATGCATATTCACCACTAGTACTATTAATAGCTTCATATATCTTATTTGAATATTCATCATATTTATCATTCCACTTTTCTTTTAATTCGGCTTCATTATTATATACTTGATGAGTTGTACTCATTACAATATCATAATCTAAATCTCTATTTTCTTCTATTTTATTCATAGCATAACTTCTTGAAGCTATTGCTTGTGCTTTTAGAGCTTCTATATGAAAATTAGCAGGCATTTCTGCTGATACCACTCCCATAATATAATCTTCAAATAAAATACTGTCTATACTACCTGTTTTTTCATTTAAAACTCTAATAATTTTATTATTTTCAAAATGATATTCATACTCTTCTGTTTTTGTTGTTATTAAAGAGGTAATTAATAACGGAATAATAATTATGGCTGTACTTAATATAATAATTTTTTTCATTTTTTCACCATATATATTATATTAAATTAAATTTGAAAATTGTGTCAAAAAAACAAACATTAAGTTTGTTTAGCTATTTATTATTAGAAATATATCATAACACATACTAACTAGTAGGTATGACATTATTAAACTTACTAAAAAATAAAATGTTTTGATTTGTGTTAGTTTGTTTTTTTTAAATATTTTATCATAATTAATTGAATCTAGTGCGAATACTGTAAGAGGAATGAATATAATATATAAAAATAGTTTAATTATCATTACTTAATTCATACTTTCTAATTTGCTCTAATCTTCTAGTATGACGTTCTTCGTTAGAAAATGGTGTTTGAATAAAATTATCAACAATTGCCTTAGCTTTATCTAAACTAACCTGGCTTGATAAAGCCACGACATTAGCGTCATTGTGAGCTCTAGATAGTATGGCTTCATTAATAGTTGACACTTTAGCACATCTAATTCCACTTACTTTGTTACTAGCAATACTTACCCCTACACCTGTTCCACATACTAAAATTCCAAAACTATTTTCATTTTTTATTACTTCATTACTAACACTAATTGCAAACAAAGGATAGTCAACACTATCTTTTGAATTGGTACCAAGGTCTATAACTCGGTATGTAGTTGATAAGTGTTTAATTAATTCTTGTTTTAAATCATAACCTGCATGGTCACTACCTATAAATATCATTTTAATCACCTTCTATTAAAAGTATACTATATAAGTTAAAAAAAAAATAGTCGTATGACTATTTTTCTTCTGTTTCAAGACCGTATTTACGGTTGAATTTTTCTACATTACCAGCTTTTTTAGTTTTAGAATTAATATCTCCATTGTAGAATGGGTGACATTTATCACAAACTTCTAAACTAAGTTCTTCATGGTTTGATTTAACAACAAATTTGTTTCCACAAGCACATTCAACATTAGTATCTTTGTATTCTGGGTGAATTCCTTTTTTCATAATTATCTCCTTCCGCCATGACATAATTTAAGTCATAGTAATTTAAATACTCGTAAATTATAACAAAAAGTAATATTTTTGTCAATATTACTTTTTAAACTAATAAATTTCCTTTTGAATCTTTATTTATTTTACCTGAAAAGATTAAAATAGCTTCTGTTAGACACCAAGCTCCTACTCCAAAACTAACTAATGATGATAATAAATAATATACATTTAAATTAGTTGGTTCTTCTACTGTATCACAATCATAATAACTATAATAGTAATTACAATCATTCATTGATAAGTTATCTTGATATTCACTATATTCATTTGCATATACTACAAGTGATATTGTTGATAATACTAACATTAAAACAGTTAATAATATTTTGGCTACACCTCTTTTTACTTGCCCTAAATAAAAGTTATTTATTCCAATAAATCCTACCGTGAAGGCTAGTATTCCAGCAATCGCTTTAGATTTACCAGTTGGTTTTAGTGCAGTATCAGTAACTGGTTTACCACAACCTAAACAAATATCTCCACCTTCTATTATTTCTTTTCCACAATTTTTACAAAATTTCATTTTTTACTCCTATCTAAAATGTTGCGATAAATATTATTAATATTACTATACAACTTAATAATGCGAACCCTGATAATACTAGTCCAGCAATAGAAATTCCTTTTGATTTATCTTTTAATCCAAGTAACCCTAGGATTAAACCAACAATTGATGGAGTTAAAGATAATAGTGTATACCCTATATAAAATCCAATAAAAGTTGCTACGTTTTCTTCTCCCACTTCAAACCAGTAGGCATATTTAGCTTCTTCAATACTCAATAAAGACAATAATGTCCATAATGTTGCTATTACTCCTAATATTAGTGAAGTTATAGATTTTCCACTAACTGTTGTTTCTTTTTTTTCTATTTGGTTTTCTTGCTTTAATAATGTTCCACATCCTAAGCAAATATCTGCTCCTTCTTTTAATTCTGTTCCACAATTTTTACAATACTTCATAGCATCCTCCTAAATTTATTATAACATTACCTAATTTATTTATCAATATTAATATATATCTCGGCAATACATTTATTTTCTTCTTTTGTTAATTCATAATTAGTTCTTACATCACTATTTTTAATACATTCATTTATATCTACAAAATTTATGGCATATTCGTCTGCATATCTTTTTACTTCAGCGTTTAAGTAATGAATAAGTGTATTGTAATTTTCACTATAAGGATTATAAAATGAAGTAAAATATACATCTTCTTTTGTAATTTCTCTTATTGTAATAAATAAATTATTTATATATGTAGATAATTCTTTTATCTTCATATATAAATCATCATTAACAACAGTTGTAGAATTTAATCTATAAAATAATTCATTATTACCTATTCCTATTATAATCTTGTCTGCTTTTATTAAATAATTCTTTATATTTTTATCTTTTACTAATATATTGTTTTTAATATCATTTATTAAATCTATACTACGGTTATCATCTTTAGAATAAATAATCTTTTTATTATCAATTATATTTGCATAACTTAACTTATCATTTATTGTATAATCTCCCATTATTATTGTAGTATCATTAATAGTTTTATTAAAAATATAAATGATAAGTATTAAAAATATCGTAATTAACATTATCACTAATCCTTTATTTTTCATTTTAACCTCCAAAAAAAGTAGAGTTTTACTCTACTTAATTATATTTCAGTTAATTTGATTTTAGCACCTACATTAGTTAATTTATTAATAATATTTTCATATCCTCTTAATACATGTTCAACTTCATTAATTACTGTTTTACCTTCGGCTAATAACGCTGCCAAAATTAAACATGCTCCTGCTCTTAGATCAGTTGCGATTACTTCTGAACCATGTAAACTAGTTGGTGAGATAACAGCAATTTCACGATCATCTACTTTTATAGAAGCTCCCATTTTATTTAAATGTTTTGTATGACCAAATCTATTTTCATATATTGTTTCATATACAGTGGATTTTCCATTAGTTTGTGTCAACAGTGCTGTAATTGGTTGTTGTAAATCCGTTGGAAATCCAGGATAAACCTCTGTTTTAATATTTACCGGTTTTAAATAATTACTTTTAGTTACTGTTATTGAATCACCATTAATTTTATAGTCTACATTCATTTCTTGTAGTATATTTAATAATGAAGTCAAATGATTAGGGTTAATATTAGATACAGTTAGATTGTCTCCTATCATTGCTCCGGCAATAATATAAGTTCCAGCTTCAATTCTATCAGGTATAACTTCAATTTTTGTACCGTGAAGTTTATCCACACCTTCAATGATTAATTTGCTAGTTCCTCTACCTTCGATTTTAGCTCCCATTTGATTTAGCATATCTACTACATTAGTTATCTCAGGTTCTCTTGCTGCGTTTTCTATAATAGTCGTACCTTCTGCTAAAACACTTGTATATAGGATATTAATAGTTGCTCCTACACTACTTCTAACATCTACTTCACTTCCTATTATTTTATCTGTACTTAAATGATATTTGTTTCCATCCGCTTCTATTTTTCCATTCATTCGCTCAAAGCCTTTTAAATGTAAATCAATTGGTCTAGCTCCTATCGGACATCCACCTGGAAAATACATAACTGTTTCTTTATACTTACTAAATAAAACTCCCATAAAGTAATATGATGCACGTAATTTTTTAGCCATATTTTCTTCAATATTTCTATTTTTAACATTACTACAATCTATCTTTACTTTGTTTCCTGTTATTTCTACTTTAGCATTTAAGTATTCTAATATCTCTTTGATTGCTATAATATCTGATATGTTTGGAACATTATCTATTTCTACTATTTCATTTGTTAATAATGCTGCAGGTAATAATGCTACTGCACTATTTTTTGCTCCACTAATTTTTATTTCACCAGAAAGAATATTTTTTCCTTCTATTTCTATTTGTTTCATAAGTCCTCCAAACTATAATTATTATATGTATTATACATTAACTTTGTTATTGCTGCCTAATAATAATACTTTTTCTTTTATTTTGTTCTTTATAGCTTGTTCTCCAGATCTAATAACTTTTCTTGGATCATAAACTTCTTGATTAGAATTTAAATAATCGCGTACTGCTTTAGCCCATACTATTTGTAAATCAGTATTTATATTTAATTTTGTAATACCTGCTTCAATACTTTTAATGATTGTAACATCTGGTATTCCACTACCTCCATGTAAAACTAGTGGTAAATTAGTCATTGCTTTTACTTCTTTTATTAAATCTATTTTAATATTTGGTTCACCTTTATAAACACCGTGAACACTCCCTACTGCTGGTGTTAAACTATCTATTTTAGTTTCATTAACTAATTTTAAGCAATCTTCTACTTTTGCATAAGCAATATCAGATGCTTGTCCGTCTTCTATTCCACCAATATGACCAACTTCTGCTTCTACAGTTACACCATATAAATGTGCGTAATCAACTACCTCTTTAGTAATTTTTATATTTTCTTCTAAAGAAAGTTTGCTAGCATCTATCATTACTGATGAGAATCCTGAATCTATACATTTTTTACATGATTCAAAACTACTACCATGATCTAAATGAATAGCAACTGGAATAGTTATATTTAAATCAATTACTAAACTTTTTACTAAATTAGCAACAGTGAAGTGTCCACCCATATATTTTATAGCCCCTTCACTTACTCCAATTATAACTGGACTATTCAAATTTTGACATTCTTCAAGAATATATTTAGTCCATTCTAAATTGTTTATATTAAAATGAGGAACACAATAATTATTTATTTTTGCTTTTTCTAACATTTCTTTTGTATTAGTTATCATTCTTATCACCTTTACCAATTATAATATATTTTTATATTATAAACAAACAAAGTGACAAGTATTTTACACTATATTAAATATGTTATACCTATTATTACTAATATAATTCCACCTAGTATAGTAGATAATTTACCTACTTTTTCACTTATTTTATTACCTATTAATAAACCAATACAAGTAAAAAAAGAACTACTAATTGCAAAAAATAATGGATAAATAAAAATATGTGATGTTAAGGTTGCTAATCCTATTCCTAAAGACAATGAATCTAAACTAACTGCAAAAGAAAATAGTATTATGTTGATAATGTTTAGTTTGTTTTTAATTTCTTCTTTATTGTCAAAAATCATATTTATACCAATAAACATTAATACTAATGCAACAATTATATTTGATTCAAATTTTATCAATTCATTTATATAATTTCCAAATAATAAACCAATTAATGGCATTATAAAATGAAAAACTCCAACAACTATACTAGTTGTTATTATTGTTTTTTTCTTTAACTTTAATGTTCCATATGCTAATGATAAACTAAAAGCATCCATGCTTAAACTTACTGATAGTAAAATTATAATTATTATATCCATGATACACCTCTATTAAGTTTATTTTATTAAAGCTTATTTATACTACATATATTTATCTAATATTTCTTTTACGAAACTTTTATATTCAATTTCATCACTTTCATTTGCTTCTACTAAGCATAGTGGAGGAAATAATACACACCACCAATTACTACCATTCCCTTCACCTAGTGTTACTAAAACTGATTCATATTCTCCAGCTTCATATATTACACCATTAAAATTTTTCTCTGGAAAATAATTAAATCCAAAATTTATTTCATAATCAATTATATAATTATTATTATGTAATGTATTTTCCACATTTTTACTTATATTATCTAAATTTTCTGTTATTATTGTTCTTGCTTCTATTACACCTTTTGTATCTTTTAATAAATTATAAATTTCTAATTCAAGATTTTCACTAACTATATTTTTTATTTCTAAATCTTCTTCGTTATCACTATTAGCAATCACTCTAATTCTAATAGCTTCATCGGGTATTGTTAAATCACTAGTGTTAACAGATAAAAAACTATATAGTATTGCTCCTAATATAACTATTATAATTAATTTATTCATAAAAAAATCATCTCCTATATTCATAGTGGATGATTTAATTTTATTTATACATTATTTATGATAGCTTTCATTATTCCTGATTTTATAACTTCTATATATTTGCTCTAATAAAAATATTCTGAATAATTGATGTGGGAAAGTTAATTTAGAAAATGAAATTTGGGCATTACTACGATTAATGATCTCATTGTCTATTCCGTCACTCCCACCAATAATAAATACTATATTGGAATTTATCATTTCTGTCTTTTCTATAAATGTTGCGAATTCCTCGCTAGTAAATTCTTTAGCTTTAATACACATTGTAATAACAAAATCTTTTTCTTTAATATGTTTTAATAACTTTTCTTTATCTTTTAATTTGTTTAAAATTGGAGTTTGTAAACTACTATCTGGAACTTCAATTATTTCCAACTTAGTATATTTTGAAAGACGTTTTTTATATTCTTCGATAGCTTTAACAAAAAATTGCTCTTTTATTTTTCCAACACAAAGTATTTTTATCATAATTCAATCAAATCCGTTCTTTCATTCTGTCTAGCCGCTATTAAATTTGGTACATCAAATTCACTTAATAATAATTTTTCTCTAGTTTTATTTAAAGCTAATAGTTCTTCATTATTTTCAGCACTTAGATGGGCTAAAATTATATTTTGAGTTTTTTCTCCAATAAACTTTTGTAGATACATCGCACATTGTTCATTGGATAAATGGCCACTATCTCCAATTACTCTTTGTTTTAAATAAAATGGATACGGCCCATCCATTAATAATTTAGGACAATGATTACTTTCTATTATATACATTGTTTTGTTTGTTAATTGATCATGATATTTATTATTAATATATCCGGTATCAGTAATATAAACAACACTACTATCTTGATAGTTTAATATAAATCCACACGAATCATCGGCATCATGAGATGTACTTATAATATCAATAGCCAAATCATTAATATGAATTTGATCTTTTACTATGCAATAATTTTCATTAGTACAATCTAGCGAGTCAAACATAGTTTTAGTTAAATATACATTAGGACTATATTTTTTAGTAAATACAGGAAGACCACTAATGTGGTCTTTATGTGTATGGGTTAATATTATTCCATTTATTTCGCTAGCTTTAACATTTAGTTCATTCAATTTTTTTTCTACTTGAAGTGTACTAATTCCAATATCTATTAATAATTTAGTTGTAGGAGTTTCTACATAAGTTAGATTTCCTTTACTTCCACTAGCTAATACTGATATTTTCATCGGTACAATGTCCATGGACTAATTAAAGTCCCTTTCCATGGTGCTCCATTTTGCCAAACTTCAAAGTGTAAATGCGGTCCAGTTGAATAACCAGTAGAACCAACATATCCTATTATTTGACCTTTAGATACAACTTCTCCTGGTGATACTATAAATTTTGATAAATGTCCATAATAAGTATAATATCCATTATTATGGTTTATTTCTACATAGTAACCATTTATATATGTGTATGAAGCTTTTAAAACAGTACCATTGTTCACTGCATATACTGGTGATCCATGTCCTGTACCAGCAATGTCTATTCCTGTATGTAACTCACGTCTTCCTGTAATAGGATTAATACGATAAGCAAAGTCTGAAGATATTGTATATCCACTATTTGTTGGCCACGCCCATGTTCCTAGTGCTGTGGTTCCTACATTTGGTATTATTTTACCACCAATTGAAACTATTTCGTTTATTGCTGGTTGTAATACTTCAACACCTTTTGGATCTACATAATTTATTACCCCATTTACAGCACGTTGTTTTTGAGTAACACGTTCTAATCCGTTACTTCCTTGTTGAATAACTTTGCTACTACCAACTGTAGCATTATTATCTATTACTTCTTCTGTTTTATAATTACTTACAACATCTTTTACAATATGTTCTTCAACTACTAAACTAATTTGTGGATTAGTTTGTGATATTATGACGTTTTGTCCTGGAAATAATAAACTTTGACTACTAGTAAATTGAGGATTTGAAATTAAAAATTCTTCTGTACTTATTTGATTTTTAAATGATACTGTATCAATTGTATCACCTTGTTCAACTGTATAATTTTGATTAATAGCACTTTCTCCAAATAATAATATACTAGATAATTGTTTATAATCTGTATATATTGTGCTAGTTACTGGAATGTTTAATTCTTTAATTGTCATATTTTCTTCAAAATATAATTTTTCTATAACTGCTCCAGTAGAAGTTATCGGAGTTTGAGTATCTTCCATAAACTGTTCATATCTCAATTCACCAACATAAATTTTAGTAAACTCTTCAAGCGCATCACTAAAAACAGCCTCATCTAGTGCATAGTATTTTGTAGAAGTTTCTCCTTTAGTTATAGTTAATTGATAACCTTTAACTGTAAAAGGACGCATTTCTTCTATTTTTATATATACATCTTCTACACTTGATATTTCATCAGTAAATGTATTTATTTTTCTAATTTGTAATCCATTCGGTTCATATACTTTATCAGTATTATACTTATTTTTAATATATTCACCGCGTGAATCGATTAATTTTAATAATTCTTTTTCTGATTTTATAGTTCCTATAATTTGATCATCTAAATATACTTGATAAAAACTATTTGGATCAGTATTTTGTTCATAATTAAATCCTAAAGCGAATATTGATAAAAAGGACAATATTGCTATTAAAATTATTCCATATTTTTTCATATTCACCTATCCTTCACTACGGTCAATAAAGTTAACAAATGTTGATGTATTACGTTTAAATATTAGTGGTATTTCTGCTGTTGGCCCACTTCTATGTTTTCTAATTAGTAATTCACTTTGACCTGTATTTGCATCTATAGCTGCTTCTTTATTATAATAATCATCACGATATAAGAAGGCAACTATGTCTGCATCTTGCTCTATCGAACCAGATTCTCTTAAATCACTCATAATTGGTCTTTTATCATCTCTTGATTCTACACTACGAGATAATTGAGCTAAAGCAATAACTGGTATTTCAAGTTCCATTGCCATTGTTTTTAAAGCACGAGAAATATCTGATACTTCTTGTTGTCTATTAGAACCATATTTACCTCCACCACTAAGTAGTTGCAGATAATCGATTACGACTAAACTCAAACCATTTTCACTGCTTGCTAAACGACGACATTTAGCGCGTAATTCTCCAATAGTCATACCTGGTGTATCATCAATAAATATATTTGATTCTGCTAAACGACTAATAGCTTCATTTATACGCTTCCAATCATTATGTTCCAAACGACCATTTTTTAATTTGGATTGATCTATTTGTCCTGCACTTGATATTAAACGCATTGCTAGCTGTTCAGCACCCATCTCCATATTGAAAATAGCTACTGCTTTATCTGTGTTGTTAGCACAGTTCATTGCTAAATTTAGTGCAAACGCTGTTTTACCCATTGCTGGTCTTGCAGCTATTATAATTAGCTCATTTGCATGTAATCCACTTGTAATTTTATCTAAATCGTAAAAACCTGTTGCTAAACCTGTAATTTCACCTTTATTTTGTGATAATTTTTCAATATTTTGCTGTGTTTTATAAAGTACATCTTGGATTGTTCTAAATTCAGTACCTTTTCTAGTTTTAACAACATTCAAAATTTTTCTTTCAGCATTATCTAAAATATCTTCTAAATCATCTGTTGATGAAAATACACTGTTAGTAATTTCTGTTGACTCAATAATTAATCTTCTTTTTATTGAACATTGCTCTACAATTTTTATATATTCATCCACATTACTAGCTGTTGGCACACTATTAATTACTTCAGTTAAATATTCTACTCCACCAACTTGTGATAAAACTTTTTGCTTATCTAGTTCAGCAGTAACAGTAGTTGGATCGATAGGAACTTTTTTTTCTACTAAAGTTGCTAAAATAGCAAATATTTTAGCATTTGCTTCATTATAAAATAATTCACTATTTAATGTTTCAACACATTTTTGAGCTGCATACTTACTTAAGAACATTGACCCAATAACTGATTGTTCTGCTTCAAAATTGTGCGGCATTGTTTTATCCATCATATTTTACCTCTCTTATTTACTAGTAATAGTTACTTTTGCTTCTGCAACAACTTTTTTATGTAATTCTATATTTACAATATGTGTCCCTAGCGAATCAATAACATGATCACTCTTGATATTTCTTTTATCAATATTTATTCCATTTTTATTTAATTCTTCTTTTATTTGCTTAGCGGTAACACTACCAAAAACTTTACCATTCACACCTACTTTTAAAGTGAATTTTAAAGTTAATTTTTCTATTTCTTTTTTTATAGTTTCTTTGTCTTTAATTAATAAATTTTCTTCTAACTGATTATTTTCAGTTTCTTTTTTTAATTTTAACAAATTTATTTCAGTAGCTGGTACAGCAAATCCATTTTTAACTAAAAAGTTCATTCCATAACCATCTTTAACTTCTTTTACTTCATTCTTTTTACCTTGACCTCTTAAGTCTTTTATAAATATAACTTTCATATTATATCCTTCCTAATAACTCTATTAGTGATAATTTCACTTCATTAATTTCCTTATTCTTTAGTGTAGCAGCAGCAATATTTTTATGGCCTCCACCACCTAAAGTTGTCATTATTTTTTCAACATCTATTTCACCTAATGATCTAGCGCTTATACTAACATAATTGCTAGATGTTTTTGCAATACAAAATGATGCTTTTACTCCTTCAAATTTAAGTAATTCATCAGCAATTATTGCTAAGTCCATTTTTTCATATACTTTACCATCTAATATACAAACTTCAAATTTTTCTAGGACATTTTCACTTTTTGACAACAATCTTTGTCTTTGAACTAAAACTTCTTTTCTTTCTTGAAGTAGCTGTTGTTTTAAAGTATCATCTGCTCCCATAGTTTTTAAATAAGAGGCTGCATTATAGGTTTCATTGCTTGTTTTAGAATTAAAGCCATTTGTATCAATAACCATACCCGCTAACATAATTGTTGCTAACATGGATGATATTTTTATATTCAAATATTTTAAATACCCAATTGCAAATTCGTTCATACTAGATATTTTTTCATTTATATATTCATAATCTACTTTAAATGGAGATTTATCATGTTTGATATGGTGATCGCATATAAGTACTGTTTTCACTTCTTCTACTAAATCAGAATTTTCTATCAATTCAATTTTATGTGTATCTAAGATTAATAATAATGTATTGGTAGAAAGCTTTTCTTTGTATGTATTGCTATTAATATAATTTATTTTAATTGGAATTGTATCTAACATCTTATAAGCGTTTATAATTGAAGTATTCTCTTCTTTTTTCGTTATATATATATATACATTTTTTTTAAATTGCTTAATTATTTTATAAAAAGCAACTGCCGATCCTAAAGCGTCTAAGTCAATATTTTTATGTCCCATGATAATAACTGTATCATGTTCTTTAATATATTTAGTTAAGTCATTATAAATTTTTTGCATAAAATCACCTGTATTTAATTATACTATATTTTTTATATTTTGTCTTCAATATAAAAAACAAACTTAATGTTTGTTTTTGTTTCTAATTTTAGTAGCTAGTACTTTTATTTTATTTAATCTATGATGAATTCCAGATTTAGTAATTGGGTTCCCTGTTTCTAAAGTTATAATTTCACTCAATTCTAGTAATGAAACTTCAGGATACATTCTTCTATATTTAGCAACAACCAACACTTTTTCATCTAACAATTCTAACGCTCCTACTTCTTCAAGCAAATTAATATCATTTACTAGTAATGAAGCCGTTTGAATTTGTTTGTCAACATTAGCTTGTTCACAATTATTTAATCGGTTAGCCATATTTTTATTTTCTCTATATATCCTTATGTTTTCATAGTATAAAACAGCATTTGGAGCATTAATTACTTTTAGAAAATCACTAATTTTTTCTGCTTCCTTTATATAAACCATATACTTATTTTCTCTTTTTAACACTTTACTATTTAAATCATATGAATTTAAAAGAGATGAAATAAAATTAGCATATTCTTCTGTATCAACTAAAAATTCCATGTGATATCTACTTTTTTTAGGATCATTTACACTACCAATAGCTAAGAATAACCCCAATAAATATATTCTTATTAAATATTGGTCTGCTACAATATATTCATCTGGATAGAACAAAATTTCTTCATCTTTCTTAATTGATAAATCATTTAAAAATTTATTTGTGTTATTTTTTATATCTAAGATATATATATGATTTTTTTTAAAATTATATCCGTTACGCACTGTAATACGTGGTGTTATATTGTAAACTTCTTTAAATAGTTTAAATATTTTTTGAGCTACACCTACATTTTCTGTGGAAATTGAAACTTTATTTTCATTAATATGCCCTAGAGATTTTACTAGTGCAGATAATAATGTTATATTTTCTATCTTTGTATAATTTTTAATATCTATTTCATTTTTTATTGTACTAGTAAAAGACATATTTCCTCCTTATATTAATAATCCGTATATATGTAATGCTACTTTATTTACATTATGTCTTAAGTAATTAGATTCATCTTCAACAATAACATAATCGTCACTAATTATTTTAACACCTTGTTTTTTTGTTTTTTGATAATCAAAATATACCGGATCTTTTTGTTCTAGTTGAGCATATTTATCAACTAATTCATTACTAATCTTACCATTATTTGCGATTACAAGATCTAGTTTTCTTTTTCCTAAATATTTATTAATAGCTATAACATGATCTGACACAGCATAATCGTCTGTCTCTCCTCTTTGAGTCATTATATTAGCTACATACATAATTTTACCATTGCTATTATCTATAGCTGTCTTGATCTCTTTTGGTAACAAATTTGGTAATGTACTTGTATATAAACTTCCCATACTTAGTATTACTAAATCTGCTTCCTTTATTTTTTCAATAACATGCTCGTTTACTTTTGGTTTATCTTTATAATAAATTTTATCAATTACTGAGAATGCATTTGTAATATTATGCTCTCCATGTACAACTTTACCATCTTTCATCTTTGCTACTAATTTAACATTATCTTCTGTTAACGGTAGTACTCTTCCTGATAGATTAAAAACTTTACTCAGAGCTTCTATTCCATCACTCATATTTCCATTTATATTGCATAAAGCTGTTAATAAAAGATTTCCAACAGTATGTCCGTTTAAATCACTGTAAGTATTAAATCGGTAGTTAATTAACTTTTCTACTAAAGGTTCTACTTCTGCAAGTGATATAATTACTCTTCTAATATCTCCTACTGCTGGTGTATTAAATTCTTCTCTTAAACGACCGGTACTTTTTCCATCATCACATACTGAAACTACCGCTGTAATATCAACAGGAAAATTTTTCAGTCCTTTTAATAAAGTAGAAAGTCCTGTTCCTCCACCCATTATAACTATTTTTTTCTTTTTCATAATAAATCCTCACTAATTTTTCTTTAAATATGTGTCTACTTCTAACGCTGTAGATGCTCCTTCGCCAACTGCGATCGATATTTGATAATATTGTTTTTTTATTGAATCTCCACAAGCATATAACCCTTCAATATTTGTCTTACCATTTCCTCTAGTTACAATATATCCATTATTTTCTTCAACACTAAGTTTATTTAAGTAGTTGATTTTCGGAGAAAATCCTATATAAATGAATAATCCTGAAACATCCAAGTCTAATTTTTTTTCTTTATTTTGAACAGTAATGCTTGATAAAAAACCTTCTTCTTCATTGATGCTTTCTATCTCTGTATTATATAATATTTCAACATTAGCTGAATTTTTAATTTTTTCTATTAAAACAGAACTTCCTTTAAATTCTTCACTTCTAACTATAAAAATTACTTTTGAACATAATTTAGTTAAACTTAAACCTTCTTCTAAAGCACTGTTCCCACTTCCTACTACTGCAACTACCTTATCTTTATAAAAAGCACCGTCACATATAACACAGTAACTGACTCCTCTTCCAGTTAACTCTTCCTCATTTGGTAATTTTAATTTATTAGCAGTTCTCCCGGTTGCAAGAATGACTGTTTTACTAATTATTTCTTCAGTTGATGTTTTTATTTTAAAAATATTATCTTTTTTTTCTAGTTCAATAACTTCATCAAATTTTTGTTCTATTTTATTTTCTGTGATTTGGGCATACATATCTAACGCTAGAGTTGGACCATCACCTTTAAATCCTGGGTAATTATCTACAATTCCTGTTTGTACAATTTGACCACCAGGCATATTTTTTTCAATAATTAATACATTTAAACCAGAACGTTTTAAATATATTGCACTACTCATACCGGCAACTCCCATTCCTATTACTACTGAATCGTATATTTTATCCATTACTTAGCCTCCCTATACTTTATATTTTTGTTGTTACTATATATTGCTAAAACTAGAGCTATTAAAATCATTATTATTGATACTATTTGAGCTATTTTAAAGTTACTTAACATTAGACTATCAGTTCTAAGAGACTCAATCCAAAATCTAACAACACCATACCAAGCTAAATATATAGATGTAGACATACCTAGTTTTATGTTTGTTTTATTTTTTAAAATTATTATTACTATTGCACCAATTATACACGCTATAGATTCAAAGTAAAATGTAGGAAAACGATAAAAACCATCTATAAACATGCCATCTATTATAAAATTAGGTACATATAAGTTTTCTAATGTTTGAATATTAGTAATCGGACCATAGGCTTCACTATTCATAAAATTTCCCCATCTACCTAAAGCTTGACCTATAAATAAAGAAACTACTGTGATATCTGTAAGTAATAGAAAGTTTATTTTGTTTTTTTTAGCAAAATAATATAGGTATATTAAACCAGCTATTATTCCTCCATGAATAGCTAATCCTCCATTCCAAATTGCAAATATTTCACTAGGATTTATTATGTAATAGTCTAAATTAAATAATACATAATATAATCTAGCTCCCAAAATACTTAATGGTATTAATATAAATATTAAATCAATTATTTTTGATTCTGATATATTAAATTTTTTAGACTCTTTAACAGCATAAAAATAACCTAATATTATACCTATTAAAATAAATATTGAATACCAATAAATACTTATATTTCCAATTTGTATAAATATACTATTCATACTTACCTCCTAATTAATGGATCAATTATCATATTGTCTATAACAGCATTCATGATTGATATAAAAATAGCTATTATAAATGGTATAAAAGTTCCTGTTATACTAAAATTATTTCCCATAATTATATCAACTATTTGTAGTATTATTACATTTATAAATGGATAAAATAATCCAAGTGTTAACCCTGTTAGTGGAATAGTTAACCAAACTAAAAGTGGCTTTACTGTTTTGTTTAATAAATAAATTATAATAGTTGTAATAAAAATCCAAATATAAAATAATTCCTTATTAAAAACAATGGTTTTTTTAAAAATATTAGATAGGATCAATAATATCAAACTATATCCTAAAATATATATAATCCATTCACAAAATTTTATAATTTTATTTTTATTATTGCTTTGATTATTCATTTTATCACCTTCATTTAATTATATCATGCCACGCTTCAATTTTGTACGATAATGACATTTTTGACATAATTCTTCACACACTTTATTATTTTTAAAATTATTTTTGATATTTAGTGATTTTTCTTTACTTAATATATCATCGATAGATTCATTAAATATATTTCCTAGATTCATAATTCCATCACTATCTAAACAACAAGGAACTACTGTTCCGTCTACTAAAATTGCTAACTGTTGACTTAGACCATAGCAAAACCCGGTTGTAGAAACAAAATCATTATTTAAACTAGGCCATTTAAAAATTTGATGCTTATTAATATATACATCTTTTGATATTTTAATATTCTTTTCTTTTTTTATTTCTTCAATTTTTATATCATTCAAATTATAGTATCTTTGTATTTGTTCTAGTAATTTAAGATTAGATAAACTCATTTCCATGTTTTTAAGCGCCCAAAAACGATACACAACAATCACTGGATTATTTTTTTTAATTTCTGTTATTGATGTCATAATATCATTAATATATCCAATATTATCACCTTGTTCAAAACTGTGAACTGATATATTAACTTGTCGTAAAGCTGATGCTTGTTTTAAAGTTTGCGTTTGTTTTTTTATTAAACTACCATTTGTAGTAATATTCACTTTCATACCATATGATTCAGCTATTTTTAAAATTTGCTCTAATTTTGGATGCATTAGTGGTTCACCTTTAACATGTAAATATATATAATTTGTTAAATTTTTGATGTTTTTTAGGATATGTTCAAATTCTTGTAATGTCATAAATTTTTGGTCCTGTTTTACAGGTGGGCAAAAACTACAATTTTTATTACAAATATTCGTTATTTCTATATATACTCTCTTAAATTTTTTCATCTATTCACCACTTTTTAATTCATACAAAGCATCTCTTAATTCCATCGCTCTTTCAAAATCTAATTCTTTTGCTGCCTTTTTCATTTCTTCTTCTATCGACATTATTAAGTTCATTTTCTCTTTTTTACTCATTTTTTCTACTGTTTTATCAGATATTTCATCATTATTAGTTACAATTTCATGGATTGCTTTTACTATCGTTGTTGGTGTTATACCATGTTTTAAATTGTATTCATTTTGTATTTCTCTTCTTCTTTTTGTTTCTATGATTGCTTCATTCATTGCATCACTAATACTATCAGCATACATTATAACATGCCCGTTAGCATTTCTTGCTGCACGACCAATTGTTTGAATCAAACTTCTTTTTGATCTTAAAAAACCTTGTTTATCAGCATCTAATATTGCTATTAAACTTACTTCAGGAATATCAATTCCTTCTCTAAGTAAATTTATTCCAACAACACAATCATATTTCCCTTTTCTTAAATCTCTAATAATTTTCAATCTATCTAAAGTTTTAATTTCTGAATGTAAATAAGCAACGTTTATATCTAAATCTTTTAAATATTTTGTCAACTCTTCACTCATTCTAATAGTTAAAGTAGTAATCAATACTCTTTCATTTAGTTCTTTACGCTTGTAAATTTCACTTACTATATCATCTATTTGACCTTTTGAAGGTTTTACTTCTATTGTAGGATCTAATAGTCCTGTAGGTCTGATGATCTGCTCAGCATATTCATTATTAGTTAATTCAAGTTCATAATCACCTGGAGTTGCAGAGACATATATAGCTTGATTAATTATTTTATCAAATTCTTCATATTTAAGAGGTCTATTATCTTTAGCACTTGGTAATCTGAACCCATAATCTACTAATACTTGCTTACGTGCTTGATCTCCATTATACATTCCTCTAACTTGTGGTAGTGTTACATGTGATTCATCTACTACAAGTAAAAAGTCTTTTGGGAAAAAATTTATTAATGTAGTTGGTGTTTCTCCTGCTTTTTTTAACGCTATATGTCTAGAATAATTTTCCACTCCACGACAAAAACCTGTTTCTGATAACATTTCCATATCATAATTAGTACGTTCCATCAATCTTTGATATTCTAGCAATTTATTTTCTCTTTTAAAAATTTCTAATTGTTCTTCTAATTCTAATTTTATGTTTTTTACAGCTACTTTTAGTTTATCGTCACTTGTTACGAAATGACTTGCTGGAAAAATACTTATACTTTTTTTATTATTTATTATACTTCCAGTCAGTGTATCATATTCAAATATTTTTTCTATTTCATCTCCAAAAAAATCAATTCTTATTGCACTTCCGTGTTGGTTAATTGGCATTATTTCTAATATATCCCCTCTAACTCTAAAAGTACCACGCTTTAAGTCCATATTATTTCTTTCATACTGCATATCAATAAGTTTCAAGATAATTTCATCACGCTCTACTATTTCTCCTACTTCTAGTGTTAACATTTTCTTTTTGTATTCTTCTACTTCTCCAATACCATAAATACACGAAACACTACTAACAACAATAACATCGTTGTGCTTAAGAAGTGCTGCAGTTGCATAATGACGTAATTCATCAATTTCATCATTTATTGAGGCATCTTTTTCAATATAAGTATCTGTTTTGGCGACATAAGCTTCTGGTTGATAATAATCATAATATGAAACAAAGTAACAAACATGATTGTTAGGAAATAATTCTTTCAACTCTGAATATAGTTGTCCCGCTAAAGTTTTGTTATGTGCTAAAATAAGCGTTGGCTTATTAACTTCTTTAATAACATTAGCAATTGTAAATGTTTTTCCTGTACCAGTTGCTCCTAATAAAACTTGATTTTTAACACCTTTATTGATTTTATCTACTAATTTTTTAATAGCAGTAGGTTGATCTCCACTTGGTTGAAATTTCGATTTTAGCTCAAACATATTTGCCTCCTTTTGTACACTTAATATATCATTTAAGTTATAAAAAAACAAGGTTTACTTTAATGTAATCCTTGTTTTAATATGTAATAAATTAAAGTGTTTATACTTTTATAAATTATATAATTTAACGTACTTTATTTATCTAATTTTATTATTGCTTGGTACATATCATCAAAGTCAAATTCATCTATTTCAACTCTAACTCCTAAAGCAGCTATTTTATCCTTTGCTTCAGCAATAATTGATTTTATTTTTGACATTTTTTCAGAATCGACTGGTGCCATATTTATTGTGTCTGTTACATTAGTTTCTAACACTGTTTCTGGTGCTGATTCATTCATTAATCCACTAATTGGAGTGTTATCATCCAAACTATTTAGAAAATCATCTAGTTCACTTGTATCAGGTATTGAGTAACTTGGCATTACTTTTTGTGTTGGTACTGACTGAACTGGCTCTATCTGCATAGATTCAGCAAGTGGCTCTGGTTGAACAATAGAAGATGGAATAAAATTATTTTCTAATTTAACTTCTGGCATCACTGGTTGTGGTACTATTGTTTCATTTACTACTTCCTGTTGAGATAAAATGTTATTATCAATATTAGATTTTTCTAAAATATTTGTTTCTGTCTCTAAAGTAGGTATTTTAGCTGGCTCTATTGTTGGTATGTTAAAATTCATATTTGTTTCTACTTTTTCTACATCCTCAATAAAATCAGGATTTTTAGGTGTAGTTGAAAAATTAAAAATACTTTCAGGTTCTTTTTCGATTATAATTTCTTCTTCCACTTTTTCCTCTATTTTTTTATCAGCACTAAACATATTATTTAAATTTTCTATACCTTGTGAAATTGGAACCTCTTCAATTATAGTTTCTGGGATTATTGTTGTTGGGATAGAAGTCATATCTGTTAGATTGTTCTCTTCTGTAATATTTCCCAAATCAAAAAATCTTCCAGTTTGTTTATTTTCTTCTGGTTGTGAATTTTTTTCCTGCTTCACTGGGTCATTTGGTGTAAATCCAAAAATTGAAGTGTCAGATGCAGGTGCAGTAGCATTATTAGTATATACAGGTTTGCTTTCTAACAAACTATCTATATTAGCAACTGGTTTTTCTACATTTATATCTGTTGCTGTCTCTTCTATTTTATTTACATCCATAAACCCTGGCATTATCTTTGTTTCCGAGTTAGCACTTATACCTGTACTATTATTATCTTCTATAATTGGAGTTGTTGGGATATTAAATCCGAAATTTTCTTGATTCATATCGTTTTTTCCTTTCTCTTCTTCTTTTTCTATTTGTTTAGAACTACTAAAATCTAACACTTCTATTTCTTCTTCAGGCTTTTTAACAAGTTTTTCTATTTCTAAATCTGTTTTTCTAACAGTTAATCTTTCTGTTAATATTTTATCTAACATTTTTCTTTGATCTGATCCATTTAATTTCAATAATGATCTAGCATGACGTTCACTTATTCTTTTTTCTAATAAAGCTTCTTGAACTTCTTCTTCAAGATTTAATAATCTTAATTTATTAGAAACTGTAGATTGCTTTTTCCCTAACTTTTGAGCTAAATCATCTTGTTTTAATCTTCCCATGTCTAATAATTTTTTATAAGAAACTGCTTCTTCTATTGCAGTTAAATCTTCTCTTTGAATATTTTCTATAAGAGCTATTTCAGCACTATCATTATCATCTAATTCAGTTATTATAGCAGGAATAGTGTCATTACCAGCTATTAAATTGGCTTTATATCTTCTTTCACCCGCTATAATTTCATATTTATCTACTCCAATTTTTCTAACTACAATTGGCTGTATTACTCCATATGATTTTATTGATTCGGCTAATTCATTAATGTGATTTTCCATAAATGTTATTCTAGGTTGAAACCTATTTGGTAAAATATCTTCTACATTTAATGATATAATTTTTCCTTCAAATTTCATGCTATAATCCTCCTACTTTATTCTATCATAATTATAATAACATATCTTGGGAAATATTCCAATACTTTTGGGAAATAAAAAAAGTAATATCAAAAATGATATACTTTATAATTTGTTTTTTTTAATTTCACTAAATTTCCTAGGAAATTTAGTGTTAGTCTTAGCATTTTTTTTAATTTTTAAAATATTTCTACTACTATTTTCAATAGGTAAATTAAATTCTATAATTTTTTCGATTTCACAATTTAATTTTTTAAAAGCTATTTTTGATTCAATTATTTCTTCTTTTATATTAGCTTTTAATGGTATACAATATTTCCCTACTTTAACTAAAGGGATAGAAAATTCCAATAAAGGTGATAGATGCGTAACTGCTCTACTAGTTACAATATCAAATTTTTCTCTATTAATAATAGCATATTCTTCACATCTAGTATGAACTGTTTCTATTTTAGATAAATTTAATTCCTTTATAACAATATTTAAAAATTTTATTCTCTTATTAAGAGAATCTACTAAAGTTACTTTTAAATTAGGGAAAACTATTTTAAGTACAAGTCCTGGAAAGCCAGCACCTGTACCAATGTCACAAAGATTATCTTGCTCATTTATATTGATAGCTTTTACAATTGTTATACTATCATAAAAATGCTTTAAATATACTTCTTCTTTCTCTGTAATCCCAGTTAAATTCATAACTTTATTATATTCTACTAGTAATTCAAAATATCTATTTAGTTGTTCCAATTGCAATGGTGTTAAATTGATGTTTAATTTTAATAATTCTTCTTTAAATAAATCTATATTCACGATTTTCCATACTCCTTTTTTAAATAAACAGTTAAAATTGATATGTCTGATGGATTAACTCCACTTATTCTTATCGCTTGACCTATTGAAGTTGGTTTAATTTCATTTAATTTTTGTTTTGCTTCATTAGCTAAATTTTTTATATTATTGTAATTAATATCATTTGGTATTTTTTTAGCTTCAAGTTTTAACATTTTTTCTGCTTCTTTTACTGATTTAATTATATAACCTTCATATTTTATATTAATCTCTACTTGCTCTTTTATTTCTTTATCATAATTAAAGAAGTTTATTTCATCTATGTGTTCAAAAGATAATTCTGGTCTTTTTAGTAAATCATATAAATATGTGCTAAATTTCAAATTTGTACTATTATTTTTTATTAAATACTCATTTAATTTTGCTGTAGGGTTTATTTTATATTCTTTTAAATCATTTTCTAAATTGCTTATCAATTTTCTTTTATTTAGTAAATTTTGATATTTTGTTTCGTTTATTAATCCTACTCTGTACCCATATTCTCTTAAGCGTAAATCTGCATTATCATGTCTTAATAACAAACGGTATTCAGCACGACTTGTTAATAATCGATATGGATCTTTTACTCCTTTAGTAACTAAATCATCTATTAAAACACCTATATATGATTCATTCCTTTTTAAAATAAGAGGATCCTTATTATCTATTTTTAGACAAGCATTTATACTAGCTAATAATCCTTGTGCAGCGGCTTCTTCATATCCGCTGGTTCCATTTATTTGTCCTGCAGTATATAAATTTTCGATTATTTTTGTTTCTAATGTTTGTTTTAATTGAGTTGGTGTTATTGCGTCATACTCGATAGCATATCCATATTTTGTTATAACTGCTTTTTCTAATCCAGGTAAACTTTTTACCATTTTATCTTGAATATCATGAGGCATACTAGTTGAAAATCCTTGAATATATATATCATCTAAATATTTACTTTCAGGTTCTAAAAATAATTGATGTTTTTCTTTATCAGCAAATCTTACAATTTTATCTTCTATTGAAGGACAATATCTTGGTCCAACACTTTCTATATTATCTATTCCCCCATACATACTTGATTTTTCTAGATTGTCATTAATAATTTTATGAGTTTCTGGTGTAGTATATATTAAGTAACAAGGTATTTGCTTTTCTAAATCATAAAATGGAGTAATATCAAAACTAAAATTTCTATATTCACTATCTCCACCTTCTACTCTTGTTTTTGAATAATCAATTGTATTTTTATCTATTCTTTGTGGAGTTCCAGTTTTCAATCTTAAAATATTAAATCCTAATTCTTTTAAATTTTCACTTAGAAAATTACTTGGTTTTTCTCCATGTGGTCCTTCACGATGTCTTTTATCTCCTACTAATATATCTGCTTTCAAATATGTTCCCGTTGTTAATATAACTGCTTTAGAATAGTATTTGATTCCATCTTCATTTTCTATACCTATTACTTTATTTTCTTCTATAATCAAATTTTTAACCATATTCTCTACTACAGTCAAATTATCTGTATTAATTATAGTTTTTTGCATCTCTTGTGGGTAAGTAACTTTATCTGCTTGAGCTCTCAGTGCTCTAACTGCTGGACCTTTTTTACTATTTAACATTTTTATTTGGATTTGAGTTTTATCTGCATTGATACCCATTTCTCCACCTAATGCATCTATTTCTCTAACAACAATTCCCTTTGCACTTCCCCCAATACTTGGATTACATGGCATATCAGCAATATTTTTAATATTAGAAGTAACTAATAATGTTTTTTTTCCTATTCTCGCACTTGCTAAGGAAGCTTCACATCCTGCATGTCCTCCACCAACTACTATAACATCATATTTCATTTTTTTTCACCTCGTTTGCATTCATATTATACTATTATATCTAATGTTAAGCAAATAAAAAAGAATATAAAATTCTTTTTTACTTACCCAAACAGAATAAAGAAAATAATTTATCTACAAGTTCATCTTCATAAGATTCACCTAAAATTTTTCCTAATATTTCCCAAATGTTTTTTATATCAATTTCAATCATATCTATAGGCATATTGGTATTTATACCATTTAATACTTCAATTAACGAAGAATATGCTTCTTTTAAAAGAGCTATTTCTCTAGCGTTACTTAGATATGTATAATCTCCTGTTTTAACTTGTTCTAAATTAAATATTCTTTTAATTTCATCTTTTAAATCTTCTAATCCTTTATTATTTAAAATACTTAATTTTATAATTTGATTTGAATTTAGTTTAGAAAAATCTAATTTATTATCAAGATCTATTTTATTTATGATTGTAATATAGTTTTTATTCTTTAATTTATTGATAATTTTTATATCATCTTCATCCAATTTCTCATTATTATTCAATACATGAATTATTAAGTCAGATTCTTCTATTAATTTAAAACTTTTATCTACACCTATTTTTTCAACTAAATCTTCAGTTTTTCTAATACCTGCAGTATCTATGATATTTAAAATAATCCCATTTAAATTTATTTGACCTTCTACTGTATCTCTTGTTGTTCCAGCTATATTAGTTACTATAGCTTTATCTTCTTCTAATAAAGCATTTAATAATGAACTTTTACCTACATTAGGTTTTCCTATAATTGAAGTTTTAATTCCTTCTTTTATTATTTGACCATTTTCACTATCTTTAATAATTTTTTCCATTTCACTTTTCATATAATTCATTAATGGAATAATTTGCTTTGTTTCTAATTCCTCTACATCATCATATTCTGGGTAATCAATATTTACTTCTATTTGTGCTAAAATTTTAACAATATTTTCTCTTAAATTATGAATTAATTTTGATACACTTCCAGACAAACTTGCAATTGCCATTTTTCTCATTTCTTCATTTTTAGCATTAATTAAATCCATAACACCTTCTGCTTCAATTAAATCAATTCTTCCATTTAAATATGCTAATTTTGTAAATTCACCAGGTTCTGCTAAACGACATCCTTTTTTTATTAATAATTCTAGAACTTTATTAGTTGTAGCTATACCTCCATGACAATTTATTTCAATAGTATCTAATGTAGTATATGTTTTAGGTCCTTTCATCAGCATCACTAAAACTTCATCTATTATTTCACCATTATCTGTAATGTGACCATAATTAATAGTATGCGAATTCTGAATTGACAAATTTTTCCCTTTAAAAATATCATTAACAATATTGATTGAATCATTTCCTGTTATTCTTACAATAGATATTGCTCCAGTTCCAACTGCTGTTGATATTGTAACTATATTATCTTCCATAATTATCACTCCTTTTTTTAGTGTATACTATTTATTTTTTTTGTCAATAAAAAAGAAGATTTAATCTTCTTTATAATATATAACTATATGTCTTTCTAAACCATCACCTATACTCTTTGTTTTAATATTTTCAAATTCATTCGATAGATTATGAATTAATCTTCTATTATATGAATTCATAGGATCTAGTTTTACTTCTACTTTAGATTTTTTTACTTCTTGCATTATTTTTTTTATTTCAAATTCAAAATTTTTATTTTTATTCTCTTTATATTTGACTATATCAATATTTATTCTTATATTTTCGTTAATCTCTTTTTTTATAGTAGCTCGCGTTATTTCTTGAATAGCATTTAATGTTCTTCCATCTTTTCCAATCAAAATAGCATTATTATCACTATCCATATTGATATTATATATATTATCAATATTTTTAATTTTTACAGTTACTTTTAAATTCATTAAATTCGTTAGCTCCAGTAAATAATTAATAATATATTCTTTTATATCTTCTTTTTTTATTATTATAAGTTTAACTTTTTTACTTTTAAATAATTTTGCTTCTTCTTCATGTTCTTCAATTATTAAATTATTTATATCAGTATTTAAATCTAATAATGCACATTGTAATGCTTTATCATAATTTTTTTCTTCATATATATATTTATTTAACATCTTTTTCTTTTCTCCTTTTTACAAGTAAATTTTGTATTATTGTAAATGAGTTATTAGTTATCCAGTAAATTGCTAAACCAGATGCAAAATTGAATGATGCTAAACCTATTGAAACTAATAAAACATATCTCATTATTTTCATTTGACTTGCCATTTCAGGACTCATATTTGCCCCACTATTTAATTTGAACGAATAGTAGCTGGCTGAAACTGTAATTACTACTAATAATAGATATATAAAATTTCCATTACCTATTCCAACACTTGGAGTTACTCCTAAATTTAACCCTAAGAAAGTTTCTTCATAAATAAGAGGTAATCTTTGTAATGCCTCATAAAATGCGAAAAAAAGTGGAATTTGCATTAATGCAAATAAACAACCAGATAAAGGATTAATATTATACTTTTTATAAATTAGCATAGTATCTTGTTGTTTTTTCATAATACTCTCTTGATCTTTTTTGTTAGCATATTTTTTTTCTACTTTATCTAACTCTGGTTTTGCTATTTTTAAATTTTCACTTTGCATAGCACTTTTTTTAGTAAATTTATATGTTGCTAATCTTATAATAAGTGTAACTGCCATTATTGATAAACCATAACTTTTAGAAAATTCCCCTATTATTATTAATAAATATGTTAAAGGTTTAACAAAAATTG
>CAYJFL010000003.1:0-5689 GCA_964369865.1 uncultured Muribaculaceae bacterium | reverse complement strand
ATATACCTTCGTAACCACCTGTTGTTAGATTAAATTCTTCACATTTTGGCAGCTTATCTATATCCACTTTATTTTCTTCATACAATTTGATCATTTCTTTATCTGTTGGTTGACAAAGAATATTTGATATTAAAACTTGCCCAGTCTCTTCTCTAGTTACAACTTTATTATCAGCATCTTTTAGTTGTGTTGCACATCCTGTTGTTAGAAACAATGTTACTAAAACTAAAATACTTATTTTTTTTATCTTATTATTCATTTTTTATCTCCTTTAAAAGTTTAGTTTTTTTCAATGCTTTATTCAAAATCTCTTTTTTTTCATTGAAAGATTTATCTAAAATACTCTTCCTTACCATTATAATACAAATAAATCCATTTGAATAGTAATTTTCTCTCACAATATTTTTCAATTGTCTTTTAATTTTATTACGAGTTACAGCATTTCCTATTTTTTTTCCAACTGAAAACCCAAACTTGTAAGTCATATCCTTATTTTTTTCGATATACAAAACATATTCATTAAAATAAAAAGGTTTTATATTTTGTATTATTCTGTTGAATTCTCTATTTTCTTTTAAAATATTTATTTTTTTCATGTTTCACCTACTTTTATTTATAATAGCAAAAACACCACTAATTAGTGGTGTTAATTAACGTGATAATATTTTACGTCCTTTTTTTCTTCTTCTTTTTAATATTTTAGATTGCATTCTAGCAAAAAAACCTTGTTTTTTACTTCTTTTTCTATTATTTGGTTGAAAAGTTCTTTTCATTATTACACCTCACTTTATATTTAAAATAATTTTTGCGTTGCTTTATTAATTATATAGATAAAACTTATATTTGTCAATATAATTGTTCTAAATAAAGGTTAATATATTTTCCTAAACATTTTCCACATTTTTTTTATAACATTCTTAATGATTAATAGTGTTTTTCCACTAATATGTGGAAAATATGATGTGGTTTAACTATATGTGTGAATATTTTTTTCCACAAGTGTGTTGAAAAGTCCTATTTGTTAAGTTAATGTATGTTAAATAGTTGTGGAAAAAAATGCAAATTATATTTTTTTGTGAAAAAAAACTAGTTTTTTACACAGTTTTAATGTAAAATATATATTAATTAAAAGGCAGGTGTATAATATTATGGATTTAAATACTCTATGGTCTAATTTTTTAGATAAAATAAAACCTTCTTTGTCTTCTATGTCTTATGAAACTTGGTTTAAAGATACTAAATTAATTAGTCTAGATAATGGTAAAGCAACTGTTGAAGTTCCAATGTTAATTCATAAAAATCATCTGAAAAATTCTTATGGTGATTTAATTGATGATATTTTTCTTGAATTAACATCTACTAATTTTATTTTTGAATATTATACTGAAGATGAATTAAAAGAATTAAAATTTAATAATACTATAGAAAATGAATCTACTTCTTCAAATATAACATATGATACTAATTTGAACAGTTCATATACATTTGAAAATTTTATAGTAGGGGAGAGTAATAAATTTGCTAAAGCTACTTCTTTAGCTGTTGCCGAGAAACCAGGTTTTATGTATAATCCTTTATTTATATATGGAAATAGTGGTCTTGGTAAAACTCACTTAATGCATTCTATTGGTAATTATATTGTTAAAAATACTGATAAAAAAGTATTATATGTTACTAGTGAAAAATTTGTATCTGACTTTGTTGGAATAAATAAACGTAATGTAGAAGGGGATAACTTTGATAGTGTTGATATTTTTAAAAAAAAGTATCGTGATATTGATGTTTTAATGATTGATGATATTCAATATTTAGGTAGTGCTAATCAAACTCAACAGGAATTTTTTCATACTTTTAATGAATTACATGGAAGTAATAAACAAATTGTTATTTCATCTGATAAATCACCTGAAGACTTAAAATTGCTTGAAAATCGTCTAAGAACTAGATTTAACTGGGGATTAATAATTGATATTTTACCACCAGACTTTCAACTAAGAATGGAAATTATTGATAAGAATATTGATGCAAAAGCTAAAAATATTAATTTTCCACAAGATGTTAAAGAATATATAGCAAGTAATTGTACATCCGATATTAGAAAATTAGAAGGAGCAATTACAAGAATACTTGCTTTTGCTACTGTTATGGGAGGAAGTCCTATTTCTTTAGATTTAGCTATTGAAGCTCTTAAGGATTTCTTTGTTAAATCTATTGTTTCTAAAAATAAAATTGATCAAGTACAACAATTAGTTGCTAGCAATTATAATATAACTGTTGAAGATTTAAAAAGTAAAAAAAGGGTAGCAAGTATATCTGTTCCTAGACAAATAGCTATGTATATATGTCGTACTGTTTTGGAAGAGTCTTTACCTAAAATCGGTATTGAATTTGGTGGTAAAGACCATACTACAGTTATGTATGCTGTTGATAAAATTAAAGAAGAACTTCTTAGTAATGCTACATTGGAAGTCGAAATACAAAAAATAGTTAGTCAAATTAAGTAGGGTGGAAAACAAAGTGATTATTTACATTTTTTCCACAGTATAAATTTGATAATAACATTGAAAATAAAAGGGAAAGTGATGTTTTCAACATTTTCCACATTAATAATAGTAATAAACTATAAAAAAGGAGATATATAATGAGATTTACAATTAAACAAGAAACATTAATGGAACATTTAAATTATGCAATAAGAGGTATATCTAATAAAAATTTAATTCCTATATTAAATTGTATTAAATTTGACTTAAAAGAAGAAGGATTATATTTATTATCAACAGATAATGAAATAGCAATAAAATCATTTTTACCTTCTAAAGAAATAGAAGAAATTGATACATTAGGATCTATTGTAGTATCTGGTAGATATATATATGATATTATAAAAAAATTGCCTAATGAATTAATTAATATTGAAGAGGTTATTGATTCAAAATTATCTATTACTACTAATCATTCATCTTTTCAATTAAATTGTAATAATGTAAGTGAATTCCCAGCAATAGAATTAGAGGAAAGTAAAAATCCTATAATATTAAAAGAAAATTTATTTAAAAATATTATAAATCAAACTATTTTTGCGGCTTCTAATCAAGAGAGTAGACCAATATTAACAGGTTTAAATTTTAATATTGAAAAAAACATATTAAATTGTACTGCTACTGACTCATATCGTTTAGCTAAAAAAAGTATTGAAATAAATAATTCTGTGGAAAATATTATAGATATTGTTATTCCAACTAAAAATATAAGTGAATTAATAAAAATGTTAAAAGAAGAAGAAGATATTGAATTACATATATTTAACAATAAAATTATTTTTAAATTTAATAATATTGAAATGATGTCTAGATTAATAAATGGAAATTATCCAGATACATCTAAATTAATACCAACAGACTTTGATATCAAATTAACTACAAATATTAACGAATTATATAAAGCAATAGATAGAGCATCATTATTAACGAATGAAGCTGATAAAAATACAATTAGATTTAATTGTGTAGGAAATGAAGTAGTTATTTCATCTAACATTCCTGAAATTGGTAATGTAGAAGAAAAAATTAATGTTAAAAATATAAATAATAAAGATTTTAAAATAGCATTTAGTTCAAAATATATGATGGAATCATTAAAATCATTCGGATGTAATGAAATAGAATTATTATTTAATGGAGAAGATAAACCAATTATAATTAAAAATAGTGAAAGCTCTGATTTAATTCAATTAATATTACCAATAAGAACATATTAAACATCATTTTGATGTTTTTTTTATATATTTTTTCAAAAACGACAAAAAACAGCAAATTTCTACAAATAAAAGTAGTATAAGAAAGGAAATTCGATTTTTTAGTCGAATTATATATATAGGAGGTGTTGTATGTTAGAGTCATACGAAATTAATGGTAATACATTAGCAATAATTCCAATTGGGAAAAACAAATCAAAAGTACTAGAAGTTCATAATGAATTTTTAGTCGAAAAAAATAGTACAGCTATTATTGATGATAGTTGTAAATATTTTGGCAGTTCTTATCAAGGGAGATTTGAAGGAACAAAAAATATTTTAGGTGTTAGTTATAAATCACCGATAATAGTAGAAGAAAGTATGGAAATAATCTTTTTTCCAACTACATCGCCAAGAACAGCAGATTGTCATTGGATATGTTTAAATAATATTGATGATTATTTTAAAAATAAAGATAATATTACAAAAATAAATTTTAAAAATGGAATAAATATTATATTAAATATGTCAATTGGAGCTTTTGAAAATCAAATTGTTAGATCTATGAGATTAGCAAACATATTAAAACGTAGAAAATTATTATAATATAATAAAATAAAACAGTAATATTACTGTTTTTTATTATATAAAGGGTAAAAATATGATATAATAGTATTTGTTATAGAACCCTACTTATTAACTAAAATGTTTAAAAATGGGGCATTTAAACAAGAAAGGTGGGAAATAAGTATATAAAAAAAGTAAATATTTTTCACTTTCGCAACTATAAAAAAATTTCTGTAAGTTTTAATAAAGGGATAAATATAATATACGGAGATAATGGTCAAGGAAAAACTAATTTGTTAGAAAGTATTTATTTTTTAGGATTGACAAAATCACATAGATCTTTTATAGATGATAATTTAATTAAAGATGGAGAACATAATGCAAAAATAGATGGTATTGTAGTAAATAATAATCTAAAACAGCAATTCGAAATTATTCTTAATGATACTAACAAAAAAATTAAAATTAATAAATTTGAAATAAAAAAAATGAGCGACTACATATCTAAAATAAAAATAATTATTTTTTTTCCAGATGATTTGGAATTGATTAAAGGTTATCCTAGTGTTAGAAGAAGATTTTTAAATTTAGAAATAAGTCAGTTTTATCCTAATTATATAAAAATTATAAGTGATTATAAGAAAATATTAAAAATGCGTAATGAATATTATAAAAATTGTAAAAAAAATAATAAATTTGACGATAGTTATTTAGAAATAATAAATAATTATTTTGTGGAAAAAATGTTATTAGTTTATAAATATAGATATGATTTTATCAGTCATTTAAATAATAAAATTAGTAAAATTTATAAGGAAATAAGTGAAATAGATAATCTATACATAAAATATAAAAACACTATTAGTGAAGAAATTCCAACTAAAGAAAGTATTATAAAAAAACTCAAAAAAATCAAAACAAGTGAAGAAAAGCAAGGTATTAGTTTAATAGGACCACATAAAGATGATTTTGAATTTTATATTGAAAGTAAAAATATAAAATTTTATGGTTCTCAATATTAGCGTTGAAACTAAGTGAAGTAGTATTAATGAAAGAAATGGGAAATAATCCAATTATATTATTGGACGATGTTTTTAGTGAATTAGACATAACTAAAAAAAATAACTTATTGTCTTATATTATTGATGATACTCAAGTTATAATAACTACTACAGATTTAGATAATATAGATAATCAAATATTAAAAAAAGCAAAATTAATTCGAATAGAAAATGGAAAAATTAAAAATTTGAAAGGTGAATAAAATTATGAATGAAAATAAAAATTATGATGCATCAAATATTCAAGTATTAGAAGGTTTAGAAGCAGTTAGAAAAAGACCAGGAATGTATATTGGTACAACAAGTGGAAAAGGACTACATCATT
>CAYJFL010000002.1:81785-89856 GCA_964369865.1 uncultured Muribaculaceae bacterium | reverse complement strand
TTAAGATAGGAATCACCAATTCGAATTAGGCGAATTGGCGCTAGTATCACACTAGCCAACCCCTTTTTATTCTTTTATTCGGAACTGTTGTGAGACAGTTCCATTTTTTTATAAAAAAAGATATACTTACTAGTATATCTTTTAATTTATAATATCATTAATAATTAATTGGAATTTATCAAAACGTTTTTCTACTTTACAATTAATTTTAATAATATCTCCAACATTTATATTATTATATTTTTCGAATATTTTAGGAAACATAACTAAATCTATATTTGTTATTTCATCACTTCCAGTAATAAAACACATTTTGTCACCTTTTTTAGTATCCACTACTTTAATACGATCAATATATACTGCAGTAGTAATATTTTTATCAAAATATTTATTAATATCATTTAAAATAACAATATTTTTATCTTTAGTTTTTAATTCAGTTATAGGATGACTACTTAAATAAAAACCAAACAAATCTAATTCATTTAACATAAGATCATGTTTAGAATATTCTTGGAAATTTTCTAACATAGGTTTATCAACGTACTCAATACTAATATCTTTTGTAATTTCTCCATAGTTTATAATTAAATCCATATTATTTATTAATGTTTGTTTATTAATCATAAACGAATCAAAAGCACCAGCCATAATTAATGATTCTATAGTTTTTCTGTTTACTCCTCGACTATAAATTCGACTTACAAAATCATATATATCATTATAATTTCCTTTACTTCTTTCTTCCAAAATTAATCTAGTGGCTCCATCTCCTACATTTTTAATATTTGCTAGTGGAAATCTTATACCATATTCTTCAATTTTATAATCTTTATAACTAAGATTGATATCTGGCTTTAATATTTTAATATTATTAGCTTTACTTTCATATATGTATTCCTTTGTTTTAGTACTACTACCAATTACTCCACTAAGTAGCGAACACATAAAATATGGTAAATAATATTTTTTCAAATATGCCATCATAATAGAAATTTTTCCATAAGCTACTGAATGCGCTTTATTAAAACCATATGATGCAAATTTTAAAATATCTTCAAAAGTTTTATTTGCTTCTTTTTCTGTATATCCTTTTTTAATAGAATTTGATATAAATTTGCTTCTTTCTGCCTCTAAAATTTTAACTTGTTTTTTACTAACAGCTTTTCGCAAAATATCTGCTTCTCCTAGTGAGTAACCAGCCATTATATGAGCTACTTGCATAATTTGTTCTTGATAAACCATTATTCCCATAGTTTCACTAAGAACCGGTTTTAAAGAATCAATATACTCTACTTTCTCATTATTTCTCATACGCTTAATAAAAGTATCAATATATCCCATTGGACCTGGTCTATATAAAGCAATAGTTGCTACTAATTCATTAATGTTTTCTGGTTTAAATTTTCTTAAAAAATTTCTGATACCATCACTTTCAAATTGAAAAATCCCATCAGTATTACCTGACTGAAAAATTTCATAAATTTTACTATCATTTAGATCTATATTATTTATATCTATATTAATATTATCTTCTTTTAATCTTTTAACAATTGATGAAATAATTGTGAGATTTTTTAAAGCTAAGAAATCCATTTTTAGCAATCCTAATTCTTCTAAATATTGCATTGAATATCCTGTTAACCACATATCACCATTTTTAATTATTGGTATAACGTCATCAACATCCTTTTTACAAATAATAATTCCAGCAGCATGGACAGAAGTTTGTCTTTTAAGGCCTTCTAACTTAAGAGCTATTTTAAATAATTTTTGATATTTTTTATTAGTTTTTATTAATTCTCTTAATTTAGGATTACCATTATAATTTGTCATCAATTTATCATTTGAATCTATTAATTTAATTAATGGTGCTAAATAGTCATTAGTTAATTCTAAAACACGAGCTACATCACGAATTACTTGTTTACTTTTCATTGTAGAAAAAGTAACTATTCCAACCACTCTCTTATCTCCATATTTATTTGCACAATATTTAGTTACTAAATCTCGTTTGTCATCTTGAAAATCTATATCAATATCTGGCATGCTAATACGTTCTGGATTTAAAAATCTTTCGAATAATAAATTATATTCAAGTGGATCTACATCAGTTATATTTAATAAATATGATACTAAACTAGAAGCTGCACTACCTCTTCCTGGACCAACTAAAATATCATTATCACGTGCATATTTAATATAGTCCCATACTATTAAAAAATAATTACAAAAACCCATCTCATTAATTATATTAAGTTCATACTTTAAACGCTCTTTATATTTTATATTTACTTTATCACCAAACTTATTTTTTAAGCCCACAATACATAACTTTTTTAAGTAACTATAAGCATCTATTTCATTTGGGCACTTATATTCAGGTAATAAATCATTATCTTTTTTAATTTCTAAATTACATATTTCAATAATTTTATTGTTATTTGATAAATCAGATTTAAATTTATCTGAAATATCCTGAATTAGTTTTAATTCCATTCCTGTAATTAATGTATTGTTTTCTATCAATGTTTTACCATCTTTTATATTATTTAAAACCCTTAGATATTTAGCGTCTTTTTTATCTAAATATCTAATTTCATTCATATAAACGCAATTGCTACCACTATAAGTTAATCGTTCATTTTCATGTTCATAAGATTTAAATATATATTCAAATATTTTATCTAATTCATTATAAAGAACTATAGAATTATAAGGAACAATACATACTAAATTATTACTATATTTAAATATGTCTTCAAGTGTTAAATCTTTTTCTATTTGACAAGAATGAAGTTTTATTAAATTTTTATAACCTTGATAATTTTTAGCATATAAAATTATTTTAAAATTATTTATTTGAATCTCTAACCCAATAATCGGTTTAATATTATTTTTAATGCAGGCCTTGTAAAATTCCATTGTTCCGTGCATATTATTATCAGTTATGGTAAGCGATTTAATATTATTTTTAAGAGCAAATTCAATTAAATCATTTACCTTAATTAAGCTATTAAGCATTGAATATTCAGTTTTAATATTTAATGGTACATAATTCATAATTTAACCCTCACTTTATTTTTATTATAACAATACTATTAAAATAAGTCTATTAATAAAAAAAGAATATTTTCATATTCTTAATTTATCATTTCTATTACTTCTTTTATTATTTCTTTTGAATTATTATTTTGTTCTTCAGTCAAAGGTTGATAAGGATCTGTAATTTCATCTTCTATACCACTCGTATTATAAATAGCTTTTCCATCTTTGAAAGCTATTATATTAGGGGCAAAAATACGTTTCATATTAGTTTCATATTCTTTACCATCTTCATCTTTAATAACATAATCATTTAAAATATCACTAATATTATCTACTAATTTTAAATAATCGTCATTTCCTTGTTTAGTAGTAACAAGTTTATTGTCTTCATCCAATTCAATAGTATTTCTAGTATCTTCAATGTTAACATAATAAATTTTTTCTATATCACTGTTATTACTAACTTCAATTAAAGGTTCTACTACTAATCTACACCACGGACATGTTGGAAACCCAAAGAAAACTACAAAACTTTCTTCTGATTCCATTTTATTTAAAATATCTGAATAACTAATTTCCTCAATTTTATTATTATCTTCAACATCAAGTTCTAAATACTCTTTACCATTATATAATGATGTAACACCATTATATTCTTCATAATTTTCTTTAAATGTATTATTATTTTTTGTATTAAAATATAATATCATCCCTATTCCTAGCAATAATATTATAGCAACTATTATTAGTATTATCATTTTTTTCTTCATCAATTTTAAACCTCTTTTTCATTTATTGCTCTAGCTGCACTTACAGCTGTAGAAAACGCTAGTGTTAAATTATATCCACCAATAGGCCCATGAATATCTAAGCATTCCCCAATAAAATATAAATTATTATTTATTTTTGATTCAAAACTTTTTGTATTTAGATAGTTAAGGGAAATCCCACCACCAGTAACATAAGCTCTTTTTAAATCATTAACTCTTAATACACTAACTTCATATTCTTTTATCATATTAATTATATTAAGTAATTCTTTATTCGTCAAATTCTTAATTTTTAACTCACTATTTATTTTACAATTAGCTATAATGTAGTTACTAAAACGTTTAGTGAAAAAAATATTTAATATGCTTATTGGCTGTTTATCACGATTTTCCAAAAAGATATTTGATATTTCTTCTTCTGATTTACTAGGTAATAAATCAATTATAATATTTTTAATTTTTTCCTTATAAATAAATTCACTGATTTTCATAATAGATGTTCCACTCAAACCATTATGTGTAAACATTAAATTTCCATCTTTACTAATTTTATTAGCACTTACTAAAACATTATCAAAACTAGTCCCAGCCAAATCTAATTTATCGCTTAATATAATACTAGTTTCTGCTGGAAACAAGTCTATAACTGGCTGTCCTAATTTCTTTGCAAATTTTAAGTGATCCCCGCTGCTACCAGTATCCGGAAAACTGGCTCCTCCTGTAGAAACTACTATTTTTTTTGTTTCATAACTATCTTTATTAGTTTTAACAATATAATTTATTTCATTTTTTGTTATTTCAAGAACTGATTCATTATAATTTATAACTCCATTAATATTACCAACTAAGTAATTTAATATATCACTTGCTTTATTACTTACTGGAAAAATTTTATTATCTTCTTCCTCTTTTAATTTTACTTTTTTATTAAAATAATCATATATATCATAAGCTGAAAAATTATAAATTGTACTATATAAATATTTTTTATTATAATCTATCTCCTCTAATAAAGAATTACTATCTTTTAAATTAGTTAGATTACATCTTCCACCACCAGTTATTAATAATTTTAATCCTGGTTTAGAATTTTTTTCAAGTATTAAAGTTTTTAATTTCTTATCTAAAAAGTTGGAACACATAAGACCACTTGGTCCAGCTCCTATTATAATTACATCATAAATCATATTATCACCTATTTAATTATAACATATATTTTTTATGTTTATTTTTATTTCTTTAGGCAATACTACTTTTAGGAGGGATAATAAATGAAACATATACCAGATATTATATCAACTAAAGATTTAGCCTATATAAAAGATATGTTCGGCTGGAATTTTAACATTGCAAAAAAAGCTTATAATTATAGTCTAACTATAGATGATGAAGATATTAAAAAAACTTTAGAAAAAACTTATAAACTACATCGTGATATTTGTGAAAAATTAATTAAAATATTAAAGGAGGCATAATGGATAATAAAATTTATAATGAAGCAACACCTGTAAGTAAAACTATATTTGTTAATGAATTAGATATGATTACAGATGTACTTGAAACAGAAAAAAACTTATCAAATAACATTTCTATCGCTTTAAATGAAATGAGTAACGATAAGCTATATGATAAAATATATGATTACTTTTCTTTATCTAAAGAAAATGCTAGAAAAATATATAATTTAATGTTTAAATATGGATGGTATAAATTAGAAAAAGCAGAAGATACCAAAATTACAGAAAATGAATCATCTATGACTGAAAAATTTAATGAACTAGATCATAAAAGCTTTGATTAATCAAAGCTTCTTTTATTTTACCTCCATATCAACTATTACTGGGAAATAGTTTGATATTATCTGGCTATTATCAATGCGATAATTATTTACTATAATTGATTTATCACTGACAAAAATAAAATCAACTGGTTTTATAATACTAAAATTAATATCAAAACCAAAATTCATTGTTGAATATGAAACATTATCTACTGTTAAATATTTACTATCATTAAGTCCTATATTCTTAAAATCACTATAATTATGTTCTCCTTCAAGAAACATAAAATTACCTGTTAAAATTATACTATTATCAACATCCACTAACTCTTCTTTTATAATTTTAAAAGATTCATCAGCATGACTATAATTTTCTTCAAACTGAGTATTTAAATGATTAAAAATAGTTCCCGTCTTTTTATCTTGTAATTCAACCCAAGTCAAATATCTATAAGTAGAAGCATTAAAACCAATTGATTCAATATCTTTAGTATTAGAATACCAAACATTTTTATAGTTAATTAAATTAAATTTATCACTTTTGTAAAAAATGGGATTAGAATCACTATTATCTGTTAATGTAGTATATTCATATCCTTCCAATCCTTTGATTAATTCATTTTTAGTATCTTTATCAACTTCCTGAAAACCAATAATATCAGCATCAATTTTATTAAGTTGAACAATTAGTTTATCAACTGATTTTAATTTTTCTAAATTATAACTAACAACTCTAATTTCCTCTTCATGAAGAGTTGATAATTTTTCTAATTTAGGAACACTAAACAAATATATAAAAAAAGAAACTATTAATATAAGTATTATAATTAAATATATATATCGCTTTTTCATATCATCACCTATTTAAATTATATCACAATTAATAACTTATGCTGACAATATTAAGAAAATTATGTTATTATATTTAAAGGAGTGATTTTATGAAAAAAACAATATTAACAGGAATTAGACCAACAGGTAACTTACATCTAGGGCATTATTTTGGAGCCTGTGGTAATTATGTAAAAATGCAAAATGATTATGATTTCTATTTAGAAATAGCTGATGTTCAAGCTTTAACAGATAATTTCAACAATCCAAAAAAAGTTCGCGACAATGTTTTAGAAGTTACTATAGATTTATTATCAATTGGATTAGATCCAAATAAAGTTAATTTCTTTATTCAATCACAAATTAGTGAAATAGCTGAATTAACTATATTTTATTCAAATTTAGTTACAGTTAATAGATTATTTAGAAACCCTACAGTTAAAACTGAAGTCGCTAGTAAAAAAGAATTATTTGGAAATAATGGTGATAATATAACTTATGGGTTTCTTGGTTATCCAGTAAGTCAAGCTGCTGATATCACAGCATTTGATGGGCAAATAGTTCCAGTTGGTGAAGATCAATTACCTCTATTAGAACAATGTCGTGAAATTGTAAGAAAATTCAATTCAATATATGGTGATACTCTTAATGAACCAGAACATGTTCTTAGTGAAGCAAAACGAGTTAAAGGATTAGATGGTAATGAAAAAATGGGTAAATCTTTAGGAAATGCTATTTTCTTATCTGATAGTGAAGAAGTTATTACTAAAAAAATTATGAGTGCTGTTACTGATTCAAACAAAATAAAAAAAGATGATCCTGCTGATCCTAACCGATGTATGGTTTACTATTATCATAAATTAATAAATAATCCTAATTTAGATAATATTTGTAGTGAATGTACAAAAGGATTACGTGGTTGTGTTGGATGTAAAAAAGAACTAATTGAAAATATGAATGAGTTTCTTACTCCAATTAGAGAAAAAAGAAAATACTATGAAAATAATGTTGAACTTGTAAATAATATTTTAAGCAACGGAACGGCTAACGCTAAAGTTAAAGCAAAAAATCAATTAGAAAAAGTTAAAAAAGCAATGTATATAAATTATTAAGTAACGATAAGTTACTTTTTTATTTGGACTAATATTATAAATATATTTTATTTTTATTCATACAATACTTAGAAAGGAGTTTTTATGAATAATAATGATAATTATAAAAGAGCTTTGGAAAAAATTGCAAAGGCTGAGAAATGTAAACCAGACTGTTGTTCAGTAGTGAATGTTCCTGGCCCTACTGGTCCTACTGGACCTGCAGGACCAACATCAATTACTGTTGGACTAACAACTACTGTTGAAGCAGGTAATTCAGCAAATGTAATAAATTCTGGAACTACAAGTGACTTAATTTTAGACTTTTTTATCCCAGAAGGACCAACCGGACCTACTGGAACAAATGGACTCGATGGTGCAACTGGACCTACTGGTCCTACCGGAGCAAATGGACTCGATGGTGCAACCGGACCTACTGGTCCTACTGGAACAAATGGACTTGATGGTGCTACTGGTCCGACTGGTCCTACTGGAGCAAATGGACTCGATGGTGCAACTGGACCTACTGGTCCTACCGGAGCAAATGGACT
>CAYJFL010000002.1:51007-81685 GCA_964369865.1 uncultured Muribaculaceae bacterium | reverse complement strand
TCCTACTGGAGCAAATGGACTCGATGGTGCAACTGGACCTACTGGTCCTACCGGACTTGATGGTGCAACTGGACCTACTGGTCCTGCTGGAACTTCTGGATTTAATACTTATGCATTTGGAACATTAACAACTGCAGATACGATAGCAACAGATTCACCTATAGTTTTTTCTAGTACACCTGCTAGCAATAATATAACTTATTCATCTGGTACATTCACTTTCGTAGATGCTGGACAGTATTTAATAAATTGGGATGCTGCTGTGACTAGTGCAACAGCTTCACCCAATATAATATCTCTAGGAATTTATGATGTTACAAACAGTACATATATAGCGTCAGCTAATTCTGGTACTGCTATAAATAATACATCTGGTGCTGATATATCTGGTTCTGCAATTATTACAGCTACTGCAAGTTTAGAAATTCAAATAAGAAATAGTACTGCAAGTTCAATAAGTACAGTTCTTGATAATGGTTTTTCAGCTAATATTACAATTGTAAGGATTAATTAATGAATAAATACAAAATATGTGTATATGCGATATGTAAAAATGAAGAAAAATTTATAAATAGATGGTGTAATTCTGTTAAGGAAGCAGATGAAATATATGTTTTAGATACTGGAAGCACTGATAATAGTGTAGATTTATTAACTGCCAATAATGTTAATGTTACTAAGAAAATAATTAGTCCCTGGCGCTTTGATGTTGCAAGAAATGAATCCCTAAAATTATTGCCTGATAATACTGATATTTGTGTTTGTTGTGATTTAGATGAAGTTTTTGAAAAAGGTTGGAGAAAAAAAATGGAAGATGCTTGGGATAATAAAACTACTCGCTTGCGTTATACCTTTAACTGGTTATTAGATGAGAATGATATTCCTAAAGTAACTTTCTATTACGAAAAAACTCATAGTCGTCATGATTATAAGTGGATTCACCCTGTACATGAAGTATTGGAAAATATTAATGATAATGAATCATTTAAAACAGCAGATGAGATTATTTTAAATCACTATCCTGATATCACAAAATCTAGAAGTAACTATTTACCTTTGCTAGAATTAGCTGTTAAAGAAAACCCTGATAATGATCGTAATATGCACTATTTAGGAAGAGAATATATGTATCATAATGAAATAGATAAATCTATAGATACTCTAATTAAACATATATATTTAAAATCTGCTACTTGGAATGATGAAAAATGTGCATCAATGCGCTTTATTGCTAGAAACTATCAAAAGTTAAATAGATATGATGAAGCTAGAATGTGGTTAAAAAAAGCTATAGATATAGCTCCTCACCTGCGTGATCCATATGTAGAATTAGCTCTTATGGAATATAAATTAAATAATTATAAAGAGGTTTATAAACTTTGTTACAAAGCTCTTGAAATTAATGAAAAATATAAAAGTTATATAAATGAAGTATTTAGCTGGGATCACACTATATATGATTTATTATCTATTTGTTACTTCGAACGTAAAGATTATAAAAATTCCTTAGTAAGTGTTGAAAAAGCAATTGAAATAAATAATAGAATAGATAGACTACACAGCAATAAAAAAATAATAGAAAAATTTGTAAATAAAAAAATGGTAAATTAATTTTTACCATTTTTATGTTGTTCTAAATAAGCTCTTGAAATCGTTAATTTGTATAACGTTAAACCACTAATTATTATAAAATAACTTTTTTCATTTGGAATTACTTCATAATAAACTATTGGTGATCCTGTTGAATCATGAGCATCAATCAATTCTTCAATTGACATAACTCTAATTTTATTTTCAAATACATTTTCGTTTAAATCTGGTTGTTCACTAGTAACAATCATACGATCATATTCTCTTAAATATTTTTTAACTGTTAATTGATATATATCTCTTTTGTTTATAATTTGGATATATGTTTTAATTATTTTTACTAAATAAAATACTGACATTAAATAAAATATTGCCGCTAGAATAACTAGGAATAAATTATTAATACCCATTTCATTAGTAACATTTAATGTTCCTTCTTCTACAATATTTTTATTAATACTAGATATATTCAGTGTTTGTTCACTTAAAGGAATTTCAATACTCATAGCATTAACTTTATCAAATGAAGCTTCTTCTTTAGCTGTACTACCTTTCGTATTAGTAGCCATAGTTATCACTAACTTACTATCAATTTGAACTCCATATTCTTTTTTTAACGCATTAACTTTTTCATTATATTTATCATAATCAATATCTACATCTTTATTAACTGTAAATTTATCAGAAGATAAAGTCTCTTTTTCTGTACCAATCAACTCTTCTTCTTCCTTAAATAATTCTTTATCAGTTACACTATCATTAATATATAGTGTTGCGGTAATTTTATTATCATGAGTATAATCTAATACTTCACTAGATTTATAACTATAATTAAAATTAACATTGATTGAATTAATTATACTAGCTATATAAGCCATATCTTCACCTAAATAAGGCTGCTCAAAATAACTATTTTCTTTTAAATAAACTTTGTAATTTGATGTACCAATTTCTGAATAAGTAACATCATTACTTCTATCTTCAAAACTATATCCATTAATTAATGATATTGTACCAAGAACTATAGAAATTATAAATGCTGTTAGAGCAAAAAATAATACTGCTCCTCTTTTATATTTTCTATGTTTTTTCGGCATTTCAAATGCTTTATCTTTACCTTCATATTTTATTTTTTTGGACATGTTTTCACCTCTTATCTTATGGCGTTATTTAACCAAATAGTTGGTAATCCTATATATTTTATTTTAAATGATGTTGTTCCAATTATGTCATCATTTACAACAACCCAATTATCATTGTTTTCATTATTATCTCCCTTAGTAATAATTCTAAGTTCGTCATCAAAATTTTCAATTTCAACTATTCTATGAACAACAATAATATCATCTCTTTTAAATACTAAAATTTCTCCAACTTCTAATTCTAATTTTTCTTTTTCACTTAATTTTTTTACTATAACAACATCTCCAACTTCAATTTCTTTTTCCATTGAACCAGATCCGATACTAAGTGCAAAATATTTAAATATTCCACTAGTTAGTATAACTGTAATTATTAGTATAATAATCATGAAACCAACACTGATTCTACTAATTACTTTTTTATTGCGTGAACTTGTTTTATTTTTGTTTTTATCATTTTTATTAAACATTCTATAAAATATTCCCATTAAGCCTAGCGGATATACTAACATGATTACCGCATATAAATACTCTCCAAAATCAGGAGTTATTGGCAAAATAAATACTGCCAATTCCATAATAAAACGATATATAATATTTGGTATGTACCCTACCTTAGTTACTGTGTAGCTAAGTAATATATTTCTACTAATTGCTGGGAATAAACTTAATGATAAAAATTTAAGTATATCAGCACTAGAATTTAAATTACTTAAATTACCATATACAATAGAATCTAACAATATAAATGTTAAAGTTGCCAATACAAGCAAAAGAGAGCTTTCACTGCTCTTTTTATTTATAGAATATCTAAGCACTTCTACTAAAAATATATATATCATGTAGGGTACAACATTCTTTAAAATACCTTCTAAAGAGTTGCTATACCCAGATGATAAATATCCTATAAATAAACCTATCAGATAAATTATTATATAATAAGTCATTGTATATAGTAGTACCGTTATTACTGAATCTTTAAAATATCTTGTTCTTATTTTTTCATACCCGAGTAACAACCTCACTATTATAATAGTTATAAATAATATTAAATTCATAACATTTAATACATTGTTGTTTAATAGAAATAAATTAATTAAGCTTAGAGTGAGAACAAATATTAGAATCCCATATAATTTTATGTGACTAATTTTCATTATTTTCCTCACGTTCTATTAACAATTATGCTTGGTTGTATATAATTGCAGCATCTAAAGTTGTAACTTCAACAACTGCAGTTGGTAATTGTGCAGCAGTGGCAGCAGCACTGTAAGTTAATGTAACTTTCATAGCTCTTGTTTGACCAGCAGCTAAAGTATCATCTGCAGCAACAGCAGTACCATCTGTATATGTTAATGTGTAAGTTAAATTACCACATACATTAGCAGCATCAGTAGCAGCGTTAGCTCCAGTTCCTGTACATGATGGTGCAGCAACAGTTACTGTTCCTATTTCAGCATCAAATGTACCATTATTAGTTACATCAAATGTATAACTAATTGAATCACCTGGTGTAGTTAAACTAGCATCAAATCCACTAATAGTAGTTGAATTTGCATCTATTGTTGGTGCAGTAGTTTCAAGTGCTGTACCTGCTACTGTTTCAGCTGATAAGTTTTCAAATATAATTTCCCATGAAGAAGCTTCTACTTGAGCTACCCCATTTATATTTAGTGTAGTACTAAATGCAGCAAATCCAATTGATAATCCTCCAATTGCAATTACGATCGCGATTAACGCTAAAATTTTTGTTTGTCTTTCTGTTTTCATATTTCCTCCTCTAGACAATTATATACAATTCACATAACTGAATTATATTGATTTTATGATTGAACATAGTTAATACTAACAACAATATCTTCTATTTCTATACTATTAGAAACAGGTAAATCATAGTTATACTTAACTTGCAATCTCATTTTTTTAGATTCACCATTTAAAAGTAAATCTCCTGGCTTAACTAATGATCCATCATCATAAGTTAAATTAACATCGACATATTTACAAACCTCATTGGCTTCTAAAAATGCACTATTACTATTACTATATTTTGGATAACAATTTAAATTTCCAAAATTAATAGTATGTAGTTTAGCATCAATAGTTCCAGAATTTTTTACATCAAATGTGTAACTAAATTCTGAATTACCATTCATAAATTCTACATCGATATTTTTTATAGCAGTAGTATCATTAACTATAATAGGTTTAGTTAATTCTTTTACACTAGTATTATCACTTACTAAAATATCCGATAAATTAGCAAATGAAATATTCCAACTACTCTCACTAATAGATGCAACTCCATTAATTACTAATACTTGATTTACTAAAGCAAAAGTAAACGTCATAATCATTATCGCTATTATTATTAATATAATTAAATATTTTCTATTTGACATAATTACTCCTTTTACTATACTCTACTATTATCTTAATAATAACATATCTATAATCTAAAAGACAATATTTTTTTACAAAATATTTATAAATCAATATCATAGATATTATTATTGTTTGCAAACATAAAAAAAATATACAAAAAAAACAAATAGTAAACACTATTTGTTTTTATATATACTACTAATCATATCAACTACATCTTTAACATCAATTTTACTTGTATCAAAAGTTAAATTATAATTAGCCAAATCATTACGACTTACCCCTGTATAAGTTTCATAGTATTTAAGTCGTTCTTTGTCTATTTTTAATATTTTATTTTTCATAGCTTTACGACTATGAATTTTATCACTAGGTACTTTTTCATAACATCTGTCTATTCTTGTATTAATATCCGATGAGAAAATAAATATTTTCATCGGTTCGTAGTCTTTTAATATATAATCAGAACATCGACCTACAAAAATAGCATCTCCTTTAGTTGCTAATTCTTTTATAACTTTAGCTTGAGCTAACTGAAGTCGTTCACTTGTAGATTCATGTCTAATTTTAAAACTAGCTGCAAATGCATAATTATTACGATTTTTCTTAACCTCACTAAATTTTTCAATATAGTTTTCAGCCAATTTACTTTCTTTCGATATAAGTTTAACAATTTCATCATCATAATAATTGTAACCTAATTTTTCAGATAAACGCTTAGCGATCTCACGCCCTCCACTTCCAAATTCTCTTGTAATAGTTATAATATTATGTTCTTTAACTACTACCTTCTCATTTAAATCATTATATAAATATTTATTTTGGTAATGTTTCATAAATAGAACAGCAATTATTATAGTTAGAAATTCACTAATAGGAACAGCTAACCAAACTCCATTAATACCAATAATTTCTGGTAAAAATAGTAAAGATAATGCAATAAACACAAATGTTCTAGAAATTGATATAGTTGCTGAAATAAATCCGTTAGAGTACGATGTAAACATAACTGATGCAAATATATTAATTCCTGAAAATAAAAATCCAATTACAAAAATTTTCAAACCTGAAAATGCTAAATTATATACCTCACTTCCCGGTGAAGTAAATATACTTACTAAATTACTAGCAAATAACATTGAAAGTGTTGTTGCAAGTATCGATATACATAATATTATCTTAATACTATATATGTATATACTTCTTAAATTTTTATGATTTCTTTCTCCATAATTATAACTTATTACCGGAGCAATACCCATTGAATATCCTGTATATACAGCTTGTAAAAAATATTGTAAATATAATATTACTGTAATAGCACTAACTCCATCTGTACCAACTAGTCTTAACATAGCTACATTAAACAAAAAAGTTGTAACTGCAATAGATAAATTTGTCACCATTTCACTTGATCCATTACCACAAGCATGTAATATTGTGCTAATTTCAAATTTAACTTTAACAAAATTTAAAGTTCTATTTTTTGATTTAGTAAAATATGCAAATCCTATTATTGTAGGTATTGTGTATCCAATACCTGTTGCTATCGCAGCTCCTCCTACTCCCATATTAAATGGCCCCATAAATAAGTAATCTAATACAATATTAGATATTCCACCAAGTAACATAGCAATAAGTGAGTATATTGGTTTATTTGCTGACACAAAAGCAGTTTGAAATATTACTTGATATATCAAAAACGGAATAAACCATGACAATATATTCATATATTCATAACAATAATGAAAGTTTTGATCATTAGCACCTAAGAAATAAATTATATTTTCTAAATTCATTCTAACAACGAACAAGATTAACAATCCCATTATTAAAGCAAATATATTTAATATAGTAAATTTTTCTTTTGCTTCTTTATTTTTACCTTCTCCTAATAACCGAGAATATAAGGCTGACCCTCCTGTTCCAATCATTAGTCCTATAGCTAAGACTATAGAAACGATAGGAAATACAATATTAACAGCTGCTAGTGCAGTTTCGTTTATTAAATTAGCAACAAATACTCCATCAACCATTACATATATAGAAGTAAATAACATCGTTGCTATAACCGGTAATGTAAATCTTAATATATTTTTTAAATTAATTTCTTGTATCATATTAATGCTCCTTTTTTAACAAAAAACAGTATACCATAAATTATCTGTTAAATAAAATAAAAAAAATTAGTTCCCTAATTTTTCTGTTACAAATGGTTCTGGGCATAAATCATTAAGTAAATATTTCTCTTTGTCTCCATTATAATTATATAAAAATATTTCAGTATCATTATCAAAAAATTCTAACATAGTTTGACGACAAATAAAACAAGGTTTAACTATGTTATTATTTTCTTTACTTATAATATGAATTTCTTTAAAATCACCTTTTTTATAACCACTAGTAATAGCTGCGTGAATAGCATTTCGCTCTGCACATATACCACCAGAATAGGATATATTTTCAACATTAACACCCGGATAGTTTTTTAAATCTTTCGTTACTACTATTGCACTTACATTAAATTTTGAATATGGACAATAACTATTATTTAAAAGTTCTTTTAATTTTTCTATCATATAACACCCACTTTATATAAAATATATCACATTAATTTATTTATAACAATAAGTAATTATATATTTAAATTTCATAGTTAAAATGGTATAATATCCACTATGGTGATATTATGAATGAAAAAATGTTAGTAAAATTTATGATTATTGTGATTAGTGTTAATGTTATTATTAATACTTTTAATCATTTTATAATATCGAATGAAAACAATAGTATAAACTATGTTCCAACTACTAAATTTGAAATTGATACAGCAACTAAAAATGTTAATCATGAATGTGAAACCACTGTTTTTATCGGAGACTCAATAACTGAAGGTTATAATTTAAATTATCATTATGAAAATAATTATATTAATTCAGGAGTAAGTGGAGATACCACTATAAATTTATATGATAAGCTTGAAGAAAATTTATTCAAATATAATCCTAATTGTATAGTTATATTAATTGGTACAAATGATTATCCTAAAAATTATTCAGTTAATGATATAATTTATAATATTGATAATATCTTCCACGAAATAAAAATTAAATTACCTGACAGTAAAGTATATGTTCAGTCAATTTACCCAGTTAATAAAGTAGATACAATAATTAATACAACAGAAAATCGTGATAATGAAGTTATCGATGAAACTAATATCTTATTACATTCATTAACTAAAAGTTATAATTATGAATTTTTAAATATTAACAAATATTTAAAAGATGAATTAGGTAATTTAAATTCTAAATATACATATGATGGATTACATTTAAGCTATGATGGTTATGTAAAAATAACTGAAGAATTAAAAAAGTTAACTAATTTAAAATAACAATCAACTAATTAATTGATTGTTTTTTTATATCTATAACTACATCTAAATTTATTTTAAAATTATTTATATAAATACACTTATTTACCCTATCTATTTTTTTTAATTTACCTTCACATTTATTATAATCATCTATATTGTAATATACTACTATAATATTGTCTCCTATTTTTAATTTTTGGATCATTCTATCTAAAAAATCTAATTGATCAACCGCTAATTCTTTTATTCCTATCAACTCAATTTCTCTTTCTTTTTCTATTAACATCTCTCTAAAACCGTTTAAAGGTTCGAAACTCATAAATTGCTTAGCCCTATTCTGCATTATGCCCTCCTATCAATTTATTTCTTTTAAGCTGATTTCCACTCTCAGAATAACTAATTGCTCTTAATACAGAATTCTTACCATATTTAAACTTTAATTTTTCTATTTTATTTTGAAGTTCCATTTCACCTTTAATACTTTCATCTTCATTAAATAAGGATAATTGTACTGAAGCATCTTTAGTAATATTAAAATAACTTATACCTATTTTTCTTATTTTAATTTCCTTATCAACTTCATTTTTATATAAATTTAAAAATTCTTTAATCAATATACTAAATATATTAGTATATTCGATTAATTTTTTTGATACTTTAACACTCTTTTTATTCTCTTTATAAGAATACCCTATATATAAATATATTCCCTTAGTTTTCATTTTTTTAAAAACTAATTTGTTAGTCAATTCTTCTACCATTTCTCTCAATATAGTAATAGCCTCATAATAATTATAGTTACGGAATAATATTTGACTACTACTAATAGAATTGCTACTAGGTTTATATTTTTTTATATCTTCCATAGTACACGACTCTATTCCGTTCGAATGATCGATTAACAATAAAGCGTTTATTCCAAATTCTTTATATAAAAGTTGTTGATCAAAATGACTTATATCATACATTGTATATAATTTATACTTTTCTAACCTTTTCTCTGTTTTTAAACCAATATGCCAAAAATCACTAAGTGGTTTATGTTTCCATAGTTTATTTTTAAACATATCTTCATCTAAAAAAGCAATATTGCTTTGATTATGTTTAGATAGTATATCAAGAGCGACTTTTGATAAAAAAAGATTAGTCCCTATACCAACTGTTGCTGTAATTTTAGTAGTTTTATAAATATCATAAAGAATAATTTTAGCTAAATTAAAATAGTCATTATTATATAGTTTTAAATATGAAGTAACATCAATAAAAACTTCATCAATAGAATAAACATGTATATCATTTTTAGAAAAATACTTTAAATAAATTCCGTAAATATTCGCTGAATATTCCATATATTTCTTCATTCTAGGTTTTATAATCATATATTTTATATTACTTGGTATTTCATAAAGTCTACCTCTACTTTTAACCCCATATTCTTTAATTTTTGGAGTAGCTGCTAAAGTTATGGCTCCCATACCCCTACTTCTATCCGCTACTACTAAACTAACTTTAAATGGATCAAGTCCTCTCTCAGCGCATTCAACACTCGCATAAAAACTTTTCAAATCAATACAAAAATATATTTTCATATCATCACCTTTATTAGTATGGAATATTTTTTTTTTACTATAATAAATAATGATGTTATTTTAATGTGTTAAGTTTACATACTAAAGATATTATGTTACTATTTTAATAGGATAGAAAATACAATAAAGCTAAAACTACTAGGGGGTATTAGTATGGAAAGTATTTATAATAAAATTAAGAGCAGTTAAAAAATGATGTTTTTTAGTGCTCTTTTTTACTATCTAGAAGGAGGAAAAATGCAAATAAATGTAACAAGTGAAATCAAGCCGCTAAAACGTGTTTTACTTCACAAACCAGGGAAAGAATTATTAAATTTAACCCCTAATTCTCTAAATAGGTTATTATTTGATGATATACCATTTTTAGAAGATGCCATTAAAGAACATGATCAGTTTGCTAATATTTTAAGAGACAACGGTGTAGAAGTTGTTTATTTAGAAGATCTAATGACTGAAGTATTAGAAACTAATCCTGAAATAAAAGAAAGGTTTATTGTTCAGTTTATAAATGAAGCTAATTTAAAAACTAAAAAATATAAAAACTTAGTAAAAAAATATTTGATGGATATTACAGATACTAAGAGTTTAGTTTTAAAAACTATGGAAGGTATTCAGATTGATGAACTTAGTATTGAAGAGTTAGAAAAAGAAAAATCTTTAGTTGATTTAGTAAAAGAAAATGGAGATTTTTTAACTGATCCAATGCCTAATTTATATTTTACTCGTGATAATTTCGCTAGTATTGGACATGGTATATCTCTTAATAGAATGTACTCTATTACTAGATGTCGTGAGACTATATATGCAGAATACATATTTAATTATCATAAAGATTATAACGGAACTGTTAGAAAATATTATGACCGCTACAAATATTATTCTATTGAAGGTGGAGACATTCTTATCTTAAACGAAAATGTAATTGCTGTTGGTTTATCTCAAAGAACTACTGCCGAAGCAATCGATGATTTAGCTCGTAGTATTTTCTCTGATAGTACATCAAAAATTAAAACTATCTTAGCCTTTGCTATTCCAAACACTCGTGCATTCATGCACTTAGATACTGTATTCACTCAAATAGATTATGACAAGTTCACTTATCATCCAGGTATAATGGATACATTAAAAGTATTTGAAATAACTGAAGGAGATGATCCGACTACTTTTGAAGATTTGAATGTAGTTGAACTTAATGATAGTTTAGAAAATATTTTAGAAAAATATCTATGTCGTAATATTACATTAATTCCTTGTGCTGGTGGTGATGCTGTTGGAGCGCAACGTGAACAATGGAATGATGGAAGCAATACTCTTTGTATTCGTCCAGGTGTAGTTGTTTGTTATAACAGAAATAACATTACAAACGATATACTTAGAAAAAATGGAATAAAAGTTTTAGAAATGAATAGTGCCGAATTATCTCGTGGTCGTGGTGGGCCAAGATGTATGAGTATGCCACTTATAAGGGAGGATTAAATGGATTTTAAAGGAAGAGACTTTTTAAAAGTATTAGACTTCACTAAAGAAGAATTATTATATTTAATTAATCTAAGTGCTGAGTTTAAAAGATTAAAAAAAGAAGGTGCTAATCACGCCAGTTTAAGAGGGAAAAATATTGCTCTAATATTTGAAAAAGATTCAACACGAACTAGATGTGCGTTTGAAGTAGCCGCTTACGATTTAGGTATGCATACTACTTATTTAGGACCTAGTGGTTCTCAAATGGGTAAAAAAGAAAGTATTGCTGATACTGCTCAAGTTTTAGCAAGAATGTATGATGGTATTGAATATCGTGGATTTGGTCAAGAGATTGTAGAAGAATTAGCTAAATATAGTAATGTTCCTGTGTGGAATGGTTTAACTGATGAATTTCACCCTACTCAAATGTTAGCTGATATGTTAACTGTTAAAGAAAACTTTAATAGATTAGAAGGATTAAATTTAGTATTTGTTGGTGATGCTAGAAATAATATGGGAAATTCATACATGGCAATTTGTGCTAAATTAGGTATTAATTTTACTGCGATAGCACCTAAAAATTTATGGCCTAATAACGAACTTGTTGAAATTTGTAAAAGTATTGCTAGCAGTAACAACTCTACTATTACTTTAACTGATAATATTGATGAGGCTATTAGTAGCGCTGATGTTGTATGTACTGATGTTTGGGTATCAATGGGAGAAGCAGATAGTGTTTGGGAAAGTCGTATAAAAGAACTTTATCCATACCAAATAAATAAAGTAATGATGGATAAAACAAAAGATACTACAATATTTTTACACTGTTTACCAGCATTTCATGATATAAACACTAAAATCGGAAAAGAAGTTAGTGAAAAATTCAATATTACCGCTATGGAAGTTACTGACGAAGTATTTAATAGTAGTAAATCAAAAGTATTTGATGAAGCTGAAAATAGATTACACACAATTAAAGCTGTAATGTATGCAACGCTTAAGTAGGAGGATTTATGGAAAAAGAGAAAAAGAAAAAAATACTTTCATCATTTTCAATCATTTTTATAATTATATTTTTATTAGCCTTATCTACACACTTTTTACCAAGTGCTGAGGTAGTAGATGGAGTTGTTGTTGAAGGAACTGGAGTTATTAAAGCTGATTTAGCAACAACATTAATGTCACCTATTTTAGGATTTGAAAACGCAATTGACGTTTGTATATTTGTTCTTGTACTAGGAGGTTTTCTTGCAATAGTTAATCGTACTGGAGCATTTAAAAAAGGAATTAAAGTACTAATTTCAAAACTACAAGGTAGAGAAATTTTACTTATTCCTATCTTAATGTTTGTATTCTCTGTAGGTGGTACTACTTATGGAATGTTAGAAGAAACTGTAATTTTCTATGCTCTACTAGCTGGAGTAATGGTTGCCGCTGGTATGGATACTTTAGTAGCCAGTTCTGTAGTCTTATTAGGAGCTGGATCTGGAGTTCTTGGTTCAACAGTGAATCCATTCGCAGTAGGAGCTGCTATATCAGCACTTCCTGAGAATATTGAAGTTAATCAAGGTATTATTATAGTATTAGGATTAATACTATGGATTACTACTCTACTTATTTCTATTTACTTTGTTACTAGATATGCTAAAAAAGTTATTAAAGATAAAGGTTCAACATTCTTATCATTACAAGAAATTGAAGATATGGAACATAATTTCAGTAATGAAAAAGTTGATAGTAATATTAAATTAACTAAAAGACAAAGTTTAACATTAATATTATTTGCTTTCTCATTTATAGTAATGATTATAGGGTTCATACCATGGGAAGAATTTGGTATTAATATATTTGGATGGTCTAGTTTCTTAACAGGAGCACCACTTGGGTTATGGTGGTTCTATGATGCTGCTTTATGGTTCTTAATATGTAGTGTTGTAATAGCTATTGTAAATAAAATACCTGAAAACACTATTGTTAAAACATTTATTAAAGGTGCTAGCGAAATGATCTCTGTTATTTTAATTATTGCAGTTGCTCGTGGTGCTAGTGTACTTATGATGGAAACTCATTTAAGTGGATATATAATTATGAATGCTGCTGATTTATTAAAAGGTGTATCTCCACTTATATTTACTCCACTTAACTATATAATTCATATGGGTTTATCAGTTTTAGTACCTTCAAGTAGTGGACTAGCAAGTTTATCTGCTCCAATTATTGGTCCTCTAGCTCATGAAATAGGATACAGTGTTGAAGCTACTGTTATGACATATGTAGCAGCTAACGGATTAGTAAACTTATTCACACCTACTTGTGGAGCTATTATGGGAGGTTTAGCATTAGCTAAAGTTCAATATACTACATGGTTAAAATGGGTATTAAAAGTAATAGCTTGTATATTAGTTGCAAATATATTAATTCTTACAATAGCAACTATGATATTAAATTAAAAATGATTAATTTAATTAAATAAAATAAAAAAGAAGTTTTATTACTTCTTTTTATAGTTTATAGATCGGAGATAAATATGAAAATAGTTATAGCTTTAGGAGGAAATGCCTTAGGTAATACTCCTTTAGAGCAAGAAGCGTTAATTAGAAATGCAATTGATAATATTATCCCTTTAATCAAAGATAATCACCAAATTGTATTAGCACATGGAAATGGTCCACAAGTTGGTATTATTAATTTAGCTTTTACCAATAGTAGCAGTAATGACTTATCAATACCTTATATGCCATTTAGTGAATGTACGGCTATGAGTCAGGGTTATATTGGTTACCATATTCAAAAAAATATGCGTCTTAAATTAAAAGAAGCTAATTTAAATAATAAAGTAGTTTCAATAGTAAGTGAAGTTATCGTTGATGAAAACGACCCATCATTTAGTAATCCCACTAAACCTGTTGGTCCTTTTTACACAGAAGTAGAAGCTAATAAACTAGCTAGTGAAACTGGTGATAAATATATAGAAGATTCTGGACGTGGCTTTAGAAAAGTTGTTGCTAGCCCAAAACCTATAGATATTGTTCAAATTGATTCTATTAAAGAATTACTTAATTTTAATCACATAGTTATAGCTGGTGGTGGTGGTGGAATACCAGTATCTAAAGATAGTTATGATAAAGTATTAAGTGGTGTTATTGATAAAGATTTAACTAGTGAATTAATCGCTGAAAAGATTAATGCTGATAGATTTATCATATTAACTAATGTTAAACAAGTAGAACTAAATTATAATACTGAACATGCTCCTAAATTGGGAACAATAACAACCACTGAAGCTAAAAATTATATTAAAGATAATCATTTTGCACCAGGAAGCATGCTTCCTAAAGTAGAAGCTTGTATTAAATTTGCTGAAACAATGAATAAAGAAGCAATTATTACATCACTTGATAATTTAAGTAATGCTATAAATCATATAAATTGTACTATTATAAAAAAAGGAAACTAACTGTTTTCTTTTAATTTTACAAACTTTTATTTACTTGTTAAAATAATAATAGATATACATCTTAGTGATACAAAAAAAGGAGGGATTATTATTAAATTACTATCAATTTCTTTTATTTGTTTATTTTTTCTAACAGGTTGCTTTAATGATACTTATAATATAGTAACTGATGAAAATCATGGTGACATTATTAACTATGCTGTTATAAATGGTAGTGAACATGATGTTGCTGGTGAAATTACTATCTATGATGATAGTACTATTGAAATTACTGAGTTTAGTTATGATGGTACTGCTCCAGACGTATATATTGCGACTGGTAAATTAGTAGATGGTAAGTTCGTTTATGATGAACTTATAAGTGATATTCTAACTGAAAGTTATAAGAATGATATTTTAACACTTAAAATAGATAAAAATATTAATATCGATGATATTGAAGTTATCTCTGTTTGGTGTAAAAAAGCAAATGAAGATTTCGGGCATGCTGTATTTAAAAAATAAACAAAAAAACATCGATTACTCGATGTTTTCTTATTCTTCAAATTGTGAATTATATAAATCACTATAAAATCCATTTAATTCCAGTAATTTTTCATGATTACCTTGTTCAACAATGTTACCTTCTTTTAATACTAGTATTATATCAGCATTCTTGATAGTTGATAGTCTATGTGCAATTATGAATGAAGTTTTACCTTCAGTTAATTTATCCATAGCATTTTGAACTAATTTTTCAGTTCTTGTATCAACATTACTAGTAGCTTCATCTAGAATTAAAAACGGTGTCTTTTTAAGCATACCACGCGCTATAGTAAGAAGTTGTTTCTCCCCTGCTGATAAACTATCAGCATCAGATAAAATTGTATCGTATCCATGTGGTAATGATTTAATTAAATGATCTATACCAATACTTTTACAAACTTTTTTAACTTCACTATCTTTAATAGTTAAATTATTATACTTAATATTTTCCATAATAGTTCCATCAAACAACCATGTATCTTGCAGCACCATACAAAATAATTCATTAACTTGACTACGTTTCATCGATTGTGTGTTTACTCCATCAATAATAATTTCCCCATTATTAATTTCATAAAAACGCATTAATAAGTTTACCAATGTAGTTTTACCAGCTCCAGTAGGTCCTACTATTGCGATTTTTTCACCACTATTAGCTATCAGAGAAAAATCATTAATAATTAATTTATCACTATTATATCCAAATTTAACATTTTTAAATTCAATATTTCCACTACTTTTAATATCAACTATTTCTTTACTACTTTCATCACTTAATTCTTCCTCTTTTAAGAAATTAAATATTCTCTCACTAGCTGCTGTTGCAGATTGAAGTGAAGTTAAAGATTGTGCAATATTAGATAATGGTTGCATAAATAATCTAATATAAATCATATAAGCAACTATAACTCCTATAGTTATGTGTCCTTCAAAAGTTAGATAAGCTCCCATAACAACAACAGCTACATATCCAAAGTTACCGATGAAGTTCATAAGTGGCATCATAAGACCTGATAAAAATTGACTCTTAAATGAACTATCAAATAATTCATAGTTATATTTATCAAATGTATCTTTCGCCTCTTTAGAAGCATTGTATATTTTAACTACATTATGTGAAGAATAAATTTCTTCTATATGTCCATTTAATTTACCTAATTCCTCTTGTTGTTTTGTAAAATATTTTTGACTTCTACTAAGGATAAACCCAGTAATACCAAATCCTATAAAACAAGCTATTAAGGCAGTAATAGTCATAACAACATTAGTAACAAACATCATTATTACTACTCCGATAAGTAAAAATATTGATGAAAATAATGTTCCTAAACTTTGATTTAATGACTGACTTACTACATCTACATCATTACTTACACAAGATAATATATCTCCTGTTGTATTTTTATCGAAATATTTAAGAGGTATATTATTTAATTTATTTGTTATTCTAGTTCTTAAATCTTTTGTATACTTACCAGTAACACCAGCAATTATAAATCCTTGTGTTGTAGAAAATATGAAACTAAATCCATAAATAACAAATAGTAAAATACTTATATTAAGTACATAATCCGTATCTATTCCACTAATTAAACCTGCTCCTATTTCATCAGTAATTTTAGTAATTTGATTTGGTCCTATAATGGTTAAAACCGCACCACTTATAGCAAATACAAATGAAATCATTATACTTACTTTATACTTTTTCATATCACCAAATAATCTTTTTAAAGCTAATTTAAAATCTTTTGGTTTTTCACTTGCTCCACCTCTTGGAGCTCCAGGTCCTCTATTCATTACTAAGCTCCTTTTCTGATAACTGTGATAAAGCTATTTCTTTATATATTTCACAGTTTTTAAGTAGTTCTTTATGTTTACCCATACCAACTACTTTCCCTTCATCCAACACTATAATTTTATCAGCATTCATAATAGTACCAACTCTTTGACCTACTATTAAAGTAGTTGTATCTTTAGTATATTTTTTTAATGCTTTTCTAAGTACTGAATCAGTTTTATAATCTAGTGCTGAGAATGAATCATCAAATATATAAAACTCAGGTTTAAGTGCAACTGCACGAGCTATACTAACTCTTTGTTTTTGCCCACCACTAATATTAGTTCCTCTACTTGCTAAAGATGATTCAATACCAGCTTCCATACTATTTACAAAACTAGTTGCTTGAGCTACTTCTAAAGCATTTAATATATCATTTTCTTTTACTTTTTTACTTCCATAATCTACATTACTTTTAACAGTACCTTTAAATATTACTGAGCTTTGTGGTACATAACCAAATTTGGAATATAAATTTTCAAGTTCGTACTCTTTTACATTTACTCCATTAATTAATATTTCTCCACTACTTACATCATAAAATCTAGGTATTAAATTTACTAATGAAGATTTACCACTAGCAGTACCCCCAATAAAGGCAACAATTTCACCTTTCTTAGCTGTAAAAGAAACATTTTCAAGTACTGACTCCTCTGCATCTGGATATTTAAATGTAACGTTATTAAACTCTATTAAACCATCATTCTTTTTATCAGTATAAGTACCTGTTTTAATACTAGGTTCTGTATTTATAACTTCTAATATTCTTTTAGCACTAACTGCTGCACGCGGATATATAATTATAATAATTACTAGCATCATAAATCCCATAATAACTTGAACAGCATAAGATGAGAACACAATCATGTCACTAAACAATGTTAATTTATCATTCATTAGTGCGTCATTGATTATATATGCTCCTGTTAAATAAATAACTAATGATAAACATGACATAATTAAAGACATAAAAGGCATCATAATTGACATTGCTTTATTTATAAATACATTAGTATTAGTAACGTCATTATTACTCTCTTCAAATTTATCTTTTTGAAATTTATCAGCATTAAAAGCTTTAATAACTCTAATACCAGTTATATTTTCACGAGTAATACCATTCAATTTATCTGTTAACTTTTGAATTACTTTTGTTTTAGGTAAAACTAAAATTACAATAGTTGTAATTAAAATTAATAACACTAATACTGCAATACCTGTATATGCTGACCAAGTTAAACTCTTACCAGCAATTTTACTAACTGCCCATATAGACAATATTGGCGATTTAATTATTACTTGTAATCCCATAGCAACAAATCTTTGAATATTTAAAATATCATTATTAGTTCTAACTATTAAACTACTAACTGAAAATTTCTTAATTTCAGCCATACTAAATTCTTCAACTTTATAAAAGACATCTTTTCTTTGTCTTTGTGAAAAACTAGCAGCAATATACGCTACAAAATAACCTGTAACTATTGCCGATACAAAACTTCCTAAAGCACATAGTAACATTTTTAATCCTGGATCAAATATATCCTCTACCTTACTATTAGGTGTTTGCAAAATTTTTGTCATTTCTGATATATAATCGGGTAATTTTAAATCTAAATAAACTTGAATTACTACAAATAATATTACTGGTAATATTAATAATAATTCTTTTTTAGACATTCTTTTTAATAATTTAAACATGTTTCACTTTCCTCTCAATATTAATAATAGCACATTAGTGTGTAGTTTGCTAATATAATTTAATAATTCAACATTTTCCCATAATCTACTATATTATAAACATTTTATTTAGATATTTGTTAGAAAATTGTTAACTATTCTTATCTGTGTTATTATAACGTTAGGTGATATTTATGGAATTTAATAGATTAAAATTCAAAGAGCAACTAACTAATGATATGAACGGTTATATTAATGATATTATTGATAAAAATAATTATACAACTAAGTTTAATTATTATAATTCAATAAAAGAATATTATATTAATAATGACTTTAACAATTTATATATTTATCAACAATCTTTTTTTAGTGTTGTAGCAAAGAATACAGTTATTAATGAAAATATTCGCTACATAGCTGACTTTTTAAAAAAATTTATTGATGAATTATTTGATTCAATTGAAACAACACAAAATAGTAGCATTGTAAATGAATTTTATCTTGAAATGGTTAGTGATACTAAAAATGTTCTTACAGAAAGAAATAATATATTTTATGAAAATTTAAAATGTATGCTTTATGCTAATTCAGAATTTGAAGAAAAAGCCAATAAATTTATTGACTCTTTTGTGATTAGTGAATATAACAGAGACAATAGTTTAATTTCTAATTCAATAAATTTAATAAATGATAAATATTATAGCAATAAAGAAGCCTTATTAAATTATGTTAATTTAAATTCAATATCTACAATATTAAATAGTCATTATTTATTTAATATGAATGAAATAATTAATGCTTTCATCGTAATTTTAAATGAAGTTGTTTCTAGTAATTTTTTGCTTTTACATGAAAATATAAAAAGTAATAAAATTAACTTATGTAAAAATGACTTTCATATAATTACTGAAATTGTAAAAGAAATTATTAGTGAATTTGATACACTGATAAATAATTTTACTTCTAATCTAGAATCTACTCCAGAAGAACTATCTAATATATTATATAAGATAGATTTAGGTAGCGACTCCAATACTGTTATTGATGAATATTTTAATGATATATGCTCGAATATAGCTATAAATAATAAATCAAGTAATTTAAAAAATTATAACTCTAATAAAAATAATTCATTTAATGAAGATATAATATATGATTTTAATATAACTATAGCTGATAGTTTAGAAGATGAAGAGTTAAATTTAACTAATCTTGATAAAGCTATTATAAGTAATTTGTTAATAAATTTTAAAAATATATGTTTTGATTTTATTAATAAAAAGTCAGACACATTAATTGAAGAAATTAAAAAAGAATTTATATTATCTATTAATAACGGTATTGAATTATTAATAGATTATAAAGGTAGTAGTGTTGTTTGTGATGAAGTTATTCAAGATAAATATTATGATATTGTTGCATCTAATCAAAAAAATAACATTAAATAATGTTATTTTTCTTCTTCTATTTCTTCAAATACATCACTACCTAAATGGCAAATAGGACATACTAAATCTTCAGTTAATTCTCCTTCATGTACGTAGTTACATACTGTACAACGATATTTACTCACTTTATTCACCTCCTCTACATTCTCTTCTAAATCATATTCTTTACTTCTATCAATATAAGATGTATGAAGCATTGTTTCTGCCTTTTCACTTAATGGTTCTACATAAAATTCTTCATATAATCTGTTTATTTCTTTATTTTTATAACTTAGTTTATTAGTTAAAGACATATCTCTTTTATACAAACCATCTATTCTTTTCTCATTAACTTCTTTATTTTTTCTATTTTTAGGTTGGCCCCCACCACCAATACATCCACCTGGACAAGTCATAACTTCAACAAAATGATATTTACCACTATTAATTAGTAAATCCATGTTATCTCTTAATGTTTTTGTTCCATATATAACTGCAACAGTCACTTCATATTCTCCAATTTTAATAGTTGCTTCCTTAAATTCATTCATCCCTCTTACTGGAGTTAAATTATAAAATTCTTCACTAGCATCTTCATTTGTTATAAGTTTGTGAGCAGTTCTAAGGGCAGCTTCCATAACTCCTCCAGAATTACCAAATATAACTCCTGCTCCACTAGCTTCACCCATAAACTTATCGAATGCGGAGTTTTCTAAATTATCAAATATAATGCCTTCCTCTTTAGCCCAATTTGATAGTTCTCTAGTAGTAATTACATAATCCATATCACGCATATTTTCTATTCCATGATATTTACTAGCATCACACATTTCTTCTCTTCTAATTTCAAACTTTTTAGCTGTACATGGAGTCACTGCTACATTAATTACTTTTTTAGGATCAATACCCATTTTTTCACAAAAATAAGTTTTAACTGTTGCTCCTTGCATTCCAATCGGGCTTTTTGCACTTGATAAATGTTTTAAAATATTACTATGATATATTTCAGCAAATTTTACCCAAGCTGGACAACAACTTGTAAACTGTGGTAAGGGAGCATTTTTATTAGTGATGCGACTTACTAATTCACTAGCCTCTTCCATAATTGTTAAATCAGCACTAAAATTAGTATCCAGAACATAATTAGCTCCTAATTTTCTAAGTAAAGAAACCATTTTACCTTCTACAAAACTTCCATATTCTAAACCAAATTCTTCTCCTAGAGAAATTCTTACTGATGGAGATGTATTAAATATAATAATTTTATCTTCTCTTCCTATTAATCTTTTAAGAGATTCATATTCTATTTTTTCTACTATTGAATCTGTTGGACACACATTACTACATTGTCCACAATTAATACAAATAGGATTAGTCTCACTATTATTTATTCCTATATAATCTTTACAAATATTTTTACAAAGACCACAATTAACACACTTATCTTCTATTCTAATAATACTTGGATTATCAGCTGTAACTGGTACTTTTCTTTCCATCACAAAACCTACTTTCTATATTCATTGTAACACAAACTAGTAATCATTACTAGTTATATTTTTTTGTTTTTTTAATATTTAATATTTACTATGAATATAAATTTTGTTATAATTTCAATGTTATGAGGTAATAATGAAAAAATTTAATATATATTTTGTTATAACTCTAATATCGATTTTATCGATGAGTGTTGGATATTCAGCACTTAATACAGAGTTATATATAAGTGGTACGGCCACAGTCAATAAAAGACCTGGTATCAGGGTTATTTCAAACGTTGTGAAAAGTAATTCGTCGGCATCAGCAACTTATGATCCAACTTATACTGATACAACAATTACAAACTATTCTACAACTTTATATGGTACTTCACAAATCACATATACTATTGCAATAGAAAATAGTGATGATAAAAATTATTTTATTGAAGATATAAATGTATTATTAGATAATAATGATAATATGAAATATTCATTTGTAGGATTAGAATCTATGCAAGAAATTAAAGCAGGAGAAACTTTATATTTCGATTTAAAAATAAGCCCTAATAAAGTTTATACTGAACAATCTGAAACTTTGTCTTTAGAATTTATCTTTACTGAAAGTTACCAATTTAAAGAAGATGTTTTAAATGGTGCTGATCCTGAAATATTATACGGGTTAATTCCTGTTGTTATAAATTCAAACGGTTCTGTTAGTAAAGCAAATATCAATAATAATTGGTATTCATATACTAATAAAATTTGGGCTAATGCTGTAATTGTAAAAGAACATGTTCGTGAAACTTATTATGATGCATTACCTGGTTCTTCAATTAATACAGCTGATATTTTAGGATATTATGTTTGGATTCCACGATTTGAATATCAATTATTTAATACTTCTACTAATCAAATAGACCCATCTAGTGTTAAGATAAGATTTGTAAGTAGTGATACTACAGTTAAAAATAGTTCAACTGTAGGTAATTATATAACACATGATGCATTTACATATAACAATCAACAACTATCAGGAATATGGGTTGGTAAGTTTGAAACAGCTGGTAGTGCTACTAATCCTGTTATTTTACCTAATCAAACTCCAATAACTAATAATTTATATAATTTATTTACAAGTAATATAAAATTTTCTGGTGGTAATATGTCTGGAGATAATCTAGTTTCATATGATGATAATGATTATTATGGACTGATGGCTTCTTCAGAAAGTAGAATCTTAAAAGATACTGAATGGGGCGCTATTTCTTATTTATCACATAGTATTTATGGAATAAATAGTGAAGTTATTAGTAATACCTACTCTACTACTGGTTGTGGTAGTACTAATAACGGTAATAGTTCATCTTGTATAAATGGTTATGGTACTTTAAGCAATGATATTTATACCCAAAGCACAACTGGTAATATATCTGGATTATTTGATATGTCTGGTTTAAATTGGGAATATACAATGGCATCTTATAATAGTAATGCTTCAAGTAGTGGTTTTTCTACAACTTGGATCAACAATAACATCAAATTCCTTTCACCATTAAACGCTAATTTAAGTTTGAATTTAGGAAATGCTCTTTACGAAACAAATAATTGGTATCAAGATTTATTTGTTCCACCTACTGCTAGTATTCCATGGGCAATTAGAGGTAATAATCGCTATGGAGGACAGCAAAGTGGTATATTCACTTATGGTAATACTAGAGGTAATGCTTCTAATAGTAGTAGAAATGTATTAGTAAATACTAAAATAATTAATTAAAGCAGTTATACTGCTTTTTTATATAATAATAGACTATATAGAAATATTGTGGTAAAATATTTTTTGAGGTGACACAATGAACTTTTTTAATAAAATACAAGAGAAAACATCTACAAAAATTATAGAACTAAATACAAATAGAACTAATAATTTAAGTGAACTTACCAATTACTTGAAAACAGATATATATAAAGAGTACAATACTTCTTTAAATATTGATTTACTAATCGAGGAAATTAATTTAATTAAAACTTTAGATACTAATAATATAAATATTATACTAGAAAAGTATTTATTAGAACATAGCAATTTAACTAAAAACTTTGATCTAAGTTTTTATCCAAACAATTTAGATAATAATTTAATTGAAGAAATAGAATCTATATTATTAATTAGATCACAAGCAATCTTTAATTTAACTAATAATCTTTATTCTTCTATTAACTATAATCTATTAAGTGAGTATAAAGAAAAAATAATATCTTTAAATGATTTTTATGATTTAGAAATAAAAAATACAGCTAATTTATTAATTGATGAATTAAGATATATCTATAGTACTAAGTGTAAAAACTATCAAACTTTAAATGAATTTTATAGTAATTTTGAAGGTACTAATAATGTTGATGAATTAATTAATGCTGATGATTTCTATACTAAAGAATTAGATCATGAAATTATATTAGATAAATTACAAATTAATATACAAAAAAAGTAAAGAAATTCTTTACTTTTTTTATTTATTTAAGGCGTTATAAATTCTTCTGTTCCTTCACTTTTATAAAATACATCATTTATTAAATCTAGATAACCAACTTCACTAGTAGTTCCTAATTTTTTTATTGGAATGAAATGTCTTAATACTTCACTTGTATCAGCATCAGTAATAATCATTTCACTTCTTCTACCTACAAAGTTTCTAGAATCTACTGCACTAGTTTGATTTAATCCACCAATACGTATTTCCACTTCTTCTGTTTCATCTATCAATGTTTGACCTGATTGAATATGAACATGATCATCAAATATAAAAGTATTTAAATCATAATAAACATCAACCCATTTATTAAATGGTGAATATGTAATACCTATTGGAGAAGTTATTCCTCCATATGAACTAAATAATTGTTTTGAAGTACTCTGCATTTGAACATGTACTCCAAAAGTATCATTAATATCTCTTCTTGCACCAAATAGCCATGATCCATATGTTGTTGTATTAGATATTAAATATACTGTATCTTCAATAATATAATTACCACTATTCATAAGTCCTGAATCAAAATATTGTTTTCCATTACTTTCTAAGTAATCCAATCTAATATATGAATCAACTTCAAAAGTTGTATTGATTGTTGCAGTTAATCCTGCATTAGAAGTTGCTGTACAAGTTAAATTATGAACACCAACAGCATAAATTGCTGTATTACTAACATTACATGTTATTACTCCTTCGCTAACTCCATAATCAGCACTAAAGTAAGTAGTTAAATCTACACTCTCAGTAAGTCCTATTTTAATATCTTGCTCTTGAGTAATAGAAGGTAATTCTTTATCTATTTTAATTACTTCAGTTTCTGTTACTCTATTACCAGCTTGATCAATTGTAGTTATATTAACTCTTGTTCCTACTGTATTAGTATTTATACTAAGAATATCAACAACAGTAAGTTCATGCCCAGAACCATCATCTGTTCCGTCAGTTTTACCAATAGTAACGTTACTTGTATACCATCCGTTTTCACCAAGTGTTCCTTCTACAATAATATCTCCTACTTCTGGTATAACTTTATCTATTTTAACAGTTTTAGATGTACTTGATACATGACCTGCATTATCTATCGTTCTTAAATTAACCGTTGTCTCTAAATCAACACCAGTTATTATTTCAACATCCACAATAGCTTCTTTCACTCCAGATATTAAATCACTACCATCAGTTGTCTCAACATTAACATCACTTGTATACCATCCGTTTAAACCAAGTGTACCTTCAAGAATAATTTCCCCCACTATTGGAGCTGTTTTATCTATTTTTACAAATGCTGTTTCTCTAGTAATATGTCCGGCATTATCTTTTACTTCAATAATAACGTTTTCTCCAACTGTTTCGTAATCTATAACTACATCATTAAGTGTGCTATTATTTACCCCTGCTAAATTATCAGTAGCAGTAATATTATCGATAGTAACATCACTTATATACCAATCACTTTCTCCTAAAGTACCAACTAAATCATAGTCAGTAATAACAGGAGCTGTTTTATCTATTTTAATTGTTGTAGTACTTGTACTAATATTACCTGCATTATCTATAGCAGTTACTACAACATCAGTTCCTGCAGTTTCATCTGGAAATCTAGTTTTATTAGCTGTAACACTACTAACACCTGATAAATTATCAGTACCAGATAAACTACCTAATTCTACTAAAGATGTATACCATCCATTTTCACCCATAGTTCCATTAAATGTATAGTCGTTTATTATAGGAGCTGTTTTATCCACTTTAATAGTTACATTTTTAGTACTAGTATTACCTGCATTATCTTTAGTAGTTAAAGTAACTACTTCTTCACTAACTTCATAATCAATTATTGATTTGCTTAATATCGTATTTGAAATACCTGATAAACTATCAGTTCCTCCAGTAGTTGAAATTGATACATTACTTTTATACCATCCATTATTACCTTCAGTACCACTTATTACAAAATCTGCTGCTAGTGGAGCAGTATTATCTATTTTAATTTCTACTACTTCTTCTGTAATGTTACCAGCATTATCAGTTGCTGTGATTATTAAATTTGTACCTGCAGTTTCAGTAGCAAAAACTGTTTCATTTGCTACTACGCTATTAATTCCAGATAAATTATCAGTACCTGTTAATCCTGTGATGATTAAACCACTTCTGTACCAACCATTCTCTCCTTCAGTACCAACAATGTTGTAGTCAGCAATAATAGGAGCTGTCTTATCAACTTTAACTGTTACTTGTTTTGTACTAACATTACCAGCTTTATCAGTTGCTGTTATTGTAATTTCTTTACTAGCAGTATCATAATTAATTAATTCATCACTTATTACAACAGAAGCTAGCCCTAAATTATCAGTAGTATTGTTATCACTAATTACTACATCACTTGTATACCAACCATCATTACCCATAGTACCAGTAATAATCGGTTCTCCTATAATTGGATTTGTTTTATCAATTATTACTTTATCACTACAAACAACTTTAGCGTTAACAGCACCTACTTCAGTAACACAAACACGGTTACTTCCTTCAGTTGATAAAATTACATCGTCAATTAAATCAGTATTAGGATTACAAGTATCTCCACTTGTAACACAATATTTTAAATTATCAGTACTAGTAACTTTAACAGTCACATCATCTTTAGAGTACCCGTTATTACTTAAATTAAATACTATATCACCTTGCGTATTTAATTCTTCATCTGGAACATCATTATTTTCATTATTTGTATTATTATTAATATTTCCATTTGGATTGTTAGTTGTTCCACCAGTATTAACGGAAGAATTAGCTGAATTATTATTTGTAGTTTGCTCTACAACTATATCATCATCCATTTGATCATCTAAATTATTATCATTTGCTTCTTCTTCAACTATTTCATCTTCTAATTCGTTATCACTATTATTATCAGAAAAAACACAATTTAATTCTTCACCATCATATGTACAATATTCTTCTGTTTTTTCTTTATTATCTTCCTCAATAATACAATCATAAAGTTTTAATATTTCTCCATCAAAAGTTATTTTATCACATACATAATTTTCATCAAATAAATCAGCATTAACTAAAAATTCTTCATCTACTGATAATTCTCCATATTCATTATTTGTTAAATGAGTATATAAATTCTCATAAAATATTCCTTTTGTATTTTTAAACATAAAAAACCATAATATAAAAAATATTATAAATAATAACAATATTATAAATATAAATTTCTTTTTCTTATTATTTTCCATAAATATACCTACCTTCATATAGATTTATTATATCAAAAAAATTAATATATTGGCAATTTAAACAACTTATTTTATTAACAAATAGTTATTTGTGTAAATAAAAAGCAAATAATAATTTGCTTTTTATAAGTTCCATCTATATTTTTATATTTAAATTATTTTATTTTCTTTTTCATCAGTTAAATCCTCTACTGTTTCAGCAAAAGGATCAAAACCTAATAAATCTGTTAAAGTAACTTTTTTAGCTATATCACCTAGACATTCATCCTCTTCATATCTCTTATTAGAAATATCTAAGTGTAAATGTAATCCAATAACAATACCTGTATATTCTTTTACAGTTTCAGCAAATGAATTGGTTACATTAAAAAATCTAGATGGTTTCATTACAGTTTTCATATTAGTCTCAGTTTTATCATTCATATATTGTTTATTTTTAGGAAGTTTATTTATATCTTCATGAAGAATATTTGAATCATCTATATCTATAATTGAATTATATAAATACATTCCACTAGATGATAATTCATTAAATTCAACTACATCAATTACTTCATTATTATCATGATTTTTATAAACCATTAAGTCCACAACGTATGAAGCAGGAAAATCACTATTTAATAATTTGTTAACAACTTCATCACATTTATCTTTTATTTTTTTATCTATTTTATGAACAACATTTTCTGTTTGTCTAGAAATGTTTCTAACCTTACCATTAACTACTACACAACGGTATTCTAAATTACCTATTTCATCAGTTTGTATATCAACATAATCACTAATAATAAAATTTTTATTATTATGTTTCTCTAAAGCTTTAAATAAAATTGATTCTTTATTTTTCAAATATACTGTTTTTACTAATGCACTATAATCTTTTTCTTTTGTTTTAAAGAAAAATTCATCACCATACTCTTTTTCAATTAATTCTATAGTCTCATCTAAACATAACTCTCCACCTGAATAATTACTTGTTTTTCTTTGTGGTTTATAATAATTAGTCCAGTTTGATATTTTATTAATATCTTCACTAGATATAAAACTTTGTATATTTTTACTTTCAAGTACATTAATCATTTCCTTAACTTGATTAATACCATTTATTGGAAATACTACACTAGAACTTAAATCAACATTATTACCTTCTAAATCAGTAAAATCTTTACTTTTACTGTTAAAAACTATTATTTTATTTTTATTTAAAACATTAATATATTCATTAACTATATTATCACGATTTAAATATTTATCATATAAACATATATACATATTTATTTCTCCTTTTAATAATAATCATTATATCATTAAAATATTAGATAGGTAAATATATTTTATTTTCTACTTATATTTAAGATAATTCCCATACTTGATAATGTTATTAATAAGCTACTACCACCATAACAGTGTTACTCCTTTAAATATGTACTGGTGTGACATTTTTTTAAGTACATTGGTACTTGTGGGATTTTAGTTCAAAAAATATATAGTCTATGCGAATGACATTAACTCATTAAAATTAAAAATTATTTCAACTTCATTCTTTTTATCAATTTTAATTTTATTTGATTTTTTCTTCTAAAAACTTCTATATCTTTTACAAGAAATTATTTTACAATAAAAAACAAGAAACTAATCTTGCTTTGTTTAATTTATGCAATATCTAAACCTTCTATTCCATAGAAAATTAAAATTTTCTTTTGCTTATTATACTCGTCTACATCAAATTTATAATTATTATAAAGTTTTTCTTTTTCCTTTTCTGGTAATGAACTAAAATTATTATTTATGTATCTATTAAGCGCCTTTAAATAATTTTCATATCCATCTTCATTAATATATTTTTCCACTAATACTTCTTTATTATAACTATATTCCTTTAATCTATCATCTCTATTAACAAAGATATTTATAAAACCATCATTTGTTTTAACTACTATCTTTGTAATTTTGATCATTTCCTCATCTATATAACCATATTTATCAAATACACTAGGTATTTCTATATCAGTAATAATTCCATTAAATTTTTCCACTAATTTCATTTATTCACCTATAAATCATATGCACTTTTTACAAGTTCAGTCATTTTTTCTTTTATATTTATAATTTTAGTGTATGTATCATCTAAAAACACTTCTTCATTTTTTAGTATTTCTGTTTCAATTCCATTAATAGAATTTAAAACTCTTACAATTTCTTCTAACTGTTTTAAAATTTCTTCTTCTTTATCAATAGAATCTAAATTTTTAAATGTAGTGATTAAATTATTATAAACTTGTTTCATGCACATTCTCACTTTCTTTATTATTTATCATTTCACTAAGCTTAGTAAAATCAACTACTCCGTTATATTCTTCTTTCGCAGTTTGAAAAGCTATATTCTTCTGAATATACTTGCTTTGACTTACTAATTGCATAGCTAATTTATCTACATCATTTAAGTGATCAAAACTTTTATTTAAAGCATTAAGTGTGATAGTTATTATTTCTTCTTTTCTTTTTAACAATAATTTATATGTAGGATTATCTTTTCCTGTTTCTTTAATTATTTTATTAATAACACCATCTTTTAGTTCATTTAATATTATTTGCATTTCTTGTTGTAATTTTTGTTTTTTATTTTCGTTTTCATAAATCAATGCTAATTTTGAATTTAAATAATAAGATTTATTAAATAGTTCTATTGCTAGTAAATTACCTGAATCTTTTGCTTCCATTATTTCTTCTTTTCTTTTTAACAATAATTTATATGTAGGATTAACTTTTCCTGTTTCTTTAATTTTCGTATCTATAATACCATCTTTTAGTTCATTTAATATTATTTGCATTTCTTGTTGTAGTTGCAACTCTGGATTTAAATAATGAGATTTGTTAAACAATTCTAGTGCTAGTAAATTACCTGAATCTTTTGCTTCCATTATTTCTTCTTTTCTTTTTAAC
>CAYJFL010000002.1:21563-50907 GCA_964369865.1 uncultured Muribaculaceae bacterium | reverse complement strand
TGCTAGTAAATTACCTGAATCTTTTGCTTCCATTATTTCTTCTTTTCTTTTTAACAATAATTTATATGTAGGATTATCTTTTCCTGTTTCTTTAATTATTTTATTAATAACACCATCTTTTAGTTCATTTAATATTATTTTCATATTTACATCTAAATCAGATATACTTGATCTTAACTCTTTTATATCCTCTAATTTATCCATAATATCAATTACATCATCACTTAATCCAAAACTGAAAGTACAATTGTTTGTTTTTTCCTTTTTATTTATGTCACTTATTTGATTGTTTGGAAATTCATTTTGGAAATCCTTGGCTATAGTTAATTTTTCTTTTTCTTCTTTTAGTTTTTTTACCTTTTTATATAATCTATGAATATTATAGACATTACCCATTAAATCTATCACTAATGGACGGTATACATCTGTAATCTCTTTTTCGTTATCGCTTTTCTTTTTAACTGCTAAACATCTACCTAATTGCTGATAATAAACACTACTAGAAGTTGTTTCTCTTCCCATTATTACACCGTCAATATCTGGAACATGTATTCCTTCATTGTACATATTTACTGAAAACATAATTCTTAGTTTGTTGCTAACATCATTCTCTAAACTACTACTTGATTTATTATGATAAAAATCATAGGCAGATTTCGTATTTTGGTTAACACTTTGTTCTGAACTATGAACTTTGTAAAATTCTACATTATTTTTTTGTTTCTCACTTAAATTTTCTAAAAAAGCTGACTGCAATTCTTCTATATTTGATCCTGGTGGGCAAAAATATATATATTTCCCATTAACTTTCATATTATTTCTAAATATTTCCGTTTCAGTTTCCATTGCTTTAATTTGTTCTTTTATTTTTGCTAAAACTTCTTTTTGTAACTCTGTTTCTGCATCGTTTAAATTATCACTGTTAATCTGTTCTTCCAACTTATTTACTTCATCAATTAAGTAAATAGATGCGATATGGTATTCTGGTTCGGGCAATACACCATCACTTATAGCATCCGCTAAATCATATTCACTAGCAACATTTCCATCAAAAAAAGTTTCAGCGACATTTTCTTCAGTTGAAGTTCCAAGTCCTCTAACTGGAGTTGCGCTCATACCAAATATTTTAGCATTTAAATTATTATCAAACATTTTTTCAAGAGCTTTTGACCATTCAGGAGCTCCTATACGGTGAAATTCGTCTGTTATAAATAAATCTGATTCAATTTTATCTAACTCACCACTTTTTAACATTGTAATAGCATTACTATAATTAACAAATTTGATATTATTTAAATATGCTTCTTTCAATCCCATTGACTCTAAATGTTCACTTATTTGACTAGCAATACCATTTAAAGGCATAAAATAAATAATTCTACTATTAGGATTTTTCAAAATTTGATCTTCTATTAATTTTAATGCTATAAAAGATTTACCCGTTCCAGTTGCATGTACAATACAAGATTTACGGTGACTTTCAAGCATTTCTTTCACTTTATTATAGGCATTTAAATTATGTTTATATAATTCTATCATATTTATTCCCTCACTTCGTAAATATTATACCATTTTTTTAAAAATATATATATATTACATAAGGAAATATCTTAAATTCAGCAGTAATTAATAGAAATGTGACCTATGTTTTTTTCTGAATTTGTTTTTAATTTTTTGTGTTTAAACTATTTGATTTTTAGTTTTGATTGTAAGCTTTTTATATCCTAATAGTCTTTATAAATTACCAATTTTATGTTTTTATAGTTTTATATTATAAATGATTTTTTTATGTTTATATTATAGTTTAAATTAGGAAGTATTTATGAATTATGGTTTAAATTTAGAAATAGAAAATAGAAATAATTCTGATAAACTTAATAAAGTGATAATTGAATAGATATTTGGAATAAGAGAAATAAAAACTTTATGGATTAAAAATATATTAAATAATAAAGTTGGTAAAAAGAAGCTCTTTATATAAAAATTTATATATTTCAGAAAAATAAATACATAAAACACTATAACTCATTTAACTATGTATAGTATTTTTTTTAAAACTTATTATATTATTTTCTACTTATATTTAAGATAATTCCCATACTTGATAATGTTATTAATAAGCTACTACCACCATAACTAAGGAATGGCAGTGTTACTCCTGTAACTGGAATTAATCCTGTTACTACTAATAAATTTAAAATTGCCTGAAATCCTATTTGAAACGAAATTCCAAATACTAAATATTTTGCAAATTCATCTTCTACATTAAGAGCAATTTTAAAACATCTATATAGTATAAAAATAAATAGTCCACTAACAATTAATATTCCTAAAAATCCAAATTCTTCACTTATAATTGAAAATATAAAATCAGTTTGTGGCTCTGGTAAATAAAAGTGTTTTTGTCTAGAATTAAATAAACCATAACCAAATAATCCTCCTGGACCTATTGCATATAAACTTTGTATTATTTGAAATCCACTTCCTAATGGATCACTCCATGGATTTAAAAATGATAATATACGTTCTAGTCTATATGGAGCTGCCATTATTAATGCGACCATACCTCCTAATCCTAGTAATCCCATTCTAATAAAATATTTTATTGGTACTCCACCAACAAACAATAATCCAATAATAGACATTATTATGATCATTCCTGTTCCAAAGTCTGGTTGAAGCATTATTAATCCAAAAACTAATAAAGTTAATAATAATATTGGTAAAATTCCGGTTTTTAATTGTTTTATATTTCTTTTATTATTAACTAAGTATTTAGAAGTAAATATTATTAGTGCTAATTTCATAAATTCACTTGGTTGAATCCCAAAAGAACCAACTCCAAACCAACTTTGACTTCCATTTCTTACCATTCCTACTCCTGGTATTAAAACAAGAATTAATAATATTAAGCAAGTTATAAATATTTTATTACAATGTTTATAGTAAAAATTATAGTCTATTTTACTTATAATATATATTGCTATTAATCCCATTATAAAAAATATTGATTGATTAGTAACAAATTTATATGCATTATCAAATTTATATTCGGCCCAAATATATGATGATGAATAAATCATAAGTAATCCGAATAAAGAAATAATTACAATTCCAATTAATAATTTATAGTCTAATTTCATTAGTACCACACTCCAAAAGTTAAAGCTAACATACTACCTAATAGACCAATTATCCAAAATAATTTTACTATATCACTTTCTCTCCAACCTTTTTTTTCAAACGCATGATGTAATGGTGCCATCGGAAATAATCTCTTTTTAGTTAGTTTATAATAATATCTTTGTAGTATACAACTCACTGTTTCTATAACAAAGACTATTCCAATAACAATTAATAAAAATTCATAACGAGTTAATATTGCTAAACTACCTAGTGTTGCTCCTAATGCTAAAGAACCTGTATCTCCCATAAATATTCTTGCTGGATTAGTATTGAACACTAAAAACCCTAATATTGAACCTATTAAAGTAAAACAGAATAAGCCTATTGTATCATAACCTTCTAACCAACCAGAGTTATAACTTATAATTCCAAACGATAATAGTGCTATAACTGATAATCCTCCTGCTAACCCATCTAAACCATCAGTTAAGTTAACAGCATTACTGCTGCTTAATAATATTAACAATATAAAGATTCCATATATAAATCCAATATTAATTCTAATGTTTAAACTATGTATCCAAATAAGCGGTTCGTTACCTGATATCATAAATAAATAAAAAAATATAACGGCTATAATTAATTGAAATAATAATTTTTCATTTTCTTTTAAACCTTTGTTGTTTTTTCTTTTTATTATTAAAAAGTCATCTATAAAGCCAATTAGTCCATACATAGTAAATGTAAATAAAATTATTAATAGACTATAATTAAATTCTATTTTATTAGTAATTAATAATAGTATAATTGTAATTAGTGTTGGTATTATAAATATTAATCCACCCATAGTTGGAACATTTTTTTTACTCCTATGAGCTTCTTCTAAATGTTTACTTATACTTTGTTTTGCTATTTTTTTAAATAATGGAATTATAATTAAAGCAGTAATTATTGATAATATAAAACTTATCATCATTACTAACACTGACTTAGTCATTAATAACATATTTAACCTCCTAGTACTATATATAAAAATATTCGTACAACCTGTTAAATAGAACATAAAAAAATATATAAAAAGACTATTTTACTTTAAATAGTCTTATTTTCTAAATCAGTTAATATTGCTTTATTACCAAGTATTATATCTGCATTAGTAATAGCATTTAATCCTGATAATTCTTTTACTGTTTTAGCAAATCCACCTTCTTTATCATAAAAATTATGTGGTTCTGCTGGTATCTTTCCATTATATTTAAGCACACTTTTATCCATATTAAAAGTAAATGGTAATTTTTCTATATCATCATGAAGAATGTTATCTCTATTTAAATCTATTATCGAATTATATAGATAAGTACCACTACTAGATATATCATTAAATTCTACAACATCTACAACTTCTTCATTATTATGATCTTTATAAACCATGACATCTAGTATATAAAAATTAGGAAAATCTGTATTTTTTACTTGATCACAAATTGCTTGAGCCTTATCAAGTATATTTTTTTCTATTTTATGATATATCAAATTAGTCATTCTTGAAATATTACAAATCTTATTATCAATTACTACAGCACGGTACTCTTTAACACCTATTTTATCCTTTTCAATATCAATTAATTCACTTATATAAAAATCAGTATTATAATGTTCATCCAATGCTTGAGATAATACTGATGAATGATTATTTAAATATTTAATTTTAGCTTTTGAACTAAAATTTTTAATCTTAGTTTTTAAGAAAAATTCACTTTCACTTGATGCATATTTTAAGTGTTTTCTATCGTGTAGTTCCTGTCCTGTCACTTTAAACATTTGTCTTTTTGGTTGATAGTAATCAAGCCAGTCATCTACTTTTTTTGTATCTTCACTAGACAACAACAAGTTTATATTATCACTTTCAGCTTGTGCTTTAATAACATTTACTTGTTCATAACCACTTATTGGAAATAAAATAGTATTTTCTAAATTAACATCCTCTAAATTATAATCAACAAATTTCTTTGTATCATGATTATAATAAATTATTTTATTTTCTGGCATACTATTTATATAATCATCGTTATAACTTAGATCTATGCCTTCTTGATAGAAAAAACAACATTTTAGTTCAAAATTTTTCATATAATCACCTATTATTATATTATCATTATTTATATACAAAAAACAATATCAAAAGATATTGTTTTAATATTATTCAACTGTAACTGATTTTGCTAAATTTTTAGGTTTATCTATATCACAACCTCTTTTTTTAGCAACTTCATAAGCTATTTTTTGAAGTACTGATATTACTTGAAACATTGTAACAAATTCACTATACTCTTTTAACATAATAGTTCTATCAGCAAAATCTGTTTCTACGTTATCATTAGTTATATATACAACATGAGCACCTCTTGCTTTAACCTCTTTTACATTACTAACAGTTTTACCTGTTAATTTATTATCAGTAGTAAGAGCAACTACAACAGTTCCCTTATCAATTAACGATATTGAACCATGCTTTAGTTCTCCTGCTGGATATGCTTCTGATTTTATATATGAAATTTCTTTTAATTTTAACGATCCTTCTTGTAATAAATAATAATCTATTCCTCTACCTAAGAAGAAAACACTATCTTGTTTATATATATCATTCACAACTTTACTATAATCATTTTCAAGAGCTTCATTGATTACTTTATCAATTGATTTAAATTCATTATATATTTTTTTAGTATCTAAATTAACATTATTATTACTTAGAGCTAATAAAGCTAATATTGCAGTTTGAGATGTAAATCCTTTACTAGTTGCTACTGCTATTTCTGGACCAGCCTCAGTATAAATAACTTTTTTAGCTTCACGAGCAATCGTTGATCCTATAGCGTTTACTATTGCAAGTGTATCAATATTATTATCATGTGCTAATCTAAGTGCGGCTAAAGTATCCGCTGTTTCTCCAGATTGTGATATTAATATAACTAGTGTATTTTTAAATATTTGCTTGTTATAACGGTACTCACTAGCAACTTCTACTTTAACAGGTATATCACAGTATTTTTCAAACATATACTTTCCTAACAACCCTGCATAATATGCACTTCCACAAGCTACAATATGAATTTCATCATAATTAAGTTTAATATCCATCTTTTGATATTTATTAAATAAGTTCTTAATTATACTTGGTTGTTCATACATTTCTTTTAACATAAAATGATCATAACCATTTTTTAAATATCCTTCTATTTTCCAATCTGCTTCTTTAATATCTAATTCAATTTTATTTAAATTTGTATCATATAATTTTACTTCTTCATCATTGATTTCTACTAACTCATCATGATTAATAAGTATATACTTGTTAGTTTTATCTAAGAATGAAGATATATCTGATGATATATAATTATCTTCTCCTAATCCTACTACTAATGGACTATCTTTTCTAATACCATAAATATAATTTATACCATTAAACATAATAGCAAAAGCATATGATCCTACAAAATCTTTACAGGCTTTTATAATAGCTTTTTTAGGTTCTTTTTCTTGTTTGTAAATATAATCAATATATTTACAAGCTACTTCAGTATCAGTATCAGAGTAGAAACTATATCCTTTCTTAATTAATAATTGTTTTAATTCTAAATAATTTTCAATAATTCCATTATGTACTAATACCACATTTTCACTTGTATGTGGATGAGCATTATCAACGCTAGGTACTCCATGTGTTGCCCATCTAGTGTGAGCTATTACACTTTTTAAATTTAACTCAGTAACTTCTTTTTCCAAGTTACTTATTTTACCTACTGATTTAATAACCTCTAATTTATCATTATAACCAGCTACTCCAGCTGAATCATAACCTCTATATTCTAATTTTTTTAATCCATCAATAGCACTTGAGACAGTATTTTTACTTCCCGCTATTGCTATAATTCCACACATATATCCTCCTAAGTAATTCACATACTCTTTGTAGCAATTTAAATTTTACTTTTTGTAGTATATGTAACGATAATTAACCGTAGTAGCATCCGCTGAAATTCGACAACTACTATCCTCGTCAACAACTATGTTGTCCATGCGCTTAATAAAAATTTTCAACCTTTCTTATTTTTACCTAATAATATTATATGCAATTTTTTTAAATGTGTCAAAAAGCAACAATATCTATTGTTGCTTAAAATTGATAATATATTTGATTAAGTTCTATTGTTTGATTTTTTTCTTTAGCAAGTTCACTAACTGTAACTACTTGATAGCCTCTACTATATAACTCTGGAAGCAAAATATTAAGAGCATCTACTGAAGTTGTAAATAGATCATGTAATAATATTATATCTCCATCTTTTACTGTTGATAATACATGATTAACTATGTAATTAGTGTCTCTATTTTTCCAATCTAATGTATCATTATTCCACAATATATAAGTGTATGGTAGTTGTGTAACATTATCAATTGTTAAAGCTCCATATGGCGGCCTAACAAGAGTAGTATTAGTACCTGTTACTTCAAAAAGAATATTATTACTAACACTTAATTCATCAGCTACTTCTTGTTGCGATATACTTCTAAAACTGCGATGTGTTATTCCGTGCAAACCAATTTCATGTCCTTCATCTTTTACTGTTTTAACTATATCTCTATGTAAATCCATTCTGTTACCAAGCATAAAGAATGTTCCTTTAGCCTTATTTTCATTCAATATTCTTAATATTTGAGGAGTGTTATATGGATGTGGCCCGTCATCAAAAGTAATTGCTATCTTCTTTTTATTTGGATCTATACTATACCCATCTTCATTTTTATAATTGAAAATAGGCTCTACATGATAATTAATATATTTTATCACTTCATTGTAATAAACATCTAGAGTATATGTATTATTTGTATCATTTATACTTGTAAAAGTAACTACAATTTTATCTTCTTTAGTAGAATATGATTTTTTATATTCATCAGAATTTATTTTATTAGCTATAAATAGTGGATATTTATATGTTACTAATTCTTCTATTTTATTATTAAATTCTACTTCATGTTCATCATTAACCAATTCTTTATAATCAATATTTTCTTTTATTACTAATTCATCTAAACTATCAATTATTACTTCATCATTAGTTTCTAGTAATATTAATAAACTTAAAATTATAGTTAATAAAATTATACAACTAAGTATTAGTTTAAAATATATAATGTTATTAGTTAATTTTAAAAATTTATACATAATAATACCTCACAGTATTATTATAACACTAAAATATAATTATATATAATATTTATTCAAGCATTAAACGAATTGTTTCGCCTTCTAATATTTTTTCACCGGCACTAGGAGTTTGATGAACTATTTTTTCACCATTACCACTAAATTCTACATTAAAACTACTTAGTGTCTTAGTCGCTTCACTGCTACTTAGACCTGTGACATCTGGTACTACAACATATTTAAGTTCACCAACATTATATTTTTTTTCTGTTTCTACTTCTCTTTTTTCAATATCTAATATTTCAATACAATCTTCTAATATATTTTTAGTAATAGGAGCTGCAATAGTTCCTCCATACTGAGTTACTCCTTTTGCATTATCAACTGCAATATAAACTATTACTTCAGGATTATCAGCTGGTAAGAATCCTACAAACGAAACAATATAATTACCTGTCATATATTTTCCATCTTGTACTTTTTGAGCTGTACCTGTTTTACCACCAACTCTGTAACCTTCAATATAAGCAGGTCTTCCAGTTCCATTAGTAACAACACTTTCTAAAGCCAATCTTACTTCTTCACTAGTTTCTTGACTTATAACTTCATTAACTAATTTTTTATTGTTTTCTAGTATAACACTATTAGTTTCTGGTTCATTAATACTTTTAACAATATATGGTTCATATAAATAACCACCATTTATAGCTGCACTTACAGCAGTAATTTGTTGAATTGGTGTCACACTCACTCCTTGCCCAAAAGAAGTAGTAGCTTGCTCAACAGGGCCTACATTTTCAATATCAAATAAAATACCAGTTCCTTCTCCATTTAAGTCAATACCTGTTTTTTTACCAAAACCAAACTCATCTATATATTCATATAATTTTTCAGTCCCTAATTTTTGTCCCATTATTACAAAACCTGGGTTACAAGAATTTTCAACTACTTCTAAATATGTCTGTAGCCCATGACCTTCATGCTTCCAACAATTTATATTAGCATTTTCTACTTTAATATTTCCACTATCATAATAAGTATCATTATATAAATCTAATGTATTTTCTTCTAATGTTGCTGCAAGAGTAATTATTTTAAAAGTACTTCCGGGTTCATACGTCATCCAAATCGGTAAATTTCTATTTATTTCTTCAGTTGTATATTCTTGGTAGTTAGATGGAGAAAAATTAGGTCTTGAAGACATAGCAAGTATTTCACCACTATTTGGGTCCATAACTATTCCTAAAGCTTGATCCGGATTATACTTTAGTACTGTATTATCAAGTTCTCTTTCAAGTGATGCTTGAATTTCGTTGTTGATAGTTAATGTCATATTCATACCATTTTGTGGTTTTTGATACACTTCATTAAGTTCTAACTTATTTCCTTTCGCATCACTATAATATTTTATAGCTCCACTTTCACCCGTTAAATAATCATTATACATAAGTTCAATACCTGCTAAACCTTGATTATCTATCCCAACAAAACCTAAAGTATGAGATAAATATGTATCATATGGATAAGTTCTAATACTTTCTTTAACTAAATAAACTCCATCTAATTTAAGAGCATTAATTTTATCAGCTATTTCATAACTAAGTTGTCTACCTTCAGGGTGAACTCTATTAATTGATTCTTTTTTAGATACATGAGTATACATCACTTCATAATCTACATTTAAAATTTCACTTAACTGTTTAGCTGTATTTTCTTTATCTTTAATTTGATTAGGAATTAAAACTAGTGAAGATGTCGTTAAATTATCAGCTAATATTTTCCCATTAGTATCATAAATTATCCCTCTCTCAGCCTCAATAGGTAAATTTCTACTCCATAAATCACTAGCATAATCATTTAATCGATTATAATCAATTACTTGGATATAAAATACTTTACTTATTATAATAAAAAACAATATTATTATAATTAGAAATACTACTTTAATTCTAAAATGAATATCTTTAAAGAACATATAATCACCTACCGAAGTATATGTTCCTATAAATTTATTAATACTTAAAAAACGACTATTTAGTCGTTTTCTCAAGTTCACTTGTTATTATATTTGTTAAATCAGTACTTATTATATCTTTATAATATAAATTATTAATTTCAATATCCTCATCACTAGTAGTAAAAGATATATTTAGTGAATTATATTTAATATTATTTTCTTCTAAAATTTCATTTAACTCACTTATATAAGTAGTTAATTCTAAAGTACTTATTGTATCTACACTCACAAATAAAGTTATATGACCATATAAAGAACCAAGTTCATTAGTATCATAATCTTCATCTATTGTTAATGATGATTTCAATTTATCAAATGTATTATCATCTTCAACTATATAACTAGCGAAGACATTCATTATATTTAACTCATTTAAATTTAAAATACTAACTATTCCTTTTTCATATTCTTCACTAATTCTTAAAAAAGTATTAAACTTAGAACTAACATTTTCATAAGTATCATCAATAATATTTCCAGCTTTATCTACATATATTTCAAAGTTAATATCTTTACTATTAGTATCACGCACTTCTACTACATAATTATCCATTTTAGTATCATAATAATTATTATAAATATCTAGATTATAATTACTATATTTTTCATCTAAATACTCACGTGCACTACCTTTTGCTAGTTCATGAATAAGTGGATTGCCATGGAGAGAAAAGGTAACAGATGCTAAAATTAAAATAATCCCTGTAGCTGATATTATTGCTAAAATACGATCTACTAAATTAAATGATCTAGTAATACTTTTGTGATATAAATGCGCAACTCCACTACCTATTATTGATAAAATAATAAATATTAAAGCTGTAGAAAGTGATGATAAAATTATATTAATAAGATTAAAACTACTGTAATCATACATTAAACTATTAATTAAATAGTAACAAAATACAATTAAACCCATAATCTCTAACCCATAGTAATATTTTTCTTCATACAGTAGATAAATCAATACACCTATTAATGGGATAAATATAAAATTATAAAACATAAAATTAGTATGCCCTATTCTAATACCTATAATTGTTAAAACTATTAAACTTAACAGCAAAATCACTTTAATAGGACTTTTTATAAAATTAATAATATTTTCTTTAATTGATAATTTCATTTTATCACCTACTCTATATTAATATTATCAAATTATATAAATTTTGTAAATTAAAAAACTACAATAGTAGTTTCTTATTTACATATATAATTATCATAATTACTTAATATTTCTTTTTCTATTTCTTCATAAGTATCTTTACTATTAAACATGCTTGTTAATATATAGCTACTTTGATTATCAACAATATAATTGATTTTTATTACATTTGTATTTAATTCAAGAGTACAATCAACTCCATTAGCTTTATATTCTTCGCAGCTAAGTTCAGCTAATTTATAAAATTCATTAGCCGCATCATTTGAATTAAAATTATAAATCATTAATATATTACCATTATTAAAATTGTTACCACTTCCATCAAAGTTAAAATTCATATTAGAACTAATAACTAGTTCTTCTTCAATTCTTTCATATTCACAATTTAAACTTTTACTATTATTTAAACATCCAGATAATATAAATGGTAATATTAATATAATTATAAACTTTAATTTCATATTCTACTTCACCTACTATACTAATTATAGTACATATATAAATTCTTTTCAATAATAAAAAAGACCTAAGTCTTTAATAATTAATTTTATCTAAAATATCAGTTTGATAATAACCACTTCTATGATTTTTTAAAATTAATTTTGCCAATATATTTATTTCTACTTTTTTCACACTAAATTTATCAGATAGTATATTACTTTTATAAGTTAAATTTTGTATTTTATTATATTTTATTATCACTGTCTTTTTATTGAAATAACCTGTAGTAATAAATATATCTTCTTTATTAACATTAATATAATTAGTTACATAATCCATTATTATTAAAGTAGTAAAAAATAATACTGCTATTAAACCAAAATAAATATTTATAAAAAATGGTATAATCATAAAAATAAGAAATTTGAAAATATTAAATAAAATACTAATTTTTGCCTGTCTTATTCCGACACCGTCAAAGCTTATTTCTGGTAATAAAATATTTAAATACTTATCCAGCTCATCTTTACTAGCCATTGGTATTAAGATAGGAGCATATACACTTTCATCACTCATACCAACATTTATAAGCTCTACAGAGTACTTTTTAAATATTCTTGCTATTAGTGGTTGAGTAATTATAACTCCATTTATTTTCGATATTGGAATAGTATAATTGTTTTTAGTAATTAAACCATAAGATAAATAAATATTGTTACGATCTCTTCTAGCTTTAAAATCTATTAAACGAATCGATTTTAAGACAAACCCATATACTATTGGCCCTAAAAATATGATTATTAATAATATAGATGAACTTGCACCATTTAAAATAGTTGTAATAATAAACGTACCAATAAAAAAGATTGATACTAAAACACCTATAATTGAAATACTATATAAATCATATTTCAACACTTCTAAAAAATTTAATTTTAAATCATATTTAATATTATTATCTTCTTTTTCTTTTATTGATTCTTCTTTTTTATAATCTTTATTTTTAATTAATGATAAAATATCTTCTTTAAATTTTAAAGCTTTATCCTTTTTTAAAATAATTAATAAATCATTTTTATTAGCAGTAGTAAAAATTCTATCCAATATATTTTCTTCTAAATCAACAGACGATATATTTTTTAAACTTACTGATATTTTCTTTTTAAGTAAAGTATCACGGTTATATATAAGCATCTCATTAGTTAGAGTTACAGTAGTTTTTCGCCATCCATAATATAATACTAAGAAAAATATTACAATAACTGATAATACAAATAATAATGATAATAGTATTTGTATTATTTCAATTTTGACACCACTAGTATCACTTAGTAAAAAAGGCTCTAACGTAGTAATTATAGCAATAAAAATTATCCATACTCCACTTAAAATTCTATAAATAATACTAGAAAAATGTAACCTAAAAGTTTTATTCTCCATAGTTAGCCTCTTTTAATAATACTAATTCATTTATTTTATCTTTTAATTTATTAGCAACATTTTCAGCTACATCAATATCTAAAAATTTTATAATAACATCTCCACCAGCTGTTGTGATTGTAACTTTACTTACTTTAAATAAAGAATCAATTGGTCCACGACTAAGTTCAACTTTTTGAATTCTATTGATTGGTACAATAGTTCTTTTAATAAAAAGAACTCCTTCAACAACATCTATTTTATCATCATTGATTATATACTTGTAACGTTTATATCTAAAATATGGTACAAATAATAATTCTATAACTGATAATAAGTTAATTAATATAAATATAATTTCTCCTAGTTCTATATATTCTGTAGGAATATCTCCTTTAAAAATAATATAAATACTATTAAATATCCCTAAAAGAACTACTGTTGTGATAAAAGACGATAAATATAAACACCACTTTATATTCTTACTTAATTTTTGATACATACTTCTCACCTCTACTATAAGTATAGTATAAATTTTGTAAAAAGACAATAAAAGAAGATTATGGGTCTTCTAATATTTACTTAATAAATCTACTGTAATATTACTATTACTATCTATCTTTGTTCCTGGTGCTATACTTTGATTACTTACAAATCCATATCCGTTCATTGTATAATTCATATTCAATAATTCAAACAAGTTCAAAGCATCACTTCTACTATATCCTTTTATATCAGGCATAGTTATATTTGTAGAATTTGTTAATAGTATAACTCTGTCATTTGATATAACTAAGCTGTCTTTACTAGGATACTGGCTAATAACTTTATCACCGTCTCCTAAGATAGTGTACTTTAAATTTTTACTTTCAACATCTTTTTTTACTTCTTCAACATTTTTATTAATATATGATGAAATATCATGAGTTTCTATACTATTTAAATCAAACTTATCTTCATATATATTTAAATATTTACTAATGCTTTCGATTATATCAGTAACTGGTGTATATAGACCTCTACTTTCACTATAGCTAGGTTTAGTCATAGATGCATATATTATTATTTCAGGATCTTCATAAGGGAACATACCAGCAAAAGAGAAAACATTATTATTAACTCCATCTAAATATTTATTATTTTTAACATCAAATATTTGAGCTGTACCTGTTTTACCAATAACATCATACCCATCAATATGATATCTTATTCCTGTAGTTCCCGGATTATTATTATTAATAGTATTATACATAAGCTTACTTATATCATCTACTGTCGACTGACTAATAATTTGTTCACTTTCTTTTTTTTCAAATTCATAAGTTAGCTCACCAGTATTAGGGTCTTCAACTTTATCAATAATTTGCGGTGTTAACATTTTACCATCATTACTAATTAAAGTTAAAGCTTGTAGATTTTGAATATGGGTAGTTGTTATACCTTGTCCAAAACCAGCAGTTGCTACTTCAATTGGATATTTAAATGAAATATCCCCTTCTAACTCTCTCGGCAATTCGATACCTGTTAAATCTCCAAAACCATATTCTTTAAAACATTCTTCTAATTCTGAAGCAGTAAGAAATTTTTCTAACAAACTAGCTATCCCTGTATTTGATGAATATTCAAATCCTAAATCATAATTAATATATCCCCATCCTGGACGATGCCAATCATTTACTTTATCATCTCCTATAACATAACTCCCACTCATAAATGTATCTTCACCTTTATAGTTACCTTTTTCCATAGTACACATATAAGTATATATTTTCATAGTACTTCCTGGTTCATACAAATAACTTGTTAAAGGATTTTCATAATTAGTAATATTTTTAATATTAGGATCAAAAGAAGGATATGAAGTAGTTCCTAATATTTTTCCTGTTTTAGCGTCCATTGCCGTAATAATCATAGATTCTGGCTTATATATTGCAGCTGATTCTTTAACTGCTGATTCTATAAATCTTTGTATATTAACATCTATTGTTAAATAAACATTTGAACCATCTATTGCAGGTTCTTCTACTTCATTTGTATCCGGTATCTTATATCCATATCGGTCTTGTTGTTGTTGTAAATATCCATCTTTACCTTTAAGTAAATCATCATACATTAATTCTATACCTAATTCACCTAATATTTCAGTTTGACTAGTAACTATTCCTTGATCTTTAACTTCTAGATCATATTTTTTTGCATAACCAACAGTATATGATGCGAAATCACCATTAGGATAATATCTTTTTTCTGCTTCTACAAAATCAATACCTGGTAATTCTAATAATTCAATTTCTTCTTTTACAAGTTCACTAATTTCTCTCCCACCAGGACCAAGTTCAACTTGGTATCCATCTCCAGATAAAAGATCTTCTAAATAACTAACTTCCATATTTAATATTGGCGCTAATTTTTCAGCAGTTAGTTTTATATCAACAACATGATTAGGCTTATCTGGATTTGTCGTTCTACTTTCACTTAAATAAGCGATAACAGTATATGAATAAACATTTAGGGCTAATACATTACCATCACTATCATATATAGTTCCTCGCTTTGCTTCAAGTGTTTCAGTTACAGTATTACGTTCTTTAGAAAAATCATCCATATTAATACCATAGATATTAGGAGAAAGTGATAAATAAACTAGCTGTAAATATAAAATTCCAAACAAAAAAAAGAAAAAACCTAGTAAATATCTTGGAGATTTCCATGGTACTAAATTTTTTCTTTCTTTTTTCATAACTTCACCTCGAACTAGTCATTTATTATTACTATATTATCGTTATTATATCCTAATCCCATTTCTTTGGCAATATCTTTCATTTTATCAAAAGACGTTAACTCATTTTTTTTCATAGTTAAACTTTCTAATTTCTTTTCTTCAGTTAATATATCAGCTTCTATACGTTCAACACTCATCTTTAAATTTCCTATATTAGCTCCAAAGAAAAATGACATTATAAAACTTGTTACAACTAATAATGACGCTGTAACATATAAAAATCTCTCACCTCTAGTTATTTTTAATCTTTTATTTCTTTTTGAACGCATAAACTTTCCCCTTTTATTTTATTCTTTCAATTACTCTTAATCTTGAACTTCTACTACGACTATTTTCTTCTAATTCATATTTAGAAGGCGCAATATTACAAATTAATTTAAATTTTGGCATATATTCTTCAGGTATAATTGGTAATTTTTTCAAATTACTATCAATACTACTATTTTCTCTAAATATATTCTTTACTAATCTATCTTCAAGTGAATGGAATGTAATAACACACACTCTTCCACCAACATTGATTAAATCTAATGCATTTTTTATTGCTATTTCAGCAACTTCTAATTCTTTATTTACTTCTATTCTTATAGCTTGAAATACTTTTCTAGCCGGATGTTTTTCACGTTTATATTTTTGTGGTACATTATTTTTTATTATTTCAGTTAACTCAAGTGTTGTTTCAATATTCTTTTCCAAACGTGCTCTAGCGATTCCCTTAGCAATACTAAAAGCATATTTTTCTTCACCATATTCTCTAAAAATACGACTTAATTCATCTACTGAATATGTATTTACTAATTCTTTAGCGCTGAAAGATTGATCTTGATCCATACGCATATCTAAAACAGCATCTTTATGAAAACTAAATCCACGTTCATCTTCATCTAATTGCGGACTTGATACTCCTAAATCAAATAATATCCCATCAACTTCATTTATATTTCTTTTATTCAATTCTTCTTTCATATAAACAAAATTACTTTTGATAATTTCAAAATTATCATTTATAGTAGCTAATCTGTTTGTACTACTCTTAATCGCATCGTTATCTTGATCAAAAGCATATAAAAAACCTTTTGGAATGCGTTTTAAAATTTCACTACTATGTCCTGCATAACCAAGTGTAGCATCAACTATAGTACTAGTAGAACTTAAATTTAAATATTCGATACATTCATCTAATAAAACACTTTTATGCATAGGACCTCCTTATATTGTTGTTGAAAATAAATTATCGGCAATATTTGAAAAATCATCAACATTATCATCGATAAATGAATTCCATCTCTCTTTACTCCAAATTTCTAATCGGTCATTAACTCCGATTACTATACAATCTTTAGTAAGAGATGCAAATTCAATTAATGGCTGTGGCAATTTAACTCGACCTTGTTTATCAAGTTCAGTACTTACTGCTCCTGATAAGAAAAATCTCATAAAGTTTCTGGCATCTTTAGTATTTGGTAATTCTTTATATTTTTTTATGATTGAATTCCATTCATCAACTGGATAAACAAATAAACAGTTATCTAGTCCCCTAGTAACAATAAAATTGTCACCAAGTTCAGTTCTAACTTTAGCTGGAATAGTAATTCTACCTTTATCATCAATTGTATGATGAAACTCACCCATTAACATAAATTCACCCACTTTAACCCATTTTTAACCACTTTATACCATCATTTTACTCTTTTTAATACTTTTTGTAAATAAAAACAACAAAAAAAGAGGTAATTTCCTCTTTTTTTACATTAACAGAAACAAGAAGTTAATATTATTGCTAATAAAATGTAAAGTATAATTAATATTAAATATCCATTCTTAGTTTCTTGTGGTGTATTATTACAAGTGTTATCACATGCCATATTAATCACCCCCTGACTAAATGAATGCTCCAAGTATAATTATTAAAAGAATAAATAATACTAATACGATAGCTGCTCCACTTACTCCATGGTTACTCATAAAATCATTCCTCCTTTTTTTATCTTTTCAAGAGTATTTTATGGACTTTTTGTGAAAATGTGATTACTTCTGGGTAAATTATTGAAAAAAAAATAAATCTTTGATACGATTAAGTAGATGATTGAAAGGAGATTTTCTTAAAATGAAGAAAAAAATAATTATTAGTATAGCTTTAATGGCTGTAGTGTTAACAGGTTGTACAAAAGTGGCCGAACTTGAAAACGGTGAGGATATTGTTGTAAGTATTGACGGGCTTGATATTACTGCAAATGATTTATATGATGAATTAAAATCAACAGGTGGTGTTAGTGTCTTAGTTAGTATGATTGATGAATATATCGCAAACAATGAAATAGAAACTAATGACGATATTACTGCATATGCTGACTCTGTACTTGAGCAAACTAAAAGTCAATATGAAAGTTCTGGACAAGATTTTAGTGCTGCATTAATTGCAAATGGATTTAAAAATGAAGATGAATATAAAGAAGTTATTATTGTTGACTATAAAAAACAACTTATAGTTGAACAATATTTATCAGATGAATTAACTGAAGATGAATTAAAAGATTATTATGATAATGAAATATTTGGTTCAATGACAGCTAAGCACATTTTAATTATGCCTGATGTAAGTGATGATGCTAGTGAAGAAGAAGTAGAAGCAGCAAATAAAAAAGCTAAAGAAGAAGCAGAAGATTTAATTAAACAATTAGATGATGGTGCTGATTTTAGTGAATTAGCTGAGAAGTATAGTGATGATACTGGAACAGCTGCTGATGGTGGTTTATTTAGTGATTTTACTAAAGATCAAGTAGTTGAAGAGTTCTGGAATGGAACTATTAATTTAAAAGATGATGAATATTCAAGCACTCCTGTACAAAGTGATTATGGTTACCATGTTATTCTAAGAGTTTCACAAGAAGATAAACCAAGTTATGAAGATTCACTTGATACAATTAAATCAAGTTTAGTATCTGTTAAATTAAATGAAGATGCATCTCTTGGTGAATTAATTTGGGACAAAATAAGAACTGAAAAATATAATTTAAAATTTGAAGATACTACTTTAAAAGATGATTATAAAAGTGTAATTGAAGAAGTAGAAAAAGCAAGTAATTAAAATAAAAGATACATTCAACGAATGTATCTTTTTTTAAAACATAATTTCTGGTTTTAATTCATTACCACATTTTTTATATAAAGCAATAGCTTTATTATTTTTAACAAATAAAATTTCATTAACATTTTTATAATTTGGAATTTTATTCCCATTATTTATCCTATGTTCATATTCACTCGGAACTTCTTCTTTGATATTATTATCAAAAATATCAATAATAGGAATTAATTTATAATTACCAACTTTAACTTCTTCTAATGTATATGCTTCTTCAACACTATATTTTCCTTGTTTAGTTCTTCTAAGTTCAGTCATAACTCCAACAGTATTTAACTCACTTGCAATATCACGAATTAAACTTCTAATATATGTTCCTTTACTAACCAATGTTTTAAAATCTAAATAACATTTATTATCAACTTCAAAAAAATTTAATTTATCAATTACTTTTATATCAACTTCTTTTTTAGGCAACTCTACTTCAAGACCACTTCTCGCATATTCATATAATTTTTTACCATTAACTTTAACCGCTGAATACTTAGGAACTTCCTGAATATATTTACCTTGATATTTATTTAATACTGTTAAAACATCACTTTCATTTATTTTAATACTTTCTTCAGACAATACTTCTCCTGTTATGTCTAAGGTATCAGTATCAATACCAAAAACCATTCTTGCTATATATTCTTTATAGGTACTAGTTAAGTAATTTACTAACTTAGTAGCTCTACCAACAACTATAACTAAAACACCAGTTGCTAATGGATCTAGCGTACCTGTATGCCCTACTTTTTTTACTCCTATAGACTTACTAACAATATTTACTATATCTCTACTAGTATAATCTTTAGGTTTATCTATAATTATTATTCCGTCCATAATTCACCTTACTATCTACCTATATATAATATATGCAAAATAAATGACATTCTCATATATTTTATATATTCACTAACTCTTAAAAATGTATTGTTATCCATTATTCTTTTTAAATATGACAATGTCATTAAACACGATTCTTTATAAATGTTATATACTACTACTAAACTATTAATAATCACTAACATTAAAAGTAAACTAATTAATATAAAACTAACATTTATAACTAATAAAGAATATAAAAACCATACAAATGATAATAAAAGTATTAATAATATATATGGTAAATATTTATATATACTTTTTATTCTATTATCAGATTCATTATTCATAATTACAGCAATATATGAAAATACACTTGCTGCTACAATACCACTAATTGAAGAGCCATTAAAAACTTGTTCATTTAAATATACAATATTTTTATCAATATCATACTTCCCTAAATATATATCACTACTTAAAACAAACATTTTTTTAAGATTATTTAAATCAAGAATTTCATCTGAAATTAAACTACCATTTAAATCTAATTTACTATCTATTTTAAAGAAAGAATTAACTTTATAATTAAAAACAACTAATTTACCGATAATGCTGATTACTATTATTAAAACTAAAATATCCATTATTTTTTTATCTCAAACGTTGTTCCTTCTCTTGAATCTTTAATCACAACTCCTTTAGACTCTAATTCTTTTCTAATTGAATCCGCCAAAGTATAATCCTTATTTATTTTTGCTTCATTTCTTTTATTAATCATTTCATTTATATAGTTAAGTAATTCTTCATCTATTACATTTTCTTTTAATAAATCTAAAGATAATACACTATCAAAATATTCAATTAAATGTAACTTTGTAGTATTATTTATTTCAGCTTTTAAAACATCATAAAGTACTGTTAAAGCGTTAGCTGTATTTAAGTCATCTGATAAATAACTATCGAACTTATTTTTATAATTATCAACAACATCATTCATAAGAGTTCCATCTATATTTTTCTTAACTTCTAAAGTTTTATTCTTTAATTTATTATAAGCCTTCACCGTCATATCTAATGAGTCATAAGAAAATACTAGTTGTTTACGGTAATGTGAATTTAAACAAAATAAACGATATACAATTGGATCATATCCTTTTTCTTTTAATAAAGAAACTGTTAGAAATTCTCCTTTTGATTTACTCATTTTTCCAGTTTTATCTAATAGATACTCACCATGAACCCAGTAGTTACACCACTTGTGTCCAAGATAAGCTTCACTTTGAGCAATTTCATTGGTATGATGTGGGAAAATATTATCTACACCACCACAATGAATATCAAGATGTTCTCCCAAATGATTTACAGCTATCATCGAACATTCTATATGCCACCCAGGATAACCCACACCCCAAGGTGAATCCCATACCATTAATTGATTTTGAAATTTAGAATTTGTAAACCATAATCCAAAATCTCCAGTATTACGTTTATTATTGTCAAGAGTTACATCTTCTCTAACAGCTACTAATAAATCTTCTTCTCTTTTACCAGATAAAGCGTAATAGTCTTTAGCTTTACTAACATCAAAATAAACATTTCCTCCAGCTAAATATGCATAATCAAGCTCTAACAATTTTTCAATCATTTTAATATATTCGTTAACATAATCACTTGCTTTTTCTAAAATAGATGGTATTTTAATATTTAACTCATTACAATCTCTCAAAAAAGCATCAGTATAAAAATTGGCTACATCATATACAGTCATATTTTTTTCATGAGCTGATTTACTCATTTTATCTTCACCATCATCACTATCGTTAGTCATATGACCAACATCTGTAATATTCATACAACGTTTAACATCATAACCTAATATGGTTAAAGTTTTCTCTAAAATATCTTCAAATATATATGTACGTAAATTACCTATGTGCGCATAGTTATAAACAGTAGGACCACAAGTATACATAGTTACAAGTTTTTCATCCTTAGGTATAAAATCCTCTACACTTTTAGATAAAGTATTATATAGTTTCATAATATCACTCTCATTTCTAATTTATTATACCATATTTGTAATAACCCTGTATAATAAATAATATATATTAATTAGTATAATTATATCAAATAAATTATTTTAATATTTTTTATATAATTATATTGCAATTATATGCATTTTTATGATATTATATAAGAGCAACAGAGCAAATACGTGGACCTTTAGCTCAGTTGGTTAGAGCATCCGGCTCATAACCGGACGGTCGATGGTTCGAGTCCATCAAGGTCCACCATCTGCAGGTGTGGCGAAATTGGCAGACGCACTAGACTTAGGATCTAGCGCCTTACGGCATGGGGGTTCAAGTCCCTTCACCTGCACCATTTATAAAATTAAAGCAATCATTAGATTGTTTTTTTTATAGTTTTATATAATAAAAAAATATAAGTTTTATCTTATATTTAATCTTTATTCAACATATTCAGTAAATTAATTTTAAAAATGTCTTTTTCAGAATTTTGACTAGAAATCATAACTCCCTTATAAGTAACAAGTTCTGACTTATGGCCTTCTGATAAAATTTCTTCTGGCTTAATTGTAACTAATAATACATTTCTATTGTCTTCAAATGTTTGATAATGTAAAACTAAATCACCATGAACTTTAGAAAATAATGAATCAGTTGGCAACTTTAATTCATAAAGTTTAACACCCATTTCATCACTAATAACTTTACCTAAAAATTCACCTTTACGAAGTGAAGCATAATATTCAAAATATAATTTTTTATATGCTAACATATTATATTTTTTTAATGAACGTTCCAGTTTTTTAAACTCATTTTCATTAACATATTCAAAAATATAATTAATCATATTTCTCTTCACCTACCTATCATTATTTTACTATCTATCTATATCAATAATAACATAATAAAGATAAACAAGTCAATTAATTACTATAATTTATATTACAAAAAAAGAATGAACAATCATTCTTTTTAATATATTATTTTAAATAATTATCTAGTTTTACTAGATGCTTCCAAAGGATAATATTCTCCTGTAGCTTCATCATAATAATAACCATCTAAAGTTCCTTCGAACATTACTTCTTCATTTTCAACTGTTTGATCAACTATATCTTTTTCAGGTATAGCTGGAGCTTCAACTTCTGGAGCTGGTGTCTCAACTTCAGGTGTTGGAGCTGGTGTCTCAGATTGTGGTACTGTAACAGTTTCTTCAGTAACAGTTTGGTCAAGAATACCTGGTGCATCAACTTTTACAGCATTGTATCCTTGCATGTAATATAATTTTTCATCTTCATTCATACCAGCCGTTTGCGGTTCAATATGTAGAGATGCATCTGCAATTCCACGATCAATTAATGATTCTTTTTGTGCTTGCGTTAATACACTTACACCACCATCAATATCTGTATTCGTTGTACTTCCAACTACATCACCAACAGAAACACTTGGTTCTGAAGGAGTAGTTGATGTAGATCCACCAGTACTACCACCATTAACTGTAGTCCCTGAAGCAGGATATTTTGTAGCATGTTGTGCAATAGCGTGTTCTTTTGATGCTTCACGAGCAGCTTCAGCTGGTGCAACTTCAAATTCAGCATTTGCTATTTTCACTTGGCTTAAATCACTACTTATTTTTGCAACAGAATCATTAGCCTCTTCACTTAAATTAGTAGCTTTACCAGATTCTTCATATTCATTTGATATTTCTATTGCTTTTTCTGCAGTATTCATCTGTTCAGTCATACTGTCAGAATACATACTATTATTTTGATCTTCATTAATGTTTAAATCATTATCTTTTAAACCTGAATCACATTTTCCTTCAATATTTTTAATAAATGTATTATAAGTTAATTCATCAATTTTATCATAATTAAAGAATGTTGTCATATAAGCTGTAATCATTTGACTTCCTTGGAAACCATAACTCTCACTAGAATTTAATATGTCTTGTATTTCTGTCGCTAAATCTTCTCTTTCAGTAGCAGATAATTCTGAATCAAATCCTCTTTCATAAATATCTTGTAATTTATTTAAAGTATTTGCATCATATGTTCTGCTTACTATATTTGACCAATCATCGATTTTAAAATTAGTAGTCATCATCATATTAACTATAGATTGATAATTAGTCTCTAAGTGTTGTTGATAATCAGTTATATCAGAATCTATATCTAGAGCAGCAATTCTTTCTTCACTCATTTCTTTGTATGAATCTGGTAAAGAGTTTATAACAAACATCTCATTTTCATATTTTCCTGCTTCTAACATCCCGTTATCAGCGTAAAGTTGTTTTAAATTTTTTGAATCTTCAAATATTGTTGAATCTAACGAAGGGTTAGAAAAGTAAATATCTGAATCGAAATTAGCATCTTTATCATTCATACTTTCAACGATAGCCTCTGGCTCTGTAGATGCTTTACTATCATCATTACTAGCTGCAGCTACTCCTGTTATAAGAGCAAAAGCAGTTCCTGCAGTTACTATTTTTTTCCAGTGTTTTTTAAACCAGGGTTTACTAGCAAATTTAAGTTTAGGTTTTTCCAATTCTTCAGTAACTGGAGCAGGAGTCGCAATTGACTCCGCTTCAAATGTTGTTACTATAGCTTTTTCTATTTTTTCTAAGTTAGCTTCTAATTCGTCTTTTTTTGCTTTTAATTTTTCTAAACTTGCTGGATTAGTATTAGGATCTTTAATCGCAGCTTCAAACTTTTGAATATATTCCATATGTTGATTCTTTGAAGCGTTTAATTCATTTATATTATACATAATTTATTCCCTTTCTATTAATTATTTTTCTTTTTTTTCTCCAGTGAATTCATATCCATCATCTAATAATGATTCATCATTACATTCACTCCATACTTCATCACGCCAACCTTCATTTAATTTACGTGTACGGAAACGGTAATTAGTTGTGTAAACTGGTTTGTTTACTGTAGCATAAATTGGAGTAGTTACTTTATCAACTCTAGTTGAAGTACCATATCCAACTAATACTTTTGTAGTATAGTATATTGGAGTTTTTTGAACTTCTGTAGCAACACATACTTCTTTAGTAGTCGTTTTTGCAACTTTAGTTCTTTCTAATTTACCCCATACTTGATATTGACCATAAGCACAATCTCCACAACTTTCTGTAGATACTGCTACCCAGTACCAAGTAATTGTGTCTGTTTCAGCAGGTTTAGATGGTGATGTCGTTGTAACTTTTGTATCAACCCATTCACCATATACATATTCACCTGTATTAACTGTTTGTGTTTCAGTTTTAGTACAAACTTCTTTATTTTCATAACCAGTTAAAATTTGTTTATTTTCATAAATTGGTTTGTTTTTATCTTCATATGTTGTTGTTGTTGTTGTAATTTTATTACCAATATGAACTTGCTCTTTAACATAAGTAGTTTCAGTTTTAGTTTCTACATCAGTTAAATCATCTTCATATTTAGGTGTAGTAGTCCAATCTGACCAAGAACCCCATGATGTATATGTTGCATCTACTGTTTTAACATATTTACAAATATATTCTTTTGGCTCTTCAGGAACCTCTGGGTCTACTGGTTTTTCTGGATCTGGTGTTGGATCTACTGGTTTTGTTGGATCAGCCGGTTCTACCGGTTTTGTTGTTGTTGTTTTATCTGGATTAGTAGGAAGAATCTCAGGAGTTTCTATATCCTCTTCATCTTTTTCACATATATAAGTATTACAGTAAGTATAGCATCCCATGTAAACTAATATATAGTTTTCTTGGTCTCCACACTTAAGATTAACTTTCATAATATACTCGTCTTCCATCTTAGTTATTTCTACATAACTGGCTGTTTTATCACAAGCATTTCCTTCACTATCTACAAATGGAATAATTAATTTTTTATCTTCCATTTCTCCAAGTGTCATTTTAACTTTATCTCCTACCTCTTGTGGTAATCTTGGATCAGTATAGTATGCTTTAGCAGCATCCTTCATTGTAACAATATTATCAGCAAATATTCTATCATATAGTGGTGCTAATGAATCTGTTACAAAACTTTTTGATGGGAATAACCACATCAGTGCAAAAATAAATATAATTACAAATAATATTTGTAAAACTATATCTCTTATTGAAAAATTATCCTTACGTTCGTTATACATATAACTTCCCCCTTTAATTAATTATGCTCGCTATATTAACACACAATTTAACATTTGTCAACTAAATTTGAATTTATGTTCGCTTTTTATAAATTTAACTCAACAATCGTACATCCTGTATTATTATAATATCTCTTAAAATCTATAACATTTCTATTATGTGTGAGTACTTTTTTAGTTGTTTCGATTAGTACTCCACTTCCAACCCCATGTATTATTACAATTATTTTATTCTTCATTGTCATATTATCCCTTATAAAATCATTTATCGCTACTCTAGCTGTTTCTCTATCATAGCCATGAATATCTAATGAAGGATACCTATCTATAAAAATTACACTACTTAAACTCACTAATATACTCCTTTATACTATTTTTTTCAGGCATTGAATTTCTGCTTCCTAATTTAGTAACAGAAAGTGCTCCAGTAATATTAGCAACTCTAAGTGCATCTTCATATGGATATTTATTTGCTAATGCATAAGTTAAAGCTCCATGAAATATATCTCCTGCCCCAGTAGTATCAACTGCTTCAACTTTTAAACTAGGCATGATTTTAATTTCATTATTCTCTTTATACAAACAACCATTAGCTTCTAACGTAACTATAATATTAGTATTGAACTCTTTTTCTAAAATATTAAAAGCATCTATTAATGTTTGATCATTATTATAATCAATTTCAATATTACTAACTTCTTCTAAAAAGTTCTTACTACAAGCTACATAATCTACCATTTTACATAAATCTCTTATTTCTTTAGTATCTCTACTAGCATCAATAATACTAACTGCATCAGAATACTTTTCAATAGCATATTTGCTAGCTTCATATTCCTGACCATCTATTAAGATACAATCAAATAATTCTTCAAATTTCATTTCTTTAACTTTAATATCTTTATTACGATAAGTTAATATTGTTCTACTACCATTAGATGTATTAGCCATAATAAAACTTGAAGTGGTTGGATAGTCTTTATTAATTTCTAAATATTTAGTATTTACATTAACACTATCTAATTCAGTTTTTATGTGTTTTCCGTAATTATCATTTCCAACTACTCCACACATATATACATCTGCTCCCCACATACCTAATAAATAAGCAGCATTGTTAGCAGGACCTCCACCATTTTCTATTCGAGAAGAAACTCTGTTTTTGGTATTTTCAATAGGAAAATTAGAAACAGGTAAAGTAATGTCGTACGCTGCATGCCCTATACATAATATTTTCAAAACTTATCACCTCTAACCATTATTACCTATTATATTATTATTTTAACATACATTTAAAAAGAAAAACAGTAATATTTCACTATTTTTCTTTTATTTTTATAAGAAGTTTTAATATATCACTTAAATATCAAAATAAAAAGAGCAATCACCTTTTGCTCTTAACAGTCATTTATAAGAATACACGTTAATACGCTAACTAAAAATGTTCTGTTTTATATTGATTTATTTTAATAATAACTTATTTTCTTTGTCTTATATTGTATATTTAAATTTATATATATTCTACAAATACATATCTTCAATCAAAGAAAAATCTTCCCCTAATTTATCAATATAATTATCCCCTAATTTAAGTTTTAATTTTTCAAACTTTTCAATAAATTCTTCTTTGGGCATTAAAAATAAATCAAGTGAATTAATGAAAATATCTTTTGCATAGTAAACACCATCATTTATTAAATAATTTATTATTTCTACAGCATTTTCATAATCTACTTTTAATATTGTTTCATCATTAAAGTTTTCTCTTAAAGAATCAATATCTTCTTTTAACATATGTTTTTTCCTTTCGAATTATAATCTTTATTATTTAATTACTTTATTCCCATATTACTTTCACCATTATTATTTGTAGACGTAATATTTACTTGGCCATCAAAGTAACTAAAGTCTGGCATAACGTAAATTTTCTTTAAAGCATTAACATCTATATTACATTTCTTTTTTAACCTAGATGATGTGCAACTAAAAAAACTATTCAATTTATTATTTGATACTAATTCCAAATCAGGATTTTCTAAAATATAATTGATCAAAGCATAATTTTGGCTTGGAGTGTTATTTATAAAGGCAGCAGTAATAAAATTTTCTATTTTATAATGTTCGGCCATATTAATTTGTAATGGTAATTTTTCAATCATTTTCTTACTATTCGATAAGATTGTTGGCGATAATAATTTTGAATATTTCTCATCTTTCCATATATCCATTTGCAAACAAGCTTTAATATTATCTATACTTTGATAAGCTAATACTACTGGCGAAAATAACTCTCTATTATTTTGAAATTCATCACTTTTAATTATATCTTGTATCTTGTCTATATTAGAGTAAGCTAATACTAATGGTGAGAACAACTTTCTATGGTTTTTAAATTCATCACTTTTAATTATATCTTGTATCTTTTCTATACTAGATAGAGCTAATACTAATGGTGTAAATAACTCTCTATGGTTTTGAAATTCATCACTTTTTATTATGTTTTTTATCTTGTCTATATTAGTACGAGCTAATACCGATGGTGAGAATAACTCTCTATGGTTTTGAAATTCATCACTTTTAATTATATCTTGTACCTTTTCTATACTAGATAGAGCTAACACCGATGGTAAAAATAACTCTTCATTATTTTGAAATTCAGTACTATTGATTATGCTTTGTACTTTCTTTATACTAGATCGAGCTAACACTGCTGGCGAAAATAACTCTCTATGTTTTTGAAATTCATCACTTTTAATTATATCTTGTACTTTTTCTATATTTGAGTGAGCTAATACTGATGGTGAGAATAACTCTCTATGGTTTTGAAATTCATCACTTTTAATTATAGATTGTACCTTTTCTATATTTGAGTGAGCTAATACTGATGGCGTAAACAACTCTTTATGTTTTTGAAATTCGTCACTTTTAATTATAGATTGCACTTTTTCTATATTTGAGTGAGCTAATACTGATGGTGAGAATAACTCTCTATATATTTTAAATTCATCACTTTTAATTATATCTTTTACCTTTTCTATATTAGATTGCGCTAATACT
>CAYJFL010000002.1:0-21463 GCA_964369865.1 uncultured Muribaculaceae bacterium | reverse complement strand
GATGGTGAGAATAACTCTCTATGGTTTTGAAATTCATCACTTTTAATTATATCTTTTACCTTTTCTATATTAGATTGCGCTAATACTGACGGTGTAAACAACTCTCTATGGTTTTGAAATTCATCACTTTTAATTATAGATTGTACCTTTTCTATATTAGAATGAGCCAACACTGATGGTGAGAATAATTCTCTATGTTTTTGAAATTCAATACTATTGATTATGTTTTGTACCTTTTCTATATTAGTACGCGCTAATACTGACGGTGTAAACAACTCCCTATGTTTTTGAAATTCATCACTTTTAATTATATCTTGTACCTTTTCTATATTAGAACGAGCTAACACTGAAGGCGAAAATAACTCCTTGTGTTTTTGAAATTCAGCACTTTTAATTATAGCTTGCACTTTTTCTATACTAGATAGAGCTAATACTGACGGTGAAAACATCTCTCTATGGTTTTGAAATTCAGCACTTTTAATTATATTTTGTACTTTTTCTATACTAGAGTGTGCTAATACTGATGGTGAGAATAATTCTTTATGATTTAGAAACTCATCCGATGAAAGCATTTTTTCTATTTCATCTATACTATTTATACCAGTAGCTAAAGTTAAATATTCATTCTTATGCATAACAGGAATATTTGAATTTTCTATTTCTTTAATTTTATCTACATTAACAGTTAAAATACTAGTTATAGTATTTATCGCATCAATACCATAGTTATGTAAAACATAATCATAAGTTTTTATTAGTTCATTTACATCAGTACACAAAACATGTAAACAATTATTTAAAGAATTTAAATGAATCTTAGGTAATAAAAATTCATAATTATTTTTAACATTTTCTGTAGCAAAATAAAGCACACTTGGTGCTTTTATAACATTATCTTTAGGCACTTTTTTTTCATTAAGCAAATAATCTAAAACGCTTTTTACAGATAGGTATTCACCTTTATCAAGTAATTGATCTCTCTTCATTAAAAAGTCCTTCACAGACATATTATATTCTTTTAGTAAATTTTCCAAATTGTAAATTTCTATCATAAAATCCCCCTGCTTATGAATGTTATATAACTTAATGAAAGAATAACTTCAAAAAAAATTTATTTTCCTCTTCAAGTAAAATAATTATATCATACAAGCAAAAAATGTAAAAGAAATTTATATAAATAACTAAAAAAGACCAAGGTATAATGTCTTTATTACCTTAGCCTAAATCAACAATTATCATTTATTTTCTTTTAGTTTAGCTTGTACCATGTTGTAGTTAGGTAGGCAAATGATAATTATCTATTTTACTTATAAATAAATTAGCCATGACTTGTTGCTTTTTAATTTTATTTTACATAATACTATTTACATACTCAATAGCATCAATTGCCATCTTTTTCTTTTCGGGAAATGTATCAAAATTTTCTGATACTATTTCTTCTTTAGAATACCATTTGTATCTTTCAACTTCCGATTCTTCTAATTTAAGTTCATTAGGATTTTCAGCTATTGCTATATAAAAAATGTCCATATGAATATGTTTATCATTAATAATATTTCTTTGCATCGCAAAAGGTTTAATAAAATCATCTTCTCTTGGATATCTTTCACCAAGTAAGTTAACATCTAAATTTGTTTCTTCTTTAACCTCTCTTAAAACCGCTTCCTCTGGAGATTCATTATCATTAATATGACCACCTACAAACAACCATTTTTGCAATTTTTTATGAAAAACAAATAATATTTTGCTTGTATTTTTATTTACAATACAAGCAGTTGCACAAAAATGTTGTTCCATTTTATTTCTCCATATTATTAAAATAGAATATTTCTAAACAATATTTTACTTCTTCTGTTATTTTATTGTTATTTCTAGCATCTTCAATATTCAACCATTTAAAATCATCATGTTCTGATAATTTAATATCTCTTATATCATCAACCTCTAGTGCAAAATTATACTGTCTCGCTTTTTTGCCACTACCGGATAAGTAATCAAAACTATTTATATAGCTTTTAATTTGCACTACTTCTAAATTTGTTTCTTCTTTTACCTCTCTTATTAATGCTTCTTTTATTTTTTCTCCATTTTCCATGTTTCCGCTTGGAAGTTCATCTATTCCTCCCATAAAGTCATCACTTTTTCTCGTAAGTATAAGAATTTGATTATCTTTATTTATAACTATACCTCCTACCACATTCTTCTCAACCCCATCTTCTTTTGATTTTTCTATTAATAAATCATAAAATTTCATATTACTATCTCTCCTTCTTATAATAATTTGCAACTTTTTTTAAAGCGTTACAATACTTTATAACTATATTTAAATCTTCATCATCATACCATACAGGCATTTTAAATGTATTAGCATAAAAATTATCAGCTCCTTCGTACAGTTCATCTTCATTTATAATATTGTTTTCATAGTTAGAATATAAAAAATTTGGACTTCTAAAAAGCTCTAATCTATTTAACGGAAGCGTAGAACCTGGTATATCGAACTCAATTGCACCTTCTTCATTCAGTGCTTTTACGAACTCTTTTATATTACATTTGAATTTTTTTTGATCAAACTTAAACATTAATGCATAATAACTATTAATAGAATTTTTATATCCTTTGTTTAGTTTTATACCACTGATTTCATTAACTGTTTTTTCTATTATTTCAACCATTCTATTTTTATTTTTATTAATGATATCAAGATCTAAAAATAATTCATAAGCTATTCTAATAGCTAGTGGATGTGCTCGCAATTTTAATCCTTTACCTGTTACAGCATATTTGTAGTCAATACTATTTTTAGATAATTCTTGTTTACACCTTTTATTGTAATGTCCTAGCATTACACAATTTTTATATATATACTTATTATTTGTAATAATAACTCCACCTTCTCCTCCAGTGATAATTTTATTACCTTGAAGACTAAATGCAGCAGCATCTCCCCATGTGCCTAATTTTTTACCTTTATATGATCCACCATGGGCATGTGAACAATCTTCTAATAAATACAAGTCATATCTATCCGCTATATTTCTTATTTCATCCATTTTGCAAGGATACCCCCACATGTGAGTAACCATAATGGCCTTTGTGTTTTTTGTTATTTTTTCTTCTATCTTCTTATAATCAATATTCCCTGTATCGTCACAGTCAACAAAAACAGGTTTTGCACCAGTTTGAAAAATAGGACTTACTGTTGCAAAAAAAGTATAAATAGGACAAATTACTTCATCTTTTGAGTTAAGACCTATTGAATCATATAAAGAATGTAGTGCACTTGTTCCCGAGGAAGTTAGCAGAGCATATTTTTTATTATGATAAGCAGCAAATTCGGTTTCAAATTTTTTGAATATACTACTACTATCATATATTGATATTGTATCATGTAATTGTTCTACAACTGATTTTTCAATTTTGTTAGTTATTTTTGGATGAATAAATTTTCCCTCATAATTATTTAATACAGGAACTCCACCATTAATGGCTAACTCTTCTTTACTTTTCATTAATGGACAATTATTACCCAACAATTCGCTTGCTAAATTTATTTTATAATCAAGGGCAATTTCATCTCTATTTTTTATTTCTTTTAAAATCGAAACATTGTTTTCAATATATCTACATAATTTAATCTCTGCGTTTGGACTTACAAACAAATCATTATATTGATTACAATATTTATTTGAATTATATCGGTTTTTCGCACCTGAACAAAATATTTTTGTTAAGTGCACCTCAGTAACTCCATCAAATAATATAATTTTATGAGTAAATTCATCTTTGATCATAAAACCAAGGTCAATAAATTTATTTTTTATTTCTTGTATAGGAACATAATTTTTATCAGTATCAGGATACAATTCTACAATTTTAATACTAGCTTGTATTCTTTTTGAAAAATCAATTAGTTTTTTATAATCTTGAATATCATTATTTTGACCTTTTACTATTGTTGAATTTATTCTTATATTTAAATCTGGATTAGTATTTCGCAACGTTACTAAATTTTTAATTACTTTTTGTAATTTGTCTTTTCTTTTAATTATATTATTATATATAGCATCTTCAAAACTGTGTATCGATACGTTTAATCTTTCAATGTTTTCAAACATACTCAAATTTTTATCGATTAATTCTCCGTTTGATACGATTGTTATTTTATAATTTATTTCATTTAATTTTGCTACTAATTCTTCAATATCATTTCTTATTAGTGGTTCGCCACCTGTTAACGTAACTGTATCCCAACCATACTTTTTTTTACAAAATTCTAGCAAAAAATAATAGTCATTCGTATTTAATAGGTCTTCACAATTTTTTTCTACTCCTTCACCATGACAAAATGTACAATCATAATTACATTTTCTAGTTAAAACCAATCTAAGTTCTCTTTTCATAACTTACCTAGCTAAAAACATTGTACCATTTTTTTCCAAAAGAATAAATAGAAATCATTAACTACTAAATATAAATACATTATATTATATATATAACTAGTTTTTCTTATATAATATTAGTTATTGAATTCGGTCCAACTTGGATCGAATTTATTTTTAATCATTTAGAAATCTATTTATATTTATTTGCAACAATTCTTCTGGAGATTCATTATTTTTAATTAATATAAAAATATTTTTTTCATTTTAATATTACTTTATATCTTATTATATTAATTTCACATTCCTTTATTTAGTAAAAAAAAGATTAAGATACGTTACAAAAGCCTTTATCTTAATCTTTTTTGATAGCAAATATTTAACTTAAAATACTTCTATTTATTTTTTAAAGTGTAATATTCCCCTATAATATGTTAATTTTAACTTTAAATATAATTCTATTTATTTTCTAAAACCGCTTGTGCTGCTGCTAATCTAGCAGTTACTACTCGGTATGGACTACATGAAACATAATCTAAACCAATATTATGACAGAATTCAATACTTGCTGGATCTCCTCCGTGTTCCCCACAAATACCTAGTTTAATATCAGATCTTACTTGCTTACCAAGTTCTACAGCTGTTTTAACTAATTTTCCAACACCTTTTTGATCTAATTTTACAAATGGATCATTATCAAATACTTTTTTATCATAGTAATCAGTTAAAAACTTAGCTGCATCATCTCGTGAGAACCCATAAGTCATTTGTGTTAAATCATTAGTTCCAAAACTAAAAAATTTCGCAGATTTTGCTACTTCATCAGCTAGTAAAGCTGCTCTTGGAATTTCAATCATTGTTCCAATAGTATACTTAACTTCTACATTTTCTGATTTCATCAATTTGTTAGCTGTTTTATCTATTATATTCTTAACAAATTCAAATTCTTTAATATCCCCTACTAATGGAACCATAATTTCTGGATAAACTTTTTTACCTGCTTTAGCTAGATGAATTGCTGCTCCAATAATTGCTTTAGTTTGCATTATAGCTATTTCTGGATAAGTTATTGCTAAACGACAACCTCTATGTCCCATCATTGGATTAAATTCTTGAAGAGAATCTACTTTTTGTTTTAATTTATCATAAGTAATATTTAAACTACTTGCTAACTCTTTAATTTCCTCCACTGATGATGGTAAAAATTCATGTAATGGTGGATCTAAATAACGAATAGTAACCGGAAACCCATTCATAACTTCAAAAATTTTTATAAAATCTTCTTGTTGGATTGGTAAAATACTATTTAAAGCTTCTTGTCTAGACTCCGTATCAGGAGCTACAATCATTTTTCTAATTGCAAATAATCTTTCAGGATCAAAGAACATATGCTCAGTTCTAACTAGACCAATTCCTTCTGCTTTATATTTTAAACTCACTAAAGCATCTTCAGGTGTATCTGCATTTGCTCTTACTTTTAACGTTCTGATATCATCAGCCCATTTCATCAGTGTATCAAAGTCTCCATCTATAACTGGTTCTACTGTTTTTATTTTACCTTTATAAACATTACCAGTGTTTCCATCAATTGATAAATAATCTCCTTCAGCAAATGATAACCCATCTTTTGTAGTAAATGTTTTATTTTCTTCATCTATAATTAAATCTTCACATCCACATACACAACAAGTACCCATTCCTCTTGCTACTACTGCAGCGTGAGAAGTCATACCACCACGTACTGTTAAAACACCTTTACTAACACTCATTCCTTCAATGTCTTCTGGAGAAGTTTCTAATGTAACTAAGATTACATCTTCTTCTTTTTTACTAGCTTCAATCGCATCACTTGCACTAAAATATACTTTACCTGTAGCTGCTCCTGGTGAAGCTGCTAAACCTGATGCTATAATATTAGCTTTTTTTAAATCGTCACTATCAAAACTTTTATGTAATAATTGATCTAGTGATTTTGGGTCTACTATCAATAACGCTTCTTCTTTAGTAAGTAATCCTTCTTTTACTAAATCAACTGCAATTTTAATTGCTGAAGTTGCAGTTCGCTTACCGTTTCTAGTTTGTAACATATATAATTTACCATCTTCAATAGTAAACTCCATATCTTGCATATCCTTATAATGTTTTTCTAATATTTGACAATTATTACAAAATTCTTCATATACTTCAGGCATAATTTCTTTTAAATTTTCTATCGGTTTTGGAGTTCTTACTCCCGCTACTACATCTTCTCCTTGAGCATTAATTAAATATTCACCAAAAAGTTTATTTTCTCCTGTAGCAGGATTTCTAGTGAAAGCTACTCCAGTTCCTGAATTTTCTCCACTATTACCATAAACCATCATTTGAACATTTACAGCAGTTCCCCATGAAGAAGGTATATCATTCATCTTACGGTAAATAATAGCACGATCATTATTCCATGAATTAAATACTGCACTAATTGAATCTAATAGTTGTTTTTTGGGATTAGTTGGAAAAGTTGACTTAGCTAATTCAAAATATTTATCCTTAAATAATTGAGTTATTTCTTTCATGTCTTCACTAGTTAAATCTAAGTCATTAGTAATTCCTTTATTTGATTTAACAGTATCTAATATTTTATCAAATGATGATTTAGAATATCCTTTTACTACATCAGCAAACATCATAATAAAACGGCGATATGAATCATAAACAAAACGAGGATTGTTTGTCTTCTTTATTAATGCTTCAGCCACTTCATCATTCATTCCTAGATTAAGTACTGTATCCATCATTCCCGGCATACTTACACGACTACCACTTCTAACAGATACTAGTAATGGATTTTCTTTATCACCAAACTTCTTACCAGTTTCTTTCTCTAATTTTTCAATTGCACTATCTATTTGCTTAAGCATTTCATCTGATAAACTTTTCTTATTGTTATAATACTCAGTACAAGCATTAGTACTAACAGTAAAACCAGTTGGTACTGCTAGCCCAATATTAATCATTTCAGCTAAATTAGCCCCTTTTCCTCCTAAAGTATTACGCATCTCACGATTACCTTCATTAAAACTATATACAAATTTTTCCATAATATTATCCTCCTCTATTATTAATATTATTACTATAAATCAATTATATCACTAAATACACATATTACAAATTGACAAAAAAAAGTAGATTTCTCTACTTTCTTATTCTTGGATGATTAGTTAAGTAAACACTTCTTAATCTTTCATTAGATATATGTGTATAAATACCAGTTGTTTCTATATTTTCATGTCCTAACAATTCACTTACACTTTTTAAATCAGCTCCATTGTTTAATAAATGTGTCGCAAAAGTATGACGTAGTGTATGTGGTGTCACATTAAATTTTAAAGAATATTTTTTAATAATTGAATTTAAAATAAATCTAATCCCTGCTGTTGATAATTTATTACCATTATTATTTAAAAATAAATATGATGATTTAGTTTTAGAATTTAATATTGGATAAAAATTATTTAAATAATTTTTTAATACTATTTTACAGTTACTACCAAATAACACTATTCTTTCTTTATTACCTTTACCTAACACTTTAATAGAATTATTAACTAAGTTTATATCATGAACTTTAATATTAACAAGTTCACTAACTCGTATACCTGTAGAATATAGTAGTTCCAATATTAACTTATTACGAACTTCTAAAGGAGTTTTTTCTTCTAAATTATTTATAAGTAAATCTACTTCAGTATAATTTAAATAACTTGGTAATTTTTTTTCTACTTTAGGATTACTTATCAAAGTCATTGGATTAAAATTTATAATTTCTTCTTGAATTAAATATTTATAAAAAGATCTAAGTGAACTAATATGACGACAGATAGTTTTATTTGTATAACTTTTATCATGCATATATCTTAAATAATTACGGATAGTTTGATATTCTACATCTTTTACTTTAAATATTGATTCAGTATCTAAAAATACGATAAAATCATTCAAATCAATAGTATAAGCTTTTACAGTATAGTCAGAAAAAGATCTAACAGTTTCAATATAATCTAAATATTGATTAACTAATATTTTTATCTTCAACGTATATGTTTCCCTGAATGATATTTGTTATCATCTTCTTCTATACCATAACTATCTTCTTCTTCAGTATAACAATCTTCTATGATTTCTTTTTCATATTTATTTAAACTGTCATTTAAATAACTTATTTCTGATGAATATAAATTAAATTTATACTGTTCAATCAATTCAGATAATTTTTCATCTTCATATTTAGGTATTAAATGATTATTTTGTAATACGTTAATATAATTTGCTAAATTCCTAAACTCTTTATAGCTAGTTAAATTATCAATTAAGAAGCGTTTCTTATGTTCTATTTCTGCATTATCAGAATACTTTCGAGCAAATAAATCAATATCATATAATTGATGAATATCATACATTGTATGTTTAGTACGTTTTGTTAAAGAAGACTGAGACAAGCCAGAATTAACTTCACTAGATTTTAATAAATCGATAATATAATTTACATATTTAAGAAAATGTACATCCCTCTTTAATTTTTCTTTTATTTCAGTAGCTGAATAGAGTTCATTTTTCAAAGATAAAATCAACATCCCAATATAGTTTAATATTTCAATATTCTCATAAATTATTTGCTCCGAATATATTGAATCATCTGTTTTATTAATTCTAACTATTCCCAGTGTATCTCCTACTTCAAAACTATAATTATTTTCTTTAATTTTTTTTATTAATGATAACTTATCGTTCACAGCATCAATATCAGATTTAGGAGACAAAAAATATTGATCAATTTCAATTAGATTTAAATTTTCTTTTCCTTGTTTATAATTTGAAATTAGTCCTGTAACTTTATCAAAACCAACTTTACTTTTATATTCCCTTGTATACCCATCAAATATACCAATAAAATATTTTGCCATACGATCACTCCATTGCTTTTATTATATAATTAGTATTATAAAAAGTAAAGTTTCCTTTACTTTTCTTTACTTTCTAATTTAACTAAAACTGATTTAGTTGTTTTAATAGCTTGTTCACGAACACCATTTGCAGCTTTTTCTAAAACAGGTGTACCTTTTTCAATAGCATATTCTACTAATTGCTCAGCTTTTTTATTAAGTTCTTTTGCTTTTTTTTCAGCAGTTTTTAAAACTGTTTCTTTATCTAAATTAGCTAAATCTTCTTTTATCTTAATTATTTGAATTTCAAAATTTTCTTTAACTTCTTCTACATCAATTTCTTTGATTTTACTTGTCATATTATTAATTGCACTACGTAATTCACGTCTAGTTTCACTACCAGATTTTGGTGCAAACAACACTCCTAAACCTGCTCCTATTAAAGCTCCAAACGCTAAAGTTCTCATTCCATTTTTCTTTGCCATAATTATTCTCCTTTTTTATCAAATACTCTTTTTATTTTTGTTAGTAAAAAATTAGTTGCCATATCACTTACATTTGAAATAGCATCTGTAGCATTATCAATTATATCAAAAACACCATCAATTTTATTAGATTTTCTATTAACATCTTCTAACAGATAGTCTACTCTATTTAATGTTTTAATCATTCTGATAGTTAAAACAATTAAAAATATTAATAAAATAGCTCCTAGAAAATATAATAGAATTGGAAAAACTTCATTTACACATTCCATTATTTTTCATCTCTTTTCTCATACATTGAATCAATTAAATCAAATAATTCTGCATCATCCATATCTTCTTCAATTTCTTCAACTTCGTCTTTACTATTACCAATAGTTACTTCTTCTTCTTCAATATTATCTATATTTATAACATCTTCTTCTTCATTCATTTCATCAAAAATATCATCATTAGCATCTACTAATTCTTCTTCACGATAATCACTATAATCATTGATAATCAAATCATCTTCTTTAATTACCATATCTTCTAGCAAATCATCTTTTACTTTTTGTGAAACTTTTTTTTCGATCTCTACAACTTCTGGTTTAATTAAATTTAAATTAATTTCATCCTCTAAAGTAGATTGACTTCTTTTTTTAGTTTCTTCTTTAACAACACTCTTACTTGATGAGAAAATAATACTATTTATATCTTTATCAGTTTTCTTAATAATATTCTCAGCTTTATAATTTTGATCTAAAATTCCATACACTGGTGAAATTATTGGAGATACTTTAAATTGTTTTCTCTCGTTCATTTTTTTAGCATTACCATATATTTCATTACGTACTGGTCTATTATTTGTTTTATTATAATTATTTCTAGTTGGTACAGGTTTTGGTTCTGGTCTTACCACTGGTTGTGGCTTAGGAACTGGTTGTTGTGCAAATAACTTTTGATCTTCGTTAATAAAATCTTTATCATCAAAAAATAATGGTTTTGGTTCTACTAACTGTTCAGTTTTTACTTCCACTTCTTCCTTTACTTCTGGTTTTGCTGGAGCTTTAATCTCTACATGCATAACTTCTTTCTTAACTGGTTCGATATACTCTTCTTCTTCTTTAAAAAAATCTTTAACTTTATCTAAAAATCCCACTTTAATTCACCTCTTCTTTTTTATCCTTTTCTTCAATTATTGCGCCTTCTTCTTCGCTGTATTCTAAGAAGCTATCACTATTTTCTGTTGTAGGGTTAACTTTATTAAAAATATCATATTTTTCTTCTTTGTTTGTAAAATAATCTTCATTAAGCATTATTTTAATAACATCACTATTAAAATGAACAGTAGACAATATGTAACTAGCATTCATAATAGTTTCTTCTATTTTTTCCTCTTCAACAATAGCCTCAATTTGAGCATAATTATAAGTAAATTTTACATGATACTTATTTTCATATTCATTGATTTCTACATATCCATATTTATCATTAAATTCTAAAACACGTGAATAGTAAGCATCACTATTTTCTTGATATTCATACTTTGTTTCATAGAAATATCCAATGGCATCAATATATAAATAATAATATACACCATTAGAATATAATTTTTCATTTAAATCATTTGTGTCTATATAAGTAACACCTTTTGGTACATAGTACTTATATCCTTTAGCAACACGATTGTATAACTCTTTATCCTTTGATAAAACAATATCAATAGTTGTATCTATATCAGATGTATTTATTCTAACAATACTACATCCTGTAAATACAAAGAGAGCTAAAACAATAATTATTATTTTTTTCATATATCACCACTCTAAATAAATTATAACAAATTTATATATAATAAAAAAGTTTTTTCACTATTTTTTGTCTATTAAGTGTCTACTATCGCTCGCAACTATTTTATAAATAGGAAATCCTAGATTATGAAATCTAGTTTCATATTCAGTAGCAATATTATTTTTAACATCATCATCATATAAATTTAACGATAATTCTTCAATAGTATAACCATAGTTAGCAATAGACATAATAGTAAATTCAAACAATTTTCTATTATCAGTTTTCATTTCAATTTTTTTTACATTACTAAATATACTATCATATCTTTTTAAAAATATTTTACTAGACAATCTTCTATGTTCGTGACGATTTTTAGGCCACGGATCTGAAAAATTCAAATATAAAGTATCTATCTCTTCATCAAATACTTCTTCTATCTCTGTAGCGTCCATTCTTATAAACTTTAAATTAGGTAAACTAGCTTCTAATTCTTCAACTTTTTGCACAGCTCTCACTAAAACACTATCAAATTTTTCTATACCTATAAAATTAGTATTAGGATATTTAAGCGCATTACCGATTATAAAGTCTCCCTTACCCATTCCTACTTCTATTTTTATATCATTATCATTATTAAATAAAGAAATAAATTTTCCTTTATATTTTTTATAATTTTTCACAACATAATTAGAATTAGCAAGTATCTCACTTGCTCCTTTTACATTTTTTAATCTCATATTATCACCAAAGATATTATATCAAATTAATCACTATTTTAAAAGTAATTCATATAATGAACTAGAAAGAAAGTGAGTGTAAGAATGAAAAAAGATAGAAACCAAGATCGTTACTGCATGCCATATCCAATGCCAACACCTTATCCAGGAGTTCCTATGCAAGGAGCTGTTCCTATGCCGGGGATGGCTATGGCTCCAACTATGCCTAATCAAACTCCAGTGGCTCCCATACCTAGTCAAACAACATCTAATACTATGGCTACTATGATAGATGATATGCAATTACAAATAAACAACTTAGATCGTCGCGTAACTAGATTAGAACAAATGATGAGCGATACTAAAGGTACTAGTTATTCAGGAATGAAGTATAACGATTCAAAATATCATATGATGTAAAAAAGAGATTAAATTCAATCTCTTTTTTATTTTAATTTAAATAACGAAAATTAGTATTTTCAGAACTTGGTATTTTTAATGTACTATTATTATTTTTATATAACAATATTTCTTTTAAATCAGTAATTTTATTTTCCAACATTTGATACTGTTTTTTAAAATATCTATTTTTAGAAATTTCATTATCATCTAAACTCATATAAATATTAACTGTTCTATTTAATTTTAGTACATTCTCATTAATTTCATTTATAAGTTCATCCATATCCTGATTTTCATATTGATAATAATCAACTAGCCAGTCTAAAGTTTTTAAATATTCAATTATGTTAAAATTATCAAACTTTATAAAATCTTCTAACTTTTGTTCTTTTATAAATTTATCATCATTAAGTAATTCTAAAAATATGACCGGATAACTATCAGCTGAGTTTATAATCAATAGTAAATCTTTAAATTGAATATATGCTTCATTAGTACAAATAAGTTTCATAATATCATCTCCTAATTAAATTATATTAATTAAAATTTAATTTATAAATAAAACTTTTTTTATGATGGAATAGTCACTTATTTAGAAGCGACCTCCACCTCCACCTCCACCAAATGAACCACCTCCGCCAGAGAATCCTCCAGAAGATGATTGCATTCTAGAAGCTGATGCTGAACTCATAGATGAATTAAACGTTCTTGAATACATACTAAATCTAGTACTATAAAATATCATTGGGTATGTACTATTATATTCTTGATAACTAGGCATTTGAGCAAGTTGTTTAGTAACCTCTTCATTAACACCTAAAGCAATTGCATAAACTAAATAATGCTCCCATAATTTAATTTCCGGCAATTCTCTCTCATCTAATTTCGAGAAATCTTGTAAGAAATTTTTAAAACTAATCCAATCATAATATTCTGCTATCGCATGTTTACTACGTTTTTTTAATGTAATAATATATACACTATTAACAACCATCATAATTAATAAAATAATTTTAAGAGGCGTTAGTTCAGTTATACTAGTCATTACACCATATGGTAGTGTTAAAAGCATTGATAATACTATCATTAAAAATTTATTACTATTTGCTAAAAACAATTTTTCATTTCTAGCTTGTTGATATATTATTGTTTTAAAGTTATTCATTTGTTTAAAAGTTTTTTCTGGATCAGCTTCTATAATAGCATTAATAATATTCATATTAATTTTTTTAATTTGATTCTCATCTTTAAAAAACCAATCTAAAACTAAATTTTCTTCCTGTGTTAATTCATGAGTATGATTTTCATTATATGTAAAATCAAAGTCATCTGGATTAGTTGTAGATGGAGTTAGTAATAAGACTTTTTGATTTACTAAATAACTTATTACAGTCATGATATCATTATCTTTAACTTTACCATTGACTAAATAACTAACCATCCATGGACGCCTTTTTGTTGGCAATTCTCTTATATATTTAATATCTTTTGTTTTTTCAAACTCTTTATCAAATAAAAAGTAAGAAATTGGTATTATTGCAATTGTACAAAACAGTAATATATAACCAACTATAGAAAATATAAAAACTTCATTATTATATGCTTGTTGTTCAGCTTCAATTCTTCGTTCATAAGCAATAATTTGGTCATATAAATCGTAACCCGTAATTTTTTCATAATTAATATCACTTAATAACTCACTATCAAATAATACTCTTATATCAAGTGCTGTATTAGCGTCAATATCAGTTATAGTTATAACCGCATTTTCTTTATCTACTATTTCTATTTTTGCATCAGCATATCCATGTCCATAAACTTCAAGCATTTCTTCATTACCAGGTATATGTACATTAACAACCATTTTTTCTATACTTTCTGTTTGTGCTTCACTAAATATATTAAAACCCAACTCCCCTACATCGTTATGTTTTATCGCCATATCACTGTAAGTATAATCTAAATAAAATGCTTTGCCAGAATCACTTGGATTATACATCTTAACATTAAATTGATCAGTATAACCTGTCAATGTATAAGTATTATTTGTAGGTGAACTATCAACAAAATTAAAAATATCTCCATCTGGATTATCACTATAGACATTATTTGGGTCTATACCTTTTACCTCATGTAAAAACAAATTATCTGCGTTATGTAAATCATTCCCACCTAATTCATATACATTATGATCAAATTCAGGTAAATTCAAATTATTATAAACTAATATTCTTTCATATCCATTGTAATCACCATTTAAATCAAAAGCCTCTTTCACTTCTACATAACCATTATTAGTTATAGTTAAATCCATGTAATAATCACTAATACCATAAGATTTAAAAAATGGACTAATAAATGTATTAGACATAAAAAAAAGTATAACTACCAATGCAGATATTGTTGAAATATTTATATTTTTTTTCATTTTTTCACTCCTAAAAAAGACTTATTAACTAAGTCTAAAATTTAACATTTGGTACAACACGATCAGCTTCAGTTGCTTCAAAAAAACTAATATGTTCAAAATTAAACACTCCAGCAATAATGTTTGACGGAAACATTTCTCTTTTGTTTTGATACATTAATACTGTATCATTATAAAATTGTCTTGCAAATGTAATTTTATCCTCTGTATCTTTTAAATCTCTTTGTAACTCTGTAAAGTTAGCATTAGCTTTAAGATCAGGATAATTTTCTGTAAGTACCATTAATCTACTTAGTACATTAGAAAGCTCCCCTTCTGCTTTCTTAAGTTCTTCTGGACTTGCAGCATTTAAAGTATTATTACGAGCTTGAATTACTTTTTCTAAAGTTTCACCTTCATGTTTTGCATAACCTTTCACAGTTTCAACTAAGTTAGGTATTAAATCAGCTCTTCTTTTAAGAACTACTTCTACCTGTGCCCATTGATCTTCAACTTTATTTCTTAATACTACTAATTTATTATATGTCCCTATAACAAATCCTACTAAAGAAATAATTACTAATACTACTATTCCTAAAATAATATATCCCATAACTTACCTCCTATATTACAATATAAGTATATACTTTATTTACTTAATTGTAAACTTAATTTTATATAAAAGACAGTTTTAGAAACGGCTTCCTCCTCCACCGCCTCCAAAACTTCCACCACTACCAGTACGATTTTTGGCTCTTGCTGTAGCTCTACTAACACTAAATGATCTTTTCATTGTTGTTCTATAATCAGAATATATTCTATAATATATACGAGCTCTTAAAATATTAGCGTAATTAAGTTGTTCATTAGGTATGACTGACAATTTATTATCTAACTGGTCATTTACTGATAAAGCCATTGAATAAACTATGTAATGTTCCCATAATTTAATATCAACTAAAGTTTTTTCTTCAATAAAAGTAAAATCTTTCAAAAAGTTTTTTAGTGCAATCCATTTATGATATTCTTCACTAATAACTTTACTTCTCTTTTTTATAATATATGTATATAAAATATTAACAGCTGCTAATAAAATTATCAATATAGTTACGCCACTAGTAATATCTGTTAAATCATTAATATAGTATAAATAAGTAACTAATCCAATAATACCAGCTATAATATAATTATTCATCTTAGAATCAAACATCGGTATTTTATCAGCTTCTATCTTAATTAATTCTTTAAATCTATTGAAATGATATTTAGTAGCTTCATAATCTTTCTTTATTAATACCTTCATGTAATCAGCCGTAATACGCTTACCACTTACTAATCCAGTTGGAATAAACCAATTAAGCACATATAACTCTATCTCATTTAATTTCTCATCATTAGGATTAATATAAACAAAATCAAAATTATTTCTACCAATTAAAGATTTTTCTAATCTCAATATATCTTTAGTTACTAAATTAGATAAAACTAACATAATATCGCTTTCATCAGCATAACCATTCATTAAATAACTTACCATCCAAGGATCTCTATTAGTTGGTATATCACGCAAATACTTAATTTCCTTCTTTGGTTTATGTTCTTTATCAAATTTCAAATATAAAAATAATAAAGAAATAATATATGAAATAACCATTATATAACTAATTATGTCATAAATTAATTTTGTAAATAAATATTCATTTCGTTCAGCAGTAGCATTTTTTTCATAATTAATTATTTTATCATAAGCATCAACAGTATATACTTTTTCAGTATCTTCGATAACTTCTTTATCAAATAACACCCTTATATCTAAAGGAGTATTAGGAGCTAAGTCTGTAACTGTAACAATTGCATTTTCTTTATCAATAATATCTGTTTTTATTTGAACGTTACCGTGAGCATATATTTCAAATAATTCTTTATTATTAGGTATAGTAATATTTATAACTAACTTTTCAATTTTTTCAGCTTGTTGAACTCCAAAAATATTTAATCCAAATTCTCCTATATCATTATATTTAATTGCCATATCTGTAATATCATAATTAAGTCTAAAAGCCTTATCATATGAATGATGGTTATAAATTTCAAAAAAATGATTTCCTGATCCTTGTGCTTCTTGATATACTCCAAATAATTTTGTTGAAGTATCTGTCAAATATGAATCAATATGTACACCTTCAAATTTATTACCACTAATATCTTTGTTGTAAATATCTTCTTCATTTATAGCCTCAATATAATTTAATTCAATATCATCTCCGTTATGAATTTCTGAACCACCATATTCATTTGCAGAAGGATTAAAACCAAGAGCATCTTTATTATCATAAAAAACTATACGATTATATCCATTGTAATTTCCAGTTAAATTAAAAGCTTCATCTATATTAATATCTCCATTTTCCTCAACTGTAACATCTATTCTATAATCATCGATTATATTAATAGAAAATAATGGGAGAATAAAACTATATACTTGGGGAGCAAAAACTATAATACCAAATATAATGTATAATAAATTTCTCTTAATAAATCTCATACAACACCTTCTTACTTTAATTAAAGTATAAACCTATATTAAATTTTTGTAAATAAAAAATAAATATGCTTATATTTATTTTCTTTACTGTACTAAATTTTCGATTATTTTATAGATGATAAAAACAACAACATATTCTTTATTTTTATTTTTTTATATCTATTATTTTTTTATTCATAACATTACACCTACTATATAAATAGTATCACACTATTTTTTTCTACACAAGATATTAAACTACAAAAAAAGATGGATAAAAGGCCATCTTTAATCTAACTCTATAAGTATATCTTTAACTTTACTTTTAATTCTTTGTAAAGCATTATCAATAGACTTTTTATTTTTATTTAATATTAAACTTATTTCATCATATGTAAAGTGTTTAATTTTTAAATCAAATACTTCTTTTTCAAAATCAGTTAACTTTTCTTTGATTGAATTAGTTAAATACATATTATTTTCTTCTTCTAAAATAATACTCTCAGGTTCATTTTTCATATCTCTCATTAAATAATCCATTTCAATATTCTCATTATCACTAGTAACAGTTAACGGAATTGAATCATTTAATGGTTTATGTTTTAAACGATTAGTACTAACAATTAAACTTATAATTCTTCTTTTTATACAAGTACATGCGAAAGTATAAAAAGTAATATCTTTACTTTCTCTAAATTTACTTATAGCATTTGATAATCCAAGTCTACCTTCTTGAATTAAATCATTTAAATCTACACCACCACTTTGACATAACGGCAACATTTTTTTACTGTAAGATACAATAATTGGTTGATACTTATCATAAATAAGATTCATAGCATCTTCCATATTTTCACTTACTGCATAATTTACTAATTCATAATCATTTAATAGAGTATAATTCATAAGCCCTACTTTCTAAGTCTTACTGCCTCAAATATTACAATTCCAGTTGCAACAGATGCATTTAAACTATTAGTTTTTCCATTCATAGGAATACTAGCAATGAAGTCACAATTATCACGCACATTTTTATGCATTCCACTTCCTTCATTTCCAATCACAATTGCACACTTACCTTTATAATCAATTTCACTATAATTAGTTCCATCCATATCAGTACCAACAATCCAAAATCCTTCTTTTTTCATATTAGTAATTGTACTATTTAAATTTGTTACTTGTGCTATTTTAACATCATTAATAGCCCCTGTTGATACTTTTACAACAGTTGAATTAACACTAACAGCTCTATCTTTAGGAATAATAATTCCATCTACTCCAGCTGCTTCACAAGTTCTAATAATAGCTCCAAAATTATGTGGGTCCTCAATATGATCAAGTATCACAACTAACGCATCTTCTTTACTAATTATATCTTCAAGATCTGTATATTTAAAAGATGCTACTTCTAATATTACTCCACCATGATTTCCTTCAACCATTTTATCCATATCTTTTTTATTAACATATTTAATATTAATATTAGCTTTATCTAACACTTCTAAAAGTTTATTATCTTTAATATAATTACCTACAAATATTTGTTTAATTTTTACATTATCTTTTACAGCACTTATTGCTACATTTCTTCCATAAATATACATTCTATCTCTTCTTTCATAAATTTTATTAATTCTCTTATTCTATCAAAATTATTTTCTAAATAATAATAACCGAATAAAGCTTCAAAACCAGTAGACTTTTTATAAGTAACAATATCCGTATTTTTAGGATGTCTATTACCTTTATGATTTCTAGCACGTTTTACAACTTCTAGTTCAAATTCAGTTAAAAATTCTGCTTTCATCATTTTCTCTAAAGTGCTACTTTGTGCCTTAGCACTTACATATTTTACTGCCTCTTTTTGAAGGTCATTAACTTTACAAATACCTTCACTAATTAAATATTTTCTTATTATAAGTTCAAAAACACTATCTCCTAAATAAGCTAGTACTAATGAATTAGTTGTTAAAGTATCCATAATAACCTCTATTCTATTTTACAATTTCATCATATCTATCAAAAGTAATATTACTAATTATACCACTTTTTAAATCATTAATAATTAAATTCATAACACGATCATAATCAATATCTCCACCCTTGATCATACAACCACGACGTTTACCTATTTCATCAAGTGTTAACACCATATCTTCTTCATCAATTTCAGTGATACCAAATCTTTCCTCTAATTTTTTAGGATAATATTTATATAACACTTTTAATATATGAACTACAACATCATACATAGGTAAAACCTCTTCTTTTATAGCTGTTAAACTTGCTAAATTAAAAGCCACTAATTGGTCTTCAAATTTAGGCCATAAAATACCTGGAGTATCTAGTAATTCTATATCACTATTAATTCTAATCCAATCAAGAGATTTAGTTACACCAGGTCTATTACCAACATTACTAGCTTTCTTACCTGCCAAACGATTAATAAGTGTACTTTTACCAGCATTTGGAATACCAACTACTAAAGCACGTAAACGTCTTTCATTTAACCCTTTACTTGTACGTTTATCAATCATTTCTTTCATAACTTCTTTTGTTATTTTAACAACCTTATCAGATGGATTACTATTTTCTAAATCAACTAACATTACAGTATAATTTTTTTCCTCATAATATTTAATCCACTTTTCTGTTTCTCTTTTATCACACAAATCACTCTTAGTCATAATCATTACACGAGGCTTATCAAAAATATAATCATCTATATCTATAATTTTAGAAGAAAACGGAACTCTTGAATCTACAACTTCAAACACTACATCAATTAAATTAATTTTTTCTTTAATTAAACGTTTAGTTTTTGCCATGTGACCTGGATACCAATTAATATGTGTTTTATTTACTTTTTCTACATATTCTACATGATCAGTTTTAATTTCATCCATATTATTTCTCTTATTTTTATTTTTAGCTTTTGGCATATTTCCATCTCCTTTTATAAATTAATTTAAATCAAACATATTATATCATAAACACTAATTATAATAAACAAATAAAAAAGATATCAAACAAAATTGATATCTTTTTAAGTTATTTTAGTAAATCATTATGCATGTGACCTGGATACCACGATATACACGTACATGTTCCGTTTTTACCATTATAAACATTTTCTTGTCTTTTCTTAGCTCTTAATTCTCTTTTTTTATACATGTCCATAATTATTTACCTACTTATTTGATAATCTTATTATTTATTTAATATTATTATTGAAAAAGACCAACGTTTTAGATTGGTTTATGTTTTTAATCACTTATTCGAACATTAACTCCATCAATATTTTTATAAACTCTTTTTTCATTCTTTAATACTTTATGAGTAATAACATCTTCTAAATCAAACCCAAGCATTTCAGATAATCCCATCAAATAAATAGCAACATCAGCAAGTTCTTCTCCAAGATCATCTTTCTTTTTTCTCCATGCTTCATGAACTTCAGCTACCTCACCGTATAAAAAGCAAAATTCTTTATTTACATCTGTAGTATTAAAACCCTTATTCACTTTATTTTTCCAAATATTTTTTTGTATTTCTTTTAAATTCATTTTTATTTTCCCCTCTCACTTCATTAAAATAATTTATTATTTCATTCAAATTATACAGCATAAAATTATCTAATTCAACTTTCGACAAAGTTTTGTTATTTAAAATTGTAAATACTGGATATTTTTTTTCATTTAGAATTATAAATCCTTCATTTAAATTAATATGTTCATATACAAAGATATCATCGCCATAAACTTTATCCATTGTTTCATCAGATACAAAGTGGCCACCTTTTTCATATCTAATACGATTTCTGGATTTTCTTGTAGTTAAATCAGA
>CAYJFL010000001.1:0-90865 GCA_964369865.1 uncultured Muribaculaceae bacterium | reverse complement strand
TTTTAAGTATGGGAAACGAAATAATTAAAAATTTTATAAATGATTGGTTAGATATTTCTACTAGTATAATAAAAAAAGAACTTAGTGATGAGTTTAAAGAATTAATGTTAGAAATGCTTGAAAATGTTAAAGATAAAAGTAATGAAGAAATTGCCTCTTATTTACTAACTAAAGAAATTCCTCTAGAATTAATTATGAAAGCTACTAATTTGTCCATTGATGAAATTATCAAACTTAAAAGATAAAAATAATTATTGGAAGTTTTTACTTATTGTTAGATGTAATACTTTAGTTGAGGCAATAAAAATCGCAGGGAATGATCCTGATTTACTTAAGATAATAATTTATTTATCTAGTGAATATAATTTATATAGTAACAAAAAAATATTCAGTGTATGAATATTTTTTATTCTGTTTTAATGGTAGGAATTAAATTATCTAATGGTGTTTTTTCTTTAACTGGTTCTGTTCCTTTGATGTAGTAAAACATACTAGTTTTAACATCAGGATCAAGCGGTATCTCTCCAGTTATTGGATCTACCATAACACCAACTACATTGCTAGGTATTTCATACCAGTTATTACCTTCATAATCTTTTAAATAAGTTTCAACAGTATCTACCCAAATATTCTTAATATGATTTCCATCACTTACTAGAGTATCACTATTATCATCATATCCTGCCCATACTCCCATAATAATATCACTATTATATCCAAATATTAAATGATCAGTATTTGTTGTACCAGTTTTTATAGCGTATTTATTTGTTATTTTAGGAGCAATATTATAACAAGTAGGGTAGTTATAATCTATAAATTCATTAGCATAAGATTTAGTTAACATTTCATTTAAAACATAAACTATACTTTTATTTAAAACATTTTCTTTTTCAACTTTATTTTCATATAATACATTACCATCACTATCTTCAACTCTTCTTATAAAAAAGGGATCTATTTTATAACCTTCATTAGCAAATGTAGAATAACCTCTCATCATATCCATAATATTTATTGATGATGTACCTAGTGCACTAGCAGGTAATGCTTCTATAGCATTATTTATTCCAACTCTTTTAGTAGTATCAAGTAGATTATTTTCTCCTAAAAACAAGTGTGTTTTAACAGCAAATATATTATCTGAATAGGCTAATGCTGCAGTCATACTTATTGGTTTGTTAGGGTAATTATTATTATAATTTTCAGGACTATAAGTTTTATTTTCAGAGAAAGTAAAAGTAGTTTTTTCACTTATAAAAGTGGAAGAGGCCGTAAATCCATTTTCAAGAGCACTATAATATAAAAAAGGTTTAATAGTTGATCCAACTTGTCTTTTAGAATCAGTTGCTCTATTAAATTGACTTGAAGAATAATCTCTTCCTCCAGTTAAAGCTAAAACAGCACCATCATTAGGATTCATAACAACACTAGCTATTTGTAACTCAGTGTCTTCACTTAAATAGTTATCAATATTATTTTCTAAATTTTTTTGAGTATCTAAATCTAAATTAGTATATATTTTTAAACCACCAGTAGTTAAAAATGAACTTGGAATAGTAGTAATGCTTTGTAGTTCATCTATAACAGCGTCTTCATAATATTTCAACATTTTTAAATTTTCACTATCATCAATACTATTAAATACTAGTTCAGTGTTTATAACTTTCTCTTTTTCAGTTTCACTTATATAGTTTTCATCTACCATTGCATTTAGTATTAGCTTTTGTCGATATTGAGCATTATCTAAATTACTAATTGGTGAATAATAAGAAGGATTGGCGGGAATACCAGCTAAGATAGTAGCTTCACTTAATGTTAAATCACTAGCTTCTTTATTAAAATAATAATCACTAGCCGCATCTATTCCAAATATTCCCCCATAATTAATTGTATTTAAATAACCTTCTAAAAGTTCATCTTTACTATAATGCGACTCTAATCTAACTGTCAACCAGGCTTCATCAATTTTTCTTTGCCATGTTTGATCAAAATCTAAATATAAATTTTTAGCATACTGTTGTGTAATTGTGCTGGCTCCCTCTATATCGTCACTAGTAATATTATTTATAAATGCTGATACTATACGTAGATAATCAAATCCCATATGATTATAAAAATTTTTATCTTCAATGGCAATTGTAGCGTTGATCAAGTGTTCTGAAATATCTTTTAATTTCACCCATTCTTTACTTGAGGAATTTTCAATTAATTTATCTTCAATATCATAAAAATAATAACTATTTGCACTATCAATTGGTAATTTAGGCATCATTTTAGCAACTAAGTATAATGAGAAGTATAAAATAATGGGAATGATAATAATAAAGATGATAAGTTTGAAATATTTTTTTCGCTTTTTCATATTTCCTCCGTTAAAATAAGTACTATTTTTAGTATTAGAAAAAAAGTTAAAAATATGAGTGCATTTTTCAAAAAAGTGTGTTATAATTACTAGCGAAAAAGGAATAATTATTATGGAAAAGATTAAAGTTAAATCAAAATTAATTAGTAATGATGAAATTCATGAGGTAGATGGATTAGGTCAATTAAAAGATAATCGTATTATTTACTATGATAATAAGGTTAAAGTTGTTATAAGGACAAATGAAAATTTATCTATAACAAGAGAAAACGATGATTATTTGATAAGTTTAAATTTCGTTGAAAATGAATATACTAAATCTAAATATATATTAAAAAGTACAAATGCTGAAGTTATTATTAATGTATTTACCAAGTCAATAATTTGTGAAAAAAATAATATTGTTGTAGAATATGAATTAACTGATGAAGGCAGTTCAAACAACTATAAATATAGTTTAAATTATGAGGTGAAAAAATGAGAGAATTATTAAAAGAAATAATTTACAACGTTCTTACAAAAACAGATACAAAAATATCTCTAGAAGAAATTTCTATAGAAATTCCAAAAGATACTACATTTGGAGATTATTCTACTAATGTAGCAATGCAATTAGCTAGAACGCTTAAAAAAAATCCAAGAGAAATTGCTACTAAAATAACTGAAGAAATAGAAAAATTAAATTCAAAACATATTAGTAAAGTAGAAATTGCTGGTGCTGGTTTTATAAATTTTTTTGTTACTAGTGACTATTTATATGAAAATATTAATAAAGTTATAAATGAAAAAGAAGAATATGGAAAAATTAATGTTGGTGCAAATCAAAAAATTAATATTGAATATGTAAGTGCTAATCCAACAGGTATTTTACACTTAGGTCATGCTAGAGGTGCTTCTTATGGTGATTCACTAGCGCGTATATTAACATTTGCAGGTTATGATGTAACCAGAGAATATTATATAAATGATGCTGGAAACCAAATAGGTAATTTAGAAAATTCAATTATGGCACGTTATGAAGGATTATGCGGTCGTGATGAAAATATGCCTGAAAGTGGTTATCATGGTAAAGAAATAATAGCAGTAGCTCAGTCTATTAAAGATGAAATGGGTAGTGATGTCAATGATATTAAAGTATTTAGAAAAAAAGGATTAGAATATTTACTTAATCAAATTAAAGAAGATTTAAGTAACTACCGTGTTAACTTTGATTTATGGAGTAGCGAACAATCACTATATGATAGTGGTTTAGTAAAAACTACTTTAGATAAATTAATTAAAGAAAATTATACTTATGAACAAGAAGATGCTGTTTATTTAAAAACTACTTTATTTGGAGATGAAAAAGATCGTGTACTTGTTAAAAAAGATAAAACATATACTTACTTAGTACCAGATATCGCATACCATGGATTAAAATTTAGTCGTGGTTATGATGAATTAGTAAATGTATTTGGTGCTGACCATCACGGATATGTACCTAGATTAAAAGCAAGTATAAAAATGCTTGGGTATGATAGTGATAAATTAGATGTAGAAATTCTACAAATGGTTAGATTAGTACGTAATGGTGAAGAAGTAAAAATGAGTAAAAGAACAGGTAATGCTGTTACTATTATGGAATTAGTAGATGAAGTAGGATTAGATGCCACTAGATACTTTTTCTCGTCTAGAAGTTTGGATACACAACTAGATTTTGATTTAGATTTAGCGTGTAAAAACACTAATGAAAATCCAGTGTATTATATAAACTATGCTCACGCTAGAATTCATTCTATTTTATCTAATTATGGTGATGAAATAGTACCTCTAGATAAATATGAGACACTTAATAGTGAATATAGTAAAAAATTATTATCAAAAATATATGAATTTTCATATACTGTAGGGAATAGTGCTATGAAAAAAAGTCCACATATCATTACAAATTATGTTTATGATTTGGCTACATTATTTCATGCATTTTATGCCCATGAAAAAGTACTTACTGAAGATAGTGTAAGTACTAATGAAAAAATAAATTTAATATATGCGACTGCTATGACAATTAAAAATGCATTAAATTTAATTGGAGTAGAAGCTTTAAAAGAAATGTAGGAGATTGATTATATGAGTTTAGAAAATATGAGTAAAGAAGAAATAGAGTTATTATCTTATACAGATTTAGCTTATAAATTATTAGTTGAAGGTAAAAAGTCAATGAATACACCAGTTATATTTAAAACAATAAGTGATTTATTAGAATACACTGAAAGTCAATATATGGATAAAATAGGTGATTTTTATACTTCGTTAACTTTAGATAAAAGATTTATTTTATTAGATAATAATGATTGGGATATACGCGATCGTCATGCTGCTGAAATTATATTAGAAGAAGATGATGTTGCTGAAGAAGAAATTGAAGAAGAAGAATTAGAAGAAGAATCTGTTGAAACCGAAGAACTAGATGATTTAAATATGAATTTAGAAGATGAACTAGAAGATGATTTAGAAGATGATTTAGCTGGTTTATCGATTATATCAGAAGATGAAGAAGAGGAAGAATAAGCCTCTTTTTTCTTATAAATAAAGGGTAAAATAAGGTTTTTTTGTTAAAAAAATTAAAAAAATATTGCCAAATATTAAAAATAGTGGTATTCTTAAATTGTAAGCATAGAGCTTAATTTATAGGAGGTTATTTTATATGACAAAAACAATGTTAATAGATGCAATCGCTGAAGAAACAGGATTAACTAAGGCAGATGCATCACGTGCTTTAGAAGCAATGATGAGTGGAATTGTAAAAGGATTAAAAGAAAATAAAAAAGTAACTTTAACTGGATTCTGTACTTTCGCAGCAGTTGAAAAAGAAGCTAAAATGGGACGTAACCCAAGAACTGGAGAAAATATTGAAATTCCAGCTAGAACAGCTGTAACAATTAAAGCAGGTTCTAAATTAAAAGAAGCTTTAAACTAATTATTTAATAAAAAGATTATTGAACTTCAATAGTCTTTTATTTTATATAGGAGATAAATATGGTTGAAAATGCAATAGAAATTTTAAATATAATTGATAGACTTGGTTATGAAGCTTATATAGTTGGAGGCTTTCCTAGAGATAAATATCTAAATATATGTACAAAAGATATAGATATATGTAGTAACATTAATGTTAGTGTATTAAAAGATAACTTTAATATTATATATAACAATTTTTATTCATATGTTATTACTTATAAAGGATATGAATATCAATTAACGTTATTTAGAAAAGAATATAACTATATAAAAAATAGATATCCAACTGATATTGAATTAGTGAATAATTTAAATGAAGACTTAATGAGAAGAGATTTTACAATTAACACACTTTGTATTAATAAAGATAATGAATACATTGATATATTAAATGCTAAAGATGATTTAAATAATAAAATTATAAAATGTGTTGGAGATACTAAGGTTAAATTATGTGAAGATAGTTTAAGAATGTTAAGAGCAATTAGATTTGCAACGACACTTAATTTTACACTAGATAATAAAATTGTTGACACTATTATAGACAACAAAGTGTTAATAAAAAGTATTCCAACTGTAAAGGTTAAAAATGAGATTGCTAAAATACAAAATAGTAGCAATAAAGAATATGGATATAAACTTTTAAAAGAGTGTGAAATATATGATGATGTGATATAATATTGAAGAGGTGATAAAATGTTAGAAAAAGTTATAAAATTATTGAAAGATAATTCAATTACAGCTCCTAAAATGCTTATTACTTCATATAAAGATTTATTAATAACAGATGAAGAATTAATTCTGTTAATATATTTACTTAATTGTAATAATGTTCTAGATCCTAAACAAATAAGTGCTGATTTGAAAATTGATTTAACTATTATTTTTACACATATAGCAAGTTTAGAAAGTAAAGATATTTTAAAAATAGTGACATCTACTTATAATGGAGTAAGAGAAGAAAAATTAAGTTTTGAAGGACTTTATAATAAGTTAGCTTTTTTAATAGTTAACGAAAAAGAAACTACTGAAGAAGTTACTAATTTATTTTCTATATTCGAAGAAGAATTCGGAAGAACACTTTCTCCAATGGAATATGAAATAATTGGTGGATGGAAAGAAAACAATTATAGTGATGAATTAATTATTGAAGCTTTAAAAGAAGCAACTTATAATGGAGTAAGTAACTTAAGATATATAGATAAAATATTATATGAATGGAAGAAAAAAGGTTTTAAAACAGCTAAAGATATTAAAAAACAAAATGTGTATAAAGGTAATGATGTAAGTCAGGAATCATTATATGAATATGATTGGTTAAATAATGATGAATAATTTAATTTATGATTATTTTAATGAACTGATTCCCGATCCTAAATGTGAACTTAATTATGAAACAGATTTTCAATTATTAATAGCAGTAATGTTGTCAGCTCAAACTACTGATAAACGTGTTAATATAGTAACTAAAGTATTGTTTGATAAATATAAAACTATCAGTTTATTAGCAAATGCTAATATAGATGATGTATCAAACATTATTAAATCAGTAGGTACATTCAGAAGAAAAGCGTTATATACTATCGAAATTGCAAAGGCTATAGAACCGTTAGGATATGTTCCAAATAATCGAAAATTTATAGAATCTCTTCCTGGAGTAGGAAGAAAAACATGTAATGTAGTTTTAAGCGAAATATATAATGTGCCTTGTATTGCCGTAGATACTCATGTTGAAAGAGTTTCTAAAAGATTAAATTTAGTTAGAATAAACTCTACAGTTGAACAGGTAGAAAGAAAACTTACTAAAATTATACCCAGTGATAAGTTAAATAAGATGCATCACCAAATATTATTGTTTGGTAGATATTATTGTAAATCACAAAATCCGAGCTGTAATACATGTCGATTAAGTATGATTTGTAAATATTATAAAAAGAACTCTTAAAGTTCTTTTTATTTGCTTAATATTGATATATGTGCTACAATACCATGCGGGGTGAAATTGATGGATAGTAATATAAAACGACTTAATAATGATTTTAATACTATTTTAAGAGCACTTGAGACAAATTCTATACATCTATTAAGAGTAGCACTTGAACAGGTAAAAATAAATTTATCTGAAGATAATCAAAATGAAATATTATCAATATATAGTGATAATTTTAATAATGTAATTAAGGTATATGTAGATACTTTGTTTGAAGAAGTAAATAATTATTTCGAAGATAATATATATATCGCTAAAAGTTATAATTCATCTAATAAATATAAATTGATTAGTGACAATTTGAAAAATATAATAGATCTTTTAAATAGTAGTAAAAATCTTTCGAAAAGATTATATATAAAAGCTAGGGAATCAAAAATTGATAAAAAAATAATAGAAGAATCAAATAAAATTATGGATAATAGTTTAAATAGTGTTATTAATGAAATAAATAAAGTAAGTAAAAGTATATTAGTTAAAGCACATAAATTATTTTTATATAGTTCAAAATATTATAATAACGATAGTTTAGAAAGTTTAAAAAACATAAGTTTTAATATGGTACATCAAAATATTAATAACATAGCAGATAGATATTTAATGGATAGTGGAGAAAAAACTGTAAATAAGTTTAAAACTATGAACGAAAATTTATTTGATATAGATATGACTAATAATAAAATGATGGATATTCTAGATTATTATTTAAAACTAATTTTGACTAATATTAAATCAACATATTCTATGAATACTAAATATTATTATATGCAAAATCGAATACTACATGAAAATGATTTGATTGAAAATTTTGAGAATCAATCAAATGATATAAAAATTAATTTGTATAGTGAACATACATTATCAGAAGTATTAGTAGCACCATCTGATATAGATATTGAAAAGATTATAAGCAATTTAATTATTATAGGTGTTGAAAATAACATAACTATAAATGAAAGCTTATTAAGAAAAATGCTAATAAATTTTAGTGATTCAGTTACTGATAGTGCAATAACAGACATAAAAAATATGAAAGATGAATTAAATTATACACGTCAATTAATTTTACTTGCAACTAATAATGTATTTATTAATGATGTTGAAAATATTGAAGTCTACAATGATAAAACAATTAAACAAAAAATTGAAGTAGAGTATGATAGATTAAATTTAGTTTTAGAAAATGAAAATAAAAAACATTCAATTTAACTTGAATGTTTTTTTATAATTTAAAATCATTTGTAATATCATCGAACATATCTTTTCCGTCAAAATAAGTTCTTTCTTTTAATTTAGAAAAATGAGCAATAACATTAGACGGAAATGATCTAATTGTTTTATTATATGTAGTTACTATATCATTGTAGTAACCACGGTAAGCATAAATTTCAACTTCACTATCATTTATTCCATTTACAATTTTTAAATAAGATTCACATGTTTTTAAAACCGGGAATTTTTCACTATAATTTTCAAACTCATTAATAGCTAAATAGATTTCACGATCAAGTTCAAAATTAGATAGTTTTCTACTTCTTAATTTCACTATATTCACTAAAACATCTTCTTCAGTTTCAGTGTTGGTCTTAATAATGCTAATAGATTTATTTAAAAAATCAAATCTTTTTCTTAAAACAGCATCAATATTTGCTTCAACTTCATTAAGTCTAATTATATAATTTTGAATATTATTATAAGTCACTGTAAACCATAGTGCCAAAACACTTATCAATATAAGACTTATAAATAAAATAATTAATATGTTCATTATTATCACCTTATTTTAATTATAACAAAGTTTATATAAACTATCAATTAAAAATTACTATAATTTATATTATCTTCTTTTGAAAATTCTTTATTATAAGCAATTGGCTCATAAAATTTAATATAATCTAAATATATCATTTGTAGTAAATACCAATTACCATCTTTAGGGTCACTTATTATTAAATGATCACGACCGGCCTCTTCAATGATACCATCGAAAGTTTTATCTCGCCATAAACTTGAATCAGTATAACTCATAAATACTTCTACTTTTTTACCTTTATTTAATCTTAATATATTTTCTATATATGATTGTTCAGTAGGTAATATAAAACTATTTAAACTTCCTTGATCAGGAGTATTTATTCCATTACCATTATATACTGGCGTACCTGGAAATAAATTGGTATTTTGATAAATATCATCTCTAAAATTCATATTTTCACCTCATTAAATATATATTTATAAATTTATTAAATATGATATGTAAAGTAAATAAAAATTATATATATTAAAATATGTTTGTGATATAATAATTTTTGAGGTGAGTTTATGAAAGTAAATATTGGTATATCAAATAAACATGTTCATTTATCAGATGATGATTTAAAAATATTATTTGGTGAAGAAGCAAAATTAACTAATATGCGTAATTTATTGCAACCAGGTCAATTTGCTTGTAATGAAACAGTAGATGTTAAAAGTGATAGTGGAGAATTAAAGAAACTTAGAATTATAGGACCAACAAGACCTTATACTCAAGTGGAAATTTCTAAAAGTGATGCGATTAAATTAAAACTAAATCCTCCGGTTAGAGATTCAGGTGATTTAGAAAATAGTGAGAAAATCACTATTATAGGGCCTGTTGGAAGTGTAACAAAAACCAATGGTTGTATAATTGCTAAAAGACATATTCATATTACTAGTGCGATGAAAGAAGATATGGGGCTAAGTGGGATAGAGTCAGTTAGTGTCAAAATTGATTCAGAACGTCCTGGAATATTTAATGATGTAGTATTAAAAGTTAGTGAAGAAGCAAGTTTAGAATTTCATATTGATACTGATGAAGCGAATGGTATGGGAGTTAATAGTGGAGATAGTGCCACAATTATTTTAAATAATGAATAAATTTGGTATATGTCATAAATGTAAAGCTATTGATTATAAAGTATTAGAAGCTAAATTAAAAGAACTTGATAATGATGTTGTAATTGATATTAGATGTCATAATATATGTGGAATAGGTAGAACTAGACCATTTGTAATAGTTAATCACATACCTGTAATTTCAGATGATATTGATGATTTAATGATAAAAGTAGAACAAATGATAAAAAAAGAAGATAAATAGTCTTCTTTTTTATATAAATATAAGTAATTACTATATTTTTTTAGTTAAATAAACTATAATAAGATTAGGTGATAATATGACAGAAAAAATAATAGAAATTTTAACAGAAGCAAATAGTGCTCTTTCAATCGAAGAAATAGAAATGAGTTTAAACTTAGATGGAAGTGTAGATAGTCTTAAGAACTTATTAAAAATACTTCAAAAAATGGAAAGTGAATATAAAATTTATTGTACTAATAAAAACAAATATATGCTTTTTGATAATAGTAATTTAAGAACAGGTAGACTTATTGGTAATAAAAAAGGATTCGGATTCGTTGATATAGAAGGTAATGATGATGTTTTTGTTGCACCTACAAATATGAATGGTGCACTACATGGCGATATTGTTGTAGTTGAAATTACTAGTAAAAAAAGTAAAGATTTAGAAGGTCGTATTTTAAAAGTAGTTGAACGTAAGATGGAAACGATGGTTGGAGAATTTTACTTTAAAGCTGGTAAAGGATATGTTCAATTAGATGAAAATAGAATAAAATTAACTATTATGATTGACCGAGAGTTATCTTTAGGAGCGGTTAATGGGCACAAAGTATTAGTTAAAATATTAGGATTAGCTGATAAAAATATATATAAAGGTCAGGTTATTAAAATATTAGGTCATAAAAATGATCCAGGTGTGGATATTTTATCAATTGTACATAAATATGGTATTGCAGATGAATTTGAACAAGCTGTAATGGAAGAAATTAAGAATATTCCAGATACTGTTAGAGAAGAAGATTTAATAGGACGTAAGGATTTAAGAAGTCTACAAACGTTCACAATTGATGGTGCAGATGCAAAGGATTTAGATGATGCAATTAGCTATGAAAAATTATCTAATGGTAATCATAAATTATGGGTTCATATAGCTGATGTTAGTTATTATGTAAAAGAAAATTCTAAAGTTGATGAATCAGCTTATAGTAGAGCAACTAGTGTATATTTAGCAGATAGAGTAATACCTATGATTCCACATAAATTATCTAATGGTATTTGTTCATTAAATGGTAATGTTGATAGATTAGCACTTACTTGTGAAATGGAAATTAATGATAAAGGAGATGTTGTAAGTTATGATATATATCCTAGTGTAATTAATTCAGATTTAAGAATGACATACAGTGCAGTAAATGAAGTGCTAGCTGGAACTGTTCCAGATGGGTATGAAAAATTTGTTGATGTTATTAATAATTGTCAAGATTTAGCTGTGATACTTAGAACTAATAAAACTAATCGTGGATATATAGATTTTGGTCTTGATGAAGCTAAAATAATTGTTGATGATAATGGTGAAGCGATTGATATTGTAAAAAGAAATCGTGGATTAGGTGAAAATTTAATTGAAGATTTTATGATTGTAGCTAATGAAACAGTAGCAACACATATATACTTTTTAGAATTACCATTCATTTATCGTATTCATGGAAAGCCAAGTGAAGAAAAAATTAATAATTTTGTTAATTTTATTAAACAATTAGGATATAGTATTAATGTTAAACTAGAAGATTTACATCCTAAAACAATGCAGAAAATATTAAAAAGTTTAAGTGATAAAAAAGAATTTCATATTTTATCATCATTATTATTAAGAAGTATGCAAAAGGCAGTATATTCTAAAGATAATATCGGACATTATGGATTAGCAAGTAAAATATATACTCATTTCACATCGCCAATTAGAAGATACCCTGATACAATTGTTCATAGATTACTAAGAACATATTTATTTGAAAATAAAATGGATAAAGGGACGATTGATCATTGGGAAGAAAAGTTAGTGCCATTATCTATGCATGTTAGTGAAAAAGAACGTGCTGCAATTAATTGTGAACGTGAAGTTAATGACATGAAAAAAGCAGAGTACATGATGAAACACATTGGTGAAGAATTTGAAGGAATTATAGCCAGTGTACTTAGTTTTGGTATGTTTATAGAACTTGATAATTTAGTAGAAGGTTTAGTTAAACCAGATAGTATGACTGATGATAAATATATATATGATGAAACAACTTTCTCATATGTAGGGATGAAATCTAAGAAGAAATATCGACTTGGTGATCGTGTTAAAATAAAAGTAGTTAATGCTAATAAGTTAGCTAAAACTGTTGATTTTGAAATAGTATAGAGGTATTTATGAAGAAGTTGGTTTTACTGATTGTACCTATATTGTTAATTGTAGGGTGTGTTAATAAAGAAACAGAAATCAAAGAAACTCCACAAGTAGAAGTGAAAGAAGAAGTTCCTATTATAAATGAAGTAACATTCGCAGCAGTAGGAGATAATTTAATCCATGGGGCTGTTTATTATGGAGCGAGAAGTAATGATGGTGGATATGATTTTACTAGTTATTATGAAAATACTAATAAGATAACTAAAGAAGTTGATATTGCTTATGTAAATCAAGAAACTCCGTTTGCTGGATTAAATTATGGACTTCAAAGTTATCCAGCATTTAATGGTCCAGTAGAAATATTAGACGGTTTATATAGTGCTGGGTTTGACTGGATTAATTTAGCAAGTAATCATACTTTAGATGTAGGGGTTAATGCTATAGATGATGAATTAGATTATGCTTCTAAATATTCTGATGAAATAACTATTACGGGAGCCTTTAAGACTTTAGAAGATCGTAACACACCGCAAGTAATTGAAAAAAATGGTATTAAAATTGGTGTCATTAGTTATACTTATGGACTTAATGGTTTTGTTCTACCAATAGGTATGGAATATAAAATTGGTGTTATTGATAAAGCTATCATGACTGAAGAAATTGATAACTTAAAAGAAGTTAGTGATGTTCAAATTGTCTCTTTACACTGGGGAGTAGAGTATAGTTTTACACAAAGTGCAGAACAAGAAGATTTAGCTATATTTTTAAATGAACTTGGAGTTGACGTTATACTAGGGGCTCATCCTCATGTTATTCAACCAATTGAGTTTATAGAAAGTAATGAAGGTAATAAAACTTTAGTTATTTATTCAATGGGAAACTTTTTATCTGCTCAAGATGTTAATAGTAGAATGTTAGGTATTATGCCTACATTTACAATTGAACATAATAAAACAACTAACGAATTAGCTATTAAGGATGTAGTTGTTTATCCTACAATAACTCATATAGGGCCAAGTGTATATAATTATAAAACATATTTATTAAGTGATTATACTAATGAATTAGGTTCTACTCATTATTTACATACAAATTCAAACCAAGATACTTCTAGAGAATATTTTATAGATTTAACAAATAAAGTGTTATCAAAAGAAGGATATACAATAATATATTAGGAGGTATAATGAAACAAGATATAGTTATACTTAATCGTAAAGCAAGACATGATTATACAATATTAGAAGAGTATGAAGCTGGTATAGTATTAAAAGGAACTGAAATTAAATCTATTAGAAATGGTAGTGCTAACTTAAAAGATAGTTATGCTATTATTAAAGATAATGAAGCTTTCTTACTAAATACTCATATTAGCATATATAAACAAGGTAATATATTTAATCATGAAGAAACTAGAACTCGCAAGCTTTTGTTAAATAAAAAAGAAATTAAAAAATTAGATAGTAAAGTTAAAATTGAGGGATTAACTTTAGTACCATTAAAATTATATTTTAAGAATAATAAAGCTAAAATATTAATTGGAGTTTGTAAGGGTAAGAAAAATTACGATAAAAGAGAAGCTCTTAAAACAAGAGATATAAATTTAGAAATAAGAAAAGCTATGAAAAATTATTAATTTCATAGCTTTTATATTTTAATTTTCATTCCAGGTTTTATTAAATTAGGATTTGAACCAATCACATCTTTATTTTTTTCATATAACTTTTGCCAAGTAGTATTATATTTAATTGCAATACTAGATAGTGTATCACCACTTTGTATAGTGTAATAGTCACTATCGTTTTTGGCTAAACTAGTCTTATCTACCCAACCAAGTTTATCAATATGATATGGTTTAGTTCCCTTTAAATTAATATAAGTTATTTTACCAATATGATTAGATAATGTTTTACCAGGTTTATTTCCATAACTATTTAAATATAATATACCGTTTACTATGACTTCATCATTAATATTAAATTCATCAACTGTAGTACTAGCTGCATTATAATTACTACTATATGATTCAGGATCGATAAATTTATTAGTATTTAAATCAAGAATAGATAAATGTAGATGAATACCAGTTGAAAGTCCTGTTGTACCAGTAGTTCCAATAATAGTATTACTATTAACATTGGTGTTATTATTAATTAATATTTTATCTAAATGGTAATGTTGAAAAACTTTATTTAATCTAGGATATTTAATAAATACAAATTTAGCTCCATATTTATCAGTGCCTATATTGGTAACTACACCATCTTCAATAGCATATTGATTTAATTTAAGTCCACTAGTACCATAATCACTACCATTATGAAAAGTACTAGTTTTAACACCATTAATATCAATAGTAGTACGATATCCAAAACCACTAGTTAAATAATTTTTTTTACCTTTAAAAATTAAATCACTTATTTTACTCATATTTTCTCCTTTATATAAATTGATCCCATACTATCAATTTATAATAAAAAGTTAATTCTTTTTACAGTATATAGTATGTACAAAAGATATAAATGACTTGGCTATAATCTATAATAATAAAGAAACACACTAATTAATTTAGTGTGTTTTCGTTGTTTAATAATTCAAATGTCTCTTTATAATTTTCTTTTAATTTTATATAGTAATTAATAATTTCTAATCTAATTTTTTCTGGAGGTAATGACATTTTGATAGAAACTTCAATGTTGTTATTTAAGAATGGAATAGGATTAGTAGCAGCTAAATTATTTTTTATATCTTCGTGAGTAAATACTAATTCATCATTTATTTTAGTAGTATCTTTTAATACAGATATTGTTTCACTAAAAGTATTAATATTAGCATTACAAATTTTATTAAAGAACGTAACTAACTCTTTACCTTTAATATTAAAATATAATAATAAATTTAAATTGTTGTAAAAGTTGTTATCATATTTTATTAATTGAGGGACTATTTTCGCTGCATTAATATTACTATCAATTAATTCATTTATATTACTTTTAATAATACTATCTATATTAGTAGTTTCTATTGTAAATAAATCGTTATTATCTATCATAATCTACCTCCTCAAGTGTAGATTATATTATCATTATCTAGTATTAAAGTCAAATAAAAAGATGAATGGTCTTATCATTCATCTTTAAAATTAGTATATATTAGTTGTTTTGCTAATTCATCAATTAAGAAAGCAATAATTGTAACTATACTTACTAGTATAACAGCATTACCATTTAACATAACTATTTCAAATATATCTTTTAATGGAGTTATAAAGATTATAGTTTGTAAAATAATTAGGAATATAATGGTGTAATTCATTTGCTTATTTTTAAATATATTTCTATTTAAAATTGTCTTAAATAAGTTTCTTGATGAAACAGCATATAATAATTCCAATATAATTAATGATAGAAAGGCTAGAGTAGTGCTCATATCAGGGTCAATATAGTTATCACTAACAAAATATATTGCTAATACTGAAATAGCTTTTAAAATAGATGAAAATGCTATTTTAGCAGTTAAGAAAGGAGTGAATAAAGAAGAAGAATTAGCACGTGCCGGCTTATTCATAATATCACTATCATTTTTTTCATAAGATAAAGCTATAGCAGGAAGTGAATCAGTTACTAAGTTTATATATAGTAAGTGAATAGGTAAAAAAATAGTTTTATTAAATAACATTCCTATAAATACAATTATTACTTCAGCTATGTTTGCAGTTAATAAATAACTAATAGCTTTTCTTATGTTTTCATAAATATTTCTACCTTCTTCAATAGCTAAAGGAATAGTGTTAAAGCTATCGTCTAGTAAAACAATGTCGCTCACACTTTTACTAACTTCAGTACCAGTAATTCCCATCCCAATACCAATATCAGCACTTTTAATAGCTGGAGCATCATTAACTCCATCACCAGTCATTGCCACAACTTTATTTTTACTTTGCCACATTTTAACTATTCTAAGTTTATGTTCAGGAGTAACTCTAGCATAAACAGTTATTTTATCTATTTTTTCAGATAACTCTTTATCACTAAGTTTATCTAAATCAATACCTAACATAGCAATATCATTTTCTTTATATATACCAACTTCACTAGCAATACTAATAGCAGTAGGTAAACTATCACCAGTAATCATAATTGGTTTTATACCAGCTTTATAACAATTAGTAATAGATTCTTTAACATTTTTTCTAGGTGGATCAATCATACCAACAAGACCAACAAAAATCAAATCATTTTCAACATCATTTAATTCATAACTATCTTTATTTGAAGTAGCTTTATAAGCTAATCCTAAAACTCTAAGAGCTTTACTAGATAAATTATTTTCATTTTCTTTTATATTTTTTATATATTCATTATTTAATTCTACAATTTCATTATTAATGAATATTTTATTACATTTAGTTAGTAAGTATTCACAACTACCTTTAGTATAAACATATGCATTATTATTTTCATTTAAGTTAATAGTACTCATTAGTTTTCTATCTGAATCAAATGGAAATTCATATATTCTTTTATCATTAAAATTATAATTTTCAGCTTTAACATATAAAGCTATCTCAGTAGGATCTCCAATATACTCATTATCATTTTTAGTTACATCATTACATAAAAACATTATTTTATTGAATGTTTCATCTTCAATAGTGTCTGTGATATTGTTATTGAAATAAAACTTTCTTACAGTCATTTTGTTTTCAGTGATAGTACCAGTTTTATCACTACAAATTACATTTGTACTACCTAAAGTTTCAACACTGCTTATTTTTCTAACAACGGCTTGTTTATTAGCTAATCTAGTCATACCTAGTGATAAGATTATAGTTATTACAGCAGGTAATCCTTCTGGTATAGCTGCGACAGCTAGTGAAACTGAACTCATAAATACATGCAAGAAATCATTGCCATTATGAATTCCCATTCCAAGCATAATTAATACTATAATACCAATAATAGCTGATAAAACTTTACTTATATTATCTATTTTCTTTTGAAGGGGAGTTACAACATTATCTTCTGTTTGTAAACTTTTAGCAATCTTACCTAACTCAGTATTCATACCAACATTTGTAACAACAGCTTCACATTTACCATATACAACATTACTACCAGTGAATATCATATTAAATCTTTCACTTATAATAACATCTTTATTAATAGCGCTTATATTTTTTTCAACAGCTTTAGACTCGCCAGTTAATGGAGCTTCTTCTACTTTAAGAGATGCATGCCAAATTATTCTAGCATCAGCTGGAACATAATCTCCAGCTTCTAGTAACATGATATCTCCAATAACTAAGTCTTTAGTATTAATAACTTGGATAATATTCTCTCTTTTCACTTTAATATCAACACTACTAATATTTTTTAACTCATCAATTGCTTTATCTGCTTTAGCTTCTTGTATATATCCAAATACAGCATTTAATATTACAATTAAAAGAATTATTATCGCATCAAAATATGATTCATTTTCATAATATGCAACTATAAAAGAAATAAAAGCAGTTATAATTAAAATAATAACCATTAAATTTTTAAATTGTTCTAAAAATTTAATAAAATTACTTTTCTTTTTGCCACTGTCAATTTTATTTTCTCCATATTTTTCTAAACGATTCTTTACTTCACTATCAGTAAGACCTTCGTTACTTGTATTTAGATGATTTAAAACATCTGCTACTTCTAATTTATACATGTCTTTCATAGTAGCCTCCTATTATATATTTATTATACCAAAAAAAGAATAAAATTTATTCATTCTTTTTATATTTTTTTATTTTGTAAATTTAGTACATAATTATCGATATAACAAGGAATGTCAAGTTGATAATTATTTAGTTTATAAAACGCATTATTACTTCCAAATATAAATAGTAAATCACGTCCCTTTACTTTTGATTGTTCATCATTTGAACTGTTTAATATTGACTTAATTATAAATATTTTAATTTTCTCTTCATGATCTAAGTCATATTTAATATCATTAATTTCTAATAAATATAATTTTTCTTTTAAAATTTTACTGTTTATTAAGAAAATTTGAGATGAATTACTAATTGTTATAAATTCTAATGTAGTATGCATAATTCCTCCATAATATAATTATTATACCACAAAAAAAGAACTATATAGTTCTTGATTATTTAATTGGTGGAGCTGGCGAGAATTGAACTCGCGTCCGAATACATGACAATTTAAATATCTACAAGTTTAGTTAGATAGTAAATTTCCTAATAAGCACTAGTACCTAACAACTCGCTTAAAAGTAAGTCTATATTATTCATCATTTACGCTAGACTAATAAATGATATATCTTACTAATCGAGCTTCATTACTATCCCGTAAGAAAGAATAGTAGGAAGCTTGGGCGCTATATTCTTAAGCGAAAGATGGAGCGAAAGCTCCCCCAAAGTTAAATAATTTTTTTCCAGTTATTTTCTGTTTTTGTACATTACGTGTACCATCGACTTGCAATCTAAACCTCAATGTAACCGTCGAAACCAAGACAGCCCCATGTATATTTATTATATCATAATTATAAATAAAAAAGAACTATAGATAGTTCTTTTATTATCAATTTGGTGTCCCGTATAGAATTCGAATCTATGACCCTTTGATTAAAAGTCAAATGCTCTACCAGCTGAGCTAACGGGACGTGTTTTTTTGTCACTTAAATATAGTAACACTAATTAAATTATAATGCAACAATTTTTTTAATTATATTATATTTTTTTATTTTTGAAATTCTGTATATTTTTGTCAACATATGTACTTTTATGTGTTTTCAAAATTGTCGATTAATGTTATTATAGTATATATAAGATAATATGATAAAAGAGGTGGAGAATGAAAAGGTTTATTAATTTAATATTTATTACTAGTTTATTACTAGTTAGTTTTTCATCTTATTTAATAAATACCGTAGAAGCTTCAGAACCTAGTTATGGAATAGTTAATTTCAATACTAAGAGTTGTGGTACTAATACTTATTATACTAGTACTAGTAATTTAAAGAGTGGTTATTTAAATGGGTGTTATACAGGTACGGCAGCTTTCTTAGGTTACAATGCTGATAGAAGTAAGGTTAAGTTCATGGTAAGTGGAGTAGAAGGATGGGTTAATACTAGTGATGTAGAAATAATAGACTATGAAGCTAAATTTAATACGACTTATACTACTAGCTATAGAGTTAGAAATGGTGAGATAGCTCATAATATATATCTTAACCCACACAGTCCAAGTGGTTATACATTAATTACTTTAGGTCCGGCACCTACTTATTTAAGTGATGGAAATTATTATAGTTATGACGGAATATATTTTTATGATGATACAATAGCTGGATATAAAGCTATGATTAATGATTATAAAGCAGGGCATAATAATAGTGCTATAAATAAAAATAGTCCATATTATAATTATTATTTATATTTAACACATCGTACAATAAGTAATTATACTTCAACAGATATTACAGAATATTTAAATACTATAAATGTTCCTAGTTATTCGTTATTATATGGTGAAGAAAAATCATTTATTCAATATCAAAATGAATTTGGAGCTAATGCTGGTATGACTTTAGGAGTAGCACAAAATGAAAGTGCTAACGGTACTAGTAATATCGCATTAACAAAAAATAATTTATTTGGACATGCTGCTTTTGATGCAACACCAGGAGATAGCGCAAGTAATTATACAGATCCTACTCAAAGTATATATGGACATGCTAAAATTTATGTTTCGGAAGGTTATATGGATTCTAAAGATTATGCTGGAAGATATAATGGTGGACATGTTGGGAATAAAAATAGTGGATTCAATATAAAATATGCCTCAGACCCTTACTGGGGAGAAAAAATGGCAACTAATTTTTATAAATTTGATAAATATAATGGTTTACAAGATTTTAATAAATATACAATTGGAATTAAACAAGGAAATGAAAATGTAAATATATATAAGGAAGCAACTCAAACTTCTAATGTATTATATTCAACAGGAACTATTCCAGATTACCCAGTAATAATACTTGAAGAAGTAGTTGGAACAAGTATTAATGGAAATAATGTTTGGTATAAAATTCAAAGCGATGTTACATTAAATAGTAGTAGAACAGGTATAATTCAAGATACAGGATATTATAATCCAAATCATAATTATGGATATGTACACTCTAGTAATTTTATTAAAAGTAATGCTGGTACAGCTTTAAAACCTATTTATGAAATTACTTTTAATCCAAATGGAGGAACATTCCCAGATACAGTAACAGCTAATAAGAAGTTATATGTAGAACAATATAGTGTTCCTGAAATAAATGAACCTACTAAAAGTGGAGATGTATTTCTTGGATGGGATAGTGAATTATTAGGTGCAACTGGTAATATGACATATACGGCTGTTTGGAAAAGTTCACAATTTACTATAACATTTAATGCTGATGGAGGAGTGTTTAATAATGGTGCAGGTACTAAGAGCAGTACATATAAACATGGTGTAATTCCAACTATTGATGAACCTACTAAATCAGGATTTACATTTGTTGGATGGGATAGTGAAATAGTTAGTGTAACAGGTAATAAGACATATACAGCAATATGGAAAAAAGATGCTACATATTATGATATAACATTCAATGCAGATGGAGGATTATTTAGTAATAATAAAGAAACAATTATTGTTAATACAGCTGAAGGTGATAAACCAGTAGTTGAAAATCCTACTAAAGCAGGTTATGTTTTTGATAGTTGGGATAAAGAAATAATTGCTGTAACTGGAGTTACAACATATACAGCCGTTTGGAGAGAAGGAACTGTTGAAGATTTATTAATTAATAAATCAGGAACATTCTATTTAGAATATTTAAAAATAGTAGATGGTAATCTTGAAATAAAAGGGTACAATACTATAAATGATATTCATAATGATTTAAATACTAATATTACATATGAATTAGTTTTAGTAAATCAAAATACTGGTGAAGAAGAAGTTGTTGTTTTAAATAGATTAATTGATACTTCACAAATGACTATGCCTCCATATTCACCAAATGGTTATAATTATACTTATTCATGGTTTAAAGATACTATTGAAGTAGAAACTATTAAAGAAGGTAATTATACTTTATATTTAAGAAGTTATAATGATAAGTATTTTTCTAAAAATATTGTAAATAATAAACTGTTAAATACACAGGCTACAAATTATGAAAGTGGTTTTAATAGTGTTACAATTGTAAATAATTATCGTGATAGTAATTTACCTATTGAATTTTATGTTAGAGAAAATGCTATTGGTACAAAAGAGACTACAGCATATTCAAATCAATACAGTATTATAAATGAAATTAAGTTTGAAAATTCAAAATTAGTTTTAAATGCTGCAACTTATTCAGTTGGTCTTGATATGCGTACTAGTACTAATTTAACTAGAAATATTGTTTTTGAAAATATTGATACATTTGAAACATTTACTTATTCTTTAACTACAACTGATCCACTTTATCCAATTAGATTAATTAGTGCAGATGCATTTGGTCTTGGTAAAGATCAAGCTTGGTTTAATAATAAATTAGACATTAGTGAATTATCAAAAGGTAACTATGCTGTTTATGTTACTAGTGAATCTAATGTAAAAGATTATGGAGAGTTATATGATGTATTGTTTGCAGATTTATCAAGTGCCAAGACGATAATTGATGGTAAAGAATATATATTTAGTATTAATAGAGATTTAAGAGATCGATTAGAGTTAGAAATAAAATAAAAAACACTATTATAGTGTTTTTTTTATTGATAATAAAATATAAATATAAAAAAAACATTTAATATAAATTAAATGTTTTAATTATTTCTAATAGATAATGTAACAGTATTACAAGAATTAATGGTAGTTCCATTTAGAGAACTTGCATTTAGAATTAATCCTGTACTACCAGAATCACTATTTATGTAACTACAATTAAATTTATATCCTGGATATGCAGCTTTTACAAGACTACATGTTGTACTAGGTACAGCACTAATTAAGTGTGGTTGAATATAAAATACAGTAGTATTACAAACTGGTTCAGGATCAGGTGTAGGAGTAGAAGGAGTAGTAGTGTCAGGATTACTAGGTGTACTTGGAGTACTTGTAGTAGGTCTTGGACCAGCACTTATTGATAATACAACACTAGCTCCATTACTAACTTCACTACCAACACTTTTATTTTGATTAACTACAGTACCAGTTGTACTATTAGAATATACTCTAGATACACTACAAGATAAACCTAATTCATTACATTTACTTTTAGCACTACTTTCAGTCATTCCAATAAATGAAGGAATAGTTATTTTACTACCTTTTGAAATAGTAACTTCAATAGATGCTCCAGGTAATATTTTATCCCCAGGTTTGTGTGAAGTACTAATTATTTTATCTTTTTCAATCTCGTTGTTAAATTCTAATTTTTCAACAATAAGAATATCATGTTGCACTGCAAACTCTCTTAATATATTTATATCATTATTAAAATCAATAACTTCTAAAGCTCCTTTAGAAGTAACTACAGTAATTGTACTACCTTCTTCGATAGTAGAACCAGCTGAGATATCAACTTTAACTATATCCCCACTTTTAACTACATCACTGTATTCAGTTGCATAATTAATATTTATTTTGTTTTCACTAGCCCATTCAATAATTTCGTCTAATGACATTTTACTGAAATCTGGAGTAATAATTTCTTTTCCTTTTGATATAACTACTTTAACAATATCATCTTTTTGATTAATAGTAGTACCTTCTTTAGGGTCTGTACTTATAACTTTGCCAATACTAACTTTATCACTAAATTCATAACTTAACTCAAATTTTATACCATTTCTTTTTAACCAAAGAGTAGCATCAAATTTATCTTTTTCAATTAAATCAATTAATTCAACAGGTTCAAGCTCTTCTTCAAGACCTAGTGAAAAGTCTAGTGTTAATTCATCATCACGTTTAGTAGAACCAACTTTACTTTGTTCATATAAAGTATCTTTTTCTGCTTCATTAAAGTTAAAATTAATTATCAATTTATCTAAATTATAATTTAATCCTTTTAGAGTGTCGATAACTTTATCGACATCCCATCCAATCATACTTGGAATAGAAGTTGATAATTGATAGTTAGGACCTTCACTAACAACGACATTCAATTCTTCAATATCTCTTACTAAAACACCATCTTTATTATCTTGCATAATAATATTGTTTTCATCAACAGAATCACTATATTCGTAGCTAGGTGTAATATCAATATCGTTTTCGTTAGCCCATATTATAGCTTCACTAATATTTTTATTTATAAAATCCGGTAAAACTGCTTGGGTTGGAAAAGATATAATCTCCATTCCGGTTAAAATATTTACAGCTGCGAATCCTAGTAATAGAAGAATAGCAAATCCATGAATAATGAATTTCTTTTTATTTACTGTCATAGCAATTAAAGCGAATATTATTCCTAAATATAATAAAGCATTACTAACTATTTCAAAAATATAATCTTCTTTATTAAAAGCATTATAAATATTATAACTTAATATAGCTAAGAAAATCATTATTAAAATAATGAAAATTCCTTTTGGACTTTTCTTTTTATCGTTAAAGTCAATAATTTCAGTATCTAGATCTTGTTCTATCTTATTTTTTTCTTTAGAATTTTTCTTAACTTCTTTAATACTATTACTATTTTCTTTCTCTTTTTTAACTAATTCTTTAGCCTTCTTTTTTTTATATTTTTCAAGAACTTTTTTATTAAATTCTTCTTCTTTCATTTTCTTTCGTTTTTCTTTTTTACTGATATTACTTATATCATTATTATTATTACCAAGTGCACTTAAAATTTCTTTTTTTTCATCACTCATTGGTATCACCACATTTCTATTCTTTTATAATATAATTATAACCTAAATTAAATATAAATAAAAGATTTTAGAAATAATATTTTTAATTATGTGTAAAGTAATCATATGAACTAAATATATTGATTAAAAATAGTTTTTATAGTATAATTTTAAAGTGATTATTCATATATAGAAAGAGGTGTAATCTTATGATAGAAAGATTAACAGCTATTGAAAAAAGATACTTAGAATTAAATGAAGAACTTATGAATCCTGAAGTACTTAGTAATATTAAAAAAACTTTAGAATTAACTAAAGAAAAAGCAAGTTTAAATGATGCTTATGAAGCATATATTGAATATAAAAGAATTGTTGAAGATATTGATGGAGCAAATGAAATGCTTAAAGATCCTGAACTTGCTGAATTTGCAAGTGAAGAGTTAGAACAATTAACACTACTTAAAAGTGAAATGGATAAAAAATTAGAAATTATTTTATTACCTAAAGATCCAAATGATGGTAAAAATGTTATATTTGAAATTCGCGGAGCAGCTGGTGGAGATGAGGCTAATATTTTTGCAGGTGATTTATACCGTATGTATTTAAGATATGCAGAAAAAGAAGGTTGGAAAATTGAAGTTTTAGAGGAAAGCGTTAGTGATGCCGGTGGATTTTCACTTGTTCAATTTATGATTAAAGGAGACAATGTTTACTCTAAGCTTAAATATGAAAGTGGAGCACATCGTGTTCAAAGAATTCCTAATACAGAAACTCAAGGTAGAGTTCACACTTCTACAGCAACAGTTTTAGTTATGCCTGAAGCAGATGAAGTAGATGCACAATTAGATATGAGTGAAGTTAGAGTTGATGTTACTAGAAGTAGTGGTAGTGGAGGTCAAGGAGTTAATACAACTGACTCAGCAGTAAGACTTACCCATCTTCCAACAGGTTTAGTAGTTTATTCACAAACTGAACGTAGTCAAATTAAAAATAAAGATAAAGCAATTAAGATTCTTCAAGCTCGTTTATATGACTTAAAACTACAAGAACATGACCAAGAAATTGGTGCTGAGAGAAGAAGTAAAGTTGGAACTGGAGATCGTAGTGAAAAAATAAGAACTTATAATTATCCACAAAATAGAGTTACTGATCATAGAATTGGATTTACTTTAAAGCAATTAGATAGAGTTATGGAAGGTAGTCTAGGAGATATTATTGAAGCACTTATTAGTGAAGATCAACAACGTCAACTTCGTGGAGAATAAAATGAATGATATTGAATATTTAAAAAAATATTTAAAAAGTGAATCTTTAAAAAAAGGTATAGATAAATTAAATCAAGGAATACCAGTTCAATATATAGTTGGAAATGTAAATTTTTATGGATATGAATTTGAAGTTAATGAAAATGTTCTTATCCCTAGATTTGAAACTGAAGAATTAGTAAATTTAGTTATAAAAGAGAGTGAAAATTTTACTAACCCAAGTATTTTAGATATTGGGACTGGTAGTGGCTGTATAGCAATTACTTTAAATAAAGAAATAAATGGTAGTAAAGTTACAGCAGTAGATATTTCTACTAAAGCACTTGCTACAGCTAAAACTAATAATACTAAATTAAATGGAAATGTAAATTTTATTGAAAGTGATATATTAAGTAATGTTACAGGTAAATATGATATAATTGTTTCTAATCCTCCCTATATTGATAGAAGTGAAAAAATAGATACATTAGTATATAATAATGAACCACATTTAGCTTTATTTGCTGATAATAATGGATTATATTTTTATGAAGAAATTTTAAAAAATATAGATAAATATTTAAATGAAAAATTTATTATTGCTTTTGAAATTGGACATCTACAAGGTCAAGCATTGATTGATTTAGCAAATAAATATTTAATTAATATTGAAGTTGAAGTTATAAAAGATTTACAAAAAAGAGATCGTATTGTACTTATAAAGAGTAAATAATCTCTTTTTTTGTTGCGTATTTATTCTTTAGTAGTTTATAATAATAAGAGAAGGTGAACATATGAAAAAAGGTCTTATAATAGTTTTTACTTGTATATTTATACTTTTGTTAATAGCATATATTTATAACTCAAATAAAGAAATTGTTTATTATGAACTTAGAAATACTGAAGAAATATCAAATTTAACGACTAATGAACCAGCAATTTTTATTGATGTTAGAGGTGAAAAAGAATTTAATAGTGGACATATAAGAGGGGCTATGAATATAACTTATATAACTATAATAGATAGTAATATATTAGGTGAACTAGATAAAAATGAATATTATGTTTTATATGATGATGGTGGAGGATATGCTGAAAAAGCTGCTGCTCATATGGCTTATCTAGGGTATGAAAATGTTTATTATTTTACTGGTTTAGATATTTGGAATGAAGTATTAGACGTAGTTGAAAGTGGTGAAATGTAGCGTTTCTCCTTTTTTTATTGCCTTAATTTTGGTACAATATTATTAGGTGATGTGAGATGGAAAACAAATTAGAACTACTATTAAAACAAATTAACTTTTTAGAGTATAAACAATATTTTAAAGATGGTAAATTAAATAGAATAGTTGGAAATAGAGATAAAACAGATTATTGTTTTTTAATAGAATTAAACAATATATTGCCTATTGAAATATTATCTAAATTTAATAATAGTTTAAAAGAAGGATTTCCATCAATTAGAAAAACTAGTGCAAAATTTAAAGTTAGTAATATAGTTGATAATGATATATTAAGTTATTTTAATTATTTTAAAGAAGATATTATTAAGACTAATGTCGCATATATAATTTTTAAAAATATTAAATTAAAATTAAATGAAAATATAATGGAAGTTATAGTTGATAATAGTAATGAAAAATTATTATTTCAAAAATTATTTAAATCAGTAAATAATCAATTAATTAGTTGTGGAATTAATAATATTAAATTAAATGTAATAGTTGATGAAAATAGTGATACTAAAGTTAAAATAACAGTTGATATTCCAGAAAATATTGTAAATAATCAAGTAAATCAAACACAGGATAATACTAGTAATAATCCGACAAATAAACCTGTTCGCAAAGTGATTATTGATGATAGTGAAGAAGTAGTTATGGGGAGAGTTATTAATGAATCTAAAATTACTTTATTAAAAGATATTTTAACTGAAGGTAATAATATAACTGTTGAAGTTTCTCTTTATGATAAACCAGAATTTTTTGAAACTAAAACAGGACTTATTATAGGTACTTTAAAGGTTACTGATTTTACTGATAGTATTTATTTAAAAACATTTATTAATTCAAAAGATGAGTTTGAGAGAATTAATTCTAAAATTAAAATGGGTAATTTTTATCAAGTACGTGGTAATGTTAAAATGGATTCTTATAGTAAGGAATTAACACTTCAAATTAGAGATATGAATACTATTAGTAAAAAAATAGAAAGTCGATTTGATGATGCTTTAAATAAACGTGTAGAGTTACATGTTCATACGAAAATGAGTCAAATGGATGGTTTATGTAATGCAGGAGAAATAGTTAAATTAGCTCACAAATGGGGACATAAAGCCATAGCAATTACAGATCATAATTCATTACAATCTTTTCCTGAAGTTTATCATACTGTATGTGGATTAAATAAAGGGATAGAAAAAGAAGAGGATAAATTTAGAGCGATATACGGTGTTGAACTTAACATGGTAGATGATGTTGTTAATATTGTTTTAAGAGGTAATGATACGAAACTTTTAGATAACACATATGTTGTATTCGATTTTGAAACAACTGGTTTTAATGCAGCGGGTGGAGATTCTATAATTGAAATTGGTGCTGTTAAAATTCAAAATGGAGAAATAATAGATAGATTTAGTCAACTAATTGATCCTAAACGACCATTACCAGAAAAAATAACTGAAATAACACATATTACTGATGATATGTTAGTAGGAATGCCTTTAGAAGAAGAAGCAGTTAAAAACTTTATTAATTGGTTTGAAGATTTACCTATGGTAGCTCATAACGCTAAATTTGATGTTTCATTTTTAGAAATGGCATATAGTAAATATAATTTAGGTACATTTTCAAATACAGTAATAGATACACTTGAACTTTCAAGAACAATGGATTCTTCTTTTGCTAGACATAGTTTATCAGCTTTAGTAAAGAGATATAGTGTTCCATTTGATGAAAATGCTCATCATAGAGCAGATTATGATGCTGAAGCAACTGCGTATGTACTTTACAAAATGTTACAAAAACTTGACAGTAGAAACTTTGATACGATTAATGATTTACATCGTTTAGTTAGTAGTGATGAAATTCATAAATTTGGACGTAGTTTTCATATAAATATTTTAGCTAAAGATAAAGTAGGGCTTAAAAACTTATTTAAATTAGTTTCTTATTCCTCTACTAAATATTTATATAAAACACCTCGTATACTGCGAAGTGTAGTTGAAGAACATAGAGAAGGTTTATTAATAGGATCTGGTTGTTATAACGGAGAAGTTTTCGTTGAAGCTAGAAGTAAAACAATGGAAGAATTAAATAATGTAATTAGTTTTTATGATTATGTTGAACTACAACCTATTGATTGTTATGATCATTTATTACAAATGAGTGATTTTGGAAGCAAGATAGAACTTATTAATCATTTAAAGAAAGTAGTAGATGCTACTAAAAATGCTGGTAAACTTATAGTAGCTAGTGGAGATGTTCACCATATAGAAAACGATAATATTTATCGTAAAATTATTGTTAATCAAAAAATACCAGGTGGAGGTAGACATCCACTTGCTCGTAATAATATAAAAGAAATACCTAGTAATTATTTCCGAACTACTAATGAAATGTATGAAGGTTTTGACTATTTAGATAAAATAGTTGCTGATGAATTAATTGTTGACAATCCTAATAAAATTGCTTCTATGGTAGATGTTATTGAAGTAATAATTGAAACAGGAGGGATTCCTTTTTCTCCTAAAATTGAAAATTCTGAGCAAATAGTAAAAGATTTAGTTTATGATAAAGCTCATAGTATGTATGGTAATCCGCTTCCTGATAATATTAAAGAACGTGTCGAATATGAGTTAAATAGTATTATTAATGGAGGTTTTGACGTTATATATTTAACTAGTCAAAAGTTAGTTAAGAAAAGTAATGATGATGGTTATTTAGTTGGTTCAAGGGGATCTGTTGGTTCTAGTTTTGTAGCAACTATGATGGGGATTACAGAAGTTAATCCATTACCAGCTCATTATTTATGTCCAGGGTGTAAACTTAGTATTTTTAATGATGAAAACGATCAACCATATGGTAATGAATATAGTAGTGGATATGATTTACCTAAAAAGAAATGTCCTAAATGTAATGCTGTTATGCGTAATGAAGGACAAGATATGCCCTTTGCGACTTTTTTAGGATTTAATGCTGATAAAGTACCTGATATCGATCTTAACTTTTCAGGAGATAATCAAAGTAAAATTCATGAATATACTAAAGAACTATTTGGAGTTGATAATGTATTTAGAGCAGGTACTGTTGGTACAGTAGCTGATAAAACTGCCTTTGGTTATGTTAAAGGATATTGTGAAGATAATGGATTAATGATGCGTACTGCAGAAGTAGAGCGTTTAGCTAAAGGTTGTACTGGTGTAAAGAGAACTAGTGGACAGCATCCAGGTGGAATAGTAGTAGTACCTGGTTACATGGATGTTTATGATTTCACACCGTATCAATTCCCAGCTGACGATCCTAATAGTGCATGGCGAACAACTCACTTTGATTATCATGCTATTGAAGAGGATTTATTAAAACTAGATATTTTAGGACATCAAGATCCTACTGATTTAAGAATGCTTCAAGATTTAAGTGGAATAGATGTTACAACATTACCTTTTACTGATAAAAAAGTATTAAGTATATTATCTAGTACTAAAGAGTTAGGAGTAACTCCTGAACAAATTATGTGTCCAATTGGAGCACTAGGGATACCAGAACTTGGTACTAAATTTGTAATGAATATGTTAGTAGAAACAAAGCCAAAAACATTCGCTGAGTTAGTTAAAATTTCTGGATTATCTCACGGAACTGATGTTTGGGCAGGTAATGCAAGAGATTTGATTATGAATAATGTTGTACCATTTAAAGAAGTAATTGGATGTCGTGATGATATAATGGTTAGTCTTATGAACTGGGGTGTTAAGCCTAAAACGGCCTTTGATATTATGGAATTCGTTCGTAAAGGTCGCCCAACTAAACAGCCTGATATATGGCAAGATTATGCAGCAACATTAAAAGAAGCTAAAATACCAGAATGGTATATTGAATCTTGTCGTAAAATTAAATATATGTTCCCAAAAGCACATGCGGTTGCTTATGTAATGAGTGCTCTTAGAATTGCTTGGTTCAAAGTGCATAAACCTTTATTTTACTATACGGCTTATTTTTCAAATCGACCAGATGATTATGATATCGATGTAATGATTAAAGGATATGACGCAATAAAAAATAAGATTATTGAAATTACAAATAAAGGATATGATGTTACTAATAAAGAAACAGCTATTTTGGAGTGTTTAAAAGTTGCTTTAGAAGCAACTGCTCGTGGTTTTAAATTTGCAAATATTGATTTAAATGAAAGTGATAGTATGAACTTTAAAATTAAAGATGAAACAACCTTATATCCTCCATTTAAAACTATTGAAGGACTCGGAGATACGGTTGCTCATAATATAGTTGAAGAAAGAGTGAAAAAACCATTTTTATCAATAGAAGACTTACAAAAACGCTGTAAAATTTCATCAACATTAATAGAAAAAATGCGTATGATGAAAATATTAGATGGCATGGATGAATCTAGCCAACTTAGTTTATTTTAAAAATAACTTATTAAAGTTGTTGAAAAATTAAAATTAGAGAGTAATGTTGAATATGTAACAGATATGAGTGAAGTTATTAAGTATGGTGTAATGACTGTTCCAGCAATGGTAATAGATGAAGTAGTAGTATCTAGTGGTAAATTACTTAGAAATAAAGAAATAGAAACAATATTAACTACTAATGAAATAATTATAGATAGATGTGGCTCTGACTGTAATTGTAGTTGTGACAGTAATGGTGGATGTTAAATAAAAATCTCTTTTAAGAGATTTTTTTATAATATAAAGTCTTCGATATCAGTAATATTTAACTCATCATTACTAAATTTAATACTATAAACTGATAGAGCAGCACCAATTAAAGTAATGAAGGCAATGAGACTGCCAAGCTTAGCATTATCAACTTCACCATCACTATCAATTTCAAGTTGTAATGTGCGTAAACTATTAAAAAACAAAACAACTACAATTGTTAATAATAATAGTTTATTAAAAGTTTCTAATTGTTCGCCTTCATTATTTGGAAACAGTGGAACTCCTGTTTTTTTTTCATAGTATAATTCTAGACTAACAATAATAGAAATTATTGCACTAATTAAAAAACCAAAACTACCTAAAATTTGAGTAGTTATTATTTCAGTTTCTACATCATTAACAGTCTTATTTGTCATAATATTTTTTTATCAATAATATTTCACTTACAGTCACAAATTGATAGTCCTTTTTACTCAAATTTAATAAAATTAAATCAACAGCATCTTTGGATGATTCTTTTAAGTCATGCATTAAAACTATATCTAGGTTTTCAACTTTTTTTATTACATTGTTAGCAATCACCTCAGGATTAGTATATTTCCAATCATTAGAATCTACATCCCACATTAAAACTTCTAAATTATTATTCTTGGCAATCGTTCTAATGTTGTCATTAATCGAACCATATGTTGGTCTAAAAATTTTTGGAGTAATATTAAGACTTTCTTTAATACTATTTTGACAATTCACAATTTCATTATTAATTTGATTATTACTACCAGTTAGCCAACTATGAGTTTCTGTATGATTTCCTATTTCGTGGCCACTATTAATTAACTTAGTTAATAAATCCTGATAATTATTAATTTTATTGCCAACAATAAAAAAAGTACCACGACCATTATATTTTTTAAATATATTAACTATTTCTTCAGTATATTTACTAGGTCCATCATCAAAAGTTAATGCAATACTTTTTTTATTCAAATCAATATTATTATTTACAGAAAACGTACTAGTACTAATGTTAAAATCTTTATTAAACTTATCAAAAGGTATAGTGTAAGTATTTTTCAAGAAAAAAATAATACTATCATCAGTAAAAATGTAGTTACAATCTAATATATCTTTAATAGATAGATTAGAGTTTTTATTATTTATAATGGTGTGAATATTTTTAATATCAGTTGATGATAAAATATTATCTAAAGTAATAAACTCATCTTTAACTAAATTATAATTTATTGTAAAATTAGTGTTATTTGTTTCAAATGATACAGATATTATATTATTTTTAATATTATAAAAATTTATTTTATTAACATCATTATCAGTGATAATTGAAAATATTTTTTGATCTAAGAGCGGTAAATTAAAGTAAGGTAAACTAGTTTCATTTAAATGGATATTTGTAACTAAAATTATATTTTCTTTTGTATTATTACAACCACAAAATAAAATTAAAACCAACAAAATTAATATTAATTTTATTTTCATATAATCACCCAATAAATTATATGATTAGTATTATTTTTTATACGATAAAACTATAATTATTTTTAGAAAAAAATATAAAAAAGTAAATAAGTGTAAAATTTAAAAATGTTCGTTTTACAATTTTTTACTAAAAATTCTAAAATTGTTTTTTATGACAAAAGTGTTGATTTTGTTGAAAAATATAGCTAAAGCAACGATGTGATATAAAATATACTAAAAACTTTTTTATATTTTTTTATATTTTCTATTTACAAGCTAAAATTAAAGTTCTATAATTTTTGGTATACGGAGGTAGTTTATGAAAGATATAATCGATGAACAAATAATTAACATCAGTGTTGTTAAAAGGAATGGAAAAAAAGCACCTTTTGACGGAACTAAAATAGCATTAGCAATTAAAAAAGGATTTGATAACATCGTTACACATGAAGATGATAACGAAGTAGCAAATTATACAACGAAAGATGTTCAAAAAATATATAAAAAAGTTATAACTTATATAGTTAAAAACTTTGATGAAAAAGTTAAAATTGAAGAAATTCAAGATATAATTGAAGATCAACTTAAAAGTAATGGGTATGATGATGTACACGAAGCGTTTGCTAGCTACCGTGAAAGAAGAACACAATCAAGAAAATTATTTTTTGATGAAAAGAAAACACATAAATTTTTAAAATCTATTGAAAGTTTAGGACTTAAAAGTTCAGTAGAGGATGACTCAAAACGTGAAAATGCAAATGTTGATGGGGACTCATCAATGGGAACGATGCTTCAATATGGAAGTACTATTTCAAAAGAATTTGCTAAGTCATATCTTATAAAGAAGAAATTTGCCTTAGCGCATGATGAAGGTTTTATTCACATTCATGATATGGATTTTTTACCAATGGGTACAACAACTTGTATGCAAATAGAATTAGATAAATTATTTAAAAATGGTTTTTCTACAGGACATGGATTTATAAGAGAGCCAAAAGATATTGCAACATACGCTGCCTTAGCAGCTATAGCAATACAAGCTAACCAAAATGATCAACATGGTGGACAGTCTATTCCAGCTATTGATTATTATTTAGCACCAGGAGTACTAATAACATTTAAAAAATTATTTAAACAACAAATATATGATTTATTAGATTTTCTAGATTTACTTAGTTTTGTAAATATGGATAGTGTTAGTAATGAAATTGATAAATTAAAAAGTGTAGATTTAGATATGGATACTTTTAAAAGATTTTATAAAGAGAGTAGTAGCGTTAGAAAAATTTTTGAAGATGCATATAATAAAGCTTTAATGAAAACTGATAGAGCTACTTATCAAGCTATGGAATCATTTGTACATAATTTAAATACTATGCATTCTAGAGCAGGAGCACAAGTTCCGTTCTCATCAATAAACTTTGGTACAGATACTTCAACAGAAGGAAGAATGGTAACAGAAAGCTTACTTAATTCAATATATAATGGTCTTGGAAAAGGAGAAACACCAATCTTTCCAGTCGCAATATTTAAAGTAAAAGAAGGAATTAATTATAATCAAGATGATAAAAACTACGATTTATTTAAATTAGCTTGTAAAGTATCAGCAAAAAGATTATTTCCGAATTTCTCATTTATTGATGCACCATTTAATTTAGAATATTATAAAGAAGGTAATTTTAGAACTGAAGTAGGATATATGGGATGTCGAACTAGAGTTATGAGTGATGTTACTAATGTAAATAATCAAACTACTGGTGGACGTGGAAATTTATCATTCACTTCAATTAATTTACCAAGACTTGGTATAAAACATGGAATATGTAGTAATGAAGTAGCTGATTTTGATGCTTTTTATCAAGAGTTAGATGAGTTAATGGAAATGGTTAAAGATCAATTACTTGAAAGATTTGAAATTCAATGTAGTAGACGTAACTATAACTTCCCATTTTTAATAAAAGAAGGAATCTGGACTGATGGTGAAAAACTAAAAAGTACTGATAGACTTAGAAAAATATTAAAACATGGTAGTTTAACAATTGGATTTATCGGACTTGCAGAAACACTAGCTGCACTTGTAGGTAAGCATCACGGAGAAAATGAAGAAGCGTTAAAACTAGGTCATGAAATAATTAAATTTATGCGTGATAAGTGTGATACACTAGCTCGTGAATACAATTTGAATTTCACTTTAATAGCTACTCCTGCTGAAGGATTGAGTGGTCGCTTTGTTAATATAGATAGAGCTATTTACGGTAAAATTAAAGGTGTTACAGATAAAGATTATTATACTAATTCATTCCATGTACCAGTAAAATATAAAATAGATATTACTGATAAAATTAATATAGAAGCACCATTTCATGCTTATACTAATGGAGGTCATATAAGTTATATAGAGCTTGATGGAGATACTGCTAAAAATGTAGATGCATTTGAAAGTGTAGTTAGACTTATGAAAGAAGCTAATATAGGTTATGGAGCAATTAATCATCCAGTTGATCGTGATCCAGTTTGTGGTTATATTGGAGTAATTAATGATAAATGTCCAAAATGTGGACGTACAGAATTTGAAAGTGTACCACTTGAAAAAATTAGTCAATGTGGTTGTTAGGGGGAAAATAATATGGAAAAAACTGTTGGAGAAGGAATTGGATTTGAAAGAATTCGTCGTGTTACTGGTTATTTAGCTGGTGATTTAAAAAGATTTAATAATGGTAAGAAAGCAGAAGAATGCGACCGTGTTAAGCATACTGGTATAAAAAAAGTAATTAGTGATTCTAAAGTAAAAGAAAAAAATGAAAATTAGAGTTGCGAGTGACTTAGAAGTAGATAGTATTGTTGATGGACCAGGAGTCAGAACAGTTATTTGGACACAAGGTTGTCTTCATAATTGTCCTGGTTGCCATAATGCTAGAACACAAAATTTTACTGGTGGCGCATTAATTGATGTAGAAGAAGTAATTACTGCTCTAGATGAAATTAAAATAATTGATGGAGTTACTTTTTCAGGGGGAGAACCAATGCACCAAGCTGAAGCTTGTTATTTAATCAGTGATTATTTAATTAATAAAAAAGTTAATATTTGGTGCTATTCAGGTTATACTTTTGAAGAGTTAATAAAAATGAGTGATAAAAATAAATTTATTATGAAGTTTTTAAATAGTATTGATGTATTAGTTGATGGTAAATTTATATTAGATAAAAAAGATTTAAATTTAAATTTTAGAGGTTCAAGTAATCAACGTATTATTGATGTTAAAAAAAGTTTAAAATTAAATAAACCTATAACCATTTTAGAATATGATGAATATAATGAACATGCAAGTAAAAAAAAGGTAGAAGGCCTATACATTTAGTATACTTTCTATCTTTTTTATTTAAAATTGATATGGTATAATATTTTTATAAGTTGAGGAGAGAATATATGTTTGGAATATTTAAAAGAAAAGGTTATGTAGAAGAACCTAGTAATATTGTTGCGAAAAAACCACTGGATCAAAGAAAAGCTCTAATTATTTTAGCAGCAATAATTTTAGGAATCACTATAATAGTATTTACTGTAACAACTATAAATACAGCTAATAAAAATAAAACATGTAACAGTATTGAAGAGGCTTATGAAAAAGGAGCTATAAGATATTTAGAAGATAATAACATGATGCCAGCTGTTGAAACAGAAGAAGTAACAGTTGACGGTGAAATGTTGATAAAAGAAAATTATGTTTCAGAAAGTGATATTACAATTGATGAAAGTAGAAGTACAGCAACTGTAGTAATTACAAAGTATTTTGTTGATGATAAACAAAAAGATGAAGAATTAGAGTATTTAAAAAGAGTAGAATTAAGTAATGCATCATACTGTTCAACTGAAGAAAGATATTCAGATTATAAAACAAGTTCTAAATTACCTAAAGGAAATGTATTAGTTGAAATAGAACCAAAATATAATTACTACGAAACGACTACTTATCAAACAGAGTGGACTAAATATTATGAACCAGATGAAATTAATACAGAAAAAGATGATGAGTTTGGCATTAAACTTCCATTAAATGAAAAAGCTATACCAGATGTACCATCTCCAGGGATAACTACATTTATTGAACAAGAAGATAAAACATATTATAGTTATGTAGATACTAAGTGGAAATTTTATAAAAATAATAATAATGACTATTCTGAGTATGTAACTGAGCAACCAGCTGGTTTTGCTAATAAAGATAAATCATCTATAAAAGTAGGAGAATGGACTGAATATAGTTTAGATTACCCTGAAGTTAAAGATTATCGTGATATTAGATCTAAAACAGGATATAGATGGTTTTATAAAGAAGACGGTGAAAAAGTATATTGGAATAATGGAGCATATAGTGTAGAACAACCAGGAGATAAGTATACTGAAAAAGAAGAAAAGGCTACTGTTTATTCTTACCGTGATGATTATTATCGTTGGTATAATGGTGAAGCTCGTCAATATTCTTCATATACATCAACAGCGCCTAGAAATTATGTTTATGTAGATTTAGAAAACTCGACTAAAACAAATCAATCATCTTGGCGTGATATAAATTACGGAACAGAAGAAAATGCTTCTTACCGTGAAGTATTCACTCAAATTAGAAGTAGATATCGTGTTCATTATGAAGTATATTCATTCTTAATATTAGATGAGTATGTTGATAAAACAGAATTCGAAAAAATTACAAATACTTCTTACCGCGATTTTTATAATAAAGAAAATATTGAAGTAGATGTTGAATATACTTATAAATATAGAAGTGCATAAAAACTGGTTTTCCAGTTTTTTTTATTACTTAAAAACATACTATTAAATATGAAAAGAAAAATTAGGAAATATAAAAAATATAATTATAGAATTTCAAAGAGAAAAAAAATATTATTAATTACTTTACTAATTTTATTTATTTCTTGGAATATTTTTATTAAATTAAATACAATAATATCTAAAACTATATTAGAATATGCAGAAATAGATATGGAAAGACTATCAACATTAGTAATAAATGAAGCTATTAATAGTGAAGTAACACATGATTTAGATGTTGATAATTTATATGAAATATCGACTGATATCGAAGGATATATTAATAGTATAGATTTAGATCCTATAATAGTTAATAAGTTATTATCTACAGCTACTTCTGAAGTACAAAAGAATTTAAATTTAGTAGAAAAGGGTAGTTTGAAAGAAATTGGGATTGAGAGTAATAATTTACAGTATTATAGTGAATCTGATGGGATAGTCTTAAAAATACCTGTTGGTGTTATTTTTAATAATGCATTACTTGCTAATTCAGGATTTAAAGTACCAGTAAGATTAAGTTATATTGGTAGCATAGAAAGTAATGTCCAAACAAAAGTTACTGAGTATGGTATGAATAATGCACTAATAGAAATATTTGTAAGAGTTACAGTAAATCAAAAGTTAATATTACCTTTAACTAGTAAAATAGTAACTACTTCTACAGACATTCCAGTCGCAATCAAAATTATAAATGGTAAAGTTCCAGATTATTATTTAGGTGAATACTCTAAAGAAATAGGTAACTATAATCTACCTATTAACTAAATGATTTAAATAGTGTATAATGAAAGAGGTGATAGTATGAAAAAAGTATGTTTAGAGAATAATAATTATGAATTAATTAAAGAATATAAAGATGGTTTTAGTATTGAAGATACTGAACGTTTATACACAGATTACTTTTATGATTATGATTATATATTAGGTGATTGGTCATATGGTAAATTAAGATTAAAAGGATTTTGTAGTAAAGAAAATAATAAATTAAATGAAACTAATAACTTTGATAATGTTGAAGATTACATTAAAGATAGATGTGCTTATGAATGTAAATATTTTATATTAAAGAAAGTTAATTAAAAGGAGGAAATATGCAATTAATGTTAATAATAGCAATACTGATAATACCCTTAATAGCTCAATTAAATATTAGTAGTGCTTATAAAAAATATTCAAAAAAGAAAATTAAAACAAATAAAACAGGTTTTGAGGTAGCAAGAAAAATGCTAGATGATAATGGTTTAGAAAGTGTTTATATTGTTGAAACTAAAGGTAAATTAACTGATCACTATGATCCAAGAAGAAAGGTAGTTAAGTTATCTACAGATATATACCATGGTAATACAATTGCAGCAACTGCAGTTGCTGCTCATGAAGTAGGTCATGCTATTCAAGATAAAGATAAATACTTTTATTTAAAATTAAGATCATTAATTTTTCCAATAGTAAACGTTGCTACATCGTTATCATACTTTATAATATTAGGAAGTTTTCTATTCGCATCACTAGGTCTTTTATATGTAGGTATAGCTTTTACCTCTCTAGGATTATTGTTTCAAGTGATAACTTTACCGGTAGAATTTAATGCATCTAAAAGAGCTTTAAATTATCTACAGTTAAGTAATGAATTAGATAATGAAGATATGCATGGTAGTAAAAAAATGTTAACTGCAGCAGCATTAACATATCTAGCTGGAGTCTTAGCTAGTGCTCTTGAAATAGTAAGATTATTATTAATAGCTCGTGATTAATTAGAAACATTCTCTAAAGAATGTTTTTCTTTTTATAATAGGAATAATTGTGTTATAATATATTAGGAGGATTAAGATGGAAAAGTATGAAATTAATAATAAGTATTTAAACTTTGAATCAAGAATATCCGCATTATGGAGGTCACTTTGAACCAGATGATTTAAAACTAAAAATAGAACTTTTAGAAAAGAAAACTTTAGAAGTAGACTTTTGGAATGACAAAAATAAAAGTTCGGAAGTTATAAATGAATTAAATGATAAAAAAACAAATTATGAAACTTGTTTGAGTTTAAACAATAAAATTAGTAGTGCAGTATCATTACTTGATGAAGATATTGATGAAGATTTTTTAAATATGCTTGAAAATGATATTGCTAGTATTGAAGAAAATTTGAGTGAATTTGAGATTAAATTGTTACTTAGTGATGAGTTTGATCAAAATGGAGCTGTACTTGAAATACAATCAGGAGCCGGTGGAGTAGAAGCTTGCGACTGGGCTAATATGTTATTTAGAATGTATGAAAGATATGCTAATAAACATAATTATAAGTTTGAAATTGTTGATATTCAAAAAGGAAATGAAGCTGGTATTAAAAGTGCTACAGTTTTAGTTAAAGGGTTATATGGATATGGTTATTTAAAATGTGAAAGAGGTGTTCATCGCTTAGTTAGAATATCACCATTTGATAGTGGAGCTAGAAGACATACATCTTTTGCATCAGTATTAGTCACACCTTTGTTTGAACAATCTAAAATAGATATAATTATTAATGAAGGTGATTTAAAAATTGATGTATACCGTGCTAGTGGAGCAGGGGGACAACATGTTAATACTACTGATAGTGCTGTTAGAATAACTCATTTACCAACTAAGTTAGTAGTTACCTGTCAACAAGAAAGAAGTCAAATTCAAAACAAAGAAAGATGTTTAGAATTGCTTAAAATGAAATTATATCAACTTGAGTTAGACGAGCGAAATGAAAAATTAAAAGATATGCGAGGAGTAACTATGGATGTGAACTTTGGTTCTCAAATAAGAAGTTATGTAATGCATCCATATTCGTTAGTTAAAGATCATCGCACTAATACTGAAAATACAAATGTAGAAAAAGTGTTAGATGGAGATATTGATATATTTATAAATGATAATTTAAAGAGGAGAAGTAGAAAATGATATTTAGAAGAAAAAAAACAGAGGATAATATTATTAAGGCTATATATAAAAAAGATAGATTACTTAGATATATGTATTTAATACTAGGAGTTTTTTGTATATCGATGGCATATAACTTATTTATAGTGCCGAGTAAATTACTATATGGAATGGGTGGAGTAGGTATTATATTAAAAGAATTATATGATATTTCACCATCATTAGTTATATTAGTTGCTAATTCAGTATTAATGATAGTAAGTTTTATATTTATAGGTAAAGATAAAACAACAAAATCAGTAGTAGGAGCATTATTAGTACCATTAATGGTAGAACTAACATCAACAATAAATAATTACGTTGTGATTGAATATGATCCATGGTTATATGCTTTATTTGGTTCAGTATTAACTGGAGTAGGGCTTGGATTTGTATTTAAAACAGGATATACAACTGGTGGAACAGATATATTAAATCAAATAGTTAGTAAATATGGAAAGATGTCGATTGGAAATGCTATGATATGGACTGATGGATTAATTATTTTAGCTGGTATTGCTGTAGTAGGATGGACTAGTGCAATGTACTCAGTTATTGTACTTGCAATCATTAGTTTTATTACTGATAAAGTAATATTAGGAATATCTTCAAGTAAAAGTTTCTATATTATTACTGATCATGAAACAGAAGTTAAAAAGTTTATTACAAGACATTTAGACCGTGGAGTAACTGTATTAGATGGTCGTGGTGGATATACAGGTAATCATCAAAAAGTTATAATGTGTATCATACCTACTAAAGAATACTTTGTTGCGAAAGAAGGAATACATTCAATAGATCCAAATGCATTTTTCTTAGTAACTGATGCATATGAAGTATCTGGGGGAAAATAAGAAGGGGTAAATTATGGAGTTAATTAGATTAAGAAAAGTTAATAAAAAATATAAAACTGGTGTCGTAGCTGTCCATGATATGAATTTATCGATTAAAAAAGGTGAATTTGTTTTCATTATAGGTAGTACTGGTTGTGGAAAAAGTACATTAATAAAAATGCTTTATCGTGAAGAAAAACCAACTAGTGGTGAAATATTAGTTGGAGGACTTAATGTTGGAAAACTTAGAAATAGTAAAGTTTATAAGTTAAGAAGAAAAATTGGAGTAGTGTTTCAAGATTTCAAATTATTAAATAAAAAGACAGTATATGAAAATGTTGCATTTGCTTTAGAAATTTTTGGAGCAACTAAAAGTGAAATACATGAAAAAACAATTAAAGTTTTAGATTTAGTGGGTCTTAAAAATAAAGCTAAAAGTTATCCGAATGAATTATCAGGAGGAGAACAACAACGTGTTGCTATAGCAAGAGCTATTATAAATGGTCCAAAACTATTAATATGTGATGAGCCAACAGGAAACTTGGATGAGAATACTAGTATGGAAATTATGAACGTTTTAAATGAAATTGCAAAAATGGGAACAACTATTATTATGGTTACTCATGATACAAAAATTGTAAAACGTATGAATAAAAGAGTATTAGTACTTGATTCAGGTAGAATGTTAAAAGAGTATAAGGAAGGGGAGTACGCAAATGAGAGCACTAAGAATATTTAGTAGAAATATACGTGATTCATTTTATAGTGTATTTCGTAACTTTTCTTTATCAATGGCCAGTATTATATGTATAACTATAACTTTAGTTGTAGTATCAATATTCATTATATTAACAATGAATGTTTCTAATTTTACTAAATTAGTAGAAGGAGATGTAACAATTGTTGCCTTTTTAGATGTTGATGCAACTGATGAAGAAGTAGAAGTTATAACTCAAAAAATAGAACAATTAGATAATATTGAAAATATAAAATATACATCTAAACAAGATATAGCTGCTGATATGATGGCAGAAGATGAAACATTTGCAAGTATAATGGGTGATTGGACGGAAGAAGAAAATCCATTAAATCCAACTATACAAATTAAAGCAACTGAGATAGAATTTGTTGAAAGTATAGCAACTAGTATTGAAAAGATAGATAATGTAGATGAAGTACAATGGGGAGAAGAGATGGTAGATTCTTTAATCTCAGTATTTGAAACAGTTCGTCAAGTATGTCTTTATACAGTTATAGCACTTGTAGTAGTTACAGCATTCTTAATTACTAATACTATTAAAATTACTATTTTAGCTCGTAAAAGAGAAATAGATATTATGAGATTAGTAGGAGCTAGTAATATAAATATAAAAATTCCATTTATCTTTGAAGGATTATTCTTAGGTATCTTTGGAGCAGTGTTACCAATATTACTTACAATATTTGGATACCAAGAATTTTATAATAATTTTGATGGACAATTATTTTCTCCGTTTATAAAATTAATTGAGCCTGAACCATTTGTGTTTATGCTATCATTCTTATTACTAGGACTTGGTATATTAGTAGGAATGTTCGGAAGTTACACAGCTGTACGTAAACACTTAAAAATATAGATAGGAGCTAAATATGGATTTATTAGATATACAACATGTAGTAATTACAATTGTATTAATTATTATCGCAATCGCAATTACTAAAAGTAAAAAAGTAGATTTTAAAATTGAAATCAATAAGTTAATAGAATATCTTGGTGGAAGAGATAATATCTTAGATTATGAATTTAATGAATCAAGATTTATTGTTACATTAAAAGATGTAGAAAAAGTTAATAAAGAAAATATTCAAAAATTAGGAGCTAAAGGTATTGTAGAAATAGAAAATCAGTTAAAAATTATTTTAGGTGATGATGCTAAGCAATTAAAAAAGTATATTAAAGAATTAAAAAAAGTTTAGTTAGCTAAACTTTTTTATTTATTACAAAAATATATAATATTCTACATAATTCGACAAAATACGACAAAGAGTACATGTTAAAATTTACTTAGGAGGCATCATGAATACGTATGAAATTATAATATTAGGTTGTATTTTAATATCCTTTCCCCATTTAATAGAAGTATTATTCTTAGCTTATAATAAAGACTATTCTAAAGAACAACAAGATTCTTTTATAGATATATCACTTATTTTATCTGCATTAATTATTATGGAATTTATAGGTAGTGCTAGTATATTATTAAATATTCCGTTACTAATTAGTTTTATTACAAAAAGAAAGATAAGCAGTATACTGTTATCACTTATAATTATTAGTGATTATATTATTTTAAATACTAATTTATTAATAGGTATTGTTGAATATGTTGGATATTTTATTCTAATGTATAAGATATTAAAAAATAAGGAAGATTATATAAAATTTTATAGTTTTATAATTATAAAAACTTTAATAACTATTTTATATTTATTAAGTATAAATACAAATTTAATAAATATAGTATCGGAAACAATTATTTTTTTAATAGTAGTAATATTTGTTTATTATTTAAGGTTAGGAGCTAGTAATATAGTAAGACTACATATGCATTTTAAAGAAATAGAAAATGAAGCTCAAATTAAAAATAGTTTATTTAAGATTACTCATGAAATTAAAAACCCTATTGCTGTATGTAAAGGTTATTTAGATATGTTTGATGTGAATAGTGAAGATCATGCTATTAGATATATACCTATATTAAAAGAGGAAATAGAAAAGACATTAATGCTATTACAAGATTTTTTACAAATGACTAATATAAAAGTAAATAAAGATATTATAGATGTTAATATGTTGCTAGAGGAAGTAGCTGATAATTATAAATTACTATTAAAATCTTACAATATTAAATTTCAAAATAATATAATAGATGATGAAGTTTATATTGATGGTGATTATAATAGATTAATGCAAGTATTTTTAAATATTGTAAAAAACAGTATTGAAGCAATTGGTAGTAATGGACTAATAAAAGTAGATACTAAGCTAGACAAAAATTATATTCATATAAATATTAGTGATAATGGTAGTGGTATTTCAAAAGAAGATTTAGAAAAGATAAAACAACCATTTTATACTACTAAAAAAAATGGAACTGGACTAGGAGTATCTTTAGCTCATGAAATAATAAAATCACATAGTGGTGTGATAAAGTATACTTCTAAGGAAAATGTAGGTACTAATGTATTTATTAAATTAAAACTTTATAAAATATAAAAAAAGATAATTTATTAATTATCTTTTATTCTGCATTATTTTTTACTACTACTTTTTTAGGAGTAACTTTTTTTATATCCATAATTACAGGTAGAATAATCGGCTTTCTTCCTGTTTTATCATATATAAAGTTAGCTAAAACAGTAGTAACTTCATTTTTAATATCTGTAAAATTAAATGTAGTTTTTAATTTATTATTTATAGTATTAGCACAAATACGTTCTAATTCTTTAAGTAGAGGAATATTATCATTTACTAAAACGAATCCTCTAGTTGTAACATTAGGTTTAACAAGCAGTTTTTTACTGTTAACATCTAAGTTAATTATTACAGTAACAATACCGTCATTTGCCATTACTTTTCTATCTTTCATAACAGCATTTCCTATATCTCCAATACGTTTACCATCTACATATACATCACCAGCAGGAATAATACCTTTGCGAGTAATTTTACCTTTGTACATACTTAGAACGTCACCGTTACCAAGTACAAAAGTATTTTCACGTGGTATATCACAAAGTGTTGCTATATCAGCATGTTTTTTAAGCATTCTATATTCACCATGGAATGGCATAAAATATTTTGGTTTCATTAAACGCATCATAAGTTTTAATTCTTCTTCACTAGCGTGGCCAGATGTATGAATATTACTTAATGATGTATTAGTAAATACTTCAACACCTTTTAAATATAATCTATTAATAGTTCTACTTATACTAAGAGCATTCCCAGGAATAGGACTAGATGAAAATATAACTACATCATCATCTTTTAATTTGATTTGTCTATGTGTTCCTTGAGCAATTCTAGATAGCGCTGCTAACGGTTCACCTTGAGAACCAGTACATAATAAACATACTTTATCATCAGGTAATTTATTTGCTTCTTCAGGAGTAATAAATAAATCCTTATTTTTTATATAACCACCTTGAATAGAAATATCAATATTAGTATCCATACTTCTTCCAAATGTAGCAATCTTACGACCATTTTTCTTACAAGTTTCAACAATATGTTTTAACCTATAAATATTACTAGCAAATGTAGCAACAATAATTCTCCCTTTATATTTAGAGAATATATCTCCTAAAGCAATATCTACTTTAGACTCACTAATACTCATTCCTTCATTTAAGGCATTTGTAGAATCACTTAGTAATAAAGTAACTCCACGTTCTCCAATACGAGCCATTTTATGAATGTTAGCCATAGGTCCTATAGGAGTTAAATCAAATTTAAAGTCTCCTGTAGAAACTACAGTTCCATTTGGAGTAGTTATACAAAAACCGTGTGAATCTGGAATAGAGTGAGTAGTTCTAAAAAATTCTACTATTATGTTTTTGAATTTAACTTTAGTATTTTCTTCATAAACTACAATGTTTTTAAAGTTTATATTTCTTTCAGTTAATTTTTTATTAATTAAACCAACTGCTTGATTAGGAGCATATATGATAGGGATATTTACTGTACTTAGTAAAAATGGTATTCCTCCTATATGATCTTCATGTCCGTGTGTAATAAATAATGCTTTTATTTTCTTTTCATTTTTCTTTAAATATGTATAATCAGGTATAACATAATCAATACCAAGTAAATCATTACCAGGGAATATTACTCCCGCATCAGTAATAATAATTTCGTTGTCATGCTCTACACAATACATATTCTTACCAACTTCTCCAAGACCACCTAACGCGTAGATCTTAGTTTCCACTAGTTTGTCATTATTGTTAAAAATTTTCATGTTCTTCCTTTCTTTTTAATTGTTTTACTAGTTAATAAATATATCTTTTATAAGATACCCGATTCATATAATATTATTAATAATTAAAAGATATTTTATTAAACTTTTTGTTTTCATAAAATCAACTATTTAATTATAAACTTTTTTTTGTTTTTTGTCTAGTATGCTAGTAATTTATAATTATATTTGATAAAATGAAAGTATTGATAATTGGAGAAAATATATGGGATTATTTGATAAATTTAAAAATATTTTAAGTAAAAAAGAAGAAATAAAAGATGTAGATAAGTATAGTGATGGGTTAGAAAAGACTAGAAAAGAATTTACTAGTAAACTTAATTTATTAACAATGAAATATAATAAAATAAATAGTGAATATTTTGATGAACTGGAAGAAATTCTTATCATGGCTGATATTGGAGTCAACACTGTAATGGACTTTGTTGATCGTCTTAAAAAACGTGTTAAAAAAGAAAATATAACTAGTAGTGATAAACTAAAGGAAATAATAGTTGATGAGATGTTTATAATTTATGTTAATGGACAAATTATAGAAAATAAGATTAATTTTAGCGAGAGTGGACCTACTGTAGTATTGTTTGTTGGTGTAAATGGAGTAGGTAAAACAACAACAATAGGTAAATTTGCAAACAATTTAAAACTTAAGGGTAAAAAAGTTTTATTAGTAGCTGGTGATACTTTTAGAGCAGGAGCAGTTGAACAAATTAATGAGTGGGCAAAACGTATAGAAGTTGATGTTGTTATGAGTGAAAATACAGATCCTTCTAGTGTAATATATGATGGAGTTAATAAAGGGATTAATGAAAATTACGATGTTATATTAGTTGATACTGCTGGTCGATTACAAAATAAAACTAATTTGATGAATGAACTTGATAAAATGAATAAAGTTATTGGGAAACTTATTCCTGATGCTCCTCATGAAACTTTATTAGTTATTGACGCTACTACAGGGCAAAATGGTATTAGTCAAGCAAAGAGTTTTAAAGAGATTACTAACATCACTGGAATAGTTCTTACTAAATTAGATGGTACAGCTAAAGGTGGAATCGTACTAGCAATAAAAGAAAGTGTTAATATTCCAGTTAAATACATTGGTCTTGGAGAAGGAAAAGATGATTTAAAAGTATTTGATATTGAAAAATATATATATGGATTATTTAAAGATATGTAGGTGAATATGAATAATATAGTTTATTTAAGTTCTTTATATGATTATTATAAAGAATTGTTAACAGAAAAACAAAGAATGTATTTTGAAGATTACTATTTTGATAATTTAACACTTAGTGAAATAGCAAGTAATAATTCAGTTAGTAGAAATGCAGTTCATAAACAAATAAAAGAAGTTGAAGATAAAATTAATTTTTATGAAGAAAAATTAAAATTATATAAAAAGAGTGAAATAATAAGTAATTTAATTACTGATTTAGAAGAAGATAAAAAGAATAAAATATTAGAAATTATATAAAAAGGGAGAGTGTGATATTATGTTTGGAGAAATAATATATATAAGTGACACGACAGCGCATATTGCTATACCTACTGGGACACCAGTAGCAACTAATTTAATGAATATGCACGTTATATTTGATGATGATAACAAAAAGATTTTAGGAGAAGTTGAAGATATTAGCAAAGAAATTATTAAAGTTCAATTTCTAGGAGAAGTAGTTAATGGTAAATTTATTGGTGGTGTAATTAGAAAGCCAACTTTAAAAGCTAGTATTAGAATAATTACACATGACGAGCTTCGAATGATAGCTGGTAATGATGATGAAAATAGTATGATGCTTGGGCACATACCGTTATATGATGATTTCCCAATATATGTAAATGTGAATGATTTATTTTCAAATCATATGGCTATATTTGGAAATACTGGTAGTGGTAAATCTTGTGGAGTAGCAAGATTGCTACAAAATGTATTTCATAATTCAAAAGTACAACCATTTAGATCAAATTTCTTTATATTTGATGCTTATGGTGAATATCATAATGCATTTATGAAAGTTAATGAAATAAACCCTAATTTTAGTTTTAAGTATTATACTACTAATATTAAAGATACAGGTGGTGGAGAAATTTTAAGAATACCACCATGGTTAATGAATGTTGATGATTATGCTTTATTACTTGGGGCTGAAACACATTCACAACTGCCAATTATTGAACGTATGATTAAATTAACTGCTATTTTTGCTGAAGAAAATAGTGAGGCTGTTAATTATAAAAATCATTTGATAGCAAAAGCTATAATGATGATAATATATTCTAATCAAACAGCAGTTAGTAAAAGAAATGATATATTTTCAGTTTTAGCAACTTGTTCAACTCGTGAATTTAATTTAGAAGCACCAGTACAAGGTATTGGATATACAAGAAAATTTAGAGAATGTTTTATAGTAGATCGCCAAGGTGACTTTGTTGAGAGTGTATTAATTACTGAGTATATTTCTAAATTTATTAATGACGATTTAGATAAATATGAATCGTATGAAAAAAATAGATATACATTAGAAGATGTTGAAAAGGCTCTTAACTTTACTTTGATTAGTGAAGGATTACTTCGCAATGAAAAATCTTATAATGAAGCAATAACTTTAAAAGTAAGATTACATGCATTAGTAATTGGAGAAAATGCTAAATATTTAGATTATCCTACATATATTACTGAAGAAAATTATATTGCTACACTAGTTGGTAAAGAAGGGCGTAAAGCCCAAATAGTAAACTTTAACTTAGAAGATGTAGATGATAGTTTTGCTAAAGTAGTTACTAAAGTATATACAAAAATGTTATTTCACTTTACGAAAGGTTTAAAACAAAGAGCATCAATACCTTTTCATATTTTCTTAGAAGAAGCTCATAGATATGTTCAAAACGATAATGATAAATATTTACTTGGATATAATATATTTGAACGTGTTGCTAAAGAGGGACGTAAATATGGTTTAATATTCAACTTAATATCACAAAGACCAGTAGAAATAAGTGAAACAGTTATTTCGCAATGTACAAATTTTTTAATTTTTAAAATGAATCATCCTCGTGATTTAGAATATATTAAAAAAATGCTTCCAAACGTAAGTGAGGATGTAGTTGAAAAACAAAAAAGTTTACAACCAGGTACATGTGTTGCCTTTGGTAAAGCATTTAAAGTACCTACAATTATCCATATGGAAATGCCTAATCCAGAACCAAGTAGTAGTAGTTGTAATATTGTTAATACATGGAGTGGAAGAAATTAGAATGCAATGCATTCTTTTTTTATGCATTATTTAAATATAATTGGTTAGATTATTTATAGTAGTATAGTTTACAGTTAGGAGTTAAATTATGAATAATCAAATAAATAAAGATTTTAAAAAAGATAAACAAATGATTAAAAGGATTATTATGTTAGTAATAATAATTATTATTATATTATTACTATTAATAAAATGTAATCAAAAAGATATAACATTTATGGAATACGCTCAACAGTTATATGGTGATTTTAATGAATTTAAAATTGATGAAGGGCAAGTAGAAGAAAAATATTTAAATAATAAATTTAAGTGTAGTAAAGTAAACTATTATGGGGAAATAATAGAGTTTTATGATTGTGAAGTAGAGGAAAACAAAATAGAAGAATTATGTATATATGATGGTGATGAATTATACTGTAATCCTAATAAAGAAGATGAAATAAAAGATTTTAATGTGGAATTTAAAAGTGATTATGATAAAGTATCAAATAAAGATATTGAAGTAGGTATTAGTTATGATGATAATACATTTACTGATATTAAATATTGTAATACGACTAATAATATTTGTATTCCAAATAAAGAGATAGATAAAAATAATATAATAGATATTAATACTGAAAGTTCTACTAATAAAATATGTGTTAGTTCTAAAACAAGTGATGGAGATGAAAGTGAAATTGTATGTTCTGATGAATATATTATAGATAAAACACCACCTACAATAATTGATCCTATTTTTGAAGGGATACTAGGTAATGACGGGTGGTATGTTAGTGATGTTAATATAAAAAAATTAGAAGCTGTTGATAATAATAGTGGAGTAGTTAGTACTGATATTAATAAGACAGTAGTTAATTATAATACAGATAAAGAAGTAATAGTAGTGACTGCTACTGATAATGCTGGTAATAAAATAAGTAAAGAATATATATTAAAAGTGGATAAAACACTACCTACAACAGGTAGTATGAAAGTAGAAGGTATAGTTGGAAATAATAACTGGTATAGAAGTGAAGTGAAAATTACTTATAATGAAGGATCAGATAATGAATCAGGTTATGATAAAAGTATATTATCAGATGAATCAATAAATGAAGATACTAAAGGAAAAGTTGTCAGCTTAACTACTATTGATAAAGCAGGTAATAAAACTACTGTTATTAGAAATGTAAAAGTTGATAGTACAGACCCTTTGATAACGGGATTGTCAGATATATATGTAAATAGGTTTGAGAATATTGATTATTATAGAGGAGTCGAAGCTATTGATTTAATTAGTGGAGTAGATGGAGAAATATTTATTAACACTGATGAAGTAGATATGAATAATCCGGGTACATATTATGCTATATATGAAGTATGGGATAAAGCAGGAAATAAAAAAATAGCAAAACGAAAAATTATCGTTAGTGAAGAAGCTATGAATGTAACTTTTAATACTAAAAACATTCATAACGAAAACTTCTGGTACAATAAGGATATTAATATTACTATTGACGTAGAAGCTTTAAAAGACACTGATACAGTAAAATACTGCTTAACAACTAGTAGTGAATGTATACCAGATACTACATATAATAATGAAGCTACAATTAGTAACGAATCTGATAGCAATAAAGTTTGTATGTTAATTGAATATAGTAAAAAAGAAACAAGTGATATTGTTTGTAGTGATAAATATCAGTTAGATAAAACAAAACCTAAAACAGAAGACTTAGGTGATGAAAGAGTAAATATTTATGATTATATTCTTGCTGATGATATTGATATTTATGATGATGTATCTAAAGTTGCTGATATAAAAATAACAGGAGATGTCATTTTACAAGATGAATTGCTAATTGTAGATACTAATACTGCAGGGGTAAAATATATAAGTTATGAAATTACTGATTATGCTTCAAACACAGTTAAAGTAGATAGAATAATTACTGTAGTATCACAACTACCAGATGTATACTTTGACTTTTCAGAAAATGAAAATAATGGTTCAGGTTGGTTTAAAGATGATGTAAAAGTTATAGTAGAAGGTAATGATTATTCAAATACATTTATTAAAGATTATAAATGGTGTATTACAAATGATGATACTTGTACTCCTGTAATACAAAACACAAATGAAATTATCCTTAAAGAAAGTACGGACTCTACAAAAATTTGTGCTGCAGTAGTAGATAATGCATCTCAAGAGAGTGAAGTGAAGTGTACAGAAGTGATAAAAATAGATAAAAAGATACCAGAAATAACACAAATAAATGATATTAATATAGATTTTGGTATATATATGGATTTAAATGAATACTTCAAAGTAACTTTTGGTATTTCAGGAGGTAACTTTGAATGTGATATTAAAGATACTTCTTTATTAAGTGTAGGAGTTCATGATCTTGCTTGTGTAGCAACTAGTAATTCACTTGCAACTACACTTTATAAAACTACCATAAATGTAAAAGAAGTAATTAAATCAATGGTATCAGGTAATGAATTTAGAAATATTGTAGGTTCTGAAATAAATGATGTAAATTTGATAGTATTTGATAGCACAATTTCAGATGATTATAATACTGCGCCAATTAAATATGATTTGTCGACTGATAAAAGCAATTATGTAGTTGGATATATTGAATATTTAGATGACATGAAAATATTACATATACAAGCAAATGAAGTTATTAAAGCCAATTCAGATATGTCATACATGTTTGCAAATTTACCCTTATCAACTGATATTATTTTTAGAGATGATATAGATACTAGTCAAACTATAAATATGAGTCATATGTTTGAAAATTCAAATGAATTACTATATTTGGATTTATTAAGTATGAATTTTGATAATGTATCAAATATTGACAATATGTTTAATTTTACAACTTTAATAGATGTGATTTATGTAAAAAATCAAGCTACTGCAGATAAACTTAATAGCAGTTTAAATAAGCAAGAAAGTCTAATTTTTCAAATTTTACCAATAGGTTCCTAGCATTTAATTAATATTTATTATATAATGTTAATGGTGATAAAATGTTAGAAAATTTAGGAGATAGACTACAAGGTGCTATCGATAAAATAAAAGGATATGGAAAAATAACAGAATCTAATATAGATGAAGTTATAAGAGAAATAAGATTAGCTTTATTAGAAGCAGATGTTAATTATAAAGTAGTTAAAGAATTTATAAATAAAGTTAAAGAAAAAGCTTTAGGCGAAGAAGTTAGTAAGAGTTTAAAACCTGGTGAAGTATTTGTTAAAATTCTAAAAGATGAACTTATAATTTTACTTGGTGGAGAAAAAGAAGATTTAAAAGTAAATGGTAATTTTAATGTGTTAATGTTAGTTGGTTTACAAGGTAGTGGTAAAACTACAACAATTGGTAAATTAGCTAATATGCTTAGAAAAAAGTATAAGAAAAAACCATTGTTAGTAGCGTGTGATATTTATCGTCCAGCTGCAATAGATCAACTTAAGCAACTAGGTCGTGAACTATCAATAGAAGTTTACTCAGAAGGAGTAAAAGATCCAGTAGAAATTAGTAATAATGCTATAAAATATGCTAAAGATAATAATTTTGATTATGTTCTTATAGATACTGCAGGGCGCTTACATATTGACGAGCAACTAATGGATGAACTTGAAAATATTACTACTAGTGTTAATCCTGACGAAATATTATTAGTTGTTGATAGTATGACTGGTCAAGATGCTGTTAGTGTTATTACAGGATTTAATGATAAGTTAAAATTGACAGGTTCTATTTTAACAAAACTAGATGGAGACACTCGTGGAGGAGCTGCACTATCTATTAGACATTTAACTAATATACCAATTAAGTTAATTGGTGTTAGTGAAAAAATGGATGGGATTGAAGAATTTTACCCAGAAAGAATGGCTACTCGTATTTTAGGGATGGGAGACTTGATGACGATGATCGAGCGTGCTGAATCAGTGATTGATGAGCAATCAGCTAAAGAAGCCGCTAAAAAAATGAGTCAAGGAAAATTTGATTTAGATGATTTCTTAAATCAATTAAATCAAATAAAAAAATTAGGGCCACTTGAAAATTTAATTAAAATGATTCCAGGTGCAAAAAAAATGGGATTGAATAATATTAGTATTAATCCTAAAGATATGGCTCATATAGAAGCAATTATTCTATCAATGACATTAGAAGAAAGAAAAAATCCATCAATACTAAAAGCTAGTCGTAAAAAAAGAATAGCGGCTGGTAGTGGACGAAGTGTAGAAGAAGTAAATAGACTTTTGAAACAATTTGATCAAATGAAAGTAATGATGAAACAATTCAAAAATGGAAATATGAAAATGCCTTTTTAAAAAAAGGTATTTTTTCTTAGTCATATATCATATTCAATATAAAATAATTTTCATACTATACAAATAGATAGGGAGGAAAATTATGTTTAATAATAAATTTAATAAAAAATGGAACCCTTGCTGTGAACCAGTAAGAACTTGTTGTGAACCGAAAACATGTTGTGATCTATGCTGTGAGCCATGTGTTGTAATGGAACCTTGTGTTAATAAATGTTGTGAAACTGAAACTTGTTATGATGTAAAACATGTTATCCCAGTACATACTCACGTTGTAAATAAACACATATATAAACATACTTATGAACCACAATACTCATGCTCAAGTGAAGATCAAGTGATAAATGTAAATTGTAATGGCCCAATAGGTTTTTAAAAGACAAATATTTGTCTTTTTCTTTTACTTACATTATATTTATGGTATTATATGTCCTAAGGAAGTGGTTATATGTATAAACAATTAGAAACTCTTTTAGAAAATTACGGAATAAATTTTAGTAAATTAAGTTACAAAAGAAATGTAGTAGAAATATTAAACCAAAATATTTCTAACACTGAGTTTTTACTTGAAAAACTATTTGATAAAGTGTTTGATGATGAAAAAGAAATTTTCGCAAAAGAACTTGAAAATTCGCCAACTATTTTAATAACTGATTATAAAGTAGTTTTAAGAAATTTATATTTTTTAGAAAATACTTATAATGAAAATGTTGAAGAAGATTTAGTTAATATGTATCGTGTTGAAAAGAAATTCAAATTAAAAAAATACTTTCAATATTTATCAGCTTTTACAATAAATTGTAAATACTTTGATAATAAAGTGATTTATATTGGAGAAAATTATGGATTTTATACTTTTATGGAGACACCAGAATGTATGATGATACCAATAAATATTATTAAAAAACTAGATGTATATTTTTTAAACACACCATTTACTTTTCCAGAAATGGTTAATATCTTAATATCTGGAAATAATACTATAGGAAAAAATATAAATAGAAATATAAAAGTTATTAAAGAAGCTTATAAATATAATATTCCTATTACATATAAGTTATTTGAAGAAGCTAATTTAACAGTAAAGAGTAATGGTAAAAGCCATGAAATTTGTTAGATTAAAAAAAATATTATGGAAATATAATATTACTACTGAAGGTATTGATAGAAATTTATTAGATATTTTAACTAATTCTAATAAAATAAATAATATAAACAATACTCTAAAGTTATTATTTAACAATAATATTAATAATAATCATAATAATTTAATTAGTATTATAAAAAATAATCCATTAATTTTGTTAGAAAATAGTAATGATTTAAGAAATAATATTTATTATATAAAAAGTTTAAATATAGATTTTGACATTTCATATTTTTATAATGATATTAGTACATTATTTATTAAAAATAGATTATTTAAAGAAAGGTTAGATTTTTTTAAAAATAAGTATAGTATTGATGAAGTTTTTGAAAATATTAGTTGTTTAAAAATTAGTAAAGAAAATTTTATAAAGTTAGAAGATGAATTTAATAATTTAAATTTTAGTGAATTAACTAATATTTGTTTAACTAGTAAAAATAATTATAATTTTAAAATAAATCCTAAATTAATTGAGTTTGCTAAAAATAATAAAATTATAATAAATGATAATATATTTAAGTATCCATTTGAACAAATTGCATTGTTTCAAAAGTATCGTAATAATGATAAAAAAGATAAGTCATTAATTGAAGTAGCGTATATTAATAGAGATAAGTTGAAAAAGTTAATGAAAAAAAATCCAAATGCTCCCAAGAAAATACATCGTCCATATTATATATTAGAAATGAAAGATTTTAAAAAAAGAGCAATACCTATTTATTCTAATCCAAACAAAAAATATAGAAATGAAATAAAAATAAAGGATGGGGAATATGGAGTATTAAGAATTGATCATTCATTTAACATAGAAGAATATGAAATAGTTCCGATCAAATATAAATCTTTGACATGTTTTGAGGAAGATATAGATATGATTAAAGAAAATGGAATAATATATGAAATGGCAAAATATTTACATGAAAATCCTGAGTATGCGGAAACAGTAGAACAAAAGTTATTATCTATTAAACATTTTGAAGTAGAAAATTTAATAAAAAAATAAGACACTAATGTGTCTTTTTTAGATATTCTTCTAATGTGATATTATTTTCATAAATAATTTTAGCAGCATCAATTCCAACATAACGATAATGCCATGGTTCAAATTTGAATCCAGTAATTAATTCTTTACCAGCTGGGTATCTTAAAATAAAACCATATTTATGAGCATTATTTTTCATCCATTCATATTCAATACTTTCAACAAATAAATTGTAATCCATATTACTCCCCATAACATCAATACTAAGTCCAGTTTGATGTTCACTATGACCGGGTTTAGCACTTGCCATTAAAGCATAATCTTCACCATATTTATCAGTGTAATAATTAAATAACTCTTTTTGATAGTCATAACTACGATATGCAGAAACGCATATAATACTCAAATTTAACTTTTGTGCATCACTACTTAATTTTTCAAAAGCTTCTTTAACTTCATTTTTTACATACTTACTATCATTAGAATATCTTTTATCAATTTTAAATAAATTATCTGGTATATAATTAGCATCTAATTTATTAAATTTATTTACTAATATTAAGGAAGTAAATGGTTCTTTTAAATGATTAATATTTGTATAAAACTTCATCTTTATTTGGTCTCCTCTTAATAACAATACGATTATTAGTATTATTATAATTGTAATATATTTTTTCATAATTTATAATTAATTTTATTAAATATATTTATTATTTATTCTAAATATGATAATATTATAAATATTTATAGGGGATGATAATATGTTAGTGAGTGATTTAAAAACACTTTTTAGTAACTATAAAATTAAAATAGATAATATAGATAAGCGTACTGTTAAATATATATGTGAAAATTTTGAGTTTGATAGCATTAAAAAAAATTTATTAGACTTATATAGAATTACAAATAAAAATTATAAAAATAAGTTATCAAAAGCGATTGAAAAAGATATTGAGTTAATACTTACTAAACCTAGTGTACTTAAAAAGAATCTTTATTTTTTAAAAAATATTACTAATAGTAATTTTGATTTAGCCTATTTTATTGATAATTTAGAAATTATTTCTATGCATAATAAAACTCTAGTTAGTAGAGGTAAATATATTAAGCGTAAATTTGATGGTCAAGTTATATTAAATTATCCAGAATGCTTATTTGTAGATACTGAGTTAATTAGAAGAACAACAGATGCATATAAAGACTTGAATTTAGATTTTTATGACATTATAGATTGTTGTTTATATGGAAATAAAGAAAATAATTATAAAAAGATAGAAGATAATAAACCATTAGTCAAATATGCTAAAATTAATAATATTAGAATTAATTTTAATTTATTTAAGTATAATTTAGAGGAAGTAAAAATGTATCAAAGTCATCGCAATGATACAATAGATAAAGATTATATTCCTAAAATAGCTTATGTAAATAGTAAAAAAATTAGATCTATAACGGAAAATAACAAGCATGCTTTTACAAAAGTTTATAGACCATATTATATTTTAGAAATTGATGATTACTTAACTAGAGCCTATCCTATTTCTTCTAAAAACAGAGTTGGATATAAAGATAATATTCAAATTGGTGATGGTAGTTATGGATATATTAATTTAGATAGATCATTTAATGTAGATGAGAGTGATTTAGAAAATATAATGTTTAGTAACGACGAAGAATTTAGTGATGATATAGAAATTATAAGAAGAAATGGTAAATTATATAATTGTTGTCAATATGTTGATAGTAATTATAAAAATTATGAACAAGAAATAAAAGATAAGTTGAATAAAATAGATTATTTAGTAGATGAACCAGAAAAAAAGAGATAATTATCTCTTTTTTATATTAGTTAGTATTTCAAATAATATTAAACTTATAGAAGTTAGTATAAAAGTAAATATTAACATTGTTAAACTAATATTTGTTAATGAAAATAATGATCTTAATAAAGTAAATCCTAATAGGAATATAATAATCATACTTATAAATAATATTATATTTATTTTATTAAAAGGAGTAGATAGTTTATATAATAATCTAAAACTAATAATAGCATTCATTAAAACGCATAGTGTAGTAATTTCTAAGTCAGTTAAGTTAATTGTTTTACCAACAAATAATATAGTTATTATATTTATTGTAATTAAACAAGCAGTAGGTAGTGAATTAGTTAAAATGTTTGTTATGAAATTACCTTTCACTATACTTGTATTTGGTTGTAGGGCTAATATAAATGACGGTATTCCAATTGTTACAACACTAGTTAGAGTTAGTTGAATTGGAATAAAGACATAATTATAATCTACAAATAAAAATATAATCGATAGTAGAGTAGAGTATATAGTTTTATTTAAATATAAACTAGCACTTTTTTCTATATTATTAATAGTCTTTCTTCCTTCATTAAAAATGAGAGGGATAGAATTAAATTTATCATTTAATAGAGTAATATCACTGATATTTTTAGCAGCTTCACAACCACTACCAATTGATATACTACAATCACTTTCCTTAAGTGCTAATATATCGTTAACACCGTCCCCAATCATGGCAGTAAATTTACCATCCTTTTTAAAAGATCTAATAAGTTCTTTTTTTTGAATAGGATTAACTCGACCAAATATGTTATATTTGTTACTTATTTTATCAATATCTTCTATGTTAATAGTGGTCATGTCAATATAATTATCATACTCTTTAAAACCACTTCTTTTAGCAATACCACTTAATGTTTTAACATTATCACCACTTATAATACGAATATCAATATTTTGTTTTCGAAAATAATCTAATGTAGTTTTCGCATCATCTCTAATAATATCTTCGATGTAAAGAATAGCCATTAATTGTAAATTAGTAATATCATCTTCATTTTCTTTTTTACTATGAGCTAAAACTAGAATACGATAATTTAACAAATCATTTTCTAGTTGTTTGCTTAAAATACCATATTGTTTTTTTAGTAATATTTCAGGTGCTCCTATAAAATAGGTACCTTTATTTTTAAATGAAATATTACTATATTTTAATTTAGAATTAAATAATTTATAACTAGTTATTTCAGCATATAAATCATTTGAATAGTGTTTTTTTATAGCTGCCATAGTAGAGTTGTTATCTTTACTATCTATTTCTTTTTTACTATATTCTTTAGTAGGTATAGCTTTTTTAAATATCATTTCACCTGTTGTTATTGTACCTGTTTTATCTAAACATAAAGTATCAACTCTTGCTAATGTTTCAATGCAAAATAGATCTTTTACAAGTATATTATGTTGACTTAATTTTATAATTGATACTGCTAAAACGGTACTTGTTAATAATATTAAGCCTTCAGGTATCATTCCTATAACAGCGGCAGAAGTAGTAATTATAGCGTCACTATAATTACTATTAATATTTAATTGATTTATAAATAATATTATACCTAGAGGAATAATTATAATTGAAATCCATTTTATAATTGTTTTTAATGACTTCATTAATACAGATGTAGAATATTTAATATATTTGGCTTCACTGTTAATTTTCGCAGTATAATTATCATTACCAACATTAATAACTTTAACTATTATCTCTCCACTAATTATAAAAGAACCACTTTTAATAGTATCATCAACTTCAACTGTTATATGTTCACTTTCACCAGTTATAAATGATTCATCAACTTCAGAATAGCCATCAATAACTATAGAATCTGTTAAAACTTGTTCTCCACTTTTTAGTATTAATAAATCATCTTTAACAATTTCATAAATATTAATATTTCTTTTTTCACTATTTCTAATAACAGTGGCTTTACTAGCTGCTATTAAAGATAGTTTTTCAATTTGTTTTTTTGCTTTTATTTCCTGAATTATACTAATAAGAGTATTAGAAAATACAACTCCTAGAAACAATAGATTTTTATATTGTCCAGTAAAAAATATTATTATAGCTATAGAAAAATTTAAAATATTAAATAGTGTAAAAATATTTGTCATTAAGATAACTTTAATACTTTTACTTTTAACTGTTGTATCAAAGTTTACTAAATTATTTTGTATTCTTTCTTGAATTTCTAAATCATTTAATCCTGTATATTTCATTATTTATCATTCCTAACATAAAATGCATAATATTCTTCAAGTGTTATATTATTTTCATATATATAAGTAGCAGCATCAACTCCAACGTATCTATAGTGCCAAGGTTCTTCATTATATCCAGTTAAATATGAATTATCTAAAGAGTATCGTAGAATAAAACCATATTTATATGAGTTACTTGCTAGCCACTGATATTCTTTGGTATTTTTAAAAGTACTTAATTCACTATCACTTGTTAAAATATCAATACTTAAACCAGTTTGATGTTCACTATGTCCTGGACGTGCTGAGTAAGAGTCAGCCCATTCTTTAGAGTGGGTATTAACATAATTATTATATAAATCACTTTGATAGTCATAACTTCTATAAGCGCTAGTAATATAAAAATTTAAATTAATTTTATTAGCATCAGCTAACATATTTTCATAAGCTTCAACAGTATCTTTAGTAGCAAGAAGTTCACCGTTAATTGGTACTAAATTATTAGGAACATAGTTACTATCTAATTTATAATATTTATTAACTAATATTAATTCATTATCTTTTATATCACTATTAAAAGTCGTTTCATAAAATGTATAATCTAAATTACTATTAATATCTTTAACAACTTTATTAAGATCGCTTTCCAATAAATTATAAGCCTGATATCTTAATTCATTTTCTGCAATATAATATTTACTAGTTCCGTATATACTATTATTATTGATATTATCTACAGTTTCTTTAATATTATCAGTAGTATCTTTAGTTGAATTATAAGTATTAAAAAAACTTTCTTGATATTTATTTAAATAATTGTAACCTAAATAAGCTACTATAACTATGATTATTATTACTATTATTTTTTTCATATTATCACCTATATTTATTATACTAGGATAATAAAAAAAAACAAATGTAAATTATTTGTTTTCTATATAGTAAGCATAGTATTCATCAAGAGTGATATCAAGTCTATTTATCTTTGTAGCAGTATCTTTACCAACATATCTAAAATGTCCAGATTCAAAATTAAATCCTGTTATGTGATTTGATTCTTCAGGATATCTTATTATAAAACCATATTTATGAGCGTTATCAATTAACCATTCATATTCATCTGTTTCACTGAACTTAGTTGAAGAAGGTTTATAAGTAGTAAGATCAATACTTAAACCAGTTTGATGTTCACTATGTCCAGGTCTAGCAGCAACAGTATCAGCATATCCGATACTACTAGTTTCTTTTATATCATTATATATTTCCTCTTGTTCATCATAACTTATATATCCTGAAGTAATAATTAAAGTTAAATCTTCTTTAGAAGCATCACTACTCATTTCTTTAAAAGCATTATAAGTTTGTTCAGTTAATGAATTTTTACCATAAGCATGAGCACTAGAAACACTTACAATATTGTCAGGAACATATTTATCGTCTAAAGCATAGTATTTATTTACTAACATTAAATTATCTAAAGATGTATCAGTTTCTTTAACTTCTTTGTAAGCTAGGATGTCTCTATTGGAATTAACTAAACTAACAACTTCTTTTAAATCATCACTAGTATGTTCTTCACTATATATTAAATATCTTTCTAAATTATCAAATATAAAATATCTTTGATTTAAAAATATAGGTGTTTCTTTATTATATTCTAAATTAGTTATAAAACTAGCTTCTTTATCAGAAGTTTTATTTAAAATAGTTTCAACTTCTTCTTCAGTATAATCAAGTTCTAATAATTTATAAGTGTCACTAAAAGTGTATAAAATAGAACTTATGATAGAATTCATTATTAAAATAATAAATATAAATATAATTATTGCTATTTTACCTCTTTTAGACATTTTAAATTTTTTCTTTTTTTTCATAGTACCACCTATAATAAATTATATATAAAAATGTAGTTGTTGACAAGAAGTATAAAAGAAGTATTATGATTAATAATATTAAAGGTGATACTATGGAAATTATATTCTCAGCTTTTTTTATATTTTTAGCACGCATTTTAGATGTTTCGATTGGTAGTATAAGAATTATTTTTTTAAGTAGAGGTAATAGTAAGTTAGCCTCATCTCTTGCGTTTTTTGAAATGTTAGTGTGGTTTTTAATCGCAAGGGATGCACTTGAAAATAGTAATAATATAATTATTGTGATTGGTTATTGTTTAGGTTATGCTGTAGGTACTTTTGTAGGTAGTATATTATCTGAAAAATTTATTAATGAAATATATGGAATTCAAGTAGTAACATCTAAAATTCTAGTTAAAGAATTAAAAAGTAGAGGGTATGGCGTTACTAATGTAAAAGTGGATAATAATAAATATATGCTTTTTATTCAAACTGATAAAAATAAAATGAAAGAACTTTATCAGGTGATTAATAAATATGATAAAAAAGCTTTTATCAGTGTTAATAATACTAAAAGAGTTATTAATGGTTATTTTAGTAAATAATTATTGAATAATATAACTTCTATTTCATATTTTTAAGTAGAGGTGAATTATGAAAGTATTAAGTAAGATATTAGTAGTGTTTTGTTTACTACCAAGTATTGTACTAGCAGATACTGCGATATCAGTTGATAATGAAGCTTCATTAGCGTTAGAAAGTAAAAGTGTAATTATGATTGAAGCAAGTACAGGAGAAGTGTTGTTTGAAAGAGAAAGTGATACTAAACTTGCACCTGCTAGTATGACAAAAATGATGAGTCTACTTATTATTATGGAGTCGATTGAAGATAAGATTATTAATTTAAATGATATAGTTACAGTAAGTGAAAATGCATCAAGTATGGGTGGAAGTCAGATATTGTTAGAAACTAATGAACAGATGAGTGTTGATGATTTAATCAAAGGAATAGCAATTGCGAGTGGAAATGATGCGACTGTGGCGATGGCTGAATATATAGCTGGTAGTGAAGAAGAGTTTGTTAAAATGATGAATGAAAAGGCAAAAGAATTAGGTCTTAAGAATACTAACTTTATAAATTGTCATGGTTTGGATGCTGTAAATCATTATTCAACAGCTAATGATATGAGTATAATAGCTAAGGAATTAGTAGATCATGAATTAGTTTTAGAATATTCTAGTATATATGAAGATTATTTAAGAGAGGATACTGATCGTAAAATTTGGTTAGTTAATACAAATAAATTAGTTAGATTTTATGATGGTGTAGATGGATTAAAAACTGGGTATACCGAAGAAGCAGGATATTGTTTAACTAGTACTGCTAAGAAAAATGATATGAGACTTATTACTGTAATTATGGGTTCATCATCAAGTGAAATTAGAAATGCAGAAACTACAGAACTACTTAATTACGGATTTAATAATTATAAAATACAAACTATAGTAGATAGTAGTGAAGAACTAGGTAAAGTACTAGTTGATAAAGGAGTAGAAAAATATGCTTCAATAAAACCTATTAAAGATGTTAATGTGGTAATTAGAAAAAATGAAAAAGATTTAACTAGTAAATATGAAATAGATGTTGAAACTATTAAAGCGCCAGTAAAAGTAGGAGATGAAGTAGGATGCATGACTGTTAAAATATCTGGCAGAGATGATATAAAGATGTGTTTAACCGTTACTAGTGATGTGAAGAAAGCTAATATATTTAATTTATTTACAAATACTATAAGTGATATATTTAAAGGTAGTTTAATATTTTAATAAAAGCATTTAATCAAATGCTTTTTTATTATATATAGATATGATACTATAATAGTAGGTGATTATATGACTTATACAATAGATGATATAACTTATCAAGTTGAAATTGTTAGAAAGAAAAATAAAAATACATATATTAGATTAAAAGATAATAATGTAATATTTGTAACAACATCTAGATTTACAACAAAAACTTCTATTATGAAACTTATATCTGATAATGAAGCAGCTATTAGAACTATGGTTAAAAAGAAACAAGTTAGAAATAAAAGAGAAGAGTCATTTTATTTGTTTGGAAAAGTTTATGATATAATAACAATGTCAAATCTTAAAAAAATAGAAATTATTGATAGTAATATTTATATACCAAGTAATACTCATTTAGAAAAATGGTTAAAAAGTGAAACTAAGAAAATATTTGTTAAACGATTAGAAGAAATGTATGAATTGTTTGAAGAAAAAATTCCTTTTCCTAATTTAAGAATTAGAACTATGAAAACAAGATGGGGAGTATGTAATAGAGCCAATAATACAGTTACTTTAAATTCAAATTTAATTAAATATGAAATAGATTGTTTAGATTATGTTATAATTCACGAATTAGCTCATTTTATACACTTTAACCATTCAAAAGAATTTTGGAATGTAGTTGAAAAATATTGTAGTGATTATAAAAAGATAAGAAAAATGTTAAAGGAGTAATTATGAAAGAAATTAAAAGATTAAGTATATTATTATTTGTTTTTGTAGTGATTACTATTTCTATAATACCAACAGTAGATGTTAGTGCTAAAACACTTGCTGAACTAAAAGAAGAATTACGTGTTAAAGAAGAAGAATATAATAATGCGCTAGCTGAAGAAGATAATAAAGAAAATCAATTATTAATTAATAATGAAACTATCATTCAAATTGAAAAAGATGTATCTAAAGCTGAAGAAGATATGAATAAGTTAGCTTTAGAAATTGAAGAGTTAACTAAAGAAATTGAAAAAAAAGAAGAAGAACTTAAAAATATAGTTAATTTTTCACAAAAAAATAATGGTAGTAATACTTATTTAAATTATGCTTTTGGAGCTGATAATTTAACTGATTTTATTTACCGTGTATCTGTTAGTGAGCAGTTAGCTAAATATAATGAACAGTTAATTGAAGATAGTGAAAGATTAATTGAGGAAAATAAACTTAAAACTGAAGAGTTAAAAGCTACTCAAGAAAAATTACAAGCAGATAAAAATAGATTAAATGAAGAAATAGCAAAATTAGATGCTGATTTAGCGTCTATCGCAACTATTAAAATAGATGTAGCTGAAGAGATTAGGTTACAAAAAGATGCGATTGAAACTTTAGAAGAAATCGGATGTAAAGATCATGAAAATATTGAAACATGTGGTAATAAACTGCCAAGTGATACAGCTTTTTTAAGACCTATGGAAAATGCTTATGTTACTAGTGAATATGGTTATCGTTGTTTATTAGGAAGTTGTGGACTCCATGCGGGGATTGATATTAGTACTAGTTCTAAAACAGGTAATATTTATTCTGCAGCTAATGGGTTAGTTATTGCCACTTTAGATCGTACATCTTGTGGTGGTAACATTGTATTTATACTTCACGAAGTAAACGGACGTAAGTATACTACTGAATATGCCCATTTAAGAACTATTAATGTAGAGGATGGACAAGTGGTTACTAAAAATACAGTAATAGGAACTATGGGTGGAGATTCTAGGTTAGAGTACTGGGATAAATGTAGTACAGGAGCTCATTTACATTTTGGTATTTCAAGTGGACATTATTTAAAAGATTATACAGGATGGAATACATATTTAGGTAATACTTTTGATCCTAGAAATATTATTAATTTCCCATGGACAGGTGGTTATGTTGATCCATTTGGTGGAAGATACGAAAAATATTAAAAGTTTGACAAAATATGATAAAATAAAACAAGTTATCAAGTTATGATTAATTTGGTGATAAAATGAAAGTTAAAATAATTGATGAAGCGCATGAACTTGATTTACAAAAAGCAGTAAATAATTTCTTAGAAAATTTAGATGATGAAATTGTAGACATTAAATATAATGTAGCAATGGGAGTTTGTGGAGAAGAACAAATATATTGTTTTTCTGCCTTAATTATGTATCAAAGGAAGTGAATGAATGAAGAAAAATAGTTTTTTTGAAGGTGCAATGATAGCAACTGTTGCTATTTTTGCATGTAAAATAATAGGTTTATTTTATGTTATTCCTTTTTATAGTATAATTGGAGTCCAAGGAGGAGCATTATATAGTTATGCTTACTCTATATATGCTATATTCCTAAGTTTATCTAATAGTGGTATACCTATTGCTATGAGTAAAGTTATTAGTGAATATACAGCACTGGATTATCAATATACTAAAGAAAGAATATTTAAAATAGGTTGTATAGTAATATCTTTATTAGGATTATTTTTCTTTTTAATATTACTTATCTTTGCTCCAATGATAGCTAAAATAATATTAGGAGATGCAACAGATGGTAATACAGTAGAGAGTGTTACTTTTGTAATTAGAATAGTAGGTACGGCTTTATTGATAGTACCAATAGAGAGTGTAACTCAAGGATATTTACAAGGGCAAAAATTTATAAAACCAGCCAGTATGGCTAATGTTATTGAACAATTAGTAAGAGTAATAGTAATAATTGTAGGTTCTTTCCTTACTATTGAAGTATTTAGTTTATCAATTGATACAGCAGTAGGTATTTCCGTGTTCGCAGCAACATTAGGATGTTTAATTGCTTATTTCTATTTACTAAGAGTTTTAAAAAAGAATCGTAGTAAATTAAAAAGAGATAATTATCCAAAAGAAGCTGAGAAAAAAATAACAAATAAAATGTTACTTAAAAAAATAATATATTATGCATTACCATTCGTGTTTATAGATTTTATGAATTCAGCTTATGGTATAGTAGATACTTTAACTGTAGTAAATACTTTATATGGTTTAAATTATTCTACTCAAGTGGCAGAACTTACAATAGGAGTTTTAACTACATGGGGGACTAAACTGAATATGATTATAGTTTCAATAGCATTAGGAATATCAACTAGTTTAATTCCTAATGTTGCTGAATCATTTGTAAAAAAAGATTATAAAGATTTAAATATAAAAATAAATAAGACATTACAAGCATTAATATTAACAACTATACCATTAGTAGTAGGAATGAGTTTATTAAGCGGACCATTATGGACTATATTTTATGGTCATGATCAATTAAGTATTGATATATTTAGTGTTTATATAATACCAGCTATGACATATTCATTTTTAACAATCTTGATAACAATTAATCAAACTATTAATAATACAAAATTTACATTTAAATTAATAATAGGTAATTTAATTGCTAAAATGATTTTAAATGTTCCAATGATGACTTTATTTACTTATATAGGAATAGAAGCGTATTATGCTCCTAGTATAACTACAGCTTTAACTCAAATAGTATCTTGTATATTCTTATTAGTAAATTTAAATAGAAAATATAAATGTAATTTCTTACCAACATTTACTATATTTATAAAAACAATATTAAGTGTAGGTATTATGTATGTAAGTTTATTAATACTTAATTTATTTATTAGTATAGAAGTATTTGATAGATTAAGTTCTATATTTATTATTATAATTTATGGTTTAATAGGAAGTATAATATATATTACTTGTATTATAAAAAGTGGTATTGTTAATGAAATATTTGGAAATAAATTAAATAGAGTACCATTATTAAATAAATTTTTAAAAAACTAATTTAATTAGTTTTTTTATTTGCTTAATTATTAAATATATATTATAATTTTAATATAAAGTAGGAGGCTATTATGAAAAAGAATAATAAGGGATTTGCAATAAGTGGAGTAATATACCCATTACTAATTATAGTAACTTTTTTTACTGTACAAATATTATTTATGCTTAATAATAGAAAAGTAGTTCTTGATGATATAAACACTGAACTAGTAGAACAAGTAGATGCGAATAATAAAGTATATACTAATGAAGAATTATCAATTTTAGTAAATGAAATGGAAAAAGAACTAGATGAAACTAAAGCGCAGTTATCATCAGCAAACAATCAAATTTCACAAATGACAAATAATTGGAACGGAATCAGTACAACAATGCTTAATAAAATTTATCCTGTTGGTAGTGTTTATCTAAGTGCAAATAATGTTTCTCCACAAACATTTTTAGGTGGTACATGGATAAGATCAGGTGCAGGGAGAACTATTGTTGGAGTAGATGAAAGTCAAAGTTCTTTTAATTCTTCTTTAAAAACAGGAGGTTCAGCAACGCATACTCATTCTAGTGGTACAATTGTTGCTAATATAGGAGCGTTTGATAACGATGTTGGAGCTATTGGTTATGCAGCCGCTAATAAAACTGGAGTGACATATACTTATGGGATAAGATCAACTTCCATAGTTTCTAATATATCATCTTCTAGAGTAAACCATGCTACAACTACTTCTGGGAATACTAGCTCTTCTAGTTCCTACGCACCATATATTACATATTATATTTGGAGAAGAACAGCTTAAAGCTGTTTTTTTGTCGTTTGAAATATTCTTCTAGTTTTGTCGAATGCGTATAATTAATTAAATTGCTGTGCTAAATTAAATGTACGAGGTGATAATTTGCTTAATATAACAGTTAGTTTTAAAAAAGGAATTATGTTTGTTAGATTGATTGGTGAATTAACATATAAGACAAAAAGTATATTTAAAAAAGAAGTTAGTGATTTTATAGATAGTTGCCAAGTAAAGATGGTAATATATAATTTTTTAAGTATTAGAAGTATTGATGAAGATGGAGTTGAACTATTAAAAAAAGAAGCAAAGAAAACTAAATCTTTTATTTGTCATATTAATGAGAATAGTATTAGAGAAAAGCTAAAACAATTTAAATTGTATGATTATATGTATGAGGTTAGTGATGAGTTTGATTTTACAAGTAAATTTTTATAAAGGAGATATATGAATTTAGAAAATTTAATTGAAGATAATGCAAGATTAATATATAAAGTAGTTGGAATGTTCAAGTATAGTGGTATAGATAGTGAAGATTTAAAACAAGTTGGTAAAGTTGGTTTTATTGAAGCGTATAATAATTTTGATCCTAGTAAAGGAGTAAAATTTACAACGTATGCATATCCATATATATATGGAAGTATTAGTAAATATGTTAAAGATAATAAGGGGATAAAAATTAGTAGAGAAGTTACTAAACTTTATTATAAAATAGAAAAAGCTTATTTATTATATATGCAGCAGATGGATAGAGAACCCAAACCTAGTGAGTTAGCTGAATTTTTAGAAATAGATGAAAGTTTAGTAGTTGAAGCTTTATTATCAAAAAATTGTCTTATAAGTATGGATGAAGTAATTGTTAATTCAAGTAAAGACTTAACACTGCATGAAGTTATACCTGATAAATCAGAAGATATTGATAATATAATATTATTAAGAGAGTGTTTAAGTTTGTTAGAACCTGAAGAATATGAACTTATTAAAAGTAGATATTTCGATGAAATTAGTCAAAGTGAAATAGCTTTTAATTTAGGTACAAGTCAAGTTCAAGTATCACGTCGTGAAGATAAAGTTAAGCAAAAATTAAAAACAATGATGAGTAGTTAAAATACAGGAAACTGTATTTTTTTTTAATTTATTTCCATACTACTTTTAGGAGGCTGATTAATTTGAAAGATTATGAAGAAATAGTTAGCAAGTATACACCTAAAGAGAATCGTTTGATAAATGGATTTATAGCTTTTGTATCAGGAGGGTTATTAGGTATCATTGGTCAAAGTTTAATTGATTTATATATTATGATATTAAATATTAATAAAACAGAAGCAGGAGCGTTAATGATTGTGACTTTAATATTTATAGGGTCATTATTTACGGCACTTGGTTTTTTTGATAAGTGGGTTAATATATTTAAAGCTGGTTTGATAATACCAATAACTGGTTTTGCTCATTCTACTACTAGTGCAGCAATGGAATATAGAAATGAAGGTTTAGTTACAGGTATAGGAAGTAATATGTTTAAATTAAGTGGAACAGTAATAATTTACGGAGTAGTTAGTGCTTATGTTTTTGGAACAATACGCTTTTTAATTATGGGAGGATAATATGACTTTTTATTATAATAATATATATATTAATGCGACTAGTACGGTCGCTGGTAGTTATGAAAATAGTGGACCTTTGTCAAATTATTTTGATAAAACATATGAAGACTTTTATATTAATGAAAAGTCATGGGAAACTGCGGAAGTTAGACTTATTAAAGATAGTATTGATATTGTACTAAATAAATTAAATAAGAAATTAAATAAAGTTGATTTATTTATTAGTGGTGATTTATTAAATCAATTAGTGGCGAGTAATTATACAGCAAGAGACTTACAAATACCATTTTTAGGTATATATAATGCTTGTGCTACTAGTGTTGAAGGGTTAATATTAGGAGCTAGTTTAATTAGTGGTGGATTAATAAAAAATTGTATATGTTCTACTAGTTCTCATAACAATGCAGCTGAAAAGCAATTTAGATATCCTGTTGAATACGGTGGAATAAAACCTTTAACTACAACTTTTACAGCAACTGGTGGAGTGAGTGCCTTTTTATCCAAAAAAAAAGGTGGTATAAAAGTAGAAAGTTCAACTATTGGTACAGTAATTGATAATAATATTAAAGATCCGTATCATATGGGAGCATGTATGGCACCGGCTGCTGCTGATGTGATTTATAAACATTTGAAAGATACTAAAAGAGATAGTAGTTATTATGACTTAATATTAACTGGAGATTTAGGAATGTATGGCTCACTGATTTTAAATGAATATTTATTTGATAAATATGATATCAAAATGAATAATCATCGTGATAGTGGATGTATGCTTTATGATAAAAAAATGAGTAAGGTTTATGCTGGCGCAAGTGGACCTAGTTGCTTACCATTAGTTAGTTATAGTTATATTTTTGATTTAATGAAAAAGAAAGAATATCGTAAAGTTTTGTTGGTGGGAACTGGAGCATTAATGAATAGTAATATGGTTAATCAAAAATTAAGCATTCCCTCTATAGCTCATGCTATTAGTTTGGAGGTATAAAATGATATATTTATATTCGTTTTTATTTGCAGGACTAGTATGTCTTATTGGACAAATTATATTAGACAATACAAAACTTACTAGTGGTCATGTAACTAGTTTGTTTGTTGTAGTAGGAGCTTTTTTAGATACTTTTGGAATATATGACAGAATTGTAGACTTTGTAGGTGGAGGAGCATTAATACCAATTACTAGTTTTGGGCATTCATTAATTCATGGAGCTTTAGATAAAGCTCAGGAAGTAGGAATAGTTGGATTATTAACAGGAATGTTTAGTTTAACTAGTGCTGGAATTGTATCAGCAATAATAATAGCGTTCTTTTTATCAATAATATTTAAAGCACGTGATTAATATGTTATAATTAAGTAGAGGTGAGTTATGAATATTAAATTAAAATTAGATTCAAGAAAAATAGTTCCAGGCGATACATTTGTTGCTGTTAAAGGAGCTTTAATGGATGGGCATGATCATATTTTAAGTGCCATTGAAAAAGGAGCTACAACAATTATTTGTAACCATGGTAGTTATAGTGTGGAAACAATTGTAGTTGAAGATGTAATAGAATATTCAGCTAAATTATTAAAAGAACAATATGCTTATATATTTAATGACATGAAATTAATAGGTATAACTGGTACTAATGGTAAAACAACTACTGCAATGCTTTTACATGATGCACTTAATAATAATGGAATTAAAACAGCGTATATAGGAACTGTTGGATTTCATATTAAAGAGAAAATTAGGAATTTAGCAAACACTACTCCAGATATAATAGAACTTTATCATTTGTTTTTAGAAGCTTATGAAAAAGGTTGTAAAAATGTGGTAATGGAAGTTAGTAGTCATGGTTTAGTAAATAAAAGAGTGCTTAATTTAATGTATGATTATGCGATATTTACTAATTTAACTCAAGATCACTTAGATTTTCATAAAACAATGGATAATTATGCTTTAGCTAAACAAAAATTATTTAGAATGGTTAAAGATAATGGTAAATGTATTATTAATGCTGATGATAGTTATAGTAATAATTATTTATTAGAAAATAATACTAACATAACTTATGGATTAACCAATGGAGATGTAACAGCAACTAATCTATCAATGAATAATTTAGGAAGTAGTTTTACATTAAAATTATTTAATGAAGAAATAGATGTAAAAACACCACTAATAGGGGAATATAATATCTATAATTTATTAGTAGTTATAACTCTTTTAAGAGAATTTGGTTTTGATATTAAAAATATTAAAAGAATAGTTAGTACTTTAATAGCTCCAGCTGGAAGAATGGACAAAATTTTATATAATAATAATTCTATTATTATAGATTATGCGCATACTCCTGATGCCTTTATAAAAATAATAAATACAGTTAAACAAATTAATTCAGGTGATTTATATATTGTATTTGGATGTACAGGAACAAGAGAACGAGAGAAAAGACCGTTAATGACTAATATTGCTTTAGAAAATTCAGTGCATTCTATATTAACTGTAGATGATCCACATGAAGAAAATATAAGTGATATAATTCATGATATGACTTTTGGAATTGCTAAAAATAATTATGAAGTTATAATTGACCGTAAAGAAGCTATAAAAAAAGGAATAGACTTATTAAAAGGTGAAGATATTTTATTAATTTTAGGTAAAGGTCATGAAGATTTTATTGTTTATCGTGATCATAAAGTTAAACATAACGATGCTGAAGAAGTAAATGATTATTTAAAAAAAATAGGAACTAGGGTAACAACCTAGTTCTTTTTTTCATAAGTTATTAATGAGAGGTGAATTATGAAAATAAAAATTAATTCTAAATTAGTAACTTCTGGAGATACATTTGTCGCATTAGTTGGTAATAATGAAGATGGACATAAATATATTGATGACGCTATTAAAAATGGAGCAACTAAAATAATTTGTAACCACGGTAGTTATGATGTTGAAACTGTTAAAGTTAAAGATACTTATTTGTATTTAACTAATTACTTGAAAGATAATTATTATGATTTAATTAAAGATATAAAATTAATAGGTATGACAGGTACTAATGGTAAAACAACTAGTTGCTATTTAATATATCAAGCATTACAAAAATTAGGTGTTAAAGCTTGTTATATTGGAACAATAGGTTTTTATATGGATGATACTTATATAAACTTAGATAATACTACTCCTGATATTGTAACTATTTATGAACTGTTGTTAAAAGCAAGAAGTAATGGTTGTTCATACTGTGTAATGGAAGTTAGTAGTCATGCTTTAAGCATGAATAGATTAGAAACACTTAATTTTAACTACGGTATATTTTCAAATTTAACACAAGATCATTTAGATTATCATATTGATATGAAAAGTTATGCTTTAGCTAAACAAAAACTTTTTTATAAAATTAAACATAATGGAAAAGCAATTGTTAACATTGATGATGATTATAAAAGTTTTTTTCTAGTTCATAATAATAATATTACTTATGGACTTGATAATGGAGATATAAAAATCGATGATTATAAATTTAATTTAAATGGTTCAGTATTTTTTATTAATAAAATTAAATATAAGACTAAGTTGATTGGTAAATATAATTTATATAATTTATTAGTTGTAATTAGTGTTTTAAAAGATATAGGAATTAGTGAAGAAAAGATTGTAGAAGTAATTGAAAAATTAGAAGCACCAAGTGGAAGAATGGAAATTATTCCGTTTAAAGATAGTATAGCTGTAGTCGATTATGCACATACTCCTGATGCTGTTAAAAATATTATTTCTACGTTTAAAGAGATAAAATATAATAAGTTAATTATAGTTATTGGTTGTGGAGGAAATAGAGATAAAACTAAACGTCCATTAATGGGGATTGAAGCTACTAACAATAGTGATCATTGTATTTTTACAAGTGATAATCCCAGATATGAAGATCCTTATGAAATTATTGACGATATTGTGTCTAAACTTGACAGAAATAATTATGAAATAATAATAAATAGGTATGATGCGATTACTAAGGGTATACAACTATGCAATAAAAATGATATACTGTTAGTGCTCGGAAAAGGGCATGAAGAATATCAGGAAATTAATGGCTTAAAAAGCTATTTTAGTGATGTAAAAGTAATTAAAGATAATATATAGTAATTTAGGAGTGATAGTATGTTAATTTTAGCAAAAGCTATGTTAGCAATGATGATAGGATTTATATTAGCGATTGTAACAGGGTTAATATTGATACCGATGTTGAAAAAGATGAAAATTCGTCAACGAATAAGTGAGTATTTAGGTGGTGCCCATACAGAAAAAGAAGGTACACCTACAATGGGAGGATTAATATTTATAATCCCAACAATACTTACAACAATATTATTAATTATGATGAATAAAATGGAATTCAGTGAGAATTTATTCATAGTGTTATTAGTGTTTATACTTTATGGAGCACTAGGATTTATAGATGATTATTTATCTATAAAGCGTGGTAAGAATGAAGGATTAACTGAAATTCAAAAATTGGGAGCTCAATTAATAATAGCTTTAGGATTCTTCTATATATTTATGAGTAGTGGAAATGAACCGATTTTAAATATTCATACATTAGGTTTAGAACTTAATATGGGTTGGTTTTATGGAATTTTCTTATTATTTATCTTAGTAGGTAGTAGTAATGCTGTAAATCTTACAGATGGTTTAGATGGTTTAGCTGGGGGATTATCCTTTATAGCTTTCATAACATTTGGATTAATAGTATGGAATGCTAATTACTTAACAGGAAATGAAGATATTGCTATATTTTGTTTTATCTTAGTAGGTAGTATCTTAGGATTTTTATTCTTTAATACAAATCCTGCTAAAGTATTTATGGGAGATACTGGTTCATTAGCCTTAGGTGGTACACTTGCTACTGTAGCAATATTATCTAGTCATGAAATAACTTTAGTTATTGTAGCTGGAGTATTTGTTATTGAAACATTATCTTGTATTATCCAACTGTTATCAATAAAATATTTAAAAAGAAAGATATTTTTAATAGCGCCACTTCATCATCACTTTGAAAGACTAGGTTGGGACGAACGTGATGTTGTTAAATTATTTTGGACAACAGGATTAATATTATCAATGGCAGCTATTGCTTTTGGGGTATGGATATAAAGTTCTTCGGAACTTTTTTTGTTGTATTAAACTTATATTTATGTTATACTTTTTTTAATATGGAGATGGTATCGTGATTGAAAACAGAACGTTAAAATTAATACTTTTAGATGACATTAAAGCTAAATTTAAAGTTGATCAAGAACGTAGTGAATATATTGTAAATGAATCTATATCAGTACTGAGTGATACACCAGGTATTTTAGAAAACACAAATGATTTAAGTAATACTTTTAAGACAATTGATAATATGGAAAACAAAATAAATTCAGTTTCGCCTAAGTTAAATGTAAATTTAGATAAAAGTGTTAAAAGTATAAAAGATAGTTTAAAAACAAAACTTAATAAAAGTAAAAAAGATTATGAATTTAAAAATATAAGTTTTGATGATAATCCAGAACGAGCTAATTTAGAAGATACATTAGTTTTAAATGCTGCAATATTAAAAAGAGAGTTGGCACGAGCTCAAAAAAATGAAAAAGTATTAAGTATATCTAATCGTAGTAAAAAAATTGTTTTTGCACTATATTTAGTGTTGTTTGTTTGTACTTTATTTTTACCGTACTTAATATAAATCCATGTTTATGGATTTTTTTAATCTATTAAAAAACTATTAAATATGTTATAATTATTTAGTATTTAGGAGGAACTATGGAAAAATTAAATGAAGAAAAATTAATGCATGTTGCTAAACTTGCACGATTATCTTTAACTGATGAAGAGAAAGATAAGTATAGTAATGATTTAGCATTAATATTAAATGATATAGAAAAACTTACTGATGAAAATGTAGATGGTTATGAAGCTATGATTACGCCATCTATTAATAAAGATATGTATAGTGATGGAGAAGTAAGTATGATAGATAAGGAGGAGGCATTTAAAAATAGTAAATTGTCTGATGGTGATTACATTGTTGTGCCTAAAGTAATAAATGACTAATTATTTAAGTTTAAGTATTAAAGAAATACACGAATTATTTAAAAATAAAACTATTAAACCAATTGATTTAGTTGAAGAAGCAATTAGTAAAATAAAAAGCAATGATCATAATGCTTTTATAACTACTAATTTTGAAGAGGCTAGAAAATTAGCTAATAAATTAGCTGATAAAGAAGTAAAAGGTTTACTTTTTGGGATTCCTGTAGCTATTAAAGATAATATAGCTACAAAAGATATATTAACTACTTGTGCTAGTAAAATGTTAAGTGATTTTACACCTACTTATGATGCGACAGTAGTTACTAAGTTAAAAGAAGAAAATGCTATTATAATTGGTAAAACTAATATGGATGAGTTTGCTATGGGTTCTACAGGTGAAACATCATATTATAAACATTCCATTAATCCTTTAAATAAATTAAAAGTTACTGGTGGAAGTAGTAGTGGTAGTGCGAGCTGTGTTGCAAGTAATAGTGTTAGTTTAGCGCTAGGTACTGATACTGGTGGAAGTATTAGACAACCAGCAAGTTTTTGTGGAATAGTAGGTTTAAAACCAACTTATTCACGAGTAAGTAGATATGGTGTAATATCTTTTGCTTCTAGTTTAGACTGTGTTGGACCTATGACAAGTAACGTACATGATAATGCTATTATGTTGAATGTTATAAGTGGAGCAGATAAAAATGATTTAACTTGTTCAACTGAAGAAGTTAAAGATTATACCAAATATTTAAATACTGATGTAAGTAATATGAAAGTATGTGTTCCAAATTATTATATGAGTGATGTTATTGATGCAGAAGTTAGAAATAAAATTAAAGAAGTAATTTCTATGCTACAAGATAGTGGAATTGTAGTAGATTATATTGATATACCATATCTTGATAAAGCAATTAGTTTATATCAAATAATTGCTTTAAGTGAAGCTAGTAGTAATTTAGCAAGATATGATGGTATTAAGTATGGACATTTAACTGATAATTATAATTCTATTGATGAACTGTATAGTAAAAGTCGTAGTGAAGGATTTGGTAATGAAGTTAAACGTAGAATTATGATTGGTAGTTATGTACTTAGTGGAGAAAATGCTGATAAATATTATTTCCATGCTCTTAAAGTACGTGATGCTTTAACTAAAAGTATGAAATCAGTATTTGAAAATTATGATTTAATTATCGGACCTACTAATACTAATGTAGCTTATGATTTAAATACTAAGTTAGATGATGCTCTTAAAAGTTTTTATGATGATTTATTAACTATTCCGGTAAATATGGCAGGACTTCCAGCTATGAGTTTACCAGTAGGATTTAACAGTGAAAATTTAGCAATTGGAATGCATTTAATTGCTAATAGTTTTATGGAAGAAAATATTTATAAATTAGCTAGTTATATCGAAAAACAATTAAAAGGAGGAAAGTAATATGTTAGTACCTACAATCGGTATTGAAATACATGCTGAGTTAAAAAGTAAAAATAAAGTATACTCAAATGCTTCTAATTCTTTTGATTCTTTAAGTAATAAAAATATTAGTTTAATTGATATGGCTATGCCAGGTATGCTTCCGCAATTAAATCGTGAAGTAGTAGATTTAGCATTAAAAGCAGCATTAGCTCTTAATTGTAAAATTAATAAAGAAATGCACTTTGATCGTAAAAATTATTTTTATCCTGATTTACCCAAAGGATATCAAATTACTCAACAAGAAACACCAATTGGATATGATGGTTATGTTGAAATAATTGTTGATGGAGAAAAGAAAAAAATTGGTATTGAAAGAATTCATATTGAAGAAGATACGTGTAAAAGTTTACATACAACAAGTGGAACAAAGTTAAATTTTAATAGAGCTGGTGTACCACTTATTGAAATAGTTAGTAAACCGGATATTAAATCAGGAGTTGAAGCGAGCATCTACGCTGATACAGTAAGAAGTATTTTACTTTATTTAGGAATAAGTGATGTAAAAATAGAAGAAGGTAGTATGCGTTGTGATACTAATGTTTCACTTAGTGAAGAAAATAGTGGAATATTAGGAACTAAAGTAGAAGTAAAAAATATAGGTTCAATTACAAATGTACGTAAAAGTATTGATTTTGAAGTTAAACGTCAAAGTGAAATTATAAATAGTGGTCAAATTATAACAGAAGAAACTAGAAGATTTGATGATAAAGAAGAAAGTACTATTTTAATGCGTAAAAAAGAAACAGGAAATGATTATAGATATTTTCCTGAGCCTGATTTACCAGTAATAAAATTAACTGATGAAGAAATAAATTCTATGAAATCAAGTTTACCTACATTACCTAATGTTTTAAGAGAAAAATATACTAATATGAATGTTAGTAATGTAAATATTGATGCTTTAATTGCTAATTATGAATTATGTACATTTATAGAAGAAATTATTGAAGAAGTAAACCCAGTTATTGCTATTAATTTAATAACAGGGGACATACTTTCTTATTTAAATAAAGAACGTATTTCATTTAGAGAAACTAATTTTAATAAAACTAATTTTATTGATTTAGTTATGATGCTTGATAATAAAAAAATCAGTTCTAAGCAAGCTAAAGAAATAATTGCTATTATTTTTAAAGATGGTGGAGATATAAAAACTATTATTAAAGATAATAATATGGAACAAATTAGTGATACAAGTGCTATAACAGAAATGATAAAAACTATTTTAAATGATAATCCGAGTAGTATAGAAGATTATAAAGCAGGGCGTGATAGAGCTATTAAATTCTTAATGGGTCAGGTAATGAAAGCTAGTCGTGGGCAAGTTAATCCTAGTGCTGCAATGGAACTTTTAAAAACAGAATTAGATAAATTATAATTTGGAAAAATACACAATTTATAGTATAATTGTGAAGTTAGAGGTGAATGATGAAAAAGTTAACAAAAGGGAAAATAGGTATAATCGCTTTAATAGTAATTATACTAATATTATTAGCGCTGTTCGTAATATTCTTTTTAATGCCAATGTTTAATGAAGATAAATATGGTGACAGATTAGTAGAATTAGAAAATGTTGAAATAGCAACTAAAACAAAAGATGAAATTTCAAAAATTTTAACAGACACAAATTTATTTAGTGATAGTTCAGTAACTATCAATGGTAGAACAGTTAATATAAGTGCTACTGCTAATGCTGGTGTAGCTGCTAGTGGAGCAAAAGAAAATGCTGTAAAAGTATTAGATGCTTTCTCAGAAGAAGAGAAAAGTTTATATGATATTCAAATATTTTTGACTAATAATAATCCAGTTGAGGGAGAATTTCCTTATATTGGATATAAAAGCAGAAATAGTGAGACTATTGTTTGGAGTAATAACTAGTTAGGTGGATTTTATGAAAAAAAATACAATAATTAAAGTAGTTGTAGCAACAATAGTAATATCAATAATTGGTTTTGCTATTTACAATTATTTTATAAAAGAAGATGCTGAATCAACTTTGACTTTGGCAGAAAAGCAATGGATAGAAAGTAATAAAAATAATGTATATGATGTTTCTGTAAACACTAATGTGCCTATTTTTACTAAATCTGGTAGTGGGGTAGTTTTTGATTTTATTACTGAATTTGAAACTAGTACTAATTTAGAAATAAATGAAGTACCGATTTCTAAAGATAGTGATGCATTAGAGTATGCATTTAAAATTACTGATACACTTTCAGAAGAAGATTTACTTTTATATACAGATAATTATGCATTATTTAGTAAAAATAATGTAACTTATATTAATAACGGTGATATTAAAAATATTACAGTAGGTGTTTTAAAAAGTGATTTAGAACAAGTGGAAAATCATTTGGCTGCTACTAATAATGTTAAATTTCAAACTTTTGATACATTAGAAGAACTTGTAAAAGCAGTTTATGAAGATACTGTTAATGCAATTAGTATTCCTAAAATGTTATATTTAGATTCTATTGTAAAACAAGGTGGTTTATATGTTAATTATAATATTGATTCTTTAAAAAATTATTATGTAATTACATTAGGTGCTGATGAAAAGTTTAATACAATAATAACTAAATATGTTAATAAATGGGTTAAAGATGATTTCAAAGAATCTTTTATGGCTAATATTAATAATACGTATTTAGCAAATGCTAATGTAAGTGAAGAAGTTAAGAGTTCATTCGTTAGTAAAAGTTATATTTTTGGATATGTAGAGAGTGTTCCTTATATAACTAATATAGAAACTAAATTATACGGTTACAATATTAATCAAGTTAATAATTTCAAAAACACTGCTCAAGTAGATATTAAATATGCATCTTATGATACTTATGAAGAGTTAGTTAATGCATTTAATAGTAATGAAATAGATTTCTTCTATGATGATGTTTACAATGTTGAATATAAAACTGATGTTTATAATACAGTACAAACTACAGAACAAGATATAGTTGTACTTAGTGATTATAAAGATAAGTTAGAAGCTAATAGCTTAATGTCACTGATTGGTAGTAAAGTGGTAACTGTTAAAAATAGTGATATAGAAACTACTTTAAAAGACTTAAATATTGAAGTTATATCTTATAACAATATAGAGAGTGCTATTAGAAATAAAAATAAAGGTGATTATTTAGTAATTGATATGAATAATTATCAATACTATAAACACAATTCATTATCGAGTATGAGTGTTAATTTTATTGCAGATTATGATTATGATGGTTATGTAATTAGAGATATAAACGACAACGAATTATTTATGAAATACTTTGACTTTTATATTTCAATGATTAATGATGATAATACGGTTAATAAGAATGTACATACATTAATTAGTTTAGGAAATAAACCAACTATTTATAAAAATATTATTGTTGCTATACTTGCTGCGATAATTATTGGACTAGGATATTTAGGTATTAAAAAATATCAAGAAATAAAAGATGCTGGTCCAGCTGTTAGTAAAGCTGATAAATTAAAATATATAGATAGTTTAACGTCATTAAAAAACAGAGCATTTTTAAACGATAATATTGACAAATGGGATAATAGTGAAGTTTATCCACAATCTATTGTTATAGTTGATTTAAATAATATAGCTTATATAAATGATAATTTTGGTCATGGTGAGGGTGATAAAATTATTGAAGAAGCAGCTAATAAGTTAATTACAACTCAAATAGAAAATAGTGAAATTATTAGATCTAATGGTAACGAGTTTTTAATTTACTTAGTAGGCCACAGTGAAAAACAAGTTATTGCTTATATTAGAAAACTTAACAAAGAAATGAAAGATTTAACACATAATTATGGTGCAGCAGTTGGTTATAGTATGATTAATGATGCGATTAAAACTATTGATGATGCTGTTAATGAAGCAACTTTAGATATGAGAAACAATAAAGAAGAATTAAACAGTTAGAGTAGCTTATGCTACTCTTTAGTGAGGTAAGATATGAAGAGAATTAAAATTAAAAGTAAAAATTTATGGAAAATTATTCGACGTGAAGAGATGAGTTTTCTACCTGGTAATTTAGCTTTCTTCTTAGTTTTATCAATAATACCTATTTTAAGTTTAGTAGGAGTTGTAGGGTCGTTTTTTTCGATTTCAATGGAAAGTTTAATAGAATTTTTAAATGATAATCTTCCGAATGAATTTAGCAGTTTGTTGATTCCATTTATTGGAGGAAATAGTTTTGATATGAATATAGCCTTATTCATGTTATTTGGGTTTATAATAGCAAGTAATGGATCTTATTCAATAATAGTAGCAACTAATACATTATTTAAAATAAAAAAAGAAGATTTTCTTACAATGAGAATTAAATCTATATTTGTTACAATTTTATTAATAACATTAATATTGATAATATTAATAGTGTTGGCCTTCGGTAATGATATTGCTGGATATATCTTTAATAGTAATTCTAACCACTACTATTATTTATTCACATTCTTAAAATGGCCAATAACTTTTGCGATAATTTTTATTACAATGAAAATTATTTATGTTATTTCACCAACAAAAAAAATTGCTAGTAAGTTTTTTACTAAAGGAGCAATATTCACTACAATTGGAGTAACTTTAGTAACTGCAATATACTCTTTATACATTGAACTTTTTGCTTCATATGATATTTTTTATGGAGGGTTATCTAATATAGCGTCATTTATGATATGGGTATATATACTTTCATATATAATTGTAATTGGTATAGCTATTAATTCTAATGTTTATCATATGATTGAAGATATAAAAAAACAATCTGAATAACAATTTAAAATTTAGTTATAATAATAATGGATATAGTACCTTATATATCCTCAATATAGACTACTTATTGTAAATTTATTTTATAATAATTTAAGGTAAAAAGAATAGTTGCTAACTATTCTTTTTTTATTTGAAAAAAATTATATTTAAGAGATGTTATTAATGTAGAGTAGAGAGATATATATGTGAAATGATAGAAAAAGATATTCCTTTGACAAGTTTTAAACTTTACTTTTGATTTAAAGATATTCCTTGTTTATTATAGATAAGTAATACTGCAAAAGTATTGCTTTTTGATACAATATAATATATTGACAAAATACTAATTTTTTGGTATATTTATATCAGACACGGATTAGTGTTTTTATTTTGGAAAACACACATAATAAAGGATGTGAAAATATGAAAAAGATTCGTTCATTTTTTATCGGTGTTAAAAGTGAAATGCGTAAGGTAAAATTCCCTAATAGAAAAAATATGATGAAGTATTCAACTGCAACTGTAGTTATTATTATATTTTTAGCGGTATTTTTCCGTTTAACAGATTTTGTTTTAGCATATGTAACAAGTTTATTAGGATAGGAGATATATAATGGAAAAAGAATGGTATGTTGTTAATACTTATTCAGGGCATGAGAATAAAGTAAAAGAAAAATTAGAAATGCGTGCTTCAAGTATGGGGATGGAAGAATATATTTTAAGAGTAGTAGTTCCTGAACAAACTGAAGTTGAATTAAAAGATGGTAAAGAAGTTAGTAAAGTTAAAAAAATGTTCCCAGGTTATATCTTAGTTGAAATGGTTATGAATGATGATGCGTGGTTCGTAGTTCGTAATACTCCTGGAGTAACTGGATTTATTGGTTCAAGTGGACGTGGAGCTAAACCATTCCCTTTAACACCTATGGAAGTAGATAGAGTGTTAGGTTCAATGGGAATGAGTAGATTTACTGATACTAGTGAACTAGCTATTTCAGATAGTGTAAAAGTTATTAATGGACCATTTAATGGTATGTTTGGTACAGTAAAAGAATACGATAGAGAAGCAGGAATTTTAGAAGTAGCAATCGATTTGTTTGGTCAAGAAACTATAGTTGAACTTACTGTTACTGAAATTGAAAAAGCTTAATCATTAAAAGAAACGAAACATATTTACAAATAATGTAAAATGTGTTATCATTAATTCGCTATATGTGAAATTTATATATAGATATCAAAAGTGGGAGAGAAAAAGTGCGTTAGCTAATTAAGCGGGGCTTAACACTCGATTTACCACTCGCGAAAAAATAATATAGGAGGTGTTTTTCGTGGCAAACTTAGTAAAAGAAATTAAATTACAAATCCCTGCAGGAAAAGCTCAACCAGGTCCACCAGTTGGAACTGTGTTAGGTCCAGCGGGAGTTAACTTAAATGAATTCTGTACAAAATTTAACGATGCAACAAGAGATAGAATGGGTGACATTTTACCGGTTGTTATATCAATTTTTGATGACAGAAGTTTCACGTTTGTAATTAAAACTCCACCTGCTGCATTCTTAATTAAGAAAACGGCTGGTGTTAGTAAAGGTTCTAGTAAAGGAAGAAACGAGATCGTTGGAAAACTTACTAAAACTCAATTACGTGAAATCGCTGAAACTAAATTACCTGATTTAAATGCTGATGATGTAGAAGCGGCTATGAATATTATAGCTGGTACAGCACTTAACATGGGTATCGAAATAGTTGATTAATAATTAATAATTAATTATTCCCTACCGTGGGAGGATTAAATCCGCTTTTAATGCATTCTATGAATGTAAAACCACAAGGAGGTAAATGAAATGAAGAAAAGTAAAAAATATTTAGAAGCAGCTAAAAAATTCGATAAAAATACTATGTATTCTAAAGAAGAAGCTGTAAAATTAGTAAAAGATACTTCTGTAGCTAGTTTCGATGCATCAGTTGAACTTGTTTTAAGACTTAACTTAGATACTCGTAAAGCTGATCAACAATTAAGAGGAGCAACTGTTCTTCCTAATGGAACTGGTAAAGTGAAAAAAGTATTAGTTATTGCTAAAGGTGATGCTGCTAAAGCTGCAGTTGAAGCTGGTGCTGATTATGTAGGAGATCAAGATATGCTAGATAAAATCGCTAATGAAAATTGGTTTGATTTTGATGTAATGATCGCAACTCCAGATATGATGCCTGCACTAGGTAGATTAGGTAGAGTATTAGGGCCTAAAGGTTTAATGCCTAACCCTAAAACTGGAAGTGTAACTATGGATACTGCTAAAGCTGTAAGTGATGTTAAAAAAGGACGTGTTGAATACCGTGCTGATTCTTACGGAAATGTTGCAGTACCAGTTGGTAAAGTATCTTTCGAAGATGAAAAATTAATCGAAAATATTACAAGCTTTGTATCACTAATGTTAAAAAGTAAACCTAACACCGTTAAAGGTACTTATGTAAAAAATATAAGTATATCTTCAACTATGGGTCCTGGAATTAAACTTGATACAAATGTTTTTGACAAATAATTATTGATATGATATAATTTATTTGTTGTGAAAAAAGTATATAGTACCGTAGACAGTAGGTTACCATAAATCCTACCGAGGAAATTGTTTGATATAAAAAACAGAAGTCTCTAAACGGTTACGTATTATGGGACTTTTTTCATACGTACTATATCATGGAAGAGAGGTGCAGTATGGCAAGTACGAAAATATTAGAAGCAAAAAAAGAAGTTGTTAATGAAATTGTTGGTAAAGTTGAAGCTAGCGAAACATTCGTAGTATTCGAATACCAAGGATTAACAGTTGCTGAAATGACAGAATTAAGAAAAGCTTTAAAAGAATCTGGTTCTGAACTTAAAGTATACAAAAACACATTAACTAAAATTGCACTTAATTCTTTAAACATTAACGTGGATGAAGAATTAGTTGGTCCAAAAGCATTAGCATTCGGAACTGACGCAGTTGCTCCAATTAGAGTGTTAAGTGAGTTTGCAAAAACACACGATGCATTACAAATGAAAGTTGGAAAAATCGGAGATGAAATCGCTGATATTGAATTATTAACAAAATACGCGAACATCCCATCAAGAGATACATTACTTACAATGTTTGCTGCTGGTTTAATGAGTCCAGTGAAAGACTTTGCAATTTGTGTAGACTTACATAAGAAAAATTTAGAAGAAAGTAATTAATTATTATAAGGAGGAGAAAAATTATGGCAAAATTAACAAATGAAGAAATTTTAAACGCTATTGAAGGAATGACTATCCTAGAATTAAACGAATTAGTTGAAGGAATGAAAGAAAAATTTGGTGTTGATCCATCAAGTGTTGCAGTTGCTGCACCAGCTGCTGCTGTTGAAACTGGACCTACTACAGTTAATGTTGTATTAACTGCACCAGGAGCTAACAAATTAGCAGTTATTAAATTAATTAAAGAAGTAACTGGTTTAGGACTTAAAGAAGCTAAAGATTTAGCTGATAACGGTGGAAACATTAAAGAAAACTACAATAGTGATGAAGCTAACGAATTAAAAGCTAAATTCGAAGAAGCTGGAGCTACTATCGAAATTAAATAATTTTAATTTAAATTACTGGCAGCCTATACTAAATATTAGTATGGGCTTTCAGTGTATAATGAAGGAGAAGTTATGAGTCACTATTTTACTAATGATAAAAATTTAAAAAGTGATATCAAGAAGTCTAGAGCAGTTATTAATGATAAAGAATATTTATTTAAGACTGATAACGGAGTCTTTTCAAAAGATGGATTAGATTTTGGGACTAGGACTTTACTTGAAACTATACCGATAAATACTATTGATGGGAATGTTCTTGACTTAGGTTGTGGATATGGGCCCGTCGGTATATTTATAAAGTCAAACACAAATGCTTTAGTTGATATGGTTGATATTAATGATAGAGCATTAAATTTAAGTAAGATAAATGCTAAAGATAATAAGGTTGATGTAAATATTTTTATTAGTAATGGTTATGAAAATATTACTAAGAAATATGATTACATCATTACAAACCCTCCTATTAAAGTTGGGAAGAAAATATTATATGAGCTTTTATTTTCTAGTATTAAATACTTGAATGAAAATGGGGAACTATGGTTTGTAATAAATAAAAACCATGGTGCTAAGAGTACAGTGAAAGAACTTGAGAAAATATATCAAGTTGAAATAATAAAAAAGCATAAAGGTTTTTTTATAGTTCGCTGTTGTAAATAATTGACAACTTTACATAGTTGTGTTAAAATTATAAATTGACGGCATGCTTTTTATTTTAAGCGTGCAATTTGTTGTTTAAATATAGTTAATAGGGGTGAATGAATGGCTTATACTGTTATGAAAAGTGGACACCGTGAGAGACGTAGTTACGCAAAAACAAAAAATGCGATTGAATTAGGGAACTTACTTGAAATCCAAAAAAGTAGTTATGATTGGTTCACATCTGAAGGAATTCGTGAAGTATTTAAAGATATTTTTCCTGTTGTAAGTTTTGATGGGAAATTAACTTTAGAGTTTGATGAATATTCTTTTGACGTACCAAAATATACTGTAAAAGAGTGTAAAGAAAAACAAGCAACGTTTTCAGCTCCATTAAAAGTTGAAGCAAGACTTTTTAATGGTGAAACTGGAGAAGTAAAAGAACAAGAGATATTTTTAGGGGATATGCCTATAATGACTGATTCTGGAACATTTATTATAAATGGAGCAGAACGTGTTATTGTATCACAATTAGTTCGTTCACCAAGTGTTTATTTCGGTCATGAAATAGATAAAAATGGTAGAACTGTTGTAACAAGTCAAATTATACCTAACAGAGGAGCATATTTAGAGTTTGAAACTGATGCTCGTGATGTTATGTATGTACGTATTGATCGTGCTAGAAAAGTACCGGTTACAACGTTACTTCGTTCACTTGGGTTATCTAGTGATGAAGATATTTTTGATTTATTTGGACAAGATCCATTTATTGAAAGAAGTATAGTTAAAGATACTACTAAAAATTTAGATGAAGCATTACTTGATATTCATTCTAAATTAAGACCAGGGGAACCTTCTACTTTAGAAAGTGCTAAGAATCAATTAGTTGCGAAATTTTTTGATCCGTTCCGTTATGATATAGCTAAAGTTGGACGTTACAAATATAATAAAAAGTTACATATTATGGAACGTTTATTTGGTTGTCGTTTAGCTGAAACTATTAAATTTGATGGAAAAGTATTAGCTGAAGAAGGTACTTTAATTGATAAAGAAGTATTAGAAACTATTAGACCTGCTATTGAAGGTGGATATGGGGTACGTGAAGTATTAATTAATGGAGATTTAGATACTTATAATAAAGTACAAATGATTAAAGTTTATTCAAATGTTACTCCTGATAAAGTTGTAAAAGTAATTGGTAATGATATTACTGGTAATGAACGTCGTTTAACTATTAGTGATGTTTATTCAGCTGTATCTTATTACTTAAATTTACTTGAAGGTGTAGGAAATTTTGATGAAATTGATCACTTATCTAACCGTCGTGTTCGTCAAGTTGGTGAATTAGTTCAAAATCAATTTAGAATTGGTATTAGTCGTATTGAACGTGTTATTCGTGATCGTATGAGTACACAAGATATTACTGAAGTAACACCAAAAACTTTAATTAACATTAGACCTTTAACTGCTAGTATTAAAGAATTCTTTGGTAGTAGTCAGTTATCAAAATTCATGGATCAAACAAATCCATTAGCTGAGCTTACAGATAAAAGACGTCTTTCTTCTTTAGGGCCAGGTGGACTTTCTCGTGATCGTGCTGGAATTGAAGTACGTGACGTTAATGCATCTCACTATGGAAGATTATGTCCTGTTGAGTCTCCAGAGGGACCAAACGTTGGACTTATTTCGTCATTATCTAGTTATGCTAGAGTAAATGAATATGGATTTATTATGACTCCATATCGTAAAGTAAATAATTGTGTTTTAACTGATGATATAGTTTACATGACTGCTGATGAAGAGTTAAATTACTATATTTCACAAGCTACAATTAACATTGTTGATAATGTTGTAGTGGATGAAAAAGTACCTGCTCGTAATCACGGGGAAACTATAATGATAAATAAAGAACAAATAGACTTTATAGATGTTTCACCACAACAACTTGTATCTATTACAAGTAGTGCCGTGCCTTTTTTGGAGCATGATGATGGTAAACGTGTGGTTATGGGTTCAAACATGCAACGTCAAGCAATTCCACTTTTAAAAACTGAAGCTCCTTTAGTAGGAACTGGTGTTGAAGCTATTGCAGCTAAAGATAGTGGAGCAGTTATTACTGCTAAAGCTGACGGTATTGTTGAATATGTAGATAGCCGTAAAATTTTAATAAAAACTAAAGGTGGAGTAGATACATACTACTTGACTAATTTTGAACGTAGTAATGCTGGTACTTGTTACCACCAAATTCCTATTGTTAAAGTAGGGGATAAAGTTACTAGAGGAACTACTATTTGTGATGGACCTTCTACAGATTTAGGTGAAATTGCACTTGGTAAAAACTGTACAGTAGCGTTTATGAACTACAATGGATATAACTACGAGGATGCGATCATTTTAAATGAGCGTTTAGTTAAAGATGATGTGTATACATCAATCCACTTAGAATTATATTCAACTGAATGTCGTGATACTAAATTAGGACCAGAAGAATTTACTCGTGATATTCCAAATGTAAGTGAGGAAGCACGTAAAAATTTAGATGAAAATGGTATTATTCGTATCGGTACTGAAGTTAAAGATGATGATATATTAATTGGTAAAGTTACTCCTAAAGGAATGGCTGAACTTACTAGTGAAGAAAAATTGTTACATGCTATCTTTGGAGAAAAAACTCGTGAAGTTAGAGATACATCTCTTCGTGTTCCACATGGAGGTGGAGGTATTGTTCATGATGTTAAAGTATATACTAAAGAAAACAGTGATGAACTTCCAGCTGGTGTATCAAAATTAATTCGTGTTTACATTGCACAAAAACGTAAAATAAGCGTTGGAGATAAAATGGCTGGACGTCATGGTAATAAAGGGGTTATTTCTCTTATCTTACCTGAAGAAGATATGCCATATTTAAGTGATGGAACACCGGTAGATATTATTCTTAACCCATTAGGGGTACCATCTCGTATGAATGTTGGACAAATATTAGAGATGCATTTAGGTTATGCTGCTAAATTCTTAAATATTCATGTAGCAACTCCAGTATTTGATGGAGCTAAAAAAGATGAAATTGTTGAAGCTTTAAGCGAAGCAGGAGTTTCACCTGATGGTAAAGAAGATTTATATGATGGACGTACTGGTGAAAAATTAGATAACCGTGTTAGTGTTGGTATCATGTATATGATTAAACTTGACCACATGGTTGAAGATAAATTACATGCTCGTTCAACAGGACCATACTCACTTGTTACGCAACAACCTCTTGGTGGTAAAGCACAACTTGGAGGACAACGTTTTGGTGAGATGGAGGTATGGGCATTATATGCTTATGGTGCAGCTCATGTACTAAGAGAAATGATGACTATAAAATCAGATGACGTAGTTGGACGTGTTAAAGTTTATGAAGCTCTTGTTAAAGGAACACCGATTCCAAAAAGTGGTATTCCTGAAAGTTTCAGAGTATTAATTAAAGAATTACAAGCTCTTGGTCTTGATTTAAATGTATTAAATGAAGATGGAGAATTTATTGAACTAAACGATTTAGATGAGGATGATGATGGTTTCTTACCACTTCCTCCTCAAACTGAAGAAGATAGTAAAGAAGATGAAAAAGTTGAAGAAGAAAACATAGATGAAGAAGAAAATTTTGATGATGTTGAACCTTCAATCGAAGACATTGTAGAATTAGAAGGAGAAGAAATTTAATATGAATGTAGATAAATTTGAAGGTATTAAAATTAGTATCGCTTCTCCTGAAACAATTCGTAAATGGTCTTACGGAGAAGTAAAAAAAGCAGAAACAATAAACTACCGTACACTTAAACCTGAACGTGATGGTTTATTCTGTGAAAAAATATTTGGACCTACTAAAGATTATGAATGTAGTTGTGGTAAGTACAAAAGATTAAGATATAAAAATATTGTATGTGATA